>CAYWFG010000001.1:0-74291 GCA_964458185.1 uncultured Zetaproteobacteria bacterium
ACTTCGCGCAGAATGACAGGGTAAACTTCGCGCAGAATGACAGGGTAAACTTCGCGCAGAATGACAGGGTAAACTTCGGGCTTTCCTTTTAAGACGGGACAAGCTGCAACTAAAAAAGTGATTTTCTAACATGCTGTAACCCCTTGATTTTATTGTTGTCCCGTCTTAAAAGGGAAGCCGATTAATTAATAATAGCTGAATTTAGGATCTACTCTCCTCATTTGTTGCACTTTCTTTATCTAATGTTTAATCACCTGACCAAAAAAAGCTTATCGCGCATAATACTTCCACCCTTTAAGATAATACTGAAGCAAGATAGGTTGATCTAACCTATTGATCTTTACATCATCCGAGCGAATATCTTTATCAAAAACAAATAACGTAGCAACATTCGTGTTATCAAGAAATCGTGTGGTTACTTGAATATCAGCTTGTTGAGGCTTCAGCGGTTGATTGCTCGCCACGACAAAACCCCAATCACCAAAAGAGGCAATATGGGCATGATAAGGCAGTACATGATCAAAAGATGCTGCTGCAATGGTTTTATTGATGCTCCAAAATGCATCAGTTGCAAAATAAGGGCTGGTTGCTTGTGTTACAAATATGCCGTTTTCCGCAAGGTTATGACGGATTAATGTGTAAAATTGCTTGCTGTACAAACGTGCCAGCGCATTATTATTGGGGTCGGGCAGATCACAAACAATAAAATCAAACAATGTTTTGTTATCACTTAAATAAGTGAAAGCATCAGAAGTTATGATGGTCACTTTCGGTGAATCTAAACTGTGTTGATTTAAGGCAGCTATATAACGATTCTCTTTGGCTAAACGAATCATCCGTTGATCAAGATCAACCACGATGATTTCTTGAATGCTGGGGTATTTTAGCAATTCACGAACAGCCATGCCATCGCCAGCACCGAGCAGCAAGACCCGTTGCACGGGCGTTCTTTGTAACGATAACGGCACATGAATCAAAGCTTCGTGGTAGCGGTATTCATCAATGGATGAAAATTGTAAATTCCCATTGAGAAACAAACGAATATCATCTCGATGACGGGTTAATACAATGTTTTGGTAACGTGTTTGCTCACTGTATACGATACGATCATCGTAGAGGCTATTGTCCCAATAACGCAATGTGATATTAGAAAAAATAATCATCACAATAATCATCAGTGTCAACACAATGGTGGTATTTTTTAATGACGATACCGCACGCCCAATATGTTCTCTGCCAAACACCCAAAGCACGACAAAACCAATCGACATATTGACCAAACCAAAGATCAATGATGATTGATATACACCAAAAAAAGGCAGTAAAACAAAGGGAAAGGAGACAGTCGCAATCAATGCACCAAGGTAATCGACAGATAATATATGGGCAATATTCCATTGCAAAGGTTTGTACTGTTCCATTAAACGGGTCAACAATGGAATCTCTAAGCCAATCAAAAAACCAATCACCAGTGTTGATGCTATGTAGGTAGGGATGAAAATATCATTGATGCTGTAAGCAAAATACAGTAGGGGAATACTCACACCACCCACCAGCCCCAAAGAAAGTTCCACCATCACAAACTTTTTTAACAAAGACGTTTCTATGTACTTAGAAGAAAAAGAACCAGCGCCCATGGCCGCCATATAAAGACCAATGGTTAATGAAAAATAGGTAATACTATCACCTAAAAAGTACGATACCGTAGTGGCAATCAGTAATTCATAAATAATAGAACACAGTCCCGCAATGAATGCGGTATAGATCAACGTTGCGCTGTATTTTTGCGCATGCTTGTTAGACATGGCTTACTTTCCGCTACCAGGCCCTCCACCTAAACTATTTGGGCCACTGCGACTTCCATTGCGAATACTGCGATCGTAGTACATATTGGGACCTCCCCAATAAAAAAATGACGGGCTACTGTGGTAACCATGGTAGCCCATATAGCCATAACCATTGCTAGCTAATGGAAAGAAAGAAAAATAGATGACACCCAATATCCCTGTTGTAATCAGTACCGCTTTGCGTGTTTTATTCATGATTAATCCCACTCAACTTTATTTAAAGCACGGCTAATGGTTCGGTTTTGAAACTCATTGAGCGCGATACCTGCAAACAACAGCAAAAGACCAAACCAAAAATGAGGAATACTGCTCCCTAATTGTTTGGCAACCCTTACCGTAACATTTTTAGGTGCGCGATTGTATTCACTTGCCAAACGAATATAATAATCCCCAGGGGTGGGAAACGTGACGGTGATGTCATAAGAGTTATTGATTTCACGCCAATAACCCTCGCTATCTCGCCCTTCTTCATCCCAAAGATCTTTGCCAAAAGAAAATAAATAATTTTTATTTTTATCCAGCACCTGCCCTTCGATAAATGACCATGATTTTCTTGATAATGAAGCGATTACTGTGATGGTGTATGTCTCGTTGTATTTTGTCACATGAATCGGGCCTGATGCCGCTGCTTTGAGATTAGATTTAGGAAAAACCCGTACATCCATAACTCGCTCTGTCTCAAAACCATACACCCATGCTGTCAATAGGCTTAGCACCCCTACAAGCATGCACACCGTGGCAACTTTCCCCCAATCAATGGCATCATCATCGCCACTGACATGACGCATACGTCGCAGGTATTGCATGTGCTGCATTTTTCGTTCAGATAATTTATATGGCATATTGGTATTTCTCCTTCGCTATTTCGATGCAATGACGCTCTTGTAAACTTAATTGATTGTATGCCATAAGCTGCACCTCATAATAGCTTTTCATGACGGACTATATTCTCACCTAAATCAAGGGAAGAATAAAGCCTCTGACGAAATTGCACTTATGACTTGAATTTAGCTTGTATGGTGTACGAAATACAGGAAAAAAGTACTATTTGGAGATAGAGGCAGTCGTCTTCATCATCTTGTTCGGTAAGGATATTCTAAATTTTGCGGAGAAATTCTATCAGAAGCAGGATCATGGGAACGAGGCTCTAATCATCAATATGCTTTAAAAATGTCAAGTTCGTAACATCAGATATTCATTTGCTTTTGTATCTATACCTCCTCAAATATCTATAAGCAAACTGATGTAAAAGGTTAAAGAAAAGACATCATATAAATTGCAACGAGAGTTTAGACAATTGCGTCAAGAGTATTGGGGACAACGAATGTGGGCGTGAGGCTATTTTGCATGGAGTACAGGTAATATAACAGATGAAATGATTAATGATATATAGCAAGATCAAACCACCAGCTTTAGCTGGTGGTTTGATCTTGCTATCTTGATCGCTGGCATGCATATCCAAAATTATTTTTTCTAGTCCTTTGATTAAAGGATATGAAAAGAAAATAGTGACTTTCACACCTTGAATGGGGGAGGATAAATCTAAGATAGCATTAAGAAATTTGATGAGAATATCATGGCTTTGCTCACTGCCAAAAATCTTGCGGAAAGCTATGTCGTTTTTGGGGTCTATGAATTTCATGGTTTCACCCTATCATGACGCAATTGACGAATGGTATCTATCGGCAAGCCTGTTTTTTTTGAGATAGTGTCATCATCAAGAATATCTAATAAAGAAGTTGCAACTTTTATTAGCCCTTTTTCCATCCCTTTTTCCATCCCTTTTTCCATCCCTCTTTGCATCCCTCTTTGCATCGCAAAGTCTAACCGCCCCCATTCTTGGTCAATCTGCATGCTGCGGTAATCGTACAAGTCCAGCTCTTCTTTGCTCCATATATGCTCGCTTGCGCATTCATAGGCATGTTGTAGCGCTGGAGTAGTGCTATTTGGGGGGATTAATGCTAAATTATCGGCGTTTTTGAGAAAATAAATCCATTTTTCTGTTAGACTTTTGCATTCATGTTCTTCTTTATTAAATTTGGGTAATTCAATAAAATTAAATTCTAAGTCTTTAAGTTCGTGCGTTCCTGTTTCTTTATTCAGTATTAAATGGCGTGAAATATAATGCGCGTTATCAAACAGTGTGAAATTAAGAACGCCAAGAAAAATAACGGGCTTGAGTTCCTTGTATAGTTTTCTCTCATTAGGAAAACTTGGCATATAGGCTTTGCTATTGTAATAAACAGTATGCTTATGAAAACCCAATTCACCTTCCAGTTGTATTTCAACAACGAATTTATTGCCATCTTGATCGCAGGCATGCACATCCAAAATCGTTTCTTCTAGTCCTTTGACTAAAGGATATGAAAAGGGAATAGTGACTTTCACACTTTGAATAGGTGAGGGTAAATCTAAGATAGCATTGAGAAACTCGATAACAATATCATGGCATTGTTTTTTGCCAAAAATTTTGAGAAAAGCCGCGTCATTTTTGGGATCTACGAATTTCATGGGGTTTCTCCTACGCTCCCACGCGAAAGCGTGAGAGCGAGAAAATAATCAAACTACGGCTTATCACCAAACGGTGAAGTGGGGTAGGCTGCGAGTAGCTGCTTTAAAACGGTGTTACCGTTAGGTTCAGGCAATTTTAATGATATTTTACTGACGCTTTCCGTACCTGCTGTATTTTGAATGGTTGCTGTAAGCTCTACCACCAACCACTGCGCATACCGCTTTTGATAAGTGAAAACAAATGATGCCAATCCATCGACACCAGTAATTGCTATTTGTGGCACAGAACCTGCCGATGCATGGGTAGGCGTTAATGCCCCATCTTGCATGGGCCTGCAATACCATCTAGGAGGAACGCCAACAATAGCATTCATTTGAGCCAAAGAAAGAAGTTGGCAACTGGGTGTTCCATTTGCATTCGTTGACATATAACTAGGATTACCAATCAAATTACCAAGAGAGTCTTTTAATTGATTCATCAAAGGGTAGGCTGTAAGAACTTGACTGTAACTATTAATAAAAACACCCGTATTTAAATAATTGGTATAATTGTATGAAGTATAGTTATCTGTAATTTCGGCAGACAATGGGCTATTAAAATCAAACAGCTTGGTATAACCATCTTCTGGCACGCCTGTTGTGACAAAGTCTAATATTTGATTATTGTTTCGATCTTCAGCAGCAAAACCAATCGCTGAACGAACCACGGAAGCATTAGGGTTGACCGTCGTTACAGTAGAAAATGTACTATTCTCAAAGAAGTACCCTGGCCAATAAGTCGGTTCCCCTTCAAAAAAGTTCAAAGTCCGTCCACTTGATCGATGACCAAAGGCAAAATATTTTGGACGAACCCGCAAGGTGATGATTGCGCCAGCTACTCCTGAACCATTAATATCCGTAACCAAGGCAGACATAGGCAGTATATAGCTTGTGCCATCAATACTACTACCAAGCTTGCTAGAAGTTCCCAAAGAGACTGATACCGCGCTACCACCAATGGTTAGTAATGTGTTTCCTGTAATGGTTTTCCCATTAGAAAAGACTTGTGCATATACATCAATACCGTTCGCAGCCGAAGGCAAGCCACCTGCGATAAAGTTGGATACTGCGTTGCCTGATGTATCAGTAAACACGGTAACGGGCGACATTCGTTCGCCACCGCTTGGCCCTGCTTTAATGCTAAAAGTAACAGGAATATTAGACACAGCTTTATTATTAATATCTCGAACGGTTGCCGTAATGGTAGTCGAATTATCTTGGGTGGCAGTTGAAGGGTTCACTGTTGAGCTTAATGATGTGACGCTCACAACGGCAGGGGTGGTAGCATTGACCTGTATCAATATATTTGCCGTTTGCAAGGGCCTATTGATTAATATTCCTGTGATGGGGGCAGTATAGTTTATGCTACTCACAGTAGCGCCTGCATATTCATCTGCTTGAATATTTGCTAGCCCTGGTATACTTCCGTAAAAATCAGCCGATGCAGCATAAGGTGAAATAAGGCTAAAAGGCACAATAATATAGGGGTCAAGTGTAACGACTCCACCTGTCGCAGCCCAACTTCCTGACGATGATGATAATTTCACGTAAGCATAGGGATCTGCTTTCAAACCTTGAGTGTATAAATCTACTGCAGTTTGACGAACTTGACCTGAAGATGCGACAACAATTGTTTGCCTCCCCCCCAAAGAAATTGTTGGTATTCCTGTTGCCGTTTGGTAAGGGCTAATGATACCAAATATATCTCCCGATAAGCTTGGTGATAAAGTCACTAAGGTTCTAGCCCCCAATGCCGATGGTGCAATATCAATTTGTCCACCTGCAATCGTACTATGAGCATAGACATCCAAGGTGATAGTCCCACTGGTGTTTGTCGTCGTATACGTATCTCCAAGCCATGATCCCCCTCCTGTTTGCAACATTAAGTGAGAACCTGCGTAGACATCAACCAATAAGTTATTGTTACCCGTGACCGTCACCAAGCCTGAAATAGGAACAAAGGGAACGGGATTGCCTGCAGAGTCTTTGACAGTCAGCACTATATTTGACGACCCGACACCATCAGCCACCAGCGATGATGAGTTTGTTACTTGAGCAGAAACCGTTGATCCAGAAACCACAATCGGAAGTGGCGGTGTAGGGTCTGGTTTTGCTGGCGGCGCACTGGCGGTTATATTAATAGTACGATTGCTCCGATCAAACGTGCCTGCCCCAAAGATAACTGAAGCCTGACCGTAAGCATCAGTTATAGCCGTGTTGCTGCTTAAAATACCTGCATCCCCTGTAGAACTGGGCGTAAATGTTACCGTTGCACCAGCAACGCCAACATTGGTGGTATCTTTGACTACTGCATTTAAGGTGATGCGATCAGAACCATCCGATTTTAAGGTATAGGCTGAAGCTGTTAAGGCTATGGCTGCGGGGGTTTGCGCAATTTTCCCTGCAAAAGATACTGTACGCGATTGTGTCGCAATGCTTGTATTTCTTGGTAAGCTAACCTTCAATACAGTAGATCCTGTTTGTGTTCGACTCATGGTCACAACAGCTCGCCCTGTCGCATCGGTGAATAATGAGGATGTTGACAAGGTGGCATAAATATCTACCGCCCCTGTTGCTGTCAGTGCCTCAAATTTCACCCATGCATTCGGCACAACTGCACCATACACATCGGTTACAATCACGGTTGCCGTTGCCACACTTACACCATCAGGCAATACACCTGTGGTGGGCGTGACGCTTACTTGCATGGCATAAGGGTCTGCTGAAACAAATTGCACAGGCACACTAAATACCAATCCTGAAGCATGGGTCATGGTGAGTGTGGCTGTTTCTGCAATGGAGTTTTGAACATTCAATGTGGCTTTACCATAATTATCAGTGCTTACTTGAAGTGAGGCAGGAATCATGGTTGCTGTGGAAGAGCTTAAGGTAAATGCTTGTGGCGTGGTCAAGGTGTTGCCATATTGATCTTTCACCAACAAATTCAATGCATGGTTGATGCTATTGGCTAAAAAGGGTTGTGCGCCAGTAACAATAACCTGCAATGTTGTGTTGGCAAAAGAAATCGTATTAGTCACTGTTTTCAATGTATTGTAGCCTGCTACTGCCCGAATATTGACCCTTTCAGCGACAGGGTCACGGATGGTAAAAGTAAACGTTCCTGAAATACTGGTAACGCCCATTGGTGCATTAAATTGTGCCGAAGAAAACGTATCATCAAAAAGTCTTACTGTTTGTCCTGCAATAGGAATCCCCGATGCATCTTTTAGATTGATAATGGCAGAGACGGTACTGGTACCATCCGCCGCAACAGATTTGCTGCTTGGGGTGATGGTCATGGTCATGGTGTTAACAGGAGGTACAAAAGTCACCGTTAAAGGCGTTGATGTAACACCGCCTGCTGTTGCGGTGACTTGTACAAGCCCAGCCGTCTTGCTACTTAATTGCCCTGCTGCATTTACCGTCGCCACACCCGAAGTGATCGCAAAAGTGGGGGCGCGTCCTGTAATGACGTTTGCATTGGCATCCAATAATGTTGCTGTTAATTGGGCGGTAGCATAGGCATCCACCGTCGTTTGATCGGCCACCAATTGCACCGAAGCAACTGGTGTTTCAAATACAACGGAAGTGGGAACAGAAGCAACCAAAGGATTGCGCGGTGCGCTTGCTATAATGCTTGTCGTTCCTGCTGTGGTGCTAGTAACCGTTGTTCTTGCTATACCATTTACATCCGATAATACATTACCACCAGCAAGGGTCGCAGCATTGCCGCTGGTGCTTAATGCCACCCATGCGTTGCTTACTGCTGCACCGTATTGATCTTTTACAAACACGGTGATGGTTGCAGGTGTCAGACCATCAGGGTTCACGCCATTTGCTGGAGAGGCCTGTATGGTCAAGCTGTAAGGGTCTGCTGCAACAAACGAAACAGGAACAGCAAACGACAATGCACCACCATCGGTAAACGTAATATTCGCCGTTTCTGCCACATGATTCGCTACCGAAACCTGCGCAAAACCATTAATATCTGTAATGATTTGCGTTTGCGATGGAATCATCGTTTGTGATGCGGTAGCGATTTGAAACACTTGTGCAGCAGCAGGGTTGCCTTGATTATCGTTGGCTTGAACGGTGACATAATGATCTTGAATACCATCTGCCAAGAATGGCATATTGCCGCCAACAATAAATTGTAATTGCGTGAGTGTGAAGTTGATTGTACCTGTTTTGGATTGATTATCCGCAACAGCACGGATAATCACCGCTTCCGCATAAACATCCGTTACGGTAATGAATGCGGTGCCTGTGGCATCAGTTACAGCGGTAGCAGCACTTAGTTGTGCAGCACTGCTATAGCCATCGTCAAAAAATTGCACAGCAGTGTTTGCAATCGGTGCGCCCGCAGCATCTTTTAAGTTTACGATGATATTTCCTTGACTTGTGCCATCAGCAGGAACAGCACCCGTCGAAGGCAATACATTTAAAGTCATATTATTAATGACGGTGGTAAATGTTAATGATGTTGCTGTAGAGACTATATTGTCTGATGTTGCTGTGATCGACACAGTTTCTGGCGTTGCATCATTAATAGTCACCGTTGTTTCGCCGTAAGCATCCGTTACCGATGGGGTTGTCACCGTCGCTGAAGACTGATGGTTAAAGACAACAGTACGACCAGCCAAACGCTGACCTGCACCATCAAGAACACGGGCTTTTAACGTGATCGAAGCTGCCCCATCAGCCCGCACTTGATTGACATTTGGTATCAGCAATACTGCCGTCACAGGGGCATCAAATACGGCATTGGCAAAAGCATTGACTACCCCTGTATTGTATGGCATGCGTGCGGTAATGGTGGTTGTTCCTGCGGCAATGCGTGTGATCGTTGTGGTGGCGATACCATTTGCCCCTGTTAATAATCGAGCATTGGCAAGCTGGGCAAACGTATCAGGCACACCACCGCTGTAGGCATCCAGTTGTATCCACGCATTGCTCACTGCCGCGCCAAATTGATCTTTTACTTGTAGGGTGATCGTGGCTGGGGTTTTGCCATCAGGTGTTACCACGGTGTTGGGTGTGATGATGATTTTTATGCTCTTGGGATTGGCAGCAACAAAAGTAACGGGGACGGCAAAAGATGCGCCGCCAGCATCGGTAAACGTAAGGGTTGCTGTCTCTGCTATGGTATCGCTAAGCAATACCGTAGCTTGACCATTAACAGCCGTAATAATTTGTGCTGATGAGATCTTTATCGTTTTATTCGCACCTTTATTTATAGTGAAAACTTGCCCTGTAACAGGATTACCATTGGTATCTTTTACCAATATGCTTACATAATTATCTTGCACACCATTAGCCAAAAAAGGTTGATTCAAACTTACAGTAGTTTGAACTGTTGTTGGTATGAAATTAATGGTTCCAGTTTTTGATTGACCACCTGCAATGGCACGAATGGTGACAGATTCAGCATAAGGATCGCTTACTGTAATGGTTGCCGTACCCGAAGGGTCAGTTTGTGCTGTAGCTGCCTGCAATTGTGCCGAACTTACATAACCTGCACTATAACGGCTATACCCATCATCAATAAATTGCACGGTTTGCCCATTAATAGGTGCGCCTGCTAGATCTTTTAAATTCACCACGATGGTTGCGACGCTGGCATTATCTGCGGCTACTGCCCCACTTAGAGGAATAACCGTTAAACTCATAGAAGCAACAACAGGGGAGAAGGTTACATTTATTGAAGCAGGCGTGCTACTAACACCCTCAGATAGGGCAGAAACTGCCACAACTTCAGTCACTTGGTCGGTCACTGTTACTGTGGTTTGCCCATAAATATCAGTCGGCAATGGTGTGCTAAGCGTTGCCGATGATTGATGAGAAAACAATACAGTACGCCCTGCCAATGGTTGACCTGAGGCATTCACTACCCGTGCTGTTACCGTTGCTGTACTTGTACCATCTGCGAGTGCTTGGGACAGATTTGAAGTCAATAGGACGCTCGTTACCACATCCACAAAAGAGACCGCCACCTTGGCTTGTTGATTGCCGTTAAAATTCAGCGTGGCATAAACATCTGCTGTGGAAATAGAAGCCAACGACGTTAATGTTACGGAAGCCTTCCCCAATGCCGCAGTTAATGCAGAAGTCGCTGAAAGTGTAATGTTTGCAGGGTTGCTAGAAGAAAATTGAACCCACGCATTGGGTACAGGAACGCCAGTCCCATTTTTCACTGTTGCTGTTACCGTAATGGGAGATACACCATCAGGGTTGGCATTGCTCGGCGATGCAGTTAATACCATTTGCTGTGCGCTCGCTGCCACAAACTGAATGGTAGATTGTTTTGCCGCGCCTACCGTTGGCGTAGCCGTAATCGTTACCAACTCTGCAAGGGCATCAGAGACGTATACATCAATTACACCATTGGCACTACTGTTAATAATGAATGGTGAAACCCCCACAACTTGACCGTTGGTAGAAGAAAACCCTGCTGCCCCTGTAGCGGTTAAGGTGATCGGTTGATTGGCAATAGGTGTACCTAAGTTATCGTTCACACGAATACGCACGGCATGGGTTGCGCTCACCCCGTCCGCTAAATACGGCCCTGCTGGATCAATGATAACTTGCGGTGTGGCATATACTGTCTGCACCTGTTGCACGGCTTGTGCCTTGGTGGCTTGTGGATTAAGTACCAATGTTGCATACACATCTGCCAAACCAACTGCTGCAAAAGAGAAGTTTGCCGTAGCAATCCCTGTTGCCGAAGTCATTGCCGTAGATTGCCCAACACGTACACCACCTGCATAAGCATCAAATTGCACCCAAGCATTGGCAACCAGATTGGGTATTGCACTTTGTACTGTTGCACTAAAGGTAATAGTCGTGTTTGGAGCTGCTACCGTGGTAGATGCTGTGAGCGAAACAGTATCAGCATTGGCTGCCACAAACTGAATGGTTGAAGTTTTGGACGTTCCATCCGTAGCGGTTGCTGTAAGGGTGACAAATTCAGTTATTGAATTAGACACATAAACGTCTACAACACCATTGCCATTGGTGCTTACTAATAAAGAAGATACGCCCAATTGCGGTTGACCAGAAATAAGCAACCCTGCCCCCCCCGTAATGCTAAGCGATAACGGTTGATTTGGAGAGGGTGCTCCTAATACATCATTCATATGCAAACGCACGGCATGCCCCGTTGTAACACGATCAGCCAAGAATGGTCCTGCTTGGTCAATAATGATTTGCGGCGTTGGCTGCACAACCTGCACTTGCACAAAAGCCTTCTGAATCGTTGCCTGCACGTTGTACAGCAGTGTGGCATAGACATCAACAATCCCCAGTCGAGATAAGTTTGCAATGGCTATTGCCACACCTGATGCATTGGTTATCGATGAAACTTTGCTAAAGTGTATTGCGCCACTATAAAAATCAAATTGCACCCAAGCATTGGCAACTGCAACACTGTTTTGATCAAGAATACTTGCCGAAAAAGTTACCGTACTATTAGGTACAACAGCCAAAGCAGAGGCGGATAACGAAACCCGATCCGATTGCGTAGCGATAAATTGAACGGTAGATGTTGCCGTCGTACCGTCGGTTGCTGTTGCGGTGATAAGCACAGCTTCCGCATAAGAATCAGAAACAAATACTGTAATCGCTCCATTGGCATCAGACCACAGAGTTTGTGTTGTATTACCTGTTTGGTTGCTTGCTATTGCTGCAACCTTGGCTGTTTGTTTATTCGTGCTAAAGGTTATAGTTTGATTTGCCTGTAGTGTACCATTTTGATCTTTAATGATTAAGCTGACAGGGTGACCATTGGTATAGCCATCAGCAAGAAAAGGGCCTGCTGGGGGAGTAGGAAATATTATTTGTGGTGTTGCCACAACGGCATACAAATCAATAGATTGAGTGACCACTAGCCCAGCAACTTGACCACCGTTGCGCGTTTTGGCAGTAAGGGTTAATTTTTCTGCAATGGTGTCTTTAACGGTAGCCGTTACCTGACCGTAGGCATCGGTCACCACCAGCGCAGGAAATATGGCAGTTAATGAAGAGGAAGATAATGCAATAGGTTCACCAGCGACTTTACCATGAGGCCCTGTAGCTAAAAAAGTCACAGCAACGGTGCTAGTGCCATCAGCAAGAAAGGTTGGGGTGTTATTAGCAGTTTTTACCGTTAATTTGCTGGCATAAGGTGTAAACGTAATTGTTTGTGGCGCGATAGAGCCCGCAGCATCACTGGCATTGATTTGTACTGTTTCAGCATAAACATCTGTAATGACAAAAGTGGCATTGCCTGCGGCATCGGTGATTGCAGAGGCAGTGAATACCGCATGATCATTAACGCCTTGGCTTAAACTAATGCGTACAGCGACAGCATTGGTATTGGTGTAGGTATCAAAGGCATTAACCGTTAAAGTGACCGCTGTTACGCCATCAGCTGGTACAGATATTGGTGCAATACTTGGCGTTAATCGGTTACCATTAACAACGGTGTTGCTGCCTGTTCCTGTGCCTGTAAAAGAAAGTACAATCACACGATTAACCGCACCACCAGTGATAGATAAGGTGACTTGATCGTTCACAGCACTAAGATCGCTTACCGTGATTGTCGTTTGTCCATTCGCTGCGGTGGTGACATTGGGGGCAGAAAGCATGGTTGTGCCATTTTGTGCAGATGTTGCTGTGGCTGTGAGTAATTGATTGGCAATAGGGTTAAGACCCGCATCAATGGCTTTGATGGTTACGGTTTGTGTCGCCGTGCCATCGGCTAATACGCCACCAACAACGCCCACGGCATTGAGCAAAATATTGGTGACTGTTGGATTAGGCGCAGGTACGACAGGCGCAGCAATGCCGCCTGCGGTAGCAGTAACGGTTACGCCGTTAGCAGCAACATAGGTAAGTATTGCCGTAAAAACACCTTGTGCATTGGTGATGCCTGTGATGGTTACGCCCGTAGCTGTTTGGGTAACAAGACCAACAGCAATATTGGTGCCTACCACATCAACAGTAACAGGCTGATTTGCCATAGGGTTACCATTAATATCGTATGCCGTCACGGTGATCGTTGTCGAAGCCTTGCCGCCAGCAAGCCCTGTGACTGCACCAAATGCTGTAGCAACGCTTGCCACTGTTGGTGCAGGCACAGCCGCAACAGGCGCAGTCGGTGCCGAACCACAGGCCGTCATCACCATGCCAACCATTAACGACAATAGCCACAGTTGCATCTTATTCATTGCTTTCATTTGTACTTGCTCCGTCTTTTTGTTCTTGTTTAAAGTTTGTTCGATGAATGTATTTGTGAAACAGATCACCCCGCAACAGGTGTACCCACACGTTTTAAAATTTTAGGCGTGAGAAATATCAACAATTCCGTGCGATTGTCACGCACTAATTGTTTTTTAAACAATAGCCCAATAATGGGCAATGAAGCCAGCCATGGTACACGGGCATTGTTATTGAGTTTATCTTGTTGATAAATGCCACCAATCACCACCGTTTCACCCGATTGCATGTAGACCGATGTGGAGACTTCTTTGTTAGCAATACTGGTTTGCCCATTAAATACAACGGGGGTATCCTTCTTCACCTTCACTTGCATGATAATACCATCGTTAGAGGTGATTTGAGGAGTGACATCCAAGGTTAATGATGCATCAACCAACACCACCGTTGGTGGTGAATTAGCTGATCCTGGGGTGACAACACCCACTTTAACCCCTTGTTTGATAAAAGCTGTTTCCATATTGCTGGTAATCACGCGGGGGCTAGAAACAATTTTTATTTTATCATCGGCTTCTGCAGCTGATAACTCTAAATTCAAATTAACGGCACTGTTGAATGAGCCTAAGGTGAGACCGATAGCACCACCAACACCTTGCCCCACACCTGCGGCTAAGTCTACCAAGTTACCACTGGTTATGCCACCTGCATTGCCCGCCATAAAGGCAGTTGCGTTATTATTGGTTGTCCCCGCTGCGCCTAACGCAATGCCACCAGGAAAGTTTGCGCCTGTTCGTTGATTTAAATAACCGCCCCAGCGCACACCAATATCCCGTTGAAAATTATCACTGGCTTCAACAATACGGCTTTCAATCAATACTTGGCGCACGGGTTGATCAATACGGGCGATTAATCGCTTGATATTATTGATGGCTACCTTGGTATCTTTAATCACCAAGGTGTTGGTTCGTTTGTCCATCAAGACAGTCCCTCTTGGCGTGAGTAAGCTATTGTTTGATGAACCTCCTGATGCGCCAGTCTTAGCAGCCCCTGCTTTACCTTTTTTCACTTTTGCAGATTGCTTGAGCATTTTTTGAATATTTTTAACCTTAGCAAAGTTTAGTGTGATAAACTCTGTTAGCAGCGGCTCCAGCTTTTCAGAGCCTTGGCGTGCGGCTAAGCGCTTCGAGTATTCCTCTTGAAATGTACTTAGAGGCGCAATGCGCAACACATTACCCGTTTGCTCTTTGCCTAAACTCTTGGTCGTTAAAATTAAATCCAAAGCCTGATCCCACGGTACATCAATAAGGCGCATGGTTAATGTACCTGCAACCTCATCCGACATGATAATATTAAGGTTACTCATTTTTGCGATCAAGGTTAATGCATTTTGAAGATCAATGCCTTTGAAGTTAAAGGTTACTTTTTGCCCAGCATAGACCATTTGTGTGCCTTTTCCTCCATCGCCAGCAACGATAGTTTCAGCAGATTCGGGTTTGATGCGTAAGGTAAACAGATTGCCTTGTTGAAACGATGAATAGGACACTTTATTGCGCAAGCGAGCAACAATCCGCACGCCGTCATCCAACTGGTAGCTATCAAGTTGGGCTATTGGCCCTGGGAACTGTCGAACATCCAGCGAACGCTCTAGGTTTTTGGCTAAATCCATTCGTTTAATATCAATAATCACATTATCATTTTGCTGGTGTACACTGATGACTGGTTCAGTGCTACTGGTGCGGATGACAATACGGGAATTTTGATTCTCTGGTTCAAAATCAATGCTTTCAACTACTTGTTTGAGTAATGCATGGGTAGAAGCGCCAACTTTACCCAAGCGCACAATCAATTGCCCTTGTTTGGCCTCTATTTGTTGCTGCATGGTCATGGAAGGGATTAAACCAATGATAATACGTAAACGATCATCAGAGCGACCGATGATAACATTTCGTACGCGTTGGGCTGCATACTCATAGTACTCTTTGGCCAGTGCTGAACGTCCGCCCCATAAATCAAGAATTAATTGTTGTTTGTTTTCGGTCATGAATACATTATGGCTGGCATCCATATTTTGCCCGCTAAAAATCAACTCTGTTACGTCATCTCGATCTAAGACACGTATACCCGTCACTTCTGCACCATCCATACTGGTTGATGCACCTGCTGAAAAATGAATCAGTAAAGCATTGAGTTTTTGTTCAATGCGGTAGGGGATGCGTTCATTCAAGGTTAATTCAATCAGGGCTGACGTGCCATCCGTCCCCGCTTTGACAGCCGTTACACCATGCCCCGATACTTGCACATCGCGCACGCTGCGACTAAGCCCCATGTCTTTAAACTTCAACAGTAAACGGGAAGGGTCATCGAGGTCAAAATGCTCAAAACTGGTCATTTGATCTACTTCAATACGCACGACATCACCATCGCTGGCATCCATCATGGATAGTCCTATAACGCTGGCAGCATGCACGGGTAGTGTTATGATGACACTGAGACATACACTCCAAAAAAGGCATGTCAGTGTTTTCCTGTTCATAGTGATCTCCTTGCAATACATCATGGCACTTTTTTGCCTTGTTCAATAAATCGATAAGTGATCAATAAACCAGTGATTCTAAGTTCAGATGATTTACTGCTCGATGATATTTTTAAATTTTTAATAGCGACAATACGTGACATTTCACCGACACTACGCAAAAAAGAAAGCAGTTGATAAAACGTTCCCTTTAATTGAAGATCAACGGGAATTTCCGCATAAATGGTACGACGTGTTTCTGGTCGAGGTTTAAATGCAATATCAATCAAGCCCGCATCCCGTGCGGCACCAGAAATACTGGTCAGTAATTCTGCAATTTGTGCTTTAGGTGGCAGCAGTGCCAATGCTACTTTCAAATCTTTGGCAAGCTTTTTTAATTCCAAGCGCGCTTGTGGTAATCGTGTTATTTTAATTTTCTTGGCTTCAATATCAGCTTCTTTTGTTGCGATTTCTTTATCTGCTAGGGTCACTTCATCCATCAATGGCGTAAAGAAAGTAAAGAAATAAATCGCGCCAATCACTACAACCGTCGCTGCTAAAACTCCCATTTTCGCCATAAAAGGGAGGGGTAAAACAGGGCGTAAAACTTCCAAGTTTAAAGCGTCAAGATTCATTTTTTCGGCTCCTCCTTGGGTGTTAATTTACCAAACTCAACTTTAATATTAAACGTTCGAATGGGAATCTTTTTTTGCAAACTTCGGTTTACTGTACCTAAATTGATGGTTTTACCATCAAAATAATCAGAATCACTCAAGGCATGCATAAATTCAGAAATACCTTGACTTGTTCCAGATCGCCCTTCGATCAGAATCGCTGTGCCTTTACCACCATCGCGTAATGACCTAATCCAAACATTTTTAGGAATTTTTCGGGATAGCTCAACCAATATGTTCAATGAGCGAAACTGCCCTACTTGTAATTCATCAACGATTTTTAATTTTCCCTGCACTTCTTCTCTGGCAGACTTTAATTCGTTTAATTTACCAATTTTTTCATCTAGTTTTTTAAGCTCTTCATCCAGCGAAGCAATCGTCTCCTCACGGTTGTCCAACACCATAGCTTCGTAAACATTGGCAGCACCACACAACACGATAGTGGCAGCAACAACAATTAAAAAACAAGCAATATGAAATATAATCTGTCGTTGACGAAGCTTGACGCGGTAGGGTAGTAAATTAATGCGAATCATGAATCAAAACTCCGCAGTGCTAAACCAATGGGAACGACCATCATTGGACCAATTTGTTTTAAATAATCACCGTCAAAACGACGCTTGTGAACTTTAATATGATCAAAAGGATTGGCTACAGATGCTGAAATACCTAAACGTTGCTCAATTTCAATGGCAATATCAGGAATCAATGCAGAGCCGCCTGATATAGATAAATGCTGCACGGGATGATCGCCATGATTGGCAGCATAAAAGTCTAGAGAACGCACAATCTCTGATGTTAAACCTACATAAAAACGATCAACAGCTTCAGGATTCACCTCATGAAAGCGTTCTTTTTTCATTGTTTCTGCTGCTTGGTAGCTGATATTATGTTCTTTTTGGATTTCTTCCGTTAAGTTTTGACCACCATAAAACTGATCGCGGACAAATGCCATTTTTCCATTTTTGATAATATTAACATTGATAAGGTTCGCGCCAACATTGATCAGCCCAATCGCTTGGTCTTCTTCTCCATCGGGGATATCTTTGTTGGGTTTGGGGATTGCCCCCATCATTTCAGAAGCATTTTCTAGGGCGAAAACAGCACAGTCTACACATTTTGTGGTTAAACCAGCTTCGCTGAGTACTAGCTGATAATCATCAACAATTTCACGCTTGCATGCTGCCAATACCACATCCATTTGCCCTGGTTCATCTGCTTGTTCGCCTAAAATTTGAAAGTCTAAATAAACTTCTTCAATATCATAAGGAACATGTTGATCTGCTTCGATTTCAATTTCTGCTTCAAGCATAAATTCGGTCATGGTGGGGAGGGATATGTTTTTAATAATCACTGCATTACCCGAAACCGCCAGTGCAACTTGGCGTGTTGAAGGTTTAGCTTGCTCTAAGGCATCCACCAAGGCTTGAGAAACAGCCATGGAATCAATGATCATATTTTCAACAATAGCATCACGAGGCAGAGGAACAATGGCAAAGGACTTAAGCGCATAACCACCACGCGAACGTGTTAACTCAACAAGTTTAACACCTGTAGAGCTGATATCAATTGCCATTAAGTCCCGAGATTCAGCAGAGAATAAACGCACACCACGATCCTTTCAGATACTAATTAGGCAACTTGCAATACATAACGCAAGCATCCTATAATCTGCCTTTTTTATCTATGCCTCACCAGCACAAGTGACTTTCTTGTTAAAGTAACACTATCACCAAACCACGCAAGTTACCTTGTTGAAAGGGTTATTGTCAAGAAATTAAATTTTATGCTTGAATATTATTCAAGCTCACTGAATTATTCAAATTAATGTGCTAGCTAAAAAGTTATTGTTTAAGATAGTCGTTAACTTCTCTTTTAAGATAGGACGGCCAGTAAAATCAATGGGTTACAGACAGCTCTTCGTTTTGAAAGAAAAGCCCTCTTCAGCCAACACAGGTACACTGCGAGTTTTTAATTGATTGGCTGAGATCGTATTCATCATAGACTCCCTAATCGAATTCTATAGCGTCCCCTAAAGTGTACGCTTGCGTCAATTAAAACTAACCGTGAACGGAAAATGAAGCCATCAATTGCGCGTTCATCTTGCATCCATAGGATGCCCGCTGCTTGGGGATCGCCGCTATGGTGGTCAAGCATCACACCGTTTGATGCTGCATGCACAAAGCTTGCAGTTCCCCCTGCCTACCACACACCACATGCAGCATTGGCAAGTGGAACCGAAGGATGATTGGTTATGGTCTTAGCGCAATTTATGCGAATAAAACAACTGTTTTTACAACTGGCAATAGGGGTGCTGGTGGTGGTATGGATACCGCCTGCTATGGCAGACGACTTATGGCCCAGTGAGCCGAAAATAGCTGCAAAATCATGGGCGTTGCTGGATGTTCATTCCTCGCAGGTGTTGTTTTCAAAAAATGCAGATGAAGAACTGCCTCCTGCCAGCCTGACCAAATTAATGACCCTTTACCTTGTCTTTGAGTCACTGAAAAAGAAACAAATACAACGCAGTGATCAACTGCCTGTTAGCAAAAAAGCATGGAAGATTGGCGGCAGCACGATGTTTCTTGAGCCGCGCATGACCCCGCGTGTGGATGATTTAATTCATGGTGTTGCCACATTCTCTGGCAATGATGCGTGTATTGTGTTGGCAGAATACTTATCAGGCTCTGAAGAAGCCTTTGCTGAACGCATGAATGCCAAGGCAAAAAAACTGGGCATGACGCATAGCCATTTTATGAATGCTACAGGTTGGCCTGCTAAAGGGCATTATAGTTCTGCCCACGATATGGCAATATTAGGGGCAGCATTGTGGCACGATTTTTCTGAAGAATACCGTGTGTTTGAAGAGCGGGAGTATACCTTTGATGGACGCACCCAACCCAATCGCAACCGTTTATTGTGGATTATGCCAGAAGCGACAGGGCTTAAAACAGGGCATACCCAAGCCGCAGGGTATTGCTTGGTTGGTGCTGCCCAGCAAGGTAAAACAAAATTAGTTTCTGCTGTTTTTGGTACTACATCCGATGCTGCACGGGCGGGTCAATCTAAGGCGTTGTTAGGCTATGGGCTGCGTCAGTTTGAAACAGTTCGCCCCTCGACGCAGCAACTGCGGCGTGATCTGGAGGTTTTTCATGGTAAAGATGATCATGTTTACCTTGAACCTTCTCGCACTGTTTGGGTAAGTATTCCTAAAGGCATGAGTAAAAAACTAAGTTTTCGCTTGAGCTATGATTCCCCTGTCTCTGCCCCTATCAAAAAAGGGCAAGCCATAGGCGTGATTGAAGCGGTGCTACAAATGGGCGAACGTAAAAAGATACTGGATCGTATCCCCATGATTGCCGTGCGCGAAGTCAAAGAGGCTTCATGGGTTGGTAGGCAATGGGATGAACTTCGTCTTTGGTGGCAAAAAAAGTCTAAAGAAGGAAATAGCTAGCATGAAAGAACAAGGCTTAACTGCATGGGTGAATGGTGATTTTCTACCACTGGAACAAGCCGTGGTACATATCGAAGATCGTGGTTTTCAGTTTGCTGATGGTGTCTATGAAGTGGTTGCTTGTGTCGATGGTGTATTTCTTGATTTGGATGCGCATCTTGCCCGTTTGGAAACATCGTGTGCTGCCATTCGTATTGAGCCGCCTTTTTCACGAACGACAATGACCACCTTGGTTAAGGGCATTTATGAACGCAATCCTTTTGCTCGTGCCATGGTGTATATTCAAATCACCCGTGGCGCAACAGCACGCGCCCATTACCCTGCAACCCCGTTAACCCCTACTGTGGTACTCACTTCACGCGCTTTGCCGCAACCCTCGCCCGTCCATATTGAGCAAGGCTATGCTGCCATTACCCGCCCAGATATTCGTTGGAAACACTGTGAGATAAAATCTATTGCCTTGCTTGCCAGCATCATGGGCAAACAAGAAGCCCACGATGCTGATGTGAACGAAACTTTTTGGTTGGACGATGATGGTCATCTGTTGGAAGGCTGTTCGACGAATGTGTTTGCCGTGATTGATGATGTATTAGTGACACACCCTTTGGATCATCAAGTGCTTGGTGGAATCACCCGTGATTTGGTGCTTCGCTTGGCACGCAGCCACGGCATGAGCGTAGCTGAACGCCCATGGAAGCTGAATGAATCAGGATTAACCGAATGCATGTTAAGCAGTACCACCAATGCAGTGATGCCTGTTTGTATCATTGATCAACAGACCATTGCCAGCGGGAAATCGGGTGCTGTAGCCTTGCAGTTACGGGCATGGGTGATTGCAGCGATGGAGTCCCCCTCAGCATGAAAACAAAACTGTGTAATGCCATATTGTTGGATATGGATGGTACCTTGGTCGATGCTTTTGCCCCCATTGTGTATGCCCTCAATGCCACTTTAAAAGAATATAATTTACCACCAATGAGCAAAGAAGATGTGATTCGTCATACTGGTAAAGGCGAGTGCAGCATGATGTCGTTGTTTGGTGATCGCCGTGTTGCTGCGGGTGAACGCTTTCTTGAATTTCATGATACCCGCATGTTTGAGATTACCCCTTTGCCTGCGGCTGAAGCATTGGTGCGTGGTTTATGGCAAGCGGAGATCCGTTGCGCTATTGTCACCAGTAAATCGCAACAACGTGCTGATCAACAATTAGCCTTTTTAGGCTGGAGTGGACTATTCGATGCCGTTGTCGGCTTATCCGAGGGACGCAAACAAAAACCCGACCCTCACACCTTGTATTTGGCGTGTGCGCAAATCCCCTGTGAGATTGAAGAAACATGGATGATTGGTGACGGCATTGCCGATATGCAAGCGGCGCGTGATGCGGGCGTGGCACTGGTGATTGGTATTGCCAACAGTTTTAGTGCGGATGAATTGCACCGTGCAGGTGCAGATAAAACATTTACAGATCTTCAAGGTGCATGGACATGGATACAAACTCAGATCAATTGATTCGCTTTATGTTGCCTGCGCAGCGGGTGCGAGGCTGCTTTATTCGTGGCTCTCATATCAAAGCAGAAGCTACGCGCATTCATGGTATACATGGTGACGCTGCGACGATGTTTTCTCAATTATTATTAGGGACAATTTTGTTGTTAAGCATCAACAAGGGCGGCGTGCGTCAGGTGTTGCAGCTTGATCATGCGGCAGCTTCATCTGCACCCATTGCGCGGATGTTGGCTGAAGTGCGTGCAGGCTGTGTGCGGGGGTTTATTCGCTGGCAAGATCAACACAGCAGTAAAATAGATGGCAAAGCTGATATTGCTGCATGGATGGGACTGCCTTTATTGGTTTCGACCGTGCGGGATACAGGCATGGGGGAGCCTTATGTCTCGACTATCGAATCTGATGCTGACTATTTGGCCGATCATTTGTTACGCTTTCTTGCCCAATCGGTGCAAACACGAGCAGATATGATCCTGCATGATGATGTTGCTATTTTGTTAGAAGCCATGCCAGGTTGCAGTGATGATCATTGGTTTGATGCTGTTGGCGCATTAGCAAAGATCAGTAGCGATGATTTGATCGTCGCAGATGAAGCGATGTTACAGCGTGTTTTTGATTGTTTGGGCATACAGCTTGTGGGTCGTGACCCTTACCGTTGGCATTGTGGTTGTCAGCCCGAACGAATGGCACAATCACTGAAAAAAATGTCTGCCGAACAGCTAGAGGGTTTGATTGATGACAATGGTTATATGGCTGTTTCTTGCCAGTATTGTGCCAAAGAACATCGCGTACTTCTGTAGGGTCTGTCTTTCTTTTTTCTCAAGTATAGTATACTCATGGAGGTTTAACATAACTTGAAGAATAATGTACAATATATTGAAACCATCATTATAGGCACAGGCTTTTCAGGTCTGCTTGCGGCAATACGTTTACAAAAAAAAGATTTTTATGATTTTGTTTTATTAGAACGCAGCGCAGATATCGGCGGGACATGGCGAGATAACGCATACCCAGGGGCTGAAGTTGATATCCCTACCAGCTTGTATTCTATTTCTTTTATTCCTTATACGTTTAAAAAAAGGTACTCGCCGCAAAGTGAGTTGCTTGAATATACAAACTATATCATTGATACGTATGATTTAAGAAAACACACCAAAACAAACCAACGTGTTACCCAGCTCAGCTACAATGAAGATGATTTTTTATGGCACGTAGAAATCGAATCAGGCGAGCGTTATACAGCTCGTTTTGTCATTGACACCAGTGGTGTATTAGCGAACCCACATGTTCCTGATATTGATGGTGCTAACACATTTCAAGGCGCATTATTTCATACCGCACGATGGGATCACCATGTTACTTACGAAGGAAAACGTGTAGGCGTGATTGGTTCTGGCTGTTCAGGCGCTCAGGTTGTTCCTGCTATTGCAGCGAAGGTTGACCGATTAACACTGTTTATGGGCAAGCCCCAGTGGATTATCCCACGCTCTGATAGGCATTTTGGTAAAGCCGAACGTTTTGTTCGCTCATTACCTGTGATTCGCCATCTCATTCGCTTTGCTGTGTTTGCTTACCATGAAATAAGGTTTCTTGCTTTTCGCCGTTATCCATTTACTTCGACACTGAATACATTTATTAAAAACCTATACCGTAAGACGTTGCAAAAAAACCTTGATCAATACATTCAGGATGATGACTTACGGCATTATATGCTGCCTGATTATGAATTAGGCAGCCGACGGGTGATACCGACCAATACATTTTTACCTGCCCTTGCGCGAGAAAATGTTGATGTTGATACCAGTGGCATCAAAACAATCACGCCCACAGGCATTATTACCCAAGATGGCAAAAATATTCCGTTAGATATCATCGTTTACGCAACGGGATTTTATGCTTATTCTAACATGAAAAAAGCACTTTCATTTCAGGTCTATGGTCTTGGTGGTCGCAATCTTAACCATGAATGGGAAGCCACTGCTGTTTCTTACAAGGGCATGATGGTGTCAGGCTACCCTAATTATTTTAAGGTGAATGGTCCCAATACAGGATCAGGTCATAGTTCTCAATTGTGTTATATGGAGGCAATGACTCATTACATCGTACAAGCAATCAGTGCTATCAAATGCGATGAAGACATCCATGCCATTCATCCGAAACAACACCTTCAAGATGAATATGTTGCCAAGATGCGACAAAAAATGAATAAAACAGTGTGGCAAGATGGTCATTGCCCTGCTTTTTATAGAAAAAACATGACAGGTGAAGTGACCAGCTTGTCACCAGAACCCATACTCGCATTTATTTTTTCACGAAAATGCTTTCGTTTGAGTGATTATCATGTGTTATAAACAATAATTGTAAGGATTATTATATGCAACCATTACGCAATGCCGCTGCTTGGCAAGCCTTAGAAGCCCATCATCAAACCATGAAACAGACCCACATGCGAGATATGTTTGCAGCAGATGATGATCGTTTTGAGCGTTTCTCGGTACAAGGCTGTGGGCTTCTACTCGATTACTCTAAAAATATTATCAATGATGCAACGATGCGTTTATTGTTCCAGTTGGTACAAGAACGCGATGTTCCTGCACAGCGGCAATCTATGTTTGCTGGTGAAGCGATCAACAATACAGAACAACGGGCGGTGTTGCATACTGCATTGCGTAATCGCAGTGATCATCCTGTGCTGGTTGATGGTAGGGATGTCATGCCTGATATTCGCCGCGTATTGCAACAAATGCGTGATTTTTCTAAAGCCGTTCGGAGCGGCGCATGGCGTGGCACAACAGGTAAAGTAATCACTGATATTGTGAACATCGGTATTGGCGGTTCAGATCTTGGCCCTGTGATGGTCACAGAAGCATTAAAACCCTATGCTCGCAGTGATTTGAATGTTCATTTTGTCTCCAATATTGATGGTACGCACATGGTGGAGACGTTAAAAAAACTTCACCGTGAAACCACCCTTTTTGTTATTGTCTCGAAAACATTCACCACCCAAGAAACAATTTCTAACGCCAAAACAGCGCGGGATTGGTTTTTGACCCGTGGCGGTACACGCGAGGGTGTGTCAAATCATTTTGTTGCCGTATCAACCAACGCTGAAGCGGTCGAGGCTTTTGGTATTGATACGCGCAATATGTTTGGCTTTTGGGATTGGGTTGGTGGGCGTTATTCGCTTTGTAGCGCTGTTGGTTTATCCATTGCGTTGTACATTGGTATGGATCATTTTGAAGCATTGCTTGATGGTGCTTATGCCATGGATCAACACTTTCAAGATGCACCCCTGACAGAAAATATGCCTGTCATTATGGCAGTTTTAGGCGTGTGGTACCATAATTTTTTTAATGCAGCATCCCATGCTATTTTGCCTTATGATCAATACATGCACCGTTTTGCAGCCTATTTTCAACAAGGTGATATGGAAAGCAACGGAAAATCTGTGACCCGCTCGGGTGTGGCTGTTGATTACAACACAGGGCCGATTATTTGGGGTGAACCTGGCACCAATGGGCAGCATGCTTTTTATCAACTTATTCACCAAGGAACGCGCATGATTCCTGCTGATTTTTTGGCAGCGGCTGATAGTCAAAACCCTATTGGTGACCATCATAACATGCTTTTGGCTAACTTTTTTGCCCAAACAGAGGCCTTGATGCAAGGCAAAGATGCTAGCATCGTTAAAGCAGAACTTACTGCCAACGGCATGGATGCCGCTGCGATTGCGGCACTCACCCCGCACAAAATATTTGCAGGCAATAAACCCAGTAACTCGATTGTTTTTCAAAAGCTAACACCCACGGTTTTGGGCAGTTTGGTTGCCTTGTATGAGCATAAAATATTCGTGCAAAGTGTTATTTGGGATGTGAATGCCTACGACCAATGGGGCGTGGAACTCGGCAAGCAATTGGCACGGGTGATTTTGCCTGAATTAACCCATGATGCGCCAGTGACATCCCACGATGCATCCACCAATGGATTGATGAATCACATCAAAAACATTCGTTGCGAGTAACTGATGTTGCTGCGTTGTTTATTATTGCTTGCCCTTAGTATCAGTCTATCTGCTTGCGAGATTGATGGCTTGCAACTTCATACTGCACCTGATTGGTCTTACCGCTCGATTGCCGCATGGAAACATGCTGATCCACGCGGGCTTGCCATGTCTGCCGATGAGCATTGGCTTTATGTTTCCGCTGATGGTCAAGCTACGGCACTGGGGGTATCACTGTGGGGGCTGAATATGAAGACAGGTCGCAAACATATTCTGATTTATGGTATGAACAAAGCCTCAGCGCTAGCACTCGCACCTGATGCAACATTATGGTTAAGCGAAGCCTTTGATGATGGACTTATTTGGCGGATTACTGCACCCCAAGCATTGCCAGAAGAGCAACAGGTGCAACGCATTCAAGAACACAGTGATAACCCCGCCATTAGCACGCTGCGATCGGCTGGTGTTTTTACTCATAAAGCGATTGTTTTTTCGGCAAATGGTGATTACGCCTACCTTGCCGATGCAATCCAAGGCGGTGCTTTGTACCGTTTTAATATGCGCCATCAACAACTGCAAGTATGGCACGATCAGCACCATTGGTTAGCCATTGACCACCCCGATGAAGCACGCACAGAATCACAGCAAAAAGGAGCGCGTGGCTTCGCTATGATTCAAGGAATGACGCGCATGGATGATGGGCGTTTATTGCTGGCTGAAGCAGAAAGCGGGCATATTCTTGTGTTAGAAGATAATCAAAACCCCCATATTCAATCATGGCTAGACAACACAGGGATTCAGCACCCCAATAGCATTGCTTGGGACAGCAAACGACAATGGTTATGGATTGCTGACCAAGGAAAAACCTCTTGGTTATGGGCATGGGATGGGCGTGACTTACAAGGTATAGCGCATCATGATAAGGGTGTTCTTGCTGGTATTCACGTCCATCAAGGTCGGGTTTTTGTTAATATTCGGCGCAAACATAATGGCCTTGAAGCGGTTGTTGAATTGATAAAGAGGCACGCTGCAAACGATGATTGAAACGTGGTTAGCGTTGTTCATTCGGCAGATTATTTTTTATGTGTTGCCTGTAATGATTTCGCTTACCATGGTTAGCATGCTAGAAGCGCGCCTCACTAAGCAAAATATGACCCATCCCTTTTATGCTATCGGATGGAAGAACACATGGTTGCCGATGCTGATCAGTATCAGTTTTAACCGTGCTGTGATTATTGCTTTGCCTCAACCTTTTGGCTATTCATGTTTCGCTGCCCTTGTTCGCTGTGGTGGGCATCTTGTGTGTTGCGTGGTTGGTTTTTTGCTTTACGCATGGGCATTGCAACACCAAGCACCAACGGGCTTGCCACCATTGCATCAATGGTGGATGAAGGTTTTTATGTATTTTAATGTATGCATGGTCGCGCTTCATCTTGTTCCCATGCCCAGCATGATGATGGGAGAATGCTTACGCAAGCATGGATATTTCCCCGCTCTGTTCTATGATTTCATGCGTTATTATCAGCATTGGTTTTGGTTGCTGCTTGGCGCGTTACCTTTGCTTGATGCTGTGTTAGGCGCATCAATCATTTACCCTGTGTATCAATGGTTAGCAACATGGGCAAGCGGATCTTTATTTTTCTGAAATAATCCGACTAATCATGGTTAGTTTCATAGGGTTTGGCGTTACAGGCAGTGGAATCCATACTTCATGACCACTACCAGGCGCAGTTTCTATTGCTGCTTCGCCATGTTTGGCAGCATGCATTTTCGTTAGTGTGAAACGGTAGCGTCCTGATGGCATCATCAATTCCAGTTCATCGCCGACACTAAAACGATTTTTCACATTCACTTTTGCCATCTTTCGATGGGCATCCCAGTCAATCACTTCAGCGACAAAACGTTGGTGAAAAAAACCAGAGCTTCCTGTTTCATAGTTTTGACTGGCTCCAGCGCGCTTACGGGTATAAAAGCCATCGGTATAACCACGGTTGGCTAAGGCATCCAATGCCGTATGCAATGCAGGGTCAAAGGGGCGACCTGCTAATGCGTCATCAATCGCTTGTCGATACGCTTGTGAAACGCGGGCAACATAAAAATGTGATTTTGTCCGCCCTTCAATTTTTAATGAGTCCACGCCAATGTCAATAAGGCGTTGCACATGGGCAATCGCTTGTAAGTCTTTTGAATTCATGATGTAAGTGCCATGCTCATCTTCAAAAACGGGCATGAGTTCATCAGGACGTTGAGCTTCTGCCAGCATATATACACGGTCAGCCAAGGGGTGTCTTGCTTCTTCCCCACCTGTTAAACTGTCATGGGTACTTTGCTCTGCCAATGTAAAATCTTTCATTGGTATAATATCGCCACATGAATCTTCGGCAGTGTCAGACATTTTGTAATCCCAACGGCATGCATTGGTACAACTGCCTTGGTTGGCATCACGGTGATTAAAATACCCCGATAATAAACAACGACCTGAGTAAGCGATGCATAAAGCACCATGAACAAACACCTCTAATTCAATATCAGGGCAACGTTGACGAATTTCTTCGATTTCGTCCAACGATAATTCCCGCGAAAGAATGATCCGTGATACGCCAATTTTTTGCCAAAAACGTACTGCTGCCCAATTCATGGTATTCGCCTGAACCGATAAATGAATCGGAATATCAGGCCATTGTTCCCGCACCATCATGATTAAACCAGGGTCTGCCATGATTAACGCATCAGGCTTCATCGCGATCACAGGTTGCATGTTTTTTATATAACCGCTAATTTTATTGTTATGCGGCAGTAAGTTGCTGGCGATATAAAACTTTTTGCCAAGGGCATGAGTTTCATTGATGCCGATTTGTAAATTCTCTAATTGGAAATCATTGTTGCGTACACGCAATGAATAACGTGGCTGCCCTGCATACACAGCATCAGCACCATAAGCCAGTGCATAGCGCATGTTTCGCAATGTGCCTGCGGGCGCGAGTAATTCAGTGGGGGCATGTTGTGTAATCATGGTCGAATACTACATGGTGAAAGGCGAGCAACAACAAGCACATAAAAAAATTGAATGATGATGAATGTAAGATACCTTCTTGCTTTTACGACAAGAAAAATATGCACATATTCAATGAGCGATCACCTACCAAAATTTTAATTGTTACCATTATCTTACTGACAATATTTCCTTCTTTTATAGAAGCTTCTAGCAAAATAACCCAACCAAACAAGTCTTCATGGCAGCAACTATCACCCCATGTACGTATTGGTGCTAGTATGCGTTACCGTTACGAGGCTAAACAAGACTTTCAATTCGGCGCGCCTACAGTAGGCAATAGTCAAGATTATTGGTTACAACAACTCCGCTTACACATGCTTTGGCAACCGTCATCACATATTGGTGTTTTTATTGAAGGGCAAGATTCCCGCATCTTTCAAGGGTTTAGTGATCATAATATCAATAATCGAAAAACGCCCAATATCTTTGAAGATCACCTTGATATACATCAAGCCTATCTTGACATAAAAACGCAAAGCAACGATGAAGGATCGCGCATTCGCATAGGTAGGCAAAAGTTTAACTTTGGTGTCTTGCGTATGGTTGCTTCGTTAGAATGGGTCAATACGGCACGGGTTTGGGATGGTATTCGCATGACCACTAAATTTGGCAAACAGCATACGGTTGAGCTGTTTTCTTCACGCCTTGTCCCAGTCAACCCACTTTTATTAAACAACCATAAAACCACCAAAAGCCGTCTTTTTAACAGTAGTTTTCATGGTGTTTATTACACCAATAAGCACCAGCTTTTGGCGCATACACAATTTGAACTGTATGCCTTGTTGCGTGAAGAAGCGAGGATTGGCGATCGTGTTTTCACATGGGGAAATCGCGCTGCGTACAAACAAAACGCATGGGATCTTGATTATGAGTTAATGTTACAAACAGGCAGTTATGGGAACCTTATACAACGCGCTTATGCCTTACATGTTGGAGTGGGTTATACGCTTGATCGCTTGCAAACACACGTAGCCACAGCCTACAACTTTGGTAGTGGTGATAACAACGCCAAGGACGGAACCCATCAAACCTTTGATAATCAATACCCACTCAATCATGCCTATTATGGCTACATGGATTTCTTTTCTTTGCAAAACATGCACAATGTAGAAATAGTGAGTCAAACTACAATGGCGAAATCATGGGGGTTTCGCTTGGCATGGCAAAGCTTTTGGCTTACAAAACCTGCTACAGATGCTTGGTATGATGCAGGAGCAGGCGTAGTTCGAGATGCTAGTGCAGGGACGTCGCATAAAGTTGGTGATGAAATTGATATAACCCTAAAACACAAGTTTCGAGCTATTGCTAGTACTTTTTTTGTTGGTTACAGTCATTTTTTCACACGATCATATATTGCACAAACAGGCAACAGTAAAGATGCCGACTTTTTCTTTACTCAAATAAAGAAAGAATTTTAACAATGAAAGTATTTTTAATGCTGATTTTTTATGTGTTAGCTAGCCCTAACGTATATGCCAATGCATGGGTTGATATTTCATCTGGCAACTTTCTTATGGGTAGTACAGCCCAACAAATACAAACAGGCTACGGTATTAGCGAGCTAGGTTATGGTCATGATGGTGTGCGTAAAGCACGTTGGTTTGATAATGAATCACCACAAGTCACTGCCCATACAAATGCATTTAAAATCATGAAAACGCCTGTTACTCAGGCAGACTATGCAGTCTTTGTAAAAGAAACTGGGCATCGCGTACCTTTTGTATCTGCCAAACAATGGCAAAGCTATCATTTAACGCACCCTTACGATCATGTTCAGCCTTATTTATGGATCAACCATCAGTACCCACGCGATAAGATCAATCATCCTGTGGTATTGGTGAGCTTTAATGATGCCCGCGCCTATGCCCATTGGCTTTCTATAAAAACAAAAAGAACGTTGCAATTACCAACAGAAAAGCAATGGGAAAAAGCGATGCGTGGCAGTCAAGGTTTATTATACCCTTGGGGCAATACATACCATGCCGATTATCTTAATAATGCCGACCAAAAAGAACTTCGCCACCATGCCATCGGAACCTTCGCTGTTGGATTATTCCCACAAGCTGCGAGTCCTTATGGGGTGTTAGATGGTGCAGGACAAGTCTTTGAATGGACTCAAGATATAAACAACCATCAACAGGTTACAGTAAAAGGTGGTAGCTGGGATGATCATGGCGGCGTATGTCGTCCTGCTGCGCATCATCAACGCCCTATGACTCTGAAGCATATTTTGATTGGTTTTCGTTTGGTTGATGTTGGAAAGTAAGTCTTATATCCATTTGTAGTAGACTTAAGAAAATATCCTTAACAACTGTTGGTAAAGAATATATTGTTGTTTTGCTAAATGTTGTAAATCATGATTGTTTGCGATGGTGTGATCGGCGATGGCTTGGCGTTGTTGATCGCTGCATTGCCGAGCAACAATGGCATCAAACATAGCCACCGTTTGTTTACCACGTTGTAACACACGTTGTTGTCTATATTGCAAATCAGAGAATACCACAACAATACTATCCATGCGTTGGTATTCACCTGATTCAATGAGTACCGATGCCTCCACCATAGCAAAGGGCGTATCTTGCTGCCGTCGCCAACGCATTTCTTGTTGCTTGATGGCAGGGTGCATGATATGATTTAATGCATCCGTTGATGCTTGATTTTGAAAGGCTATATGGGCTAATATGGCACGGTCTATGCGTTGATGTTTATTTAAAATCTTTTTGCCAAAGGTATGGCAAAGCATGTCTTTAAGCTGTTGATCATGGTTTAACAGTGCTTGCCCAACACGATCTAAATCCAATGTGGCAATGCCTTGTTTAGCAAACAAACGGGTTAGTGTTGTTTTGCCACTGCCGATACCACCTGTAACGCCAACAACAGCAATCACCCATGCAGCCATTGTTGCCAAAGGTGAAGAATATCAGCGGCCCAAAGAAACCATACCATACCAGCCAACGATAAAAATGGCCCAAAGGGAATTTCTGCACGGCCATCTTTATGCCCCCACCATAACCATAGGCTACCAATAACAGCACCACTGAATGAAGCCATAAAGACAATAAATGGCAAGGCTTGCCAACCCATAAAAGCACCCAGCATGGCAAGCAATTTAAAATCACCACCGCCCATGCCTTCGCGCCCTGCAAGCAGTCGGTAGCCAGTTGCCACCAACCAAAAGAAACCATAGCCTGCAATAGCACCAATAAGCGCATCTTGACCATAGCCCAACCAAGCAGAAAAACTTAGCCCGATAATAATACTTGGTAACGTGATCACATCAGGCAACAGCATGGTTTCTAAGTCAATCAACGTTAATACCCACAGCAAGGTCATTAATACCAACGCTTGAAACAGCACAATATTCGGACCGATAAGCCATGCCAACCAGCCCCATGTAACAGCCACAATCAATTCTAACAAAGGGTAACGAATAGCAATCGGCAGCGCACAATGGCGACAACGTGCGCCCAACCATGCCCATGACAACAAGGGAATATTATCGTACCATGCAATGGCATGCTGGCAATTAGGGCAATGGCTACCGGGAAACGCCACCGATTCACCACGGGGAATGCGATACACACAAACATTGCAAAAGCTACCCACCATCAGTCCTACAACCGCAGCAAGCAAGGTAAAAGCCGTTAGTATAGCCATGATCAGTCTTTCATCCCCAATTTTTTTAACCGATAACGAATGGAACGAAAGGTGATTCCTAATTCTTTGGCAGCCATCGTGGCGTTGTTTTGGGTGCGTGTCATGGCTTGTTCAATCAAATGCCGTTCAAGCTGATCCAAAGCATCATCCAAATTACCGTTGCCCAAGGTCATGTTTTTCATGGCCATGCTTTCTTTGGGGTGGAGGTCTTCAAAATCATCCAAGATGGATAAATCCAATTGCCCTTCATCGGATAAAGCTAGCAGTCGCTGCAATAGGTTTTCTAGTTCTCGAACATTGCCTTTAAGCGGTAATTGCGAGAGTTTTTCTATGCTAGTGGCATCAACCTCAATAGATTCGCCCATTTTCGCCAACAAGGCAGTCACCAGCACAGGAATATCTTCTTTTCGTTGCCGTAAGGCAGGCATGTGAACAGGAACAACGTTTAAACGGTAAAATAAATCTTCACGAAAACGACCTTCGCGCACTTCTTCTGCCAGATCACGATTGGTCGCGGCAAGGATGCGAACATCAGCATCACGCTCTTCATTTTCACCGACCCGCCTAAAACGATGCTCTTGCAATAAACGCAACAGTTTGACTTGGATGCTTAGCGGCATTTCGCCCACTTCATCAAGAAACAAGGTTCCTTTACTGGCTGCCTCAACCAAGCCCTTGCGATCACCTTCGGCACTGGTAAATGCCCCTTTACAATGACCAAACAACTCAGATTCAAACAAACCTTCAGGAATCGCAGCGCAATGAACAGGAATAAAAGGATGCTTGGCACGGGGTGAGTGTTGGTGAACAAAATGCGCTGCAACTTCTTTGCCTGTGCCTGATTCACCTGTAATTAATACCGTAAAATCACGCCGTGCGGCGCGTACCAATCGTTCTCGAATACGCGCCATGATATGTGAAACACCAATCAATAAGCCATGATCATCCGTTGTTGTTGATGCATTATTATTGCATGTGTTGGTTTCGGCTAGAGGGGAAGCTTCATTTTCTTGCTGCAATGCCCGTTCAATTGCATCATGCAGTTCGTCAATCGACACAGGCTTGGTTAAATAATCAAAAGCCCCTAAACGCATCGCATCAACCGCTGTATCTGCGCTGGCATAAGCAGTAATCAATAAAATCTGTGGTGCTGGTTGTTTGGCAGCGGCCATTCGCACAACATCCAGCCCTGCATCTCGCCCATCCATGCGTAAATCAGTCAACACAATATCAAAAGTTTCTTGCTGCAAAGCATCACTGGCTTCATCTGGCCCAGTACAACCGCATACACGATGTCCCTGTGTCTCTAGCCCCATGGTTAATACTTGCCGTGCATTGTTTTCGTCTTCAACCAGTAAAATATCAGCCATGACGCAGTACAGGAACCTCCGCAGTAAATATAAAGTTATCCAATGATTGTTCAGCCTGCAATATATGCGTAACAACAAAAAAAGTCTGTTTGTTTTTGCGGTAATGATGAATACCCCAGTCATTGGCACGACACACTTGCCATACTGTGGCAAGTCCTAGACCCGTTCCACCAGCGGTATGGCTAGCAAATGGTTCAAAAACACTTTCTTTTAACATATCGGGGATGCCATCGCCTTGGTCAATGATTTGCAACACCCAACCATCATGATTACTGTTGTATTGAAAGTGAATAGCGACAGTGTTCGCTACAGGGCTGGCTTGCAAGGCGTTACGCAATAAATTATCCATCACCAGTCGCAAATGCCCACTGTCTTCGTGAACGGTATCAACATCACACTGTACAGCAATATGGTGTTCCTGATTGAGATCTTCTTGTGCCAATGATGCAGCAATTAATGCAGCGATATTGCATGCCTTTCGCTCAGGCTTCAGTGGGCTGGTATAATTAAGCATATCTGAAATTAAACGGTTGAGGCGCACAATTTCTTCATGAACGATGCATTGAATACGTTGTTGCTTCTCGGCAGGAACTTTATGCAGTAAATCAATGGCATGACTCATGGTGTGCATGGGGTTACGCAATTCATGGGCTAACATCGCTGCCATGCGCCCCATCGCGGCAAGTTTATTTTGCTCTATCAATTGATGTTCCAGTAATTTTATACTGGTGATATCAACAAACGTTAGCAGCCAGCATGCTAAGTTTCCGTTTTCAGGCAAGCGGCAAGCTTTAATTAATTGTGTTTTGTTTTTTTCTTGCCATTCACATTGAAACTTTTTGTTGCCGCCTTGTTGTAAAAAAACAATCAAGTGTTTAGGCAGTGCATCAAGGGTATCTATTGGCATGCCGATAGCACCTTGATGATTTAATAAATGATGCGCCGCTTCGTTGTAATCCTGAATATTCAAAAAACAATCCAGCACCATCATGCCTTCAGACATCGAGGACATTACTTGTTGATGCATACGCTGAAGGTTTTCATGTTGGCGCACCACCAAGTCACTTTCTCGGGCTAGACCAGCGTGGCGTTTGGCAATAGCTGCCATGATACCACCCACCAATAACAAGATAGATACTTGCAGTAGTAATTGCAACGTAGCCTCTTCGGGTAACATTTCATGATTCATAAATGCATACGTATAAATCGCCACCAAATAGCCAGCACAAGCAGCAACACTGACCAAGACCACCGATAAAACATGGGCATGAATACCATTAGCAACAATCACAAGACCAAACAGTAAAATAAAAGGGCTATGAAATCCCCCCGTAGCAAAGACAAGCAATGACACCAACAATGTGTCAGCACCAAATTGACATAGCAGTTGTATCGTAAGGTTAAAATTTCGCCAAATAATTAAAGCTTGTGCAATAGCAAGAAATAAAACCAGTACGCACAGATAAAACAAGCTTTGCCGCTGCATGACAGAAGCCGTAGGTAAATATACCCACAAAGCAATGGCCAACACCGCAAACATCGCAACACTGCGCAACAGTAAAAGTCGTAACATTTTAGGTGGATCAGTACGATTCATTTTGTTCCTACTTGCGATTTACAAGCCACCAGCCATGCTAAAAATAGGTAAATACATAGAGATCACCAGACCACCAATAATCACGCCTAGGAAAGCCATAATCGCTGGTTCCATGAGGGCTGTCATACCATCCACAGCAGTATCGACTTCTTCTTCATAAAAATCAGCGATTTTAGCCAGCATATCTTCCAGTGTTCCTGTTTGTTCACCAATAGAAATCATTTGCGTAACCATAATGGGAAACAATCCACTGTCTTCTAATGGCCCCGTCAGTGTTCCACCTTCACTAATGGATTTTTTACAACTAAGAATAACTTTTTCAATCACAAGGTTACCTGATGTTTCAGCAACGGTATCTAAAGATTCTAAAATGGGAACACCCGCAGAAGACAATGTTGCAAACGTTCGACAAAAACGGGCAACAGCACCTTTTCTTAAAACATCCCCCAAAACGGGCAAGTTTAACATCAGTTTGTCTAACTGAAACCTTCCCTCTGGCGTTTTATAAATAGCTTTAAGACCATAAACCAAGCCAACTGGAACCCCTGCTACAAGGTACCAAAATTTCACAAAGTACCCTGAAATCATCATGGTTATTTGGGTAGGATAAGGCAACTCTTTGCCCATACTAGAAAAAATCTCACCAAACACAGGAATCACGAAAATCATCAAAATGGAAGTGACTACAAAAGCAACGACCATGATCGAAAGAGGGTATATCATAGCAGACTTTATCTTTGCTTTTAAGGCAATCGCTTTTTCTTTGTATTCACACAGTCTCAATAAAATAGTATCTAAAATACCGCCTTGCTCACCCGCTTCAACCAAAGAGCATGTCAATCGATCAAAATCATCAGGGAATTTACGAAAACTTTCTCCCAACGGTGTACCACCTTCCAGTTCTTCACGTACATCACGCAGTAACTTCATCAGTGCTTTCTTATCCGTTCCTTTTTCAGCCATTTCAAAACATTGTACCAGCGGAAGACCTGCATTGATCATGGTTGACAGTTGCCTAAAGAAGATAGAAATATCTTTTTCGTCCACCTTTTCAGCGAAAATAACAATTTCCATGGGCTTCTTTTTAACTTTTATTTCAAGAAGTTTTTGCCTGCGCAATGAAGATTGAACAATCAGTTTGTTGTTGGCTTCAATTTCACCGCTCTTTTTTGTGCCATCTTTGGTTTTAGCCGTCCATAAAAAAATTGCCATTAATCACCCACCGTTACACGCAAGCATTCTTCTAGCGATAAATCGCCCGACTTTACTTTGTTTAATGCTGCCATCCGCAGTGTTTTCACACCCAAGGAGATGGCAATAGCATTGATGTCATCTGAGTTTTTCCCTTCGTAGACAGCTTCACGAATGGCTTCATACACAGGCATAACCTGATAAATACCCACTCGACCTTTGTAACCTGTACCATTGCACACGCTGCACCCCTTGCCTTGCTTGGGCTGAAATGTGCCAATATCTTCTTTAGCGATGCCTGCTGCAATCAATGCTTCCGCAGGGAGTTCTACAGGTGCACTGCATTTACTGCATGTTCTGCGACCCAGTCGCTGTGCAGTGACGAGATTTACGGCTGATCCAACAAGAAAACTTTCAACGCCCATATTAATCATACGGGTCATGGTTGATGGTGCGTCATTGGTATGCAAGGTGGCTAATACCAAATGCCCTGTTAACGCAGCCTTGATACCAATGGCGGCGGTGTCGTAGTCTCGAATTTCACCAATAAGAATAATATCAGGATCTTGGCGTAAAAAAGATTTTAATGCAGCAGGAAAGTCCATGCCAATCGCAGTATTAATATTGACCTGATTAATGCCCATAAAGTTAAACTCTACAGGGTCTTCAGCCGTACAAATATTGACCCCAGGCTGATTAATTTCAGCCACCGCAGAATAAAGGCTTACTGTTTTACCCGAACCTGTCGGCCCTGTGACCAATACCATACCATAAGGCTGGTGAATTTGCTCTTTGAATTTTTTCAGGTCTTCTTCTTCATAGCCCAGCTTGGTCATATCTAACTGAAGGTTAGATGGGTCAAGCAAACGCATAACGACTTTTTCACCAAACAAAGTGGGTAGCACTGACACACGAAAATCCACCGTTTTGGCTTTGGATAAACGCAGTTTTATACGTCCATCTTGCGGCACACGGCGTTCGGCAATATCCAAGCGGGCTTGAATTTTAATCCGTGAGACCATCGCATCGCGCATTTTCATGGGGGGGCGCATGATTTCGTGCAATACACCGTCAATACGGTAGCGCACACGCACCAACTTTTCATACGGTTCAACGTGAATGTCTGAAGCACCGCGTTTAATAGCATCCAATAAAATAAGGTTTACCAGCTTCACAACGGGCGCTGCTTCCGTTGCAGCGGTCACGCTTTGAGCATCAATGGCATCGTCAGAAGTATCGACCACTTCCATGTCATTCGCGCCCATTTCATCCATTACATCTTCAAGTTGTTGCCCTGCACCACCAAGGTCATCAAGCTTGCCCAAAATAGCTGTTTCTGAAGCAATAACAATATCAATCTGACCGCCGCAAATAAAGGCCATTTCATCCAGCGCATTGATGTTGTAAGGGTCACTGACAGCCATGGTGATGGCGTTGCCACGGCGTTTTAGTGGCAGTGCAACATTCTTGCGTAAAATATCCATGGGTATTTTAGTGATGTTAGGGGGGACTTCACCTTGGCTAAGATCAACCAATGGGCGACCAAAGGCGTTAGCAATAAACACCGTTAAGTTTTCTTCGTTGAAGGTTTTTTGAGCAATCAACTCTGCGCTTAATGAACTTCCATTCAGCTTCATATTGCGGTATGCTTCAGCAAGAACCGCTTGCGAAATCGCTTTTTTTCGCAATAAAATATCACCCAGCCTCGATTGACTCATGCGTCCTCCATGGTGTGGTTGTATGATTTCATGTTGTTAGTTATACCAGCCTGCTAATGCTGTGGCTGATCTGGGCAGTTGCTGCTCTAGCCATTGCATGCATGGTAGATAATCAGGTGTTGGACAATCATGCCACCAAGCAAATGAGGCTGCACCTTGTGCAATCAACATAGGAAGTCCATCGGTGCATGATCGTGTTTTTTTGACGGCGCGGCAAAAAGCAGTATCACCATCAGGGCGGTAGACAGCATCCATCGCAGCACCTTTACCCGCAATCAAAAAGGGAAAGGCATCGTCGGCATGAAGTCCAATGCTGCTACAGTTGATGCAGGTGGTTGCCTTGATGCTTACTGCACTCACATCTTTTTGATGCCAATCAATCACATGGCATGCCATTGTAGGGTAATGCATCGCAATATGTCGCTGCAAATCTTCAGCACGGCTACGTGTTCGGTTAACGATGGTTAATTGCTTGCATTCTAACGCTGCCAAAGCATGAACAGCAGCGTATGCTGTACCGCCTGCACCAAACAATAACGCATCAGAGAGGTCAGCCTGTAATCCTTGCAATGTTGCTGCAACACCCAAGTGATCGGTGTTACAACTGAACCATTCATTATTGATGTTTTTTAAGGTGTTTACTGCCCCAATGGTTTGAGCTATGGCATCAGGGGTTGATGCAGCAAACACATTTTGTTTGTGTGGAACGGTAATGTTTAAGCCAGATACGCTTGCTGTACGTAAACCATTTAATGATTCTATCAACAATTCAGGTTTCACAGAAAAGGGTATGTAACATGCATCTATCATTGATTCTTTGATAAAAAACTGTTGAAACAACGGTGATAATGAATGGGTAACAGGGAAGCCAATAATGCCATAGACTTGAGTTGATCCAGATATTTGCATGTTCACCATTCAACATACCAATCATTATTTGTCAATAATATAAGGTACATTAAGTTGCGATGACTACTTTTTTATTCGATTCTTACATGGATTCTGCTAGTGTTCGCCCGCCTGATTGAACACTCAAACGCTTGTTCTGGTTTTATTGTACCGCTTGACAATATAAATGTAGTGTTCTCGGCAAAGCTTAAAGTTTTGGAGGGAGGATGCAGCATGGCTAAGGTGACTGATCTAAAAATTGATTTGGTCGAGGTATGTGAGGCGGCGGCGCGTGCTTGCGCGTCATTCGTGGGTTCTGGTCAAAAAGACGAAGGGGATGGTCTCGCTGTCGATGCGATGCGTGACCGCATCAATCAAGTTGAAATGCGCGGTGAAATTGTCATTGGTGAAGGGGCAAAAGACGAAGCGCCTGCCTTGTACGATGGCGAAAAAGTTGGCACGGGCAATGGCGTTGGTGTTGATATTGCTGTTGACCCGATTGAGGGAACCAACTTATTTGCCAAAGATATGCCTGGTTCTATTTGCACATTGGCTGCCTCCCCTGAAGGCAGCATGTACCAATCAGGTTCATGCTTTTACATGGATAAACAAGTATACCCGAAAGCTGCGCGTGGAAAAATCGACCCTGAAGCACCTGTTGCAGAGCGTTTGCAGCAATTGGCTGTTGCCTTGGGTAAAGATATTCGTGAAGTTAAGGTTTTTATTTTACAAAAACCACGCCATGAAAAACTTTTGCAAGAAGTCTATGCTGCGGGCGCAAAAGTTCGTTTAGCCACCGATGGTGATGTCAATGGTGCGATTCAGGCAATTTTAAATATGGGATCTGATGCCTTGTTTGGCATTGGCGGCACACCAGAAGGCATTGTCACCGCATGTGCAGCCCGTGCTATGGGCGCGGAAATGTTTGCCCGCATGGCACCGCAAAAAGATTTTGAAATTGAAGCGTGTAAAAAAGAAGGCGTGGATACCCAACGCATCATCACCCGTGATGAATTAGTCACCTCTGATGATTGCTTGTTTATTGCCACAGGCTTAACCAGCGGTGCGTATGTGCGCCATGTTAAAACAGGTGCTGATTCGCACGGTCGTTTTATGACCACTGATACCATCGTATTGGATGGTGGCATTGGTAATATGCGTCGCGTTCAGACTACACTTCATATTTAATAAAAAAAACATTTAACAATAGGAGTCTTACATGACTGATACAAATCGTCGCCATTTAGCCAACGCCGTTCGTGTGTTGTCTATGGATGCCGTTCAAAAAGCAAATTCTGGTCACCCCGGTGCGCCGATGGGCATGGCAGATATTGCCGAAGTGCTTTGGAATGACTTTTTAAAACACAACCCAAGCAACCCTAAATGGGCAGACCGTGATCGTTTTATTCTATCCAATGGTCATGGTTCGATGTTGATTTACTCATTATTGCACCTTTCTGGTTATGGCTTGCCAATGGATGAAATTAAACAATTCCGTCAATTACATTCTAAAACCCCAGGGCATCCTGAATACGGTTATGCGCCGGGCGTTGAAACCACAACAGGTCCTTTGGGGCAAGGCATCACCAATGGTGTCGGCATGGCACTTGCCGAGAGCATGCTAGCTGGTCAATTTAACCAAGAAGGTCATGATATTATCGACCACTATACCTATGTCTTCCACGGCGATGGTTGCCTGATGGAGGGTATTTCTCATGAGGCTTGCTCGCTTGCAGGCACGTTGGGACTGGGTAAGTTGATGATGTTTTGGGATGACAACGGTATTTCCATTGATGGCGATGTTGAAGGCTGGTTTACTGACGATACCCCCGCACGTTTTGAATCATACGGCTGGCAGGTTATTCGCAATGTTGATGGTCATGATGCTGATGAGATCAAAACAGCAATTGAATCAGCACGCAGCAACAGCACGCAGCCTACGTTGATTTGTTGCAAGACTATTATTGGTTTTGGTTCACCAAACAAATCAGGCAGCCATGATTGCCATGGTGCTGCTTTGGGTGATGAAGAATGCGCCTTGGTACGCAAAGAACTAAGCTGGGATCATGCGCCGTTTGAGATTCCTGCTGATGTGTATGCAGGTTGGGATGCCAAAGACGCTGGCGCAAGTGCAGAATCGGATTGGGATAGCCGCATGGATGCTTACCGTACTGCCCACCCTGCATTGGCAGCCGAGTTGGATCGTCGTTTGGCAGGAACTTTACCTGATAACTGGGCAGAGTCTGCCACCGCATGGATCAATCAATTACGCGAAGAAAAACCAGGTTGGGCAACCCGTGTTGCTTCTGGTAAAACAATCGGTGCTTTTGCGGCAATATTGCCTGAATTGGTCGGTGGTTCGGCTGATTTAGCGCCTTCAAACAATACCAAATGGCCAGCATCAGTGGCTTATTCTAAAGACAATACTTCAGGCAACTACATGCATTATGGTGTGCGTGAATTCGGCATGTCACACATGATGAACGGTATGACCTTGCATGGCGGAATTATTCCTTTTGGTGCAACATTCTTGATGTTCTCTGAATATGCGCGCAATGCGATTCGTATGTCAGCATTGATGGGTGTCGGAACTATCTTTGTTTATACCCATGATTCCATTGGTTTGGGCGAAGATGGCCCTACCCATCAGCCTGTTGAGCAGATTTCAACCTTGCGCATGATTCCTAACATGAACACATGGCGACCTTGTGATGCTGTGGAGGCTGCGGTTTCTTGGAAATGCGCGGTTGAGCGTCGCGATAATCCATCCATTTTGATCTTTACCCGTCAAGGTTTGCCTTGCAACGATTACACCGATACACAAGTAGCCAATATTGAACGTGGTGGTTATATCTTGTCAGATTGCGACGGTACACCTGATGCTATTATTATTGGTACAGGCTCTGAAGTGCAATTGGCTGTCGCTGCCAAAGCAGAGCTTGCAGGCAAAAACATTCGCATCGTTTCCATTCCTTGTACAGAGCGTTTTGATGCCCAATCAGATGAGTACAAAGAAAGTGTATTGCCATCATCGGTGACTGCACGTGTTGCGGTTGAAGCAGGGGTGACTGGCTTTTGGTACAAATATGTTGGTTTGAACGGTAAAGTGATTGGTATTGATTGCTTTGGCGAATCAGCACCCGCAGCAGCATTATTCAAAGAATTTGGTATTACCACTGAAGCAGTTGTTGCAGCAGTGAATGACGTAACCGCTTAATTGATGTTTTTTGTGCTTAAAATTAAAATAATGGGAGGTTTTTTATATGACAATTCGTGTAGGTATTAATGGTTTTGGGCGTATTGGTCGCATGGCTTTTCGCGCAGCAGCAAAAGACTTTCAAGATATTGAAATTGTTGCCATCAATGATTTATTGGATCCTGCGTATTTGGCGTACATGCTTAAATACGACTCTGTTCACGGTCGTTTTGATGGTGATGTATCGGTTGAAGATGGTAATCTGATCGTTAACGGAAAAACCATTCGTTTGACCGCAGAGCGTGACCCAGCCAACTTAAAATGGAATGAAGTAAACGCTGATTTGATTTTGGAATGCACAGGGTTTTTCTTAACTGAAGAAACTTGCCAAAAACATATTGACGCAGGTGCTAAAAAAGTGGTGCAAAGTGCGCCATCTAAAGATCATACACCGATGTTTGTTTATGGCGTGAACCACGAGAAATATGCAGGTGAGGCGATTGTTTCAGCCGCATCTTGCACCACCAATTGCCTTGCGCCTATAGCTAAGGTAATCAATGATAACTTTGGCATCAAACGTGGTTTGATGACCACTGTGCATGCGGCAACGGCAACCCAAAAAACCGTTGATGGTCCTTCGTTAAAAGATTGGCGTGGTGGTCGTGGTATTTTAGAAAATATCATCCCATCATCGACGGGTGCTGCCAAGGCTGTGGGCAAGGTTATTCCTGAACTCAATGGGAAGTTAACAGGCATGGCATTTCGTGTGCCAACATCCGATGTTTCTGTGGTTGATTTAACGGTAGAACTTAACAAAGAAACCACCTATGAAGAAATTTGTGCGACCGTGAAAGCAGCTTCTGAAGGTGCGATGAAAGGCGTGCTTGGCTATACCGAAGAAAAAGTGGTATCGACTGATTTCCGTGGTATCGCAGAACCATCTACTTTTGATGCCACTGCAGGCATTGCATTGGATGGTACGTTTGTGAAAATTGTCGCATGGTATGACAATGAATATGGTTATACTTGCAATATGATGAGCTTGGTTCGCCACGTCGCTGATTAAGTTTTTGTTTTGATGTGCGTGCGGGGGAATTGCTCCCGCACGTTTGTCGATGATGCTTGTGTAGTATTAGGCAGTATCGACAAACGTTGTCACATGGGTTTGTTAGTGTGTTTGATTATCCTATAATTTATCTTCGTTGGAGGAATTGCAATGTCTGTAGTAAAAATGACAGATTTGGAACTAAAAGGCAAGCGGGTATTGATCCGTGAAGACTTGAATGTACCAATCGTTGATGGTGAAGTGGGCGATGATACCCGTATTCGAGCCAGCCTAGCGACCATGCAACATGCCATGGAAGCAGGCGCAAAAGTATTGGTCTGTTGCCATTTAGGTCGCCCCACTGAAGGCGAATACGATGAAAAATACTCACTTGCCCCTGTTGCACGTCATTTAAGCACATTGTTGGGTAAAGATGTTCGCCTGATTAAAGGCTACCTTGATGATGCACCAGACATTGCAGATGGTGAATTGGTGCTGTTGGAAAACATTCGTTTTAATGTTGGCGAAAAGAAGAATGATGAAGCTTTGTCCAAGGCTTATGCTGCGTTGTGTGATATTTATGTGATGGATGCTTTTGGCACAGCCCATCGGGCGCAAGCTTCAACGCATGGTGTTGGTAGGTTTGCCCCTGTTGCTTGTGCAGGACCTTTGCTGGCAGGGGAACTTGAAGCCCTTGGTAAAGCCTTGGATAATCCTGCCCGCCCGATGGTTGCCATTGTCGGTGGTTCAAAGGTCTCGACCAAGCTTACGGTGTTAGAATCACTTTCGACCGTGGTTGATCAATTGGTTGTTGGTGGTGGTATCGCGAATACCTTTATTGCCGCAGCAGGTCATGAGGTAGGTAAATCATTGTATGAAGCTGATTTGATTCCTACCTGCAAAGCCTTGATTGAAGCAGCAGAAGCGCGTGGTGGTAGTATTCCTGTACCAACAGATGTGGTCTGTGCCAAAGAATTTTCTCCTACGGCAGAAGCAACGTTAAAAGCGGTAGAAGACACCAATGATACCGATATGATTTTTGATATTGGTCCTGATTCAGCCCAAGCACTGGCTGAAATTTTAAAAAATGCAGGCACGATTGTGTGGAACGGTCCTGTCGGTGTTTTTGAGTTTGATCAATTTGGCGATGGTACCAAAGCGATTGCCTTGGCGATTGCTGAATCATCGGCATTTTCGATTGCAGGTGGTGGTGATACCTTGGCTGCAGTGAGTAAATACGGTATTTCTGATAAGGTTTCATATATTTCAACGGGCGGCGGCGCATTTCTTGAGTTTCTTGAAGGTAAAAAATTACCTGCCGTTACCATGCTAGAGGAGCGCACAGCGCAGTGACACAAATTAGAAGAACTAAAATTGTTGCAACATTAGGCCCCGCTTCCGAGCATCCTGATATGCTGGATAAATTGATTGGCGCAGGTGTTAATGTTGTGCGCCTAAACTTTTCTCACGGTACTGCCGATGAGCATCGCACACGAGCAGAAAACGTTCGCAAATTAGCAAAAAAACATGGTGTAAGCGTGGGTATTTTGGCTGATATGCAAGGGCCAAAAATTCGTGTGGGTAAGTTTAAAACTGGCTCAACGCTATTAACGTCCGGTCAAAAGTACATTATTGATGGCGCATTACCTTTGAATGACGGTGATGATGAGCGGGTTGGTCTCACCTACAAAGAATTAGTACAAGATGTTGAAGCAGGGGCGAGGCTTTTGCTCAATGATGGGCTTTTGGTGATGGACGTTGATCACGTTACCGATACTGAAATCCATTGCACTGTAGTGATTGGCGGCATACTTTCTAATAATAAGGGCATCAATAGGGCTGGCGGTGGTCTTTCTGCTGCGGCGCTCACAGAAAAAGATAAAGAAGACATTAAAACAGCGTGTGCTATTGGTGCTGATTATATAGCCATTTCTTTTCCTCGTCATGGTGAAGATATGATTTATGCGCGTTCCTTGGTAGAAGCGGAGGGTTCAAAAGCGGGTCTAATTGCTAAGGTCGAACGTGCTGAAGCGGTGCTTGATGAGAACCTCAAAGCAATCATGGAAGCATCCGATGCGGTAATGGTTGCCCGTGGTGATTTGGGCGTAGAAATCGGCGACGCTGCCATTCCACCCGTGCAAAAGAAAATGCTTCGTCTTGCACCTAAATACAATTGTCCTGTGATTGTTGCCACGCAAATGATGGAATCCATGTGTGATAATCCCATTCCTACCCGTGCTGAAGTCAACGATGTGGCGAATGCCGTGTTAGATGGTGCTGATGCAGTGATGCTTTCTGGCGAATCGGCTGCGGGTAAATACCCACTAGAAGCAGTTCAAGCCATGGATCGCACCTGCTTAGAAACGGAACGTCATGGTGTTTTGCCTTCAAGCGAAACCCGTCACACCCGTTATCCCCCGCATTCAATTGATGAGTGTATTGCTATGCAGGCGATGAAAACGGCAGCAAGCATGGATGTAAAAGCGATTATGGCGTTTACGCATACGGGCAATACCGTATTGTATATGTCGCGTCATTTAGGCAATGTTCCTATTTATGCGATGACACCATCGGATAAAACCTTAGGACGGGTAAGTTTATTTCGCAATGTTACGCCACTGATCATGACTGACGATTATCAGTCCCATGAAGCACAACGAGCAACGGATAATGTTTGTGCAAAAGTAATGGAATTGGGTTTGGCTACTGCTGATGATATTATTATTATGACATTTGGTACGCCCATGGGTATATCGGGTGCAACCAATGCCATGAAACTGGTAAAGGTTGGCGATCATATTAAAAAGAACACGAACGACTAAACAATTATAAAGGAGTACTAAATGGCACTTATTTCATTACGTCAATTGTTGGATCATGCCGCTGAAAATAGCTATGGCATGCCAGCATTTAATGTCAACAACATGGAGCAGGTTCATGCAATCATGCAGGCTGCATCCGAAGTAAACTCCCCTGTGATTATGCAGGGTTCAGCAGGCGCACGTAAATATGCAGGTGAGGCTTTTTTGCGTCACCTTATTTCGGCGGCCGTTGAAGAATACCCTCATATTCCCGTGGTCATGCATCAAGATCATGGTTCTTCACCTGCGGTATGCTTGCGCTCTATTCAATCAGGCTTTTCATCGGTGATGATGGATGGTTCATTGATGGAAGATGCAAAAACACCTTCTAGCTATGAGTACAACGTAGAAGTCACCAAAAAAGTATGCGATATGGCACATGCTGGCGGCGTATCTGTTGAAGGTGAGCTGGGTTGCTTAGGTTCGCTGGAAACAGGCGAAGCTGGCGAAGAAGACGGCGTAGGCGCAGTGGGTAAATTAACCCATGAGCAAATGCTGACTGACCCTGAAGAAGCAGCAGATTTTGTCGAAAAAACAGGTGTCGATGCCTTAGCGATTGCCATCGGAACCAGCCACGGCGCATACAAGTTCACCAAGCCTCCTACAGGTGATGTACTCGCTATCAGCCGCGTGAAAGAAATTCATGCACGTTTACCCAACACCCATTTGGTGATGCATGGTTCATCATCTGTACCACAAGATTGGTTGAAAATTATCGGTGAATTCGGTGGAGACATGGGCGAAACCTATGGCGTTCCTGTTGAAGAAATTGTTGAAGGCATCAAACACGGCGTACGCAAAGTGAACATTGATACCGATCTTCGCATGGCATCCACGGGTGCAGTTCGTCGTCACTTGGCACAAAACCCCAGTAACTTTGACCCACGCAAGTTCTATGCTGCGGCAAAAGATGCCATGAAAGACATTTGCACCGCACGTTTTGAAGCCTTTGGATCTGCGGGTCAAGCATCTAAAGTCAACGCTAAATCATTGGAATCTATGATTTCTTTTTATGGCTAACACCATAAATTCGTTTTAATGTACAAAAAGGCTGCCGTTAAGGTAGCCTTTTTTGTTTGAACACCCCTAAAGGAGAATATCAGATCATGCCATCGTTTCATTACCCAGACCTTGAAATTATTGTATTGGCAGCAGGCAAAGGAACGCGGATGCGTTCAAGCCTCGCCAAAGTCTTGCACCCTGTACTTGGCAAACCTATGTTGGCACACGTATTAAATACCGCAGAAATATTGATGCCTCATGGTATTTCTGTGGTCATTGGTTATCAAGCAAACAATATTCGCAGCGTTATCGGCGACCCAGAAAATCTTAATTGGGTGGAACAAACTGAATTATTAGGCACAGGGCATGCAGTGCAACAGTGCCAGTCCGTTTGTAATCCTGATTGTCGTGATGTATTGATTGTCTGTGGTGACACCCCTTTATTGCAAGCGGGTACGTTGTCTTCGCTGATTGATGCCCACCGCAGTAACCAAGCGGGGGTATCTTTTTTATCAGCAGAGCTGGATGATGCAACAGGTTATGGACGGGTCGATCGCTGTGGTGATGGTACAGTAAAATGTATTATCGAACATAAAGATGCCAATGATGAGCAACGTAATATTGCAGAAGTCAGTTCAGGTATTTTTTGTGTACAACAAAAACTATTGTTTTCATTATTGACTGAAGTGAACAATGACAATGCACAACAAGAATATTATTTACCTGATATTATTCCTTTGGCACTGGCAGCAGGGCATGGCGTGCAGGCAGTGTTGATGAACAATGCTGTGGAAATGTCGGGGGTAAATAACCGTTGCCAATTGGCTGCAGTGGAATCCGTTATGCAAGCTGCGATTATTAAGGACTGGCAGATGCAAGGGGTGACGATTATGCAGTCTGATACCGTGCGTATAGAAGCAGCGGTAAGACTAGGGCGTGATTGCACCATTCATGCAGGGGTACAATTACTTGGCACGAGTCACCTTGGTGAGCATTGCAATATTGGTCCTTACAGTATTATTCAAAATGCTAATCTTGATGATGGTTGTCAGGTCTATGCTTTTTCTCATATTGAAAAAGCGGTGGTTTCTAATGATGCGAAAATTGGTCCTTTTGCAAGATTGCGACCTGAAGCACGGCTGGATGAAGGTGTACGTATTGGTAATTTTGTTGAAATTAAAAAATCGGTCATTGGTAAAGGCAGTAAGGTCAACCATTTAAGTTACATTGGCGACACCAATATGGGAGAAGATTGTAACATTGGTGCAGGCACAATCACTTGCAACTATGATGGTGCTAATAAACATCAAACAATCATTGGCGATCGTGTGTTTATTGGTTCTGATACCAAATTGATTGCACCAGTATCGGTCGGCGACAATGCTACGGTGGGCGCGGGTAGTATTATCAGCAAAAATGTGGATGCAGGTGGGCTTACCCTATCAGCACGACCCGAACAACGACATCAAACAAAATGGCAGCGACCACAAAAAAGTTAACGCTGCAGTTTCTAAAGCAATGCCAAAGCAGCCTGTTTTGGCGATTTGGCATTGCAAATATTGCTAATCACTGCCACGCCATAGCCTGATAAAGCAGGGCGATTATTTGCATTAATGCCACCTAAGGCAACAATGGGTAATGTTGCTTCCTTGCTTAACTGCACAAAATGATCAACGCCCAATGGGGTAGCGTCAGGGTGGCTAACGGTAGAAAAAACAGGCGAGAGCAACGCAAAATCTACGCCTAAGCTTGCGGCATGCTGCAATTCTTCTGCATTATGACACGATGCTGAAATAGACTTTTCAGCCCCTAAGTATGGACGCATCTTTGTCGCTTGGGCAAGATCACTGCTGCGAAGGTGTACGCCATCGGCATCGACTGCCAAACATATATCCGCTTGCGTATGAATGAAAAAACGGGCGTTATAGCGCCTTGTTAACAGACGAAGTTTTGCTGCCAATGCTAACAAATGACCGCTGTCCCTATCTTTTTTCCGCAACAGAACGGCATCAACCCCGCCTTGCAAGGCGGATTCTAACACTGCCATCATTGGCGTTTGTTCATCGTTTGGTGGCGTGATCAACAATAATCGTGGTACAAATAATCGTGGCATTATTTAACTGTTTGAATGCAGCGCAAAGCCTCATAGCAAGCAACGGCACACACTGAAGATAAATTTAATGAGCGTACAGGCACATCATTGCGCATCGGCAATACCAAGGCGGTGCATTGCTCTCGAATGCTTTCAGATAAACCTCGCGTTTCAGAACCAAAGACCAATACATCGCCCGCTTGATAGGTAACATCCCACAGCGTTTTTTTAGACTTGGTACTAAAAGCATACCACGTTTTCGCCGCTGCCAATGAGCGGCGAAGTGCATCCCAGCTTTCGTGTTCTGTAACATTCAACCATTCCCAATAATCTAGACCTGCACGACGTAACATTTTGTCGGATAAATCAAATCCCAAGGGATGAACCAAATGCAATTGGCAGCCTGTGCAAGCACAAAGGCGTGCAATATTCCCTGTGTTGGGCGGAATCTCTGGCTCGACCAAGACAATATGAAGAACACCTGCTATCCTATCAGTCATTGGCTGTAGCTTCATGCAATGGCAAGTAAATGGTCATGCAAGAACCTTTGCCCAATGTGCTTTGCATATCAATATGCCCACCATGAATTTGAATCGCGCCGTACACCATAGATAAACCCAGTCCTGTACCAGCACCAACATCTTTGGTGGTAAAGAATGGTTCAAATATACGATGCAAATCATCGGCTACAATCCCCTTGCCATTGTCTGTGACTGTTAATTGAATACAAGATGCATCAATATTTTTTAATGGATCTGTATCAGGGCATGGCACTTCACGCAAACAGACTGTTATTTTAGGGTGTTCACATGCTGCTACTGCATCAGCCGCATTGTTTAGCAGGTTGATCATCACTTCTTCTAATTGATGCTCATCACCAAAAATCTGCAGGGGGCGTTCACTTACATTGGCATCTACGGCGATCATTCTGGCAATAGATGGTCGCGTTAAGTCAATAATACTTTTGGTGCTTTTCGCAAAGTCGAAGGCTTTTCTTTGCACCACACCTTTGCGGGCAAAAGCTAATAAATGCTGGATCATGGCAGCAGCACGAAAACCTTCGTTTTCGATGGTGTCTAATTTTTTTTGTAAGGCATTGCGGTTGGGTAAGTTGGAGTCTTCTAATTCCATTTTGACCAAAAATAAATTTCCCGTCATACTGGTGAGAATATTATTAAAATCATGAGCGATTCCCCCCGCCAATGTGCCAACAGCTTCCAATTTTTGGGATTGGCGCAATTGATCTTCTAGCCGCAATTGTTCACTAATATCAAAAAAGACCCCAACATGATGTTCCACTTCACCTTGTGCATTATAAATGGCACAAATATGCAATTGCTCAGGGTAAACATCACCATTTTTTCGTTGGTTCCAGATACGCCCACACCATTCGCCATCTTGTTTAATCGTCTGCCACATGGCTTTGTAAAATTCAGGAGGCTGTTTGCCTGATTGAAGCATTCTTGGGTTTTTACCCATCACTTCTTCACTTGAAAAGCCTGTGGTACTATGAAAGGCTTTATTTACATATTGAATCGTACCATGTGAATCGGTAATCAATACACCTTCACCTGCATGATCCAATGCTTGCTTCAACATCTCTAATTGTTCAATGTGTTGATGCTGACGCTGTTGTAAACGGTAAATAAAAGCACCAAAAAAAACAAACAAGAACACCATCAAACTACGCATCCACGCTTCATTTGCAGAAGGGTGGAGTAAGGCACTGATAAAATCATGCCCATCAAAAAACAACACATGAATGATTGCTTCAAAAGGCCAATACAATAGCCCAATCAATATAGCAACTAAGCCTGCATTTATTGGTTTATAAAATAGTCGTTCCAACATAGTCATCATACATCCCTTAGAGTATTTTTTATAGATTTTCCCTATGCCCTAGATGGGTATGCTCTATCCGATTGTTTTTCAAGTAAATATTTAACAAGGGTCCTGCGGTATAATCTTCAGGGTGCTGCATACCCTTGGGCAATGCCACCAAGGAAGCCGCTAGCACTTCATCCATGTTTGATACAGCTTCAATATGCAAATGATCCAGCACGGTAGGAGGAACTTCTTTAAGATCCTTGAGGTTTTGTTGCGGAATGAGAATGGTTTTTAACCCCCCCCGTTGGGCAGCCAAGAGTTTTTCTTTAAGCCCACCAATTTGCAACGATTTACCCAACAATGTAATTTCACCTGTCATGCCAACATCACGCTTCACCGCAATCCCTGTTAATGCAGAGACCATTGCTGTCGCCATGGCAAGACCAGCCGAAGGCCCATCTTTAGGAATAGCACCTTCGGGAACATGAACATGAATATCAACATGGCGATGGAAATCTGACTTAAGCCCTAACGATGTTGCCCGTGAGCGGACATAGGTAAAAGCAGCACGCACGGATTCTTGCATCACATCACCGAGCTGCCCTGTTACCGTTAATTGCCCCTTGCCTAGCATCAATGCCGCTTCAATTTTGAGTAATTCACCGCCAACTTCTGTCCAAGCAAGTCCTGTGACCATGCCTATTTGGTCTTCTTCTTCTGCCAGCCCATAATGGTATTGGGTAACACCCAAATATGTGTCCAGATCAGATGCACGAATATGAATATTTTTCACTTTATCTTGCACGACTTTACGCGCTGCTTTGCGGCATAAACGTGCTAACACACGGTTCAGGTTTCGCACGCCTGCTTCTTGGGTGTAGTAACGAATGGTGTTCAAAAGGGCATCATCATCGACTTGGCAAGCATTTGCTTTTAAACCATGATCACGAATTTGATTGGGCAGTAAATAACGCCGTGCAATCGCCAGTTTTTCATCTTCAGTATAACCTGAAATACGAATCACTTCCATGCGGTCACGCAATGCCGTAGGAATATTGAGACTGTTTGCCGTGGTGATAAACATAACCTCAGATAAATCATAATCCACTTCTAAATAATGATCATTAAAAGTGTGGTTTTGTTCAGGGTCAAGAACTTCCAGCAATGCTGAAGAAGGATCACCACGAACATCAGCCCCCAGTTTATCAATTTCATCCAGCAAAATAAGAGGGTTCCGTGTGCCTGCTTTTTTCATGCTTTGGGCAACTTTCCCTGGCATAGCCCCGATGTAAGTTCGGCGATGCCCACGAATTTCGGCTTCATCACGAACGCCGCCTAAGCTCATGCGTACAAACTTTCGCCCAACGGCCCGTGCAATGGAACGCCCCAACGATGTTTTACCCACCCCCGGAGGGCCAACAAAACAAAGAATAGAGCCTTTCATGCGGCGCACCAGTTGCAACACTGCCAAATGCTCCAATATTCGTTCTTTGACTTTTTCCAAGCCATAATGATCTGCCTCTAGCACTTTTTGTGCAGCATCAAAGTTTTTATTTAAGCGCGAGCGTTTTTTCCAAGGCATGGACAATAGCCAATCAAGATAATTATAAATTACCGTGCCTTCAGGACTCATCGGTGGCATCATTTTTAACCGCTTGAGTTCACCCAGTGCTTTTTCTTTGGCTTCGGCACTTAAACCAGCACTATCAATTTTTTTGCTTAGTGCATCAATCTCATTTTGTTCGCTACCGTCTCCCAATTCTTTTTGAATAGCCTTCATTTTTTCGGTTAAATAATAATCGCGTTGGCTTTTTTCCATTTGTCGTTTTACACGGGTACGAATGCGTTTATCCACTTCCAATATATCCATATCAGCTTCCATGAAGGCATACAGGCGTTCTAAGCGTTCAATCACGGAGGATGACTCAAGCAATGCTTGTTTATCTTCCATACTTAAATTCAAGTGGGATGCAATAGTGTCGGCAAGTTTTTCATTTTCGCTCACCGATGATACAGAAACCAAGACTTCAGGAGGGATTTTACTGTTCAGTTTGACATAACTTGCAAACTGTTGGCGAACCGTTTGAACGACAGTATCAACATCGACTCCATCATCGGAGGATTCTTCAATAACCGTATACTCAGCTTGCAAAAAACCTATGCCTTGACGAATATGTTGAATGCGTACACGGCTAACACCCTCAACTAAAACTTTAATGGTATCGTCGGGTAACTTCAATAGTTGCAACACATTGCCGACCGTGCCAACACTGTACAAATCCCCAGTGCTGGGTTCATCCATTTCGGCATTGCACTGTGCCACCAATAAAATTCTTCGACCTGATGCAATGACATCATTCAACGCTGCAATGCTTTTGTCTCGTCCGACAAAAAGTGGAACAATCATGTGAGGAAAGACCACAATATCACGCAAGGGTAATATGGGTAACGAATGCGGTTCTTTCATCGATTGCTCGGCATCACTTCCGAAAAATTCGGTCATGTATTCTCCTAAATGGCGGGTATTATCACGACAATGGTGTTTTTATCGGCATTAGTCAACCAATATACACGATTTCACCACATTCACACTGTTCAAACAAGGCAATAATATCAAGATTAGCCATGCGAATGCAACCATGAGAGGCGGGTGTGCCAAGCATTTCTTCTTGGTGCGTGCCATGAATATAAATATAACGCTGGAATGTATCATGGATCCCGTGCCGATTAAAGCCTACTTGCGCACCCGACAAACGAATAATCCGTGTAAGAATCCAGTCTTTATCGGGGTCATCCTCGCCTTGTCGGTAGTGTCCCACGGCTTTTCGGGCAACAAATACGGTATGCATCGGCGCACTGCCACCGAATTTTTCGGCAATGTGGTGACGACCTGTTGGTGTTTGCCAGCTTCCACGAATGTTGCCTACGCCTTTGCTTGCCGTTGAAATAGGGTAAATCTGCCATACCCCTGTTTTTTTTCGATGACGTAATTGTTGGTTTTTGATGGAGATGATAATCATTTTAGCATACCACGCCGCTGCTTGATTGCTATCGCCATTGTGATCATATACCCATACCTCATTTTCCTTTTTCTCGGTACTCTCTCACAGTAATGCATTTATTATTTTTTAATTCTTTCTTTTAGCGAATGTTAAAGTTGGCTAAGTTGTTTTATGCGCATTGCTAAGGGGTTAAATCAAACACCACAGGCATACGGTAATCACCATCAACAAGATCAATATCGCCCATCATTTGTAAGCCCCGTTTTGCCGCGCGGTCTAAAATAGCGTGACCGCTAGATGTTATAATAACAATATTTTGTAAACGATGGTTATGTACATTGAATCCACATTCAACCCTGCCACCCCAACCTTGCCTACGCGCTCGTTTGGGGTAGTGAACCTGTGCCGAAATGTTTATGCGCGTAGCATCAGTAACAGTTTGAGCATTCTTTTTACTGTTGCCAGATGATGGTGTTGGGGTAGGTAATTGAGGTGCTGTAATCGGTATTGCTGGCTGCACTTTGGGTGAGACAGTCAAAGCAGGCTGATGCTGCACAGGTACGGCAACAGCTGCTTTTTTATGTGCGGTGATAATGGGTGTTGGCTGGTGAATAGGCTGCCTTTTAACAACTTGCACAGGGGGCTTCTTTTTTATTGGCTGGGAGGGCGACTGTTGAGGTATTACCTTTGGCGGTATTGCTGTGCTTATTGCTTGCATCAACAGGTGTATTTTTAAAGGCTGTTGTGGTGTCTGTGTTGCTATTGTAGTAACTGTTGGTACAGTTAACAATAGCGCATGCACGGCAACGGCTGCCATCACAGCAGCCATCCACCTTAAAACATTATTTAAAAACTCGCGCTCGCTCCTGCATACCATGCACGCCCTAGTACGCCATAGCCTGATACTTCTTCGTATTGCTTGTTGGTGAGGTTATCCACCCGTGCGGTCAACTTCCACTGGGGGTTGATGGCATAGCTGGTACGAATATCGCCTTTGGTATAACCAGCCATGGGCTTGGCGTTGCCTGTTGTTGAAAAACGAGACCCTACAATCTGCCATGCCAGTGCAACATCCAAACCTGCAAGCTTGATGCCTGTGGTGATGTTGCCTGCTTCTTTGGCGCGGCGCGGCAGTAGATTCCCTGTTGCGGTATCTTTGGCACTTAAATACGTCCAGTTACCGTGAAGGTAAGCTGCAGCATAACGAATGCTTGCCGTAAACTCTACCCCCTTGGTGCGTGCTTTACCAATATTGCGGGGTGAATAAAAAAACGTGGGCGATGCCTGCCAGACAATCAAATCTTTATAGCGTTGATCAAACCAGACGATATTCAACGCGGTTTGCCAATCATCCTGTTGCCATTCATAGCCCATACCAAGATCCCAACCTGTGCTGGTTTCGGGCTTGAGGGTGGCATTGCCGCCAGAAAAGGCAGAGGTCGGGTAATAGAGGTCATTGAGCGAAGGGGCTTTAAAGCCTGTGCCATAATTACCTGATAATTTTAGCCCAGTGATGGGATGAATCACCATGCCAGCCTTGTAGGTTGTTTTGTTTGCTGAGGTAGAGTTACCATCGTAGCGCATAGAGGCATTGATGTTCATGCGATTAAACTGCCATGCCAGCGCGCCAAAGGCTGCGGTTTGTTGCATGGTTTTGTTCAGCTTGGCACTTTGGCTCAAGCCTTTGGTATGGTACAGATCAACACCGAATAACATGGATAATTGATCAAGGTCAATATTATTTTGCCATGTTAGCTGATCCACACGGGTGGTAAAATCAGAGTTGTTAAAGCCACCTGCTGGATCACGGCTGATTACTTCATCGGTGCTGCGTGAAAGCTGTAGGCTGGTTTCTAGCTGATCGTTGATGGGGTAATTGAGGGTGACACTGGCAATGGCTTGTTTGGTGTTGCTGGTAAAATTTAACACATCGCCAAAAGGGAAACCACCATCTAAAGCGTTTTTACCATCAACATTTCTGGCAATCAATTCAAGCGAGCCTTCGCCCACAGGCATAGCCAGATGTGCTGATAAGCTAGATTGACGGTAACTATCAGGCTCTTTGCCTTTGGCAGCCGCTGATACACCATCGGTGCGTAATACATCCGTGGTCAATGCATACGAAACATCTGATGCTGTTTTTCCTGTAATGCTGACCGAACCCGACGATGTACCATAAGCACCTGTTTCAGCATGGCTGCGTACCTGCGTGCCATCGCTTCCTTGGCGGGTGAAAATTTGAATGACACCGCCCATGGCATCGGCACCATACAACGATGATTGTGCACCGCGTACAATTTCAATGCGCTCAATATCTGCTGTCGATAAAAGTCCCCAGTCAAAACTACCGACAGTGGCAGAGCCGACGCGCACACCATCAATCAATACCAAGGTATGCCCACTGTTGCCACCACGTAAAAAAACAGAGGTGACTTTACCTTTGCCACCTGTTGATGCGACGTTAATGCCTGCTTGAGTACGCAAGATGTCTGCCACCGATGTTGCTTGGGATTGTTCGATTTGTTGCCGATCAATGACCGTGGTATCAGCACTGACACTGGCAGGATCTTGACTGATTCGGTCGGCAGTAACAACGACCGAAGGTAATGATTCGCTTGCCTGAACGGACGTAGCCAACAACATGGCAGTCATAGTCATGGTTATAGGATTATATTTTTTCACGTTTTCCTCTTGCACCCACCGTGCAAACGATAATAATAAATCATCCAAGAGAAAACATGCATGTTACCAGCACCAAAGCCTACACACACGATAATCTCCCTCCGAGATGATCCTGTTGAACCCGTAAGTTCGTGTATTAGGCCGGTATCCTGACTTCGCCTTCGTTCGCGGCTGTTTCCTTCCCGATATTGTATCAGTGGTTGTAAACAGCGTTGTCCAGCTTCACAGTAGCGGGGGCTGCGTGGCATAAAAAAACACCAAACTTCCCGTTTAACCCGTAGTCGCATGACCCTAAGGCACCCAAAACGCAGCGAACCTTAGCGGCAATCTTGAAAAAGCCTATTATTTCGATGTTAAATTAAACACGCCATCCCAATCTTTTGGTGGCGGTGTATTGATGTAGCCTTGAATTCGAACCAACATTGCTTCATACAAACCATCATTGGGTTGTTCATCTCTAATAATGGTTAAAATGCGGATAGCCTCATCAAATTGTTGTTGTTTCATTAACTGCCATGCTTGGGTGTACTGTTGATCATAGGCTACCGTTTGATCTATTGTGTTAATATGTGCGTCAACGGGTTCAAAAATATCTACGGGGGTTGATCGTCCAACCACACGAGCCGAATCAACAAAGCGGCAAAATATATCATCTTTCACCATACCGTGGGTATTGCCACTGATGAGCGTGCGGGTTCGGTAAACTTTGCTTACGCCCTCTAAACGCGCTGCAAGGTTTACATGGTCACCCATGATGGTGTAATTCATGTGTTGCCCTGTTCCCATATTGCCAACCACCATCGGGCCAGAGTCTAGTCCCATACGGACACTGATGCTGGGGTAGCCTCTTGCCACCCAAATACTACGCAAACGATCCAGTTCTTGCTGTTGTGCGATGGCTGCCAGCACACTGTTCTTCGCATGGTTTTCTAACGTTACAGGCGCGCCAAAAAAAGCAATAATGGCATCACCTTCATATTTATCAATAGTTCCACCAAGCGCCATAATAATATCACTCATCGCCGTAAGGTATTCGTTTAAAAAAGCAACCAATTCTTGTGGTGACATTTTTTCTGAAAAGGTTGAAAAAGATGCAATATCAGAGAAAAATGCCGTCATGTGTCGTTCTTCACCACCTAAGGCTAGCATCTCAGGGTTTTCAATAAGGTTAGCAACGGCTTCGGGCGCAAGATAGCGAGAAAAGGCATCATGAATAAAGGCGCGTTTATGTGACTCAACAATATACCGCATCATGCTTGAGGGCAGTGTTGCCATTAGCACAGCCATAATTAAATACGTTACTTTTAACCAAACACCCAAAAAGGCAAATAGCCAAAAGGCAATCCCATACAACAATAAAGGGACAATGAAAATTAGGAATATATGAACATACACGCCTGAATGAATCACTAAACGCCCACATAATAACCCCAACACCAAAACGATAATCAATTCTAATACATCCATAATTTCAGGGCGTGCGATAGCCTCGTCATTAAGAATATTTGAAACCGCTGCAGCATGCCCCTCCACCCCAGGAAAGTCTGCATCAAAAGGACTGGGGCGATAATCGTACACGCCGACGGCTGTTGCACCCAAAATAACGTAGGCATTCTTAAAAATAGCAGGGTCAACACGACCTTTTAAAACATCTACCGCTGGAATATGGGTGAAGGTAAAGCGTTTTCCATAATGGTTTAGTAGCATGCTGCCCGCAGCGTTGGTTGAAATTTTATGATCACCAAGGGTGATTTTTTGTACACCGCCTGAATTAATATTGACGGACATTTCTGGGAAGTCCAAAAACACACGTAGCCCTTGGAGATCCATACTGGGATAAATTTCATCTTCTGCTTTAACCAACAAAGGAACACGCCGTACAACACCATCAGTATCTGGAAAAAAATTAAAAAAACCAACCAAGTCAGTGCTGCGAGTTAAACGCGGTAAATTAGCCTCAATAGCTGCGACACGGGGAATAAATGTATTGGCATCGGGCGTAAATTGCGCACCAATGATTGAATTTCCCATATCTTTTAAATAGCCGCTTAAACGCGCTCTTGCTTCGTCGGGAACATCGGCATCCATGGGGTAAAAAAAGTAACCTGGAATTAACTGTTGATGGTATTTTTTAAAAGTCGCTTCCAGTTGACCGTCAATATCGCCAAGTGACTGATGCTTTTCTAGCCAGTCAGTAACATTAGCATCGTTGTATTTGGCTTCCTTTAACAAACGAAGGGTTTCATACAAGGGGTTGAGTTGGGGTTCAGAGAAAATAATATCAAGTGTTAGTACTTTAGCATGGTATTCACCTAAAACACGTTCAATCAAGGTAGATAATAAATCACGAGACCATGGCCATCGTCCAATTTCAGTCAGTGAACTATCATCGACAGCAACGACAATCACCCGTTGATCATGTGGAATAGAACCACGAAGATTAAAGCGATCATCCAAGGTATTTAGTTCAAGTTTCTCAAGAATATAAGGTTGGGTGTAGGTGAAAATAACAGCCAAAGAAACCATGAAGAACACCAAGGGCATTCGAAACCAGCGTTCATGGGTATCTATGAAGATCGAAATACGCTGTATCATATGCCCTCTCAAGGGTGGGTTTATAAGTTGATTTTCAACACTATTTAGGACCTGCTATTCAAAAAACTTTTGAAGTTTTTTACTACCATAATGGTGGTAACCCAGCCAAGCTAAGATCATAAATACTATCACCACAACCAGTAATCCCCATGCGCCAAAGTGATGAAGAATAGACACACCAGCCACACCTAATATGTGACCAATGGTGTAAATAATCAACGCCCAAGTAATACAATTTACAATTTGAAGAAGAAAAAAGCGATAGAAGTCAATTTTTGATGCGCCAAACAAAATAGCAGCAACCAACCGTGTGCCATACAAGTACTGAAAAATAAACACCGACCAATTGGCATGTTTATCTAGTATTTTATTCGCCTTTGGGTAATGTTTTTTAAGAATAGGTACACGGTCAATAATCTCATAACCACGCCATCGACCCACCGCGAAAAAAAACATATGACCTGAAAACGCACCTAAAGCAGCAACAACGATTACTTTCCAAGGCTCCATTAAATCAGCTGCAGCCAAAGCAGCCGCAGCAATAAAAACAGTCTCACCTTCAATAAAAGTCCAAATGAAGACGGCCCAATAGCCATATTGTTCAATGATTTCGTAGGCCCATTCCATGCCCGAATGCTAACATGGTTTTATTAATACAAAAGAAAAACATGCTTGCATGAACAACCTTAAGTTTCTGCAAGCATGGCTTGTTTTTGTTCCAAGATCTCCCATTTTGCATAGGCATCTATTAAGGATTGTTGCAAATCGTGCAGCCGTTGTTGATCCTTTTGATAAGAGTCTGGCTGTTCATTGAAATAATTTGGGGTGCAAAAACGTTGTTCAATGCTTGCTTGTTCCTCTTCCATGATTTCAATCGTGGCAGGCAAGGCATCTAAGGCACGTTGTTCGCTATAAGAAAGTTTACGGCTTGTTTTCTTTTGTGGTGCTGTGGTTTTCTCTTGCTTGCTTGTTTTTTTACTGGGGTCATTTGTTGCCTCATCTTGCCTGCTTCGCCATGCCAAATAATCAGAATACCCACCCAACACATGGGTGATCTGCCCATCGCCTTCAAAAGCCAATACTTGGGATGCAACCCTGTCCATAAAAGCACGATCATGAGAAACCAAGATCACTGTGCCGTTATAGCGTGACAATGCTTGTTCCAATACCGTTAAAGTACCAATATCCAAATCATTGGTTGGCTCATCTAACACCAATACGTTGGCAGGTTCAAGCATTAAACGCGCAAGCATTAAACGCCCACGCTCACCACCTGACAATGCTGCCACAGGGGTATGAAGCCGCTCGCTATCGAACAAAAAGTCTTGCATGTAACTAACGATATGCCGTGGCTCTTGCCCTGCAATATGCACGTATTGCCCACCTTGCGGCAGCAGCACATCTTTTAATTTTTGATGGGGGTCAAGCTGGCGCAGCTGGGTTAAAAAAGCAGGCACCAAGCGTGTCCCTTGCCGTATGCGTCCTTGATCGGATTTGAGATGACCCAGTAAAATATTCAGCAGCGTTGTTTTACCAATGCCGTTAGGACCTAGCAGACCAACGCGATCACCCGCCATGATTTTGTGACTAAAGTTCCGAATCACCGTGGTGTCGCCAAATGCATGGCTGATTTCCACCGCTTCCATCAACATTTTACCAGGTTTGATACCACAAGCGACGCGCAAGGCAACATCTCCCGCACGCAAACGCCGTGTACTGCGTTGTTTGCGAAGGTTTTCTAGTGCGCGAACACGACCTTCATCCCGTGTTCGTCTAGCAGGAATACCGCGACGAATCCAACGCTCTTCGTTCGCCAGTAATTGATCAAAGCGGCGATGTTGACGGGCTTCAGTGACCAATTGCTCGGCTTTTTTATCCAAGTAATCGGCATAACTACCAGGGTAGGTTTCTAATCGACCGCGATCAAGTTCAATAATATCTTCGGCAACGGCATCTAAAAAATAACGATCATGGGTGATAAACAATACAGCACCATGAAAATCAGCAACAAAATCTTCCAGCCATTCAATGGATGCAACATCCAAATGGTTGGTCGGTTCATCAAGCAGTAGCACATCGGGTTCAGTCACCACGGTGCGAGCCAACGCAACTCGCCGCAACCAGCCACCAGATAGCGTGCCAACATCAGCATCAGGGTCTAAACCTAACCGTGAAATAGCCGTATCAATGCGAACTTGAAGCTGCCATGCGCCTTGGTGATCCAGTTCCTTTTGTATTTGCTCCAGTGCTTTTAATGTTTGATCGGTCGTGGATGTTTCTAGTTTTCGGGTTAGCTCATGGTATGCCTCTAATGTGGCAGCTACACTACCAAGTCCTTCGGCAACCACATGGTAAACACGCTCTCCTGCGGGGTAATGCACATCTTGCGGCAAATACGCCACCCGTACACCATGACGAATATGAACATCACCAGCATCAGGTTCAACCGTTTGCCCCATTATTTTTAATAAGGTAGATTTTCCTTCGCCATTACGGCCAATCAGTCCAATGCGCGCACCGCTGCGGATACTTAAACAAGCATCATCAAGCAATACTTGAGCACCAAAGGATTTTTCAATATGGTTGAGGGTCATTAAAGGCATCGGGGGATGCTAAGATGGTGTGTCATAATAGAAAAGAGTTTAACGACTTAAATCACTGGCTGCAATCTGCCATACCCGAATGGGAAGCTTATAATACGCGATATTTTCCTTTAATCGGCGCGCATGCTTTGTGTCTTTTTTGCCATTGACGATCAGCAACACCCCTGCTTTTTTTCCTGTGAGGCGAGCATAATGCAACGATTGACCAATTGCCTCAGCCCATTTTTTTGCAAAATCAACCTCCACGGCATACTCTTGGGTGAGGCAATCACAACGGGTTCGGTCTTTTAACACCACTTCGGCTTTTCCTTGGTGTAGCTTGCACCAGTATTGTTGATAGCTTGCTTCATGAATCTTTTTGCTTTTAGAGGGTGTTTCTTCTTCATTGTCGCAGCCTGAAACGCCCCATGCAAGTAAAATAATAGCAATAATAAGCAAGCGAGGATGGTAGATTATTTTTTTTGTGTTTTTACTCTTTATAGTGATGGTATATACCCCCGTACAAGCTGATGCTGCATGCATTGATCCTTTTGTCGGCGAGCGATTGGACTATGAGATGGGCTGGGAGTTTATCATGGCAGGGACTGCCACTCTCCGTGTTGGCAGCGATGCCAATCACCACCACCATCAATACATCACAGCGCGCACCAATAAATTATTTGATGTCTTTAAAAAAGTACGCGACCAGATTACAGGCAGTGGCTATTGTGATCAACAAGGCAAGTGGCGCAGCACCCAGTTTCATGTGAAACAACAAGAACGACGCTACAAAGCTGAAAAACTGACAGTGTTTTCTACGGATGGTCAGGTGGTACATTACAGCCAAAACAATAAAACCGATGATTACCCCGTCACCCGCGATCACTTGCAAGTGTTGGATGCCTTTTACAAAGCGCGTACCATGCCCATGGCACTGGGGTCTAGTTTTAGCATTCCTGTTTTTGACTCTAGAAAAAGTTATGACCTCGTGATCAATGTGCAACCAAAAAGCGTTAAAATTATTGCGCCATGGGGCAAGACGGTGGAATGCATTGTGGTCGTTCCCTTGCTAAAAACAGCGGGGGTATTCTCCAGCAAGGGCAAAATAAAAATATGGATGACCCATGATACCCGCCATATTCCCATTAAAATGTCTGCCAAAATTAAAATTGGGCGCATCATGGGCTATTTAACCCATTACCAAGCACCGCCTAGTCGATAAGCAGTGAGCCAAGAATATTTAGGTGGAATCAGCGTGTTGTATGCTTCCTGCTAGCCCAGCACTGCACCACAACACACCAAATATCGTGCTGTAATACTCTTCAAAGGGCAATGAGGTCATGGCATGAACAGCAATACCAATCGCCGATAAACTAAGCATACTGGCATGTGGGTATTGCCAGTTGGAGGTTACGCCCCTTTTGTACCAAGAGTATAAGATGATAAACAACACCAACAAGCCAGGCACGCCCCACCGCACCAACATCATGATATAAAAATTATGCGGGCTGGAAGGTTTTGCCCCCACTGTTTCGCTATAATGCAAACCTAATTCGGGATGGTCTGCTTGAAGTTTTGCCGCCAGCACAGGAAAACTACCCGTTCCCGCACCAAAAAAAGGATGCTGCCACCACACCATTACACCAGCGTACATCAACGAAACACGTTCTTCTGCTGCGGCAAAGTTACCTTGCTCAAAGGCTTTGATTGAATTGATGGTGAAATTAACACGCGACAAGGCATTGCCTTGAGATAATAAAAAACCCATTAAAACAAAGACGGGAATCAAATACAGTACGAGCCGCCAGCCAAGTTGTCGCAGATACAAACGCCAAACAATAAACAACAACAGGCATGTCGCTTCAATATAACCACTGCGCCCTTGCACGATAAAAATCATGATGAATGACATCGCAGAAACACTGTATGCCAACCATTGCCACATACGTTCGCCCGTATGCAGGTATGCCCAATGAATCAACCATGCAGCCCAAATGCCATAAATTAAACCAAAACCAATATGACCAATAAACCCCGCAGGATCAGTTGCCATAGAGCCATTGGCAACGGGCAATACCACACCCCATGATTGTGCCACAGATGCCAATAGTTGGAAAAACAAGCCTAGCGACAAGGCATACATAAAACGCCTGCGCCACAGCCCATCACGAAGCACATAAACCAACATCGGCAATAGCAACCAGCCCCAGTATTGGGGGATGATACGCAGTCCCCATGCTAGATCCTCGCTCCACACTAAACCAAGCAACATTAACGAAAAATATGCAGCCCAAGCATAAAAGAACAACGGCCATGCCACAAAAGCTGATTTTGCCCCTTGCCACCATACACCAGAGAATACAGCAAGAAGCAATAATATGCCAAACAATATGTTGCTAGCAGCAATAGAAAATGGCAATACAAGCCCAACAAGGCACAATAAACGCCCCAACACAGACTGCATATTAAGGATTGCGCCGCTCGTTTAAACTATTTTTTAAAAAGCCTAATGAAGGGTCATGCCCTGATTTTCGGTAAGACAAATGGTAACGTGCAGGTTGATAAACGACATCAACGGGGGGGACAGGAATTCGCCCTTGGTTTTCTTCGCGTAGTACAAAAAAAGCATTGGCAGCATTGGCATTGCAACACACTAAATCATAACCCTTTTCACCCAGCACACGCACCAACGAAGCCAACGATGCGCCCATGTAGTCATTGCCATTCCAGCCGTGATTCGGGTCAAAAGGAACAGCAATATCTAACGCAGGAGGAAACTTCGCATTGTACTCTGCACAAATAACCCGAGGACGAATAGCACTCATTGCCTCAAGCACGGAAAGATCATAGCCATCAATATCCAACGAAAAGAAATCCACATCGACCACATCAGAGGCATGCAAATGTGCCAAGCCCTGTGTCATCAATGGGTTGATTGTATCAGGGGTAGCATAGGCTTCGATCAGTGCTAAATCAGGGTGAGGCTCGACTAACCCCGTAGCTTTTTTTAAGGCATTAATATTGCGTGACGAGCCATCCACCCAAATACCACGCCAATGCTGAAGCATTAAATAATGCGTATTATTTTCTAAACCATTGCCACAGCCAATTTCTACGCATAATTTATTTTTTGTACCAATGCGGCGAAAAATCTCTGCAATGATGCCATCTTCATCACATTGAGAATAAACTTTGCTACCATAACAAATCAAAGGATCGGCAAGTTTTTCGCGCATATGTTGGTACACGCGCTGAATTTCTTGCTCAATACCAATTTGTAGCATGGCATTCAATCGATTTTTTATTCCTTTGAACATGGGTACTCCATCAATAAGATGGTGGAATGCTGCCGCGCATGATCGGTAGCGTCTACTCACAACCACTAATACACCTACAACTTATTAGGTGTATAAACCATGACTAGATGCTAGATTGTGAGCCTAACTTTAGGTACAGGAGTGAAATATGAGCGTAGCTTTAACCGAATCGGCAGCAGAAAAAGTGCAATCGTTACTGCAACAACAAGAAACCCCTAACATGAAATTACGGGTTTTTGTGTCGGGTGGTGGTTGTTCAGGATTTCAATACGGCTTTACCTTTGATGATGAGATTCGAGATACAGATGAGGTTGTCGAAAACCACGGCGTTGGTCTGCTTGTTGACCCGATGAGCCTTGATCTACTCAAGGGCGCAGAAATTGATTACCAAACATCATTGCAAGGTGAGTCTTTTGTGATTCGCAACCCTAATGCAGCCTCAACATGTGGTTGTGGTAAGTCTTTTACCCCATCAGATGAAGGTACTGCTTGTTCTCATGCCGCATGATTTTATTCGATGATTGCATGAGGAAGGTTGTCATTTTTTATTCGCGGTGTATCGTTTCCATCGTTGATTTTGGGTGGGTATTAAAATATTCCTAAACGTCCATTAGTGACGGGTATGTCATGGTACATCCCGCTTTGGAGGAGAACAATCGTGAGTGATGCAATTAAAAAGGTCATGGACCTAGTGCAAGAAAATGAATGTGAATTTGTCGATGTGCGATTCACTGATACCAAAGGTAAATGGCAACATGTTACCTTTCCTATCAATCAGTTCAGTGAAGATTCGTTTGAAGAAGGCTTTGCATTTGATGGCTCTTCGGTTGCTGGCTGGTGTGAGATCAATAACTCAGATATGGCAATGATTCCTGATCCTGAAAGTGCCAAGATTGATCCTTTCTTTGAAGCATCAACATTGGTTCTTGTGGCACAAATTATTGACCCGATTACAGGGCAAGATTACAACCGTTGCCCCCGTCAGGTGGCACAACGCGCCTTAAAGTATATCCGCACCGCAGGTGTGGCTGATACGGTATATTTTGGTCCTGAACTTGAGTTTTTTATCTTGGATGGTGTTACCCATTACAATGATATGGCAGGTTGTGGTTACAAAGTTGAATCAGAAGAAGCGGCGTGGAATTCCAACGAAAAGTTTGAAGGAAGCAATCATGGTCATCGTCCTAAAGTAAAAGGCGGCTACTTCCCCGTGCCACCTGTCGATTCATTGCATGAAATTCGCAATGATATGTCATTGGTAATGACTGATCTTGGCATGGTAATGGAATGCCATCACCATGAAGTTGCAACTGCTGGTCAGTGCGAATTATCCATGAAGTTTGGCGAATTGATTGATATTGCTGATCGTGCGCAATGGTATAAATATGTGGTACATAATGTTGCCCACGCCCATTCAAAAACAGCAACATTCATGCCTAAGCCTATTTATGATGATAATGGCACAGGCATGCATACCCATCAATCAATCTGGAAAGATGGTGTCAACTTGTTTGCAGGCGATAAATACGCCAACTTGTCGCAAGAAGCCTTGTGGTATATCGGTGGTATTATCAAACATGCTAAGTCATTGAATGCATTCACCAATGCATCAACCAACTCGTACAAACGATTGGTGCCTGGTTTTGAAGCACCTGTCATGTTGGCTTACTCTAACCGTAACCGTTCCGCTTCTATTCGTATTCCTGTGGTCAATTCTGATCCTGCACGTCGGATTGAAATTCGCTTCCCTGACCCTACAGCAAACCCTTACTTGGCATTTACTGCTATGCTGATGGCTGGTCTTGATGGTATTGCCAACAAGATTGACCCTGGTGAACCTGCAACCAAAAACTTGTATGACTTACCTGAAGAAGAAGCGGCAAATATTCCAACCGTGGCAGGCTCTTTAGAAGAAGCATTGGCAGCATTGGATGAAGACCGTGAGTTCTTAAAAGTTGGCGGCGTGATGGATGATGATATGATTGATGCCTACATCAGCCTGAAAATGGAAGATGTTAATCAACTTCGTTTACGGACACACCCTTATGAAGTGGAAATGTACTACTCTGTTTGATCGCCTGATGGCATGAATATATACTCCCGTTGGAGTATAAAGCCGTCTGTGCAAACAGGCGGCTTTATTGTTTTTTCTACAATAAATGGAGACCATTGATGACAGAAAACAGCTTAACCACCAAACAGATACTGGGTGATGGCTTTTGGAATAATAATGTTATTTTTGCCCAATTATTGGGCATGTGTCCCTTGCTTGGTGTTACCACATCGGTAGAAAATGGCTTTTGGATGGGCGCAGCTACATTATTGGTGTTGCTGGGTTCTAATTTGGTTGTGTCATTGATTCGTTCCGTTATCCCTGCTGCGGTGCGTATTCCTGCCTACATTACTATTATTGCTGCCTTTGTAACGTTGGTTGATTTGGCAATGAATGCATGGATGCATGACATGTATTTAATTCTTGGCTTATTTATTCCATTGATTGTGGTGAACTGTGCTATTTTAGGTAGAGCCGAGGCATTTGCTAGCAAGCACAATGTAAAAGATTCTCTGTTCGATGCATTGGGAGTGGGCGCAGGCTTTACCTTTGCATTGGTATTGTTAGGCGGCGTGCGTGAATTATTGGGGCGAGGTGAATTGTTAGGGTTTTCTATCTTTGGCAACGATTACCCTGATGTATTGATGTTTATTTTGCCTCCAGGGGCATTTATTTCGTTGGGTTTTATTCTTGCTGCCATTAATATATTGAACAATACACTTGAACAACGACGACAAGCGAAAGCCATCGCTGACCATCAAATGGCTGATATTCCTATGTTGGAGCGTGCGTAATGGATTGGGTTTTAATATTGATTGTGTTGCCTTTTGCAGCATTAGCTTGGTGGGCTGGCTTTTTTGCCACCAAACGTATGCGTTTGGAGAAAAATCGATTGCGTGAAGAAGCGGCGCAGAAAAAACGAGCAGAAAAGCAACAAAAAGAACCCAACGCCAATGCCTGAAAGAATTATATGGCTGCCGCATCCTTATGATCGTGTTGCTCGGTTAATGATGATTTTACGGCAAGAATGCCCATGGGATCAACAGAAAACACTGCGTAGGGCTTCCCTTTTAAGACGGGACAGCCAGTAAAATCAATGGGTTACAGATAGCTCTTTGTTTTAACCTTCTTGGCAAAGAAAGCTCTCCAACTTGCCCCTTCTGGCAAGATTCTAAATACTTAATAGCCGAATTTTTCTCTTCTTTTTCAACCCTTTCCACATCTATTTTTGCATATTTAACTAGACGAGAATAGGGTCTGGATAACCACATTGCTAATGTCATATTGAGCATGAAATGTATCGGCATCTAATTTACATTCAAAACCTTCCACAGCAAGTGGAATCAGCGCCCTAGCGCGATCACTAATAGCATGTTTACCAGCTCCAACACCACAACCTAAACCAAACTGATCGGTTGCAGCTATAACTATCAAACGCATCCATTGTTCACCTTCAGAAGTCTTCCATAATCGTAATTCGGAGTATTTGTTGCGCCGAAATATAGCTTGAATATGTCAATACACACTACTTTTACTTCGACCTATTAGCATCGAAATTTCACGTATATTTTGCTGGTAAAGACTTGAAATAACCGCTAGAATTAGCTCGGCTAGCTCCTCGTATATTGCGTGTTGTTCTGTTTTTTATTCCGTCTTAAAAGAGAAGCCTCAGTTATATTATCGAAGGCATCAGCGCTGTTCCCATTGAGGTGAAAGCGGGGAAAAGTGGTTCCTTAAAATCTCTACATTTGTTCATTAAAGAAAAAGGTGCAGACTTTGCCATACGTTTGAATGCTGATCGTCCGAGTTTAATGCAGGGACGTTATGAATCTGTAAATGGCAATGCAAGGACGTATCAATTATTGTCCGTTCCGTTGTATATGGCAGGGCAGTTACGACGATTGATACGATAAAAAACAACAACAATGGAGAATCACCATGACCTTTGATAAAATCACCCTCCCAACCACGGGCGAAAAAATAACTATGGGAGATGATGGCAAATTATCAGTGCCTGATCACCCCATCGTCACCTTTATCGAAGGTGATGGTACAGGGCGTGATATTTGGCGTGCGGCGCAACGGGTACTCGATGCTGCGGTAGAAAAAGCTTATGATGGTGATCGCAAGATCGCATGGATGGAAGTGTTTGCAGGTGAAAAAGCTTGGAATCTTTATGGCCAAAGCGATGATGCTTGGTTGCCCGAAGAAACTTTGCAAGCATTCCGTGAGTATTTTATTGGCATCAAAGGTCCTTTAACTACCCCTATTGGCGGCGGCATTACATCACTGAATGTTGCCTTGCGTCAGCAATTGGATTTGTATACATGTGTACGTCCCGTGAAGTATTTTGAAGGTGTGCCATCCCCTGTAAAAAAACCTGAAGACGTGGATATGGTGATTTTTCGTGAGAATTCTGAAGATATTTATGCTGGCATCGAATGGCCAAGTGGCTCTGATGAGGTAAAAAAAGTTATTGCCTTTTTACAAGATGAAATGGGCGTTAGCAAAATTCGTTTTCCTGAAACATCAGGAATTGGTATTAAACCTGTCTCGGAAGAAGGCACAAAGCGTCTGGTTCGTGCTGCTATTCATTATGCGCTGGCCAATAATCGCCGCTCTATCACCTTGGTTCACAAGGGAAACATCATGAAATTCACCGAAGGTGCTTTCATGCATTGGGGTTATGAAGTGGCCAAAGAAGAGTTTGGTGGCAAAGAAATCGACGGTGGGCCATGGTGTACATTGCCCGATGGTTTATTGGTTAAAGATGCGATTGCAGACATTACCTTACAACAAGTGCTAACCCGCGCTACCGATTTTGATCTTATTGTTACCTTAAACTTAAATGGCGATTACATCTCTGATGCCTTGGCAGCACAGGTGGGCGGTATTGGTATTGCCCCCGGTGCAAACATAAATTATTTAACGGGTCATGCCATTTTTGAAGCAACCCACGGCACAGCACCAAAATATGCCGATAAAGATATGGTGAACCCTTCATCGGTGGTTTTATCGGGCGAAATGATGTTGCGTTATATGGGCTGGAATGATGCAGCAGATTTGATTCTTCAAGGCGTGAATGGTGCGATTCAGGCTAAAACAGTCACCTATGACTTTCATCGTTTGATGGCTGATGCAAAAAAATTGTCAACATCGGGTTTTGGTGATGCCATCATTAATCACATGAGCGATGATGCTGTCGATGATGAAGCAGCAGGTCATTACGATGAATTGGCTGATCGGGCGCGTGAAATTTTTGAATCAGGAGCCGAAAAAACACAAGAGTTCATGCAGTCATCCATGGAAAATGCACGCGAACAACTCACCGCAGCAGGAACCTTTACCGAAGAGCAAGGGCAACGCCTCAAATCATTTTTAGAACATGATCTATCGCGCATGGCAGAATCCATGCGCGATGAAGCAAAATCACGGCTCAATCCATCCCGCTTAACGGTGGGTGCGATGGCATCGCTTAGTGCGGTCATGAAAGCGGCTGGTTCAGCCATCAATGATTTAGCGAGCAAGGCTGATCAGGGGTTGCATTGTCGTTCGGGTGAAATAACGAGTGCTGGCACATTGACATGCATTCAATGTGGCAAAGCAATGCACTTTAAAAAGACGGGGCGTATTCCACCTTGTACAGAATGCCATCATACAGAATTTCTCAAATCGTATTGATGACCTTTCTTGTTTGAGGTTTTAACTCTTGCCTCTAGACAATGTTTCCACCATCATCCGCACATGGTGGAAACATTGTCTTACGTGTGCGTGAACTAACCCATGAAATCGCTGGTACGAAAATTCCTTGGTGATGTTCATGGACGGCAAGGTGTGCTTGCCCGTGCGAATGGCACTTTTTTTTCTGCTCAAGTGGTTTCTATTGCGATTCAACGTATTCGTTTGAGCATGCTAGATGGTGCAGAACTTACGCTTAAAGGACATGAGTTTGTCCAAGGTGCTGCTGCTTATCTAAATTGGCTTGCTTATAGCAGCGTAAAAAAGCGAGGTTTATCAGTAAGCACGCAAGTTTCGTTAACGGGAAATACTCCGCGCATGTCGATGACTGTAAAGCGGCAACGAAATAGTGAGACCGAAAGCTATACCCAACACATTTTAGATGATGTGTATGCATTATTATTGCGTCCCCCTGCATCGTTCTCATCTGTTCACAACACGTTTTATACACTCAACTCATTAACCCTACCAACCCCTGAATACCTGTACCTTTATGGCGTATACTTAATGCAATCGGCACGCGCTGAAGGCAACTGGCCACGGGGAGATAAAATCGGTGGTTTAAGCGATGACTTTACCGCTTCGCGTGCGTTACTGGTCGATGACTTGCATCGTGATATATGTTTACCATTGGATCATGAACCTTTCCGAACGCTTTCATGGTGGGTTGTATTTCCGCCTTACGGCTGGGAAATGAATGACGGTCAAGAATACAATATGATGACCTTGGTGGATCAAATTGCCATCACACCTATATTGCCAGCAAATGATGGCATTGCTTATTTGCACGCTTTATTGACGGCACAAATGCTTTTTATTCGTTACTTGGCAGCTCGAACCTTGTTAATTCTTGGCATTGCACCACGCCACCCTGCCGATACCCGATTGTATCAAGCATCCCTACAAGCCAATGATTACCCTGTTGCAGTCATGGCACGTTTGCAATGGTCAATTGAACATTCAGATACAGAACCTCCCAGCGATTGGGAGCAACAATGCAGCGAACAATGGCAAAGTATATTACAGCAAGCACCCACGCCAGTGTGGCACGATGATGCTATTTTTGCATTGCCTGAATACCAACGGTTGAACACGCTTGACCCTGAAGATAACGATTCTTTTATCCGTGTACTTCGCCCGCTTTTTAACACCATGCCTGAAAATTGGTTTGTTCGCGCTGCATTAGGCGCAAGACTGATGCAAGGAGAAGCGCCAGAAGAAGGTGAGAAAATGTTGCGGGATTGTTTGGCAGATTCACCCAGCGATTGCCCTGATGCTTACATCAACCTAGGCACGCGCCTCAAATGGCAAGGGCGAAAAATAGAAGCCATGAAAGTTTTTGAACAAGCTGTACAACGTTGGCCTTGGCATAGCCAAAGTGTAGAATCTTGTATGGTCTTATTGACAGATGATATGGTGTACTTCCCTGATGGAGATTGATTGAAAATATGTGTCAAATAGGCAGCCCAAAAAGTTTTTTAGCAGCCAATGCTCAATGGGCAATAAAAAAAAAGCAGGAAAACCCTAAGTATTTCAAACATTTATTAGCACAAAAAAAGCCTGATTTTATGTGGATTGGCTGCTCTGATGCGCGTGTGCCAGCCAATGAGATGATTGGGGTGGAAGCAGGGCATGTGTTTATTCATCGAAATGTTGCCAATCAAGTGCAGCATATCGACTTAAATGCCCTTGCTGCGATTCAATATGCGGTGGATGTACTCCAAGTAAAACATATTATTGTTACAGGGCATTACGATTGTGGCGGCGTGCGTGCTGCCATGGAATCACAACACTTTGGTATGGTGGATAACTGGATTCGCAGCATTCGAGACCTATGGATGCAACACCATCGCATCATGACAGAAACCACCAAGCAGGCACGATTTGATCGCTTATGTGAACTAAACGTCATGCGGCAAGTCGAAAATCTAAGCCACACCCGCATCGTACAAAACGCATGGGCGCGGCAACAACCCCTAACCTTGCATGGCTGGATCTATCACGTTGAAGATGGTTTGTTGCGTGATTTAGAAGTAAGCCGTATTTCTGTTGATGATGTCGATGGTATTTACCGTATTCATCAATGACTTCAACCACAAGGTGGGCGAACAATCATCAAAAGCTGTTGCAGCGTTTGATCAAAATCAATATTAATCAACACATGATGGGCTTCATCAGCATGGGACATTTCTTCTTTGGCGGCGTGTAGGCGGCGCAATATAACAGTTTCATCATCTTGCCCCCTACCCTGCAAGCGCGCTTTCAGCGTCGCTAGATCGGGCGGTAAAATAAAAATACGTACTGCCTTTGGCATTTTTTCAACCACCAATGCTGCACCTTGCCAATCAATTTCTAACAGCACATCTTTCCCTGCTGCCAAGGTATCGGTCACATCTTGGTATCTTGTACCGTAACAACAGCCATGAACATGCGCCCACTCCAAAAAGTCGCCATTAGCTACCGCTTGATTAAACGCTGCCTGATCTAAGAAATGATAGCTTTCCCCTGCGATTTCGCCCACACGAGGAGAACGAGTGGTACAAGAAACAGCAAGGTTTATATCGGGGTAATGGGTTAATAAAGCTTGGCAAAGACTGGACTTCCCTGCCCCTGATGGCCCTGATACAATATACAGTTGTCTTTCTTTCACGCCCTTATTCCTTGGTGGTTAATGATGTATAGCGTTGCAACAATACATCGTGTGATTCATTTTTGACAGTATCAATGACAATACAATCAATGGGGCAAATACGCACACATTGGGGTTCATCAAAGTGACCAATGCATTCAGTGCATAAGGCTGGATTGATGGTATATACAATATCCCCTTCGCTGATTGCTCGATTGGGGCATTCAGATTCGCAAACTGCGCAGTTAATACAATCGTTACGGATATACAATGCCATGATAGTTCACCTTCTTGTCAGCAAAGGAAGCGTCCATAACTTCAGCCATGGTTGTCCCGTAAGTTGTTTAATAGCAAGGCTTCCCCAGTGGCGCGAATCATCCGATGCGCCTCTATTGTCGCCCATCACAAACACATGCCCCGCAGGAACAATAACGCTGCCCCAGTCAGACTCTAGCCATG
>CAYWFG010000001.1:74391-119902 GCA_964458185.1 uncultured Zetaproteobacteria bacterium
ACAAACACATGCCCCGCAGGAACAATAACGCTGCCCCAGTCAGACTCTAGCCATGAAAACCATACACGATGCCCCGTTGCTCGCTGTTGATCTTTTCGGGGAAGGTACTCCATGCGTTGCCGATCAACAACACATGCTTCGCCATTGATCCATAATTGATCATCATGAAAAGCAACGCGATCACCTGCAAGCCCAATGACACGTTTCATCCATATTTTTTGATCATCGTAGGGATTGTGAAATAATACAACATCCCCACGTTCAGGGGTATGCCAGTTTAATTGTAACGTATGCCCAAAGGGAATGTTTAATCCCCATGCCAGTTGATTGACCAAGACTCGGTCTTGCACCGCATAATTCGGCAGCATAGAACCTGATTTAACCCAAGAAACATTCACAATGCTGACACGAACACATACAACGGTAACAATGAAAAACACCATTATAAAAAAATAATGCTTCCATACATGCATCAATGATTGCAGCAAAACTACATTAAAGGACCACTGGGTACGGTTTCTGTACTGTGGTCAATCGCACCAAAATGATTTTCATAATTATGAATGTTTTCAGCCAAGGCATGCATAAAACGTTTTACATGAATGGGAGAGACAACAATGCGGGCATTCACTGTGCCAGCAGGGGGTGAGGTAAAAATAAAATCCAACACAAATTCTTCTCGTGTATGGGATGCTATCATTTGATTGGCATAGACCCCCCGCTGGACTTCAGGTGGCAACTGAATTTGAATATTCGTTGCATCAGTTTCTTCAGAATGTGACAAAATATACTCCTCAAAGATTGATAATAAGCGTACCCTAAAATGCTAGCCAAGAATAGAAAGTCTTGCTGCAAAACGGTTTTTTTAGCTTATACATTGTTTTCCACACAAGCTGTGGATGAAGCTGTGGATAACTATGTGGATAAGGTTCGCTAAGGACTGATTTATCACGCTTTTTTGTTTTTGTTGTGTTTGTGATTAAAATTTAGGCGTTGTGTTTATCCGTTATATTTCAATCAGTTATATTCATGACTATCTTTTTGGGTGTAATACTGTTGACTTAAACGAAAAAAGTGCCATGGACGGGGATAAATGTTGACTTTTGTATTTTTCAACTGTCTGAACTGTTATGAAACTTGCATTGCTAAGCCAGTGGACTTCCCCCTCGTTGCCAAGGTAATACGGCATTGGCTTCAATACTTACACGGGCAACAATTCCCAAGGCTGCCAACATGCTCACCAAGGCAGAGCCGCCATAACTGACAAAAGGCAATGGAACGCCGACCACGGGTAAAATACCCGACACCATACCGATATTAACAAAGATATAGATCATAAAAATACTGCTCACACCCACAGTAATCAATGCCGCAAAGCGTGTGTGTGCGATGCTTGCAATATGCAGCATACGATGAATCAGCAAGGCAAATAAAAACAATAATACCGACACCCCAATCAATCCTACTTCTTCTGCCAATACCGAAAAAATAAAGTCGGTGTGTTGTTCAGGCAAAAAGTTTAAACGTGATTGCGTGCCTTGCAGGTAACCTTTCCCCCACAAACCACCAGAGCCAATAGAAATCATCGACTGAATCACATGGTAGCCAGCGCCCAATGGATCAGCCTGTGGATCAAGAAAAGTTAATACCCGTTGTTTTTGATACTGATGCATGTGTTGCCATACATACCATCCTGCAAAAGGCATCATGCCCATAATAGAAAATAAATACCGCCACGGAAAACCTGCCGCGACCAACATCGCTGCTGCACCAAGGAGCAATACTAAACTGGTTCCTAAATCAGGTTGAATCACAATAAGCCCTGCAGGAACAGCTGCCAATACAATAGCCACTGCAATCGTTACCCAACGGTCTGGCTCTCGGTTGGCAAACCAATGTGCCAACACCAACATTAATGCCCATTTCATAATCTCTGATGGTTGCAAATGAATTGAACCAAGACTCAACCAACGCCGCGCCCCCATTTGCACATCGCCAAAAAACGGTACTAGAGCAAGACAAAGCAAAGCAAAAATAAACACAGGCCAAGCCAATAAACCAAGCACACGAAGCGGAATCAGCGCAATACTCAAAAATGCTGTAAGCCCTACCAGCCAATACAATAATTGACGGTGCCAAATATGTATCTCACCATTATTCACTGCAGAATAAAGCGTTAACAAGCCAACCCCAGCAAGCGATAGTAAAATAAACAATAGCCAACGGTCTATTAGCAGCCATGGTTTAAATATCATGGTGTCGATTCGCTTTTTGCCATGGCATTGACGATGGCTTTCGCTATCGGCGATGCACCGCTACTGCCATGACCACCATGCTCGACAAAAATAGCAAAGGCAATACGTGGCTTTTTATAGGGCGCATAACCCATAAACCATGCGTGGTCTTGATGTTTTTTTAACACCCCTTTGGTGGTGTATTTTTTTTGTTTTTGTGACATCCCAACGACTTGAGCCGTTCCTGTTTTACCCGCAATCGGCCATGCTGCATCATGAATATAACGGTAAGCCGTGCCACCGGGGGTATTGGCAACATCTGCCAATGCATCACCAATCCGTGCCAATGCATGGGCAGGTAAATCAACATGGCGTTCAATATTAGGTGGCATTCCAGCCAATAAATGGGGGGTTAAAATATCGCCACCATTAGCAAGCGCAGCACCAAAACGTGCCATTTGTAGCGGCGTAACAGTCACCATGCCTTGCCCAATAGCCGTAATCATGACTTCACCGGGGAACCATGCTCGCTTGCGACCATGCCGTAAGTAGCCACTGGCTGCTGGCAAATGCCCGCGAGCCTCTGGCGATAAGGCGATCCCTGTGTATTCACCAAAGCCCCACCGATGCGCTTCTTCAACAATCGGACGCATGCCCAATTGATCACCCAGATGATAAAAGAAGATATCACAGGAATGCATCAACGCATCATGCAGATCAACACGTCCATGCCCCGCTCGCTTCCAGCAACGCAAACGACGATCATGCAATTGAATATAACCCAAACATTGAACACGCTGATCAACTGCTTTCACTTGCTGGCGAAGACCTGCCATCGCAGTTACCATCTTCCATATTGAGCCAGGGGGATAACTTGCTTGCAATGCACGGTTCAGCAATGGTTTTTGATCATCGTTGAGCCATGATGACCACTGCTTCTGTGTTAACCCTTTAATGAAAGCATTGGTATTGTAACCGGGGGTGCTTAACATGGTGAGTATCTCACCACTGTGTACATCCATCACCACAACTGCGCCAGTACGCCCTGCTAAAGCATCAGCGGCAGCCTTTTGCACTCGTACATCCAACGATAAACGTAGACTTTGACCCATCACTGGTGGATCTTCAGCCAACACAGCCACCCTTCGACCACGGGCATCGACTTCTTCTTGCTGACTACCTGGCGTACCATGCAAACGTGTTTCAAAGGCTAGTTCTAGACCGCTTCGCCCTACATATTCACCTGGTAAAAACCCCTGTTCTAAGTCGGATTTTCGTACCCGTGACAAATAGCCTACAACGTGAGATGTCAGTTCAGCATAAGGGTATGCTCGGTGTGTCCCTGCTTCTACATTCAGCCCTGGGTAATGCTGCAAGCGAGGCAATAACCATGCAACTTGCTGCCATTGAAGTTGATCTTGCAACAACACGGGGCGATCTTTTCGGGCATGGGCAATGCGTTTTATAAGGCGTTTTCGATGATTGGCTGACCACGGTAAATTGGCATAGAGCATCGCCAATACCGCATCCATGTCATCAATACGTTCAGGGATCATCACCAAACGGTAAGAAATACGATTAACGGCTAAACCACGACCGTTACGGTCAATAATCTCACCACGAACAGGTAAAACAGGAAGCACATTGAGTCGATTATTTTCTGCTTGTAAGCTCAAGCCTTCATGTTGCATCCATTGCAAATTTGCCATGCGGGCAAGCAACAATAGCAACAACAACAAAGCCATGCCATGAAATACAATCATACGAAAATCAAAACGTGAACGGGTATGAAAAGCATTCATCGGACAGACAGCCACGACACCTGATGAATACGCACCCATTGGTACCAACAATACACTGCCAACAACATGGTTAATACGGCAGCTTGTATCGACCAGCCTTGTGCCAACAATACAGCCGAGGCAAGCAGCAGTAGCAACAAACGTTGCGGTAGCCCTGCACCCGCAGCAGCATCCATCCAAACCAGTAATAAAGGGAGGAAAAGCCACAGCAAGATAGTCGGCCAAAGCGTCCAATAGAACATCAGATCATGCACACAAGCAATAATCAATACCCACCATCCATGCCGCCATTGTGCCAACAAAGCACCAAGCAGCAAAGCAAACACCCAATCAGGTTGATAAAACGCTACAGGAATCAGCCAATTTAGCCAAAGGCCGAATAGCACAACGGGCAATAACCACAGCATAGTGGTAAGAATACGAACATTAATCACTCTCTGTTGTTAGCAGTAGCGGCTACTGCCAACCAGTGATCACGTTGCCAATGGGCAACAGGCGCAGCTTCAACACGGGCAAAAGGACTGCCTTGAATCGGCAAGGTACGAACAACACGGGCAACCGCAATACCAGGTGGATACACGCCCCCCGCACCTGAAGTAAACAAGATGTCGCCAATCGTTAAAGTGAACACAGCAGGAACAAACTGTAACAAAAGTTGTCTGCCATCGCCACGTGCCAATGCTGCCAGATCACTCCCTGGGATGGTTACAGGCACGGCAATGGAAGCATCCAACACAGTGCGCACCACCGCATATTTACCATGCTGTGCATCAACAAGCCCTACCAGACCTTCACTAGAAACAACCACGTCATCAACAACAGCTTGAGGACTTTGAATCATGATTCGTTGGCTTTTTTTATCGGGACTGCGACCAAGAACCGACACGGCATACCACTGAAACCCCTTGATGTTTTGTACATGCAACAAGCGTCGCAGACGAATGTTTTCTTCATGGAGACTTTGTGTTTGCTGAAATAATGCCGTTTGTTTCCCTAGCCTTATTTTCATTGCTTCTATCTGTTGTTGCAAGGCAGAACGCTGTTGAAACCATAATCCCCATTCATCGACCCAAGCTACAGGCTGTTGGAGCCAAGAAAAAACAGGACCTGACCACAAAAGAAAGCGTTGACCTATCGGCATTGATTGTAAAACCCCAAGGGCAATAACAATCATACCAATCAATAATCCATTACGAAGCAGTAAGCGATGGCGCATCATCAGCCATTAAGCAAGAAAAATAAACAGATTATTCGCGTGATAATACACCACGCATGCGATCCAGCTCTTCAAGCACACGACCACTGCCTAAGACCACACAGTTTAACGCATCTTCTGCCACGGTGACAGGCAAGCCTGTTTCTTCGCGCAGTAGTTGATCTAAGCCACGCAATAAGCCACCGCCACCTGTTAAGACAATACCTTTATCGACAATATCTGCGGCAAGTTCAGGTGGCGTGCGCTCTAAGCATACTTTAACACCTTCGATGATCGCATTTACCGATTCTGTGAGCGCATCCAGTATCTCGACATCATCCAATGATAATGTTTTGGGTACGCCATTGATTAAATCTCGACCTTTAACATCCATATTACGTACATCATCGGGCTGCGGATAAGCTGCCCCTAAATACATTTTAATGCGTTCAGCTGTCGGTTCGCCCACCAACAGGCTGTATTTTCGGCGCAGGTGATTGATAATCGCTTCATCCATTTTATCGCCACCAACACGAACCGAGCGCGAATAGACGATACCACCATAACTGATTACAGCAATTTCTGATGTGCCGCCACCAATATCAACCACCATCGAGCCTGATGCTTCGGTGACAGGAAGCCCTGCACCAATAGCCGCTGCCATGGGTTCTTCAATCAAGTATACTTCACGCGCACCCGCAGCCAGCCCCGAATCACGAATTGCTCGGCGTTCAACAGGGGTCGAGCCATAAGGTACACAAATCACAATACGCGGTGCAGCACCCCACGAACGCTTGTGTATTTTGCGAATAAATTGACGCAGCATTTCTTCTGTGATCAAGAAATCAGCAATAACACCATCTTTCAACGGGCGAATGGCAGAAATGGAATCAGGCGTGCGCCCCAGCATGCGCTTGGCATCTTCACCAACCGCCAATACCTTGCGGTTTTTCTTGCCATCACCTTCATACACGGCGACAACTGAAGGTTCATTGAGTACAATCCCCTCGCCGCGCACATAAATCAAGGTGTTCGCTGTACCCAAATCAATGGAAATATCACGCGAAAACATACCAAATAATTTTTTACCTAACATAGATTCAGACCTTTATGATGAGGGAAATGCATTTTCATCGGGTTTATCGGCAAATGTTTTAAGTTTTTGCGAACGTGAGGGATGACGTAATTTGCGCAACGCCTTTGCCTCAATTTGACGAATACGCTCACGGGTAACACCAAATTGTTTACCGACTTCTTCTAAGGTATGATCCGTATTCATGCCAATACCAAAACGCATCCGCAATACTTTTTCTTCCCGTGAGGTTAGGTTATCTAACACTTCTAACGTCACCCCAGCCAATGCCTCACTGACGGTTTTATCTAACGGGTTTTCGGCATGAATATCGCCCACAAAATCACCCAACTGCGAATCATCATCATCACCCACAGGTGTTTCCAGCGAGACGGGTTCTTTGGCGACTTCCAAAATCTGCTCGACTTTTTCAATCGGCATTTCAAGTTTTACTGCCAGTTCTTCTGGCGTGGGTTCACGACCAATTTCTTGGGCTATCTGACGGGATACCCGATTAATTTTATTGATGGTTTCAATCATATGGACAGGAATACGAATGGTGCGCGCCTGATCGGCAATGGAACGGGTGATGGCTTGCCTGATCCACCATGTGGCATAGGTAGAAAATTTATAACCACGTCGCCATTCAAATTTATCGACCGCTTTCATCAATCCTATATTTCCTTCTTGAATCAAGTCCAAGAAGCCCAAGCCACGGTTGGTGTACTTCTTAGCAATAGAAATCACCAAACGCAGATTAGCTTCAATCATCTCGCGTTTGGCTTGACGCATTTTTGCCTCACCCATGGTGAGTTTTCGTGCCACTTCTTTAAGTTCTTCAATGGGCATTTCACTGTCTTGCTCGACACGACGCAGACGACGCTGATTTTCACGAATCTTGGGGGCGATTTTCTCTAAAGCAGGGATCCACCGCGCACCATCATGCGCTTTGCATAGCCCATCAAGCCAACGTTCATTGGTTTCGTTGGGAATAAAAGACTCAATAAATAACTTGCGCGGCATTTTAGCAGCCAAAGCCATATCGCGAATCTCTCGCTCAAATCTTCGCACCCGTTCAATGGCATGTTTGAAACGCAACACCAATACCGCAATCTGACGCACAGAAAACGGAATAGAAACCAGCTCCATCAACATCGCTTCCAGTGCCTCATGGACTTGTGTCGCCAGTTTTAAGTCATCGGGTTTACGGTCAAAGCGTGTTTTAAGTTTAAGGTAACGATCATGATGATTTTTTGCGGCATCAAAATGCAACAGTGCTTCTTCTAATTGCTCTTCCATGGTAATGATGGTTTCATCCATCGGTGTACCATCAGGCGTGGCTGTGCGTGCTTTAATCGCTTGAGACAATGCCTCTGGATCCATTTTTTCTGGTTCTACGGGTTCATCTTCTTCGTCATCATCAGTACTGTTTAAACGACGTTCATACTCGGCAATGGCAGCAGCATTGACCACTTTTTGATCAATATCCAAAATATCACGAAAAACAGGCGGTTCATCCGTGCCTTCTGCGGCATCGCGAATTTCAATCACCCGTTCACCCAGCATCATGATCTCACGAAATGTTGCAGGGCAGAGGCAAATGGCTTCATGAATCTGCATCCGACCTTCTTCGATCCGTCGTGCAATCTCAATTTCACCTTCACGGGTCAATAACTCGACCGTACCCATTTCACGCAAATACATCCGCACAGGGTCATCAATACGAATCACCGTTCCCAATGTTGTGGTATCAGCACGAAGCGCGGAATCCTCTTTGCGTAAGCGGTCTTTACGAACCGCATACGCGCCCGTAGGGGCGCGTTCTGGGTCAACCACTTCAATACCCAATTCGGTAAACACATTGATCACTTGCTCTACGCGGTCGGCTGATACCAGCCCTTCGGGTAAATGTTTATTGAGGTCATCGTAGGTAATATAGCCGATTTCTTTGCCTTTGGACATTAAACTGCCCAATTCGCGAATACGGATTTTATCAGGTGTCATTGGCTACCTCTGCGTTCTTCTTCTAACTTTTCAGTTAAAACTTTTTGTTCTGTCTTCAATTGTTCCAAACGTTGGCGAATATGCATTTTTTCGCCCATATCACCCGTTTGATGGGTGGTTGCCTCTAAATAAGAGCGCAACATATCCAGCGTAATGCTAGTAAACTCTATATCACCAATCGTTTCTTGATTGATCCATCGCGGAATATTCCCACTATCAGGAAACAAGCTTTGCAAATAGCCAGCGCAGTTATCACCTGCGTATTCATCCAATGATAAGGCACGGTTGTATAACAAACGAACCTCATCATCGTCAAGTATAAAATTACATGCATCATCAGGTAAGTCTTCAAAACGCGCTGGTTTTTGCATCAAACCTGCCATAAATCTATCGTGCAACTGATTGATCGGTTGCTGACGCATCGGCATCTGCGAGCGTTGCGCCATGGGCTGTTGCAATTGTATGCCTGTTTGCTGTTCGGCCGCTTGTTGCCATGCTTGGCGCAAATAATCATCATCAATATTTTTTAGCATCGCGTCTGCTTTTTTTGCCATGCGCGCTTTGCCTTCTACGCCCTGCCCTGCCAACTTGCGCAAACCAAGCAACCATGTCTCCAGCACGGGGGTCGCTTTTTCTACACGCTGCATCCATGCCTTAGCACCCTCTTGCTGCAACAACGAATCAGGGTCTTCACCATCAGGCAAGTACAAAAAACGCGGTTGCCACTCTGATTTAAGCAATGGCAACAAGCGTTCTAAGGCACGCCACGCCGCTTGATACCCTGCCCTATCGCCATCAAAACAAAACACAGGTGCATCATGCATGCGAAACAACAAGCGCAATTGATGTTCACTGATCGCCGTACCAAGTGGCGCAACGGCAATGGGCAAGTCATGGGCTGCCAACGCCAAGACATCCATATAGCCTTCAACCACCAACAATTGCTTACGCTTACGGATATGATCTCGATGTTGTGCCATGCCATACAACAACTCTGATTTATGAAACCAATCAGTTTCAGGTGAATTCAAATACTTAGGCTGCCCATCGTCTAAGATGCGACCACCAAAACCAACCACTGTGCCTCGTGCATCCGCAATCGGAAATATCACCCGATCACGAAAACGATCGACATAGCCACGATCCCCTGAAAACAATAAACCTTGTTCTTCTAAGGCGGCATGCTCGCTAGCATCAAAATGATGCGACATAAAACCATACCCTGCTGGGGCAAACCCTAGCTGATATTCCTGAATCAACGCCGTAGACAAGCCCCGTTTGCGCAAATAAGTAGCGGCTTTCACCCCTACAGCTTGTTGCAACTGCAACGTAAAGCACGATGTTACCCGTTGCAATAAACTACCTGCTTGCACGCGCAAGTGAGCCTTCTTTTGGGCTTGTTGCTGTTGCTGTGGATTAATCTCTGGCAGGGCAACGCCTGCCTTTTCAGCCAAAAACTCCACAGCCTCAGGAAACGAATAGCCATCATGATCCATCAAAAACTGAAAAGCACCGCCACCCTTGCCACAACCAAAACAATAAAACATTTGTTTATCAATCGCCACAGAAAAAGAGGGAGATTTTTCATGATGAAAGGGGCACAGTCCAAACATATTATTGCCAGAGCGTTTAAGCTCTACATGCCGAGCCACTAAATCAACCAAATCAACGCGGGTTAATAACTGATCCAAAAACGCCGCAGGGTAATGAGCCATTGTCAGGGGGCAGGAGTCAGGGTACAGGGGACAGAAAGAATATTTATCATGCTAGGGCGGCTTTTACTTGTTTTGATACGTCGCTCATATCTGCCTTTCCTTGTAGGGAGGGCTTGAGGATTGCCATCACTTTACCCATATCTTTCATGCTTGTTGCGCCTGTTTTTGTAAGGACATGACTGATCGCTTCTTTGATGGCTTGTGCATCCATGGGCTTGGGCATGTACACGGATAACACATCAATCTCTGCCAACTCTTTGTCTGCCAAGTCTTGTCTTTTGGCTTCTGTGTATTGCGTTGCGGCATCTTTTCGTTGTTTGATCAAACGTGCGGCAACACTGATTATATCTGCTTCAGTCAAGGTGTTTTTTAATTCGATTTCTTTGTCTTTTAATGCTGCACGAAACATGCGAATAGCATTTAAACGCACTTTATCTTTGGCTTTCATCGCCAGTTTCATATCGTTGGTGATTGTGGTTAGCATAACAGACTCCTTAAATTTGAGAAAACTCGCAATAAAAAAACAAAAAACGCCGAGTGCAAAGACTCGACGTTTAATGTATCTACTACGTTTAGATATAAATCATTAACGTCTTAATACTCGCGATTTTCGCGCATTCTTACACGACGGAGGCGTTTCATTAGGCGTTTACGTGCAGCAGCATCTTTGCGTTTTTTCGCAACGGAAGGTTTTTCATACGCTTCACGACGACGACACTCGGTAATCACACCAGCACGTTCCACTTGTTTACGAAAACGCTTGATGGCCATTTCTACGGGTTCTTCAATACCCACTTTAATTCCTGGCATAGCTAAACATCACCTCCTTCATCATTAAGATACTTGATTATCTACAGGCGGAAAGCATGATGCCGCAAAAGAGAGACATCCAGCGCAATCAACACATGTAAAAAGGTCGCGCAGCATAATGTTTTCAGGAGAAATGTCAATAGATTCTTCCCATATATTGCGTGCGCTTACAAAAATAGCCAGTTGGACAATGTTATCTCGCGTGCTTGGCTTTGTACGCGATATACTGCTCGCCCGCTTGCTTGGCGCAGGCCCTTTGGCCGATGCCTTTTTTATCGCATTAAAACTCCCTAACTTTTTTCGCCGACTATTTGCTGAAGGCACATTAACTGTTGCCTTGGTTCCTGTACTTGCTGAACAACGCAAAAAAAGCGAAGCAGATGCCCATGCCTACTTAAATGCTTTGGCAGGTCTATTACTGCTTGCCTTGCTTACTTTTACTATTGCGGGCGTGGTTTTCATGCCGTGGTTACTGCTATTGTTTGCACCGGGGTTTCATGATGAACCTGATCGCTGGCAGCAATCCTTGTCTTTGGCGCGTTGGATGTTCCCTTACCTTGCTTGTATTTCTTTGGCAGCCATGTCTTGGGCTGTGCTAAACAGTTACCGTAAATTTTCTGTTGCCGCAGCCAGCCCTGCCTTGCTTAATATTGCCATGATTATTGCTGCCATTGGCATTGCACCAAACATGAACAATCCTGCAGAAGCCTTGGCAATCGGCGTGGTTGCAGGCGGAATTTTGCAGTTAGCGATTCAATTTCCTGCATTAAAGCGTATTGGCTGGATTCCATCACCATCATGGAATCCGCGCTTGCCTGCGATTTGGCAAACCATGATTCTTTTTGGTCCTGCTGTTATTTCAATCGCGGCAGTACAAATCAACATTTTGGTAGGGACTATCCTCGCCACACTGCAACCTGTCGGTGCGGTCTCTTATTTGTATTATGCCGATCGGTTGGTGCAACTACCACTGGGGGTATTTGGTATAGCCATGGGTACAGCTTTATTACCTGCATTATCCGACCACATGGCTAACCATCGTATTGATGACGCTCGCAGAGAACTGGGGCAAGGTTTGGCATGGCTAACGTGGATCACCTTACCTGCCGTTGTTGGTCTGCTATTGCTTGCTGAACCCATTGTAAGAACCTTATTTGAACACGGACAGTTCACCGCGAACGATGCCGTAGCAACCGCGATGACGCTGCAAGCTTACGCCATTGGCTTGATGGCTTTTTGTTGGGCAAGGGTGTTATCAACCGCTTGTTATGCCGAAAAAGATAGCAAAGCACCCATGCGCTACGCACTCATCAGCGTTGCTGCCAATATCATTTTCGCGTTATTATTGATGAAACCTTTGGGTTATGTCGGCTTGGCTTTAGCAACCTCGCTTGCCTCTTGGTTGAATGTGGTATTACTGTGGCGACGGTTTAACACAAGCTACCAAGAAAATATATTAAGTTCGCACGACCGTCAACGTATGCTACATGCTTTCTTTGCCAGTGTTGCGATGGTGGTCTTTCTTATGCTGCTACCCTTAGTTTGGGCTTTTCCTGAGCATCAAAAAATAATACAAGTTGCATGGACTGCTACTGCTGTTATTGGCGGGGCAAGTCTTTTTTTTGCTTTATCAACGTACTTAGGAACGTGGAAAAAATAACTTTTCAAAGAGGGTGTTTTGATCCAATGCACAGAAGAGATTAGGGCTTTCCGTGTAAGACGGGACAATATACAATCAAAAAAGCAAAGCTAATCTATAATTTTTGTTGCAATATGGTGGATAAGCAGTGATTTTTTAACATGCTATAACCCCTTTATTTTATTACTTTCCTGTCTTGAAAGGGAAGCCAATTATAGAAGTTGAAAGCGCTTAGTGCGTAACATCAGTTATTTGATGAATACCTTGAGTTTCACTGCTACAAACGATAACGTTCAATCTCTTTTCTAAAGGAGTCATTTATGTCTGATCCTGTTATTGCTGCGAAAGAACCAGCGGTTGTTACCCTTGAAGCAGGGAGTTATTACTTTTGCACTTGTGGCAAAAGCGGTAGTCAACCTTTTTGTGATGGCGCTCATGTTGATACTGATTTTGCACCGCAACTGTTTGAAATAACCGAGAAAAAAACCGTTGCCCTATGCCAATGCAAGCATAGCAAAACACCGCCATTTTGTGATGGCTCGCATACAGCATTATGACATTACGACTGATTGCTTTATTAGCAACTTTATTGCTACTGATGTCTTGCACGCAAGAACAGCAAAATAAAATAAGCCGTGTGGTGCAAAATTATACGGGTACGGATGGTGTGTTAGAAATTTATGCTGGTGAGCGTTTGGTTAAACGCTTTATTCACATTGATAAAATCTCTACTGCCATCAGCACCAATGGTGATTTAGCTCGCCCCTACCGTTTTGGTTATGGCATATTGGATGCCAATCAAAACATGCGTGTCGATGCAGGTGAAAAAAAAGTATACTTTGAATTCAGCGACTATTCTTCTAATTATATTTTTTACGCCAACCCCAAATAGGAGACAATAAATGAAAACATTTCACATATTTGCAATGACCGCAGCATTGCTGCTGGCATTGCCCACTACAAGCATGGCAGAATCAGGCTCTTGTGAGTGGAGCAAAGGGCATGCTAAACAAGGTCACATGAAACGTGCTGATACCAATGGCGATGGTAAAGTAGACAAACAAGAATTCATTCAAGCTGCCGAAAAACGATTTTCGCGCATGGATATCAATCACGATGGTGCACTCGATAAAAATGATCATACCGCTTACTTTGACCGTATGGACAGCAACCATGATGGCAATATCTCGCGTGAAGAATTCCAATCAGCCCATGAAAAACGACACAATCCCTGTAAAAAATAATCATGGTTTGTCGTGGATGATCAACAACAAGATGCTGTAACATGCTATTGTTTTTTGCGTCAAACGAATGCTGAGTATGATGCGCAACTAAAAGCCGATGGCGTACCTGATGGCTATTGTGGGCTGTGCTGCGTTTGCAACAAGCCAGGTCACACTTGCGCACATCCTCATCAACCTTACACCGCAGCATGGTGTAAGGTGCATTGGCAAGAGGTTTTAGATTCACGCCCGATCACGCTGCCATTGTATGTTTTTGTTTTGCTGTTGTTTTTCCTTGCAATTTTTTCTTTGTTATCAATCATTGGCTGATGACGCTTACCTATATCTATTTGGCTTTAGCCATTCTCGCTGAAGTCACTGCCACCAGCGCACTTAAATCATCGGCTGAATTTACGCAACTCGTACCAAGCATTATTGTTATTGTGGGTTATGGTGTTTCATTCTATTTTATGACATTGGTATTGCGAACATTGCCCCTTGGTATTACTTATGCGGTATGGTCCAGTGTTGGGATTGTATTATTGGCACTGGTTGGTTTTGTCGTCTACAATCAATCTTTGGATGCTGCTGCTATAATAGGAATGGGCATGATTATTGGCGGGGTGATTATTATTCATTTGTTTTCTAATACCATTCACACATGAGTTATTTATACCATACTTTAAAACTGTGCTTACTTTTGATAATGGTAATGCCCTCATCAAGTCATGCTAATGAAATGAGTCTACGTATTCATGGCTTGGTGCTAGACCCTGTAATGCAAGACCTAGGCACCGTGAAAGAAGGCGCGCACGTATTTGCCTCAATCTTCATTCGTAACAACACACAACAAACCGCTCAAATTATTGATGTTGAAGCTTCTTGTGGCTGCACGCAGGCAACACCCGATCAAACGATTCTTGCGGCGGGCGAATTCACGGTGTTAAACATTGATATTGATACCACTGGGAAAATAGGGCGCGTTAAAAAAAATGTAGTGGTAACAGATCAAGCTGGAAGGCAATCAACAGCATGGATGACACTTACCGTGATTGCCGCTGACCCTCATGCCCAATTACCTAATCATAGTATCTTTGATGGCACATGCGCCCGCTGCCATGTATTGCCTGCTCAAGGTAAAACATCAGGAAAAGCTATTTTCATCGCTGTATGTGCGATGTGCCATGGAGCCAATGGAGAAGGCGCTTACGCACCGAAGCTTACAGGTTTTGACGATATTGGCACCTTAACCACAATGGTTTCTGACGGTATTGACCCACGCCATATGCCTGGTTTTGCCAAAAAAAATGGGGGTCCTTTAACCCCAAAACAAATGCATGCATTGATCAAATGGTTAATGTCGCTGGACTAGCTGGTGTTTTTTAGCTATAAATCGCACTCATGAAAGAAATAATTATTGCACCATCCATTTTATCTGCCGATTTTTCTAATTTAGAAAAAGAAATTCGAGCGATTGATGAAGGCGGTTGTGATTGGGTTCATGTCGATGTTATGGATGGTCAATTTGTACCACCGATCACCATTGGTGATAACATCGTCAAAGCCATTCGCCCCCACACATCTAAAATCATGGACGTTCACCTTATGGTGATGAATCCTGATCGCCAAATCGAGGCTTTTGCTAAAGCAGGCGCGGATATTATCACCGTTCATCAAGAGGCTTGTATTCATTTAGAACGCACCTTGCAAGTGATTCGTGATGCAGGTTGCAAAGCAGGCGTAAGCTTGAACCCAGCAACCCCTGTATCAACACTTGTTAATGTTATGCATTGTGTGGATTTAGTCTTGTTAATGAGCGTAAACCCAGGCTATGGTGGACAATCATATATTCATGCCGTTACCAGCAAAATTACCGCAGCGCGTCGCATGCTTGATGATGCTGGTAATAGTGCATGGCTAGAGGTTGATGGTGGTGTGAATGCGGGTACAATTGCTGAAGTAGTTGGTGCTGGTGCAAATGCCGTTGTTGCAGGCTCAGCGGTCTACAATAAGCCTGATTATGCTGCGGCTATGGCAGAATTAAGGGCATTAGCAGCTACTTCTTAATTATTACCACTTTTTTGGGGTGATGATGGGGCTATCTCATTTGAGATAGGTTGGTATTTTTTAAACATAAAAGGAGGGGATTCTATGTCTGATCAAGTCGATCAATCGCGGCGCACTATGTTGTTTGTTGCAGCAGGCGGGCTGGGCGCAGTTGCTGCAGCCGCAACTGCTATTCCATTTGTTGGTAGCATGTTTCCAGCTGCAGATACATTGGCAGCATCAAAAACTGAATACGATGTTTCTACAGTAGAAGAAGGTCAACTGGTGGTAATTCAATGGCAGGGCAAACCTGTGTTTGTGACCCACCGCAATCAAGCATTGCTGGCACAATTGGATGGGCATGATGATATGCTTAAAGATCCTGAGTCCAAGGCCATTGAAGAAGTAGGCGCAGAGTGGTTAACTGACGAAAATCGCAAATACCGCTCAATCAAACCAGAATACTTGATTGTTGTTGCCAGTTGCACGCATTTAGGTTGCATTCCTTTGTATAAACCCAGTAAAGGGCGCAAAGAATGGGGCGATTCTGTACCAGAGAATTGGCCAGGTGGTTGGCATTGTCCATGTCATGGCTCATTGTATGATCTTTCAGCCCGTGTGATCAATGGTTCACCTGCGCCACATAATCTTCATTTGATGCCTTACAAGTACAAAACTGATACCTCCGTGGTTATCGGTTAGGTGATGGGGGAGAAAAAAACGTGTTAAATGCAATCATGAAAACCAAATTATTTGCTTGGGTGGACGAACGAACAGGGGCTGATGCCATCATCAAGTCTCAGTTAACTGAATACGCCGTACCCAAAAATTTGAATTATATGTGGAACTTTGGTTCCTTGGCTTTGTTGGTGCTGGTGATCCAGATTCTGACGGGTATTTTTCTGGCTATGTATTACAAACCTAGCGCCGCTATAACCATGGGTGGTTACAGCGTTGCTTTTGATTCGGTTGAACGCATCATGCGTGATGTTAACTTTGGCTGGCTAATTCGTTACATGCATGCGGTCGGTGCTTCTGCCTTCTTCTTTGTGGTGTATCTCCATATGGGGCGCGGTTTGTATTACGGTTCTTACAAAGGACCTCGTGAGTTGTTGTGGATTATCGGCGTGGTTATTTTATTGATCATGCAAGGTGCTGCTTTCTTTGGTTATTTACTCCCATGGGGACAAATGTCCTTCTGGGGTGCTACTGTGATTACCAATCTTTTTGGTGCGATACCTGTGATCGGTAGTTATGTGCAAGAAGCCTTGCGTGGTGGCTTTGCGGTGGGTGATCCTACCTTGAATCGTTTCTTTTCGTTGCATTATCTCTTTCCATTATTACTTGCTGGTATTGTCGGTGGTCATGTGCATGCATTGCATGTGGTACATTCCAACAACCCTGAAGGTATTGATGTAAAAACTGCAGCCGAAAAAATTAACTTTCATCCGTATTACACCACCAAAGATGCTTTTGGTGTTGGTGTATTCTTGTTGATCTATTGTTACATCGTATTTTTCAACCCTCAAATGAACGGCTATTTTATTGAGGTCGATAACTACGTCGCTGCAAATAATCTACAAACACCTGCACATATTGCACCCGTATGGTATTTAACACCATGGTACACTATTTTGCGCTCTTTTGAGAACAAACTGTTCGGTGTGGTAATGATGGGCGCATCATTGGCTATTTTGTTTCTGTTACCATTCTTGGATCGTTGCAAAGTACGCTCGGCACGTTACCGCCCTATTTACCGTCAAATGGTTATTTTGTTTTTCATTACGGTAATTATCTTGGGCTACTGTGGTCACTCTGCACCCACGCCTACATTGAAACTCGTGGGTCAGATTTCTACTGGTTACTATTTTGCTTTCTTCTTATTGTTGCCTTTCTTGCCAATGATTGAGAAGACCAAGCCTGAACCAGATCATATTTAAGGAGGGGTTGTTCGTTATGAAATGGATGAAAATATTTCTGGCAGGATTAGCCGCTCCAGCATTGATGCTGGCATCAAGTTTAGCCGTGGCAAACGAGGGTCATGGTCCTGAGTTGAAGCACGTCAATGTTGATGTGACCGATCAAGCACAAATACGACGTGGGCTTATGGTTTTTACTGATATTTGTATGGGCTGTCATTCAGCTAAGTATGTCACTTACAAAGGCTTAATGGATTACCCTGAAATTGGTATTAGCCGTGAAGAAGCCGATGAATTGCGTGGAGATAAATCCTTAGCATCAGGGATGATTACAGATTTATCTCCAGAAGATGCTAAGGTATCTTATGGTAAAGTTCCACCTGATTTGTCATTGATTGTGGCAGCTCGTCGGGGTGGCGAACGTTATGTGTATTCAATCTTAACGGGCTTTGCACATGATCCAGAAGATAAAGTTCCTGATGGAAATTTTAACACTTACTATAAAGGTCATCGCATTGCCATGCCTGATCCTTTGGGATGGTTGGATCATGATAAAGCTGATGAAGCTGAACTCTTGAAGCAAGCTGAAGATGTTTCTGCATTTTTAACCTTTATTTCTGACCCTCATCAAAATGAGCGTAAAAATATTGGTAAATATGTGATGTTTTTTCTTCTTTTGTTGACGCTGGTATTGTACTTGCTTAAACGTGAAGTATGGAAAGATGTGAAACATTGATTGTTTAGCATCTAGAAAAAAGCCCGCTGTTGCGGGCTTTTTTTTGCTTATTATTTATGAATAGAATTGACTAAAGTGTCCCCAGTCACACGCAGGAGCATGGGAACGAGAGGCTGGTTTTAATATAACTGCGTAACATCAGATTTCAATCATCGTGCCACTCATTTTCTCATCTTTTTTAGAATTGCCTCTTATCGCAAGCCCTTTCTTGTTATACCATGCGCCGATGCCTGAATTATCTACAATTGTATTGTCTTCCTTACAAAGCTTGTTACAAAGCTGGGGGTTCCCTAAATACCGTGCCAAACAAGTGTTGGACTGGCGCAATAAAGGCGTGCTTGACCCGCAAGCCATGCCCAATGTTCCGCTGAATATTCGAACCGCCTTGGTGGATTATTTTGGTGAACCACCTTTGCGTTTATTGCAGCGACAATGCGCCAACGATGGAACACGGAAGTATTTGTTTGCCCTTCGTGAGGGCGGCAGCATTGAAACGGTGATGATTCCAACAAGAAAGCGTATCACGGTATGCCTGTCATCACAGCTTGGCTGTGTCTTAGATTGCCCTTTTTGTTATACAGGGCAACAAAAGTTTGAAAAAAACTTAACATCCGCTGCTATTGTGGCACAAGCATGGATGGTCAAGGCAGATATTATCGCTGACCCCATTGCGCACTCTAATGCCACAGCACCGACCCATTTGGTGTATATGGGCATGGGTGAGCCTTTAGCCAATGAATCTCCGCTACATGAAAGTCTCGCCTTTTTCCTTGATGAGGCAGGGATGCATTTATCGCGTCGGCGCATTACCGTTTCGACTTCAGGTTTGTTACCGCAAATCACACGATTGGGTGAAACATTTCCCGTTAATTTGGCAATTTCTTTGCATAGCGCGACAGATCATTTGCGCGATACGCTGGTTCCGATCAACAAAAAACATCCTTTGGCAAGCTTGCGCAAAGTATTGGACGCATACCCTTTAGCCGATCAACGCTATATTACCTTAGAGTATGTCATGTTAGCAGGGGTAAACGACCAACCCGAAGACCTACTTGCCTTGGTCGGTTATGTACGAAAATTGCGTGAACGGGTAAATTTAATCCATTTCAACCCTCACCCTGGCAGCAGCTACAGTGCGACCCCCAGCAAAGCGATGGATGTATTCGCTTCAGACTTGGTCTCTCAAGGCGTTCGTGCAACGGTAAGGCGTTCACGCGGCGATGACATTATGGCAGCGTGTGGTCAGCTGAATGCTCAAGCAAACAAGCAATAAAAAATCAATAGTAATTGCTGTGTTACAGGTTATAGCTAAAGGATGTAAACGATGCGGACTGGAGTAATTGGCGGCAGCGGGCTGTATGCCATGGATAATGTTGAAATACTGGATGAATTATCCATTGATACCCCGTGGGGCGAACCTTCGGATGTGTTAACCTTGGCAAAAATAGGTGCGCATGATGTGGTGTTTTTACCACGCCATGGTCGTAAGCACGCTATTCCACCGCACAAAATTAATTACCGTGCGAATATCTATGCCCTGAAACAAGCAGGGGTCGAGCAAATCATTTCTATTTCTGCGGTGGGTTCATTGCGGCAACATATTGCCCCTGGGGATTTTGTATTGGTGGATCAATTCATTGATCGTACCCAAGGTCGTGCTTCGACCTTCTTTGAAGGCCCCATTGTTGCCCATGTTTCTATGGCTGATCCTGTATGCCCTTGTTTGCGAACAAAACTTTTGTCTGCCTGTGAGCAGGCTCACATCCACCATCATGATGGTGGCAACTATCTGGTCATGCAAGGTCCTCAATTTTCTACACGCACAGAGTCTCATTTGTACCGAAGTTGGGGCATGGATGTTATTGGCATGACCAATATGCCAGAGGCGAAATTAGCACGAGAAGCAGAAATATGTTACGCCACCGTTGCCATGAGTACCGATTATGATTGCTGGCACGAAGACGAAGCGGATGTTTCTGTGGCATCTATTGTTGAAGTGATGCATGGGAATATCAGCAAAGCCCAACGGATGCTGCATGCGTTTTTTGCCATGCCTCAAAAGTTAAAAGAAGGCTGTGTTTGTGGGCAGGCATTGGATCATGGCTTGTTTGCTGATTTAACCGCACAAGACGATGAAGCATTGCGACCCATTTATGCCTTGGTGGAGCGCATGCTGTGATGAAATACAGAACATGGGTTTTAATGGTGTGTGTTACTTCCATGCTCGCTTCATGTGCTGGCACTTCTATCATCGACCGAAGTAAAAACAAAAAGCGTGCCGATGCGCACTTTAATATCGGTCTTGACGCTTTGCGCCATAATAATTTGGTCAAAGCTTTTAATGAACTGATGAAATCAGATCAATTATTACCCAATCAACCCTTGGTGCTGGACTCTTTGGGCAATGCATGGCGTGCGAAAGGCGATATAAAAAAAGCGGAGGCCTATTTCAAACGCGCCTTAAAGTATGGCGATATTCCTTCTATTCACACCAATTATGCCAGTCTATTGGTGCAGCTTGAGCGTTATCAAGAAGCAAAAAGTGAAATAGACAAGACATTGGATGACCCTCGCTACCCAAGGCAAGATATTGCTTATTTGTTACAGGGGGATGCATTGGTTGGTATGGGGCAGCTTGATGAAGGGATTGTAGCCTACCGAAGAGCGCGTAAAATTAACCCGCAACAACACATTATATCAGAATTACGTGAAGCGATTGTTTACGTTAATTCAGGACGGTATTCGTATGCTGTAGCACTGTATGAAACGATACTTCGTAATAACCCTGCCAGCCGGGCAGCACTGGAAGCATTATTACCGCTGTTACAACAACAAGGAGAATATGCAGCAGCAAGGCATTACTTATTAGTTTTCCAAGGTGAGTCAATTAACAATAGCAATCAACAATGGGCTTCAAATCAATTGTTGCGTTTGCCTCGTTAAAAAAGAAAGTATAAGAAATGTACGCTGTTTCTACATTTAGATGGATGATAAGATGAACGATACACAAAACACAGCCCCATCACAGCAAAATATATTGCGTGATCTTGGTAATAGGCTGCATGAAGCCCGAGCGATGAAGCGCATCTCCCAAGAAGAGGTCGCTGCGACACTAAAACTTAGTTTATCACAAGTTAAAGGGCTGGAAACAGGCGATTGGAGTTTTTTGCCTGATGGTATTTATGCCTTAGGTTTTTTGCGACAGTATGCCAACATGTTGGGGGTAGATGTGAGCGCAGAAATCTATCAGCTAAAAACCAAGCTATCACTCAAGCAGCCTGTCACCATCTCTGATCCTGCGATTGCACCAAGTCGTCGTTGGGCAATATTTTCATTATTGTTATTTGTTGCTTTGGCTGTTTATTTTAATATGGAACAAAACAATGATCAGCCTTCCACATCAATAGAAACCACAAAGCTTATTCCTTTGCCTGCAACCACCGCAGCAAAACCATTTGCACAAAAAGAAGATATTGCCGTTGCGCCACCAACATTAACCCATGGTATCACCACCCCTGCCATCATTGAACCCTACAGCAATCAAGAAAACAAGGTTGTTGTACCCACGCCAACAGCCAATGATGCTGGTGTAATCCATCACCTATTACTGTCCGCCATGGGTGGAGACGTGTGGCTGAGTCTTAGCACCGTTCAATCAGAAGGCAAGGAAACCACCAAATTAAAAGAAATGCTGCTGCGCGATGGGCAAACGGCATCAATAGATACCACCGAAGAGCATTTGTTATTAACTGCGGGTAATGCCATCGCCTTAAGCATTAGCATTGATGATATGATTCGTTACCCCGCAGGAACCTTGGGGATGGATGGGAAAGTCTTGCGTAAGCTGTGGTTGACGTTGTCATCTACTGGACGGTAAATCAATAATGAATGTTGCGCCCTGACCCAATTGACTGTTGACCTTAATATCACCGCCGTGACCTTCAATGATTCGTTTGCAAATGGCGAGACCTAAACCCACGCCGCCTTTTTTGCGGTCACGGGCATCATCGGAGCGGTAAAAGCGATTGAATAAATGCTGTTGATGGTCAAGATCAATACCTGGTCCTTCATCTTGAATGTGAACAATAATGCGTCCCTGCTCTGTTTTTGCCTGTAGGCGTACTGTTGCACCTTCAGGTGAATACTTGTAAGCATTATTTAATAAGTTATAGATCACCCGTTCCAATGCATTTTCATCGCCAATTAATTGTAAGTCTTCTTCGATATCATCCATCAAGTGTAAACGTTTTTGACTGTATGAAATCAAATGTTGTTGTTGCACTTCTTGTAGTAATAACGAAAAATCAACGCTATCTTGCACAAACTCTAGCTGCCCTGCATCTGCCCTTGCAAGGGTTAATAGATCATTCACAATACGATGCATGCGTTCAATCACCGTAAGGTTTTGCCGTAAGGTATGCTGGTACTCTGCTGTACTTCGCTCTTGGCGAAGCGCGACCTCAATCTCACCTTTTAAAATAGTTAAAGGTATGCGAAGTTCATGAGAGGCATCACCTGTGAAATGTTTTTGAGCGATAAAGCTATCTTCCAAGGCCTTAAACATGGTATTCAGTGCCGACACCAATTCAATAAACTCATCATCATGCGCCTGTGATTTTAACCTTCGGGTCAAATCACCCGCCGCAACGGCGCGTGCGGTGCGATTAATTTCTATTAAGGGGCGAAAAGAGCGCAATGCCATGACGTAACCTGCCCATGCACTGATGACAATAGAAACAAGCCCAAGGCTGCCCCCTATCCAATACAATAATGTCATAAAGCCTTGTATTTCTATCGTACTACGAGCAATAAAGAGTACGGCAATAAACTCACCTTGATGATGGACAGGAATAGCGACAAGACGAAGGTTTTTTTTACCCAATAACGAACCTGTTGCATTAAACGCAATGGTTTTATGTTGTAAAACATATTGAAATGAACGCATGACATCTTTATCTTTTCCGATAAAAAGGTCGTTACCAAATCGAAAAACAGTCTCACCATTGGTTGAAACCAATTGCACATTGCTATTAAACTGTTGGCTAAAATCGCTTAGCACATGCGCCCAAGCATGGACAGGGATTTTTTCCAGTTTATCAAGCAATGCAACACCTTCTTGAAATAATGCATCATCCATTTCTTGATAAACTTGACGGGTAAGAAGAAGGTATAATACGACCGCAGAAATCATCAGAATCGCAAACTCAACGGCAACATACATCATGGCTAATCGTCCACGAAAGGTATGCGTGATATGATTGCGTAACCACATCAACATGCAGTATTGCCTTTTAAACTAGCGTTCCCATGCAGGTGCATGGGAACAAAGTGATTACTGATTGAAAAGGGCATTTATGTTAAAAAGCTAAGGAATAATCAACCCTACATGATTGCGGCCATCGGCACAAAAACCAATATTGATGCTTCCCATGGCAGGAATCATAGCATTCCATGCTACAGGAGAAGCAATAATGTCCCCCGTTGTTCCAGTGTAATTGGCATTCCATTGTGATGTAATCACACTATCAGGCAACGAAAACATCGTGCCTACCCAGAGTTGATCTTGGTTGGTAATGTTTTGAATGACTGTATCCATACAATAGCCACCAATCCATGTTGAAATAAAATCACCTTGCGCGTGAAATGTTGCACTGTCAGCAATAATTGCACTATAAGGGGTAAGATGAATACCACTCACAACCGTTGTTTGCAATGTTCCATCGGCACAAAAATCAAAACTGGTTTGTTCACCCGTATGCAATAAGTAATTACCAGCGTTTGATAATGCTCTGAATTCATTGGCATTAAGAGGCTGATAGTTTGTTCCCCAAACACCTGTTACAGCACCTGATAAATAAATATCTACAGCCCAGTCGTTAATAGCTTGTGACGTAGCTAAATGCGCTCTGGCACAAAAACCACCATTCCATGATGATAACAACTCAAGATTTACCGTTGCATAAGGATTGTACGCAGGGGCAGGCAGACTAAAAGAACCTGTACCCGTGCCAGCCGTAGCATCACTTAAAAAGTCGGCATCACTAATCAAACGTGCGGAAGCACGATCAGGAAGCACATCAGCAAGCGTTGTCACCGCCGTTCGATAAGCCCCGTAGGCTGGGTAAGCCAAATAACTTTCATCACCTGCTTGCCCACCAAAGATCGCCCAATCGGTTTCTTTATCTTGATTGAACCATGCGATCATGGCAATATTTTGGTCTTGGGCATATTGAAATATATTGCTTACCCATTGTGATTTATCAGCATAAGGATCAACACCCGCAGAGTCACTGCTGCTTGCCAGTTCAGTCAAGGCCATTGACTTATTAGGGCTAAGCATTCTTAACCGTGTAAGCATATCACCAAACACTGCTGATGGTGTTTGCCAGCCTAAGCCCGTCCAGCTAACACCCCAATTATAACCATCAATTGCCAGCCAATCGACATAAAAATCACCGGGGTAATACTGTTCGGCAGGGTAAAAACTTTGATCGGTATTGTTCACACTCCAAACCCATTGCAAACGGGTTGATGCGATGCCTTTGTTTGCCATAACATTATAAACATGCTGCCACATGGCAACGTAGGCCGCGGGGTCAATACTCCAAAGGTACCAGTTACTGTTCATTTCGTGGGCAAAACGAAGATAAACACGGCGATCATCATTGGTGTTATTGATACCATCAGGCCCTGCGATAAAGGTTAGCATACGGTTACCCCAATCGTTCAAGTAGGCATCATAATCACCTGCGGCAATCCGTGCGCTGATGTCGGTTGGGGTGGCTGTGCCATAATAAGGCATCCATGATACCATTGGAACACTGCCATGGTTCCAGACTGCAATCATTTGTTGCTCAAATAAATTAGCTGCGTTGACAGGATCCCAATCGGTAAACAAGTTAATCACAGCGTTGGGCTTCCCTTGCCACTGCTCTTGCTGTGCCACTTCAGTCATATTCCAGCCTTCTTGACCATAATAGGAACCCAGCAAGACTTTTGCTGAAGCTTGCAAAGGCAGGCATACAGCAATGCACCATAACACTATACGATAATAATTCATCATAACCTCCTAATGGCACTGACCAAGTGCGGCACTGCTGCTACACGGTACGCCATCGACCCAAATAGCACCAGCAAGACGCGCACCCACAAAAATTGCGCCTTTTATCTTAGCGCCTGTTAAATTCGCGCCAAACAAATCGGCTGAAGATAAATTAGCATTGCGCAAATTGGCATTGCGCAAATCAGCCCCCATTAAATTGGCAGAGGATAAGTCAGCCCCCGTTAATTTTGTTTTCTTTAAAACAGCACGGGATAAATCTGCCCCAGACAGGTTGATATTACTCATGTTTTTACCGCTTAAATCACAGCGAGGACAGTTGCCTGTTTGGGTTAATTCTTTTTTTGCCTGCCCTGCTGATGCAGGAAATGCGAAACAGATCAACACAGAAAAAATAATAAACAATCGCATAAAATGTACCTCACTACAATAAAAACAAAATGCCGCTAGCATTGGTGGCTATACTAGGTGACAAGAGTTGTTTTATAAATAGGATTTCCACCTACATAGTATCTTTTTCATATTACTATTTAATAATTAGTAATTAGTGAGTCTCACCCTTTTATGTTTGTTTCTCTTATTGGTCAATTTGTAGAAAGCCTACAATTTCTCATTATTTTTATTTCGTTGGTTTTTTTGTGGTTCCGTCGATGTGAGTCACCTCATATGCAACGAAGTGTGCTTATTATTACCGTTGCATCGATTATTTTGGCCCATGTTTTGGTTCATGCTTTGGATCAATTATGGTTTCACGCGCTGCCTGCTCGTTCCATGCTTGGCAGTAATATTCTTAGCCAAGGTTGGGAGGCATTTTATTTACAGTGGTATAGCACTCCGTCATCTATTGCTGTTTGGTTTGCCTTTGCTATTGGCATGTTTCGTTTATCTCGGATTACAGGATTGTTATTGTGTACCTTAGCCTTATTCGAAGCGTGGTTGCATATATTGCTTGGTATCGCCTACCCTTCTGATATTTTATATGCAGTCATGATTGGCGGGGCATCTGCATGGGTACTCCATAGCCTTGAACGACACTTGTGGCGCACCACGGAAGGAATTCAACAAATATGTTACCATATGCCTGAGGTTATTTACCCCATGATGTTATTAATCATGATTGATATGAATAATGATTTACAGTTTATGACCAACAGTTATTATTTTATGTTTGGTTGGCCGACACATTAGATGAGAGATGATACAATACTTCTATGGCTTAATAGTCAAATCGCCAGATCACCTGATTTGTTTTATCAGGCATTATTATTTTCTAATCGTATTCCTTGGATCCTCATGAGTTTAGTATTATGTTGGATGTGGTTTGCGGGTTCGCCTGGCCTTTTACCTCGCAAATCAGGCGGTATTTTGAATGCTCAAGCACGACATTTGGCATTGATGTGCATCATCAGCATGCCGTTTTTGTTTATTTTATCTCAAGGGCTTCAATATATCATCATGAAACCACGTCCCTTGCATGTAGATATTGGCTTATTAATTCCCATTCCGCCGCAAATTTGGGAAGAAATTATTGCTAGCTTTCCTCCCCTTGCTTCTTTTCCTAGCGATCATGCTGTTGTGATGGGCTTATTATTGGGCTGTGTTTGGCGATTAAATCGATGGTTGGGTGGGCTTGCCTTATGCTTGGCATTGTTTTTTTCAACACTGCGTATCATGCTTGGCTTTCATTGGCCAAGTGATATTGCCGCAGGACTATTACTGGGCATATTGGCAGCATGTTTAATTATTTTCACCATGCCTTATTACCTCCCCTTTACTCAGCGTATGAGCGTATATTTTGAACGAACTCCAGCAATTAGTTATACTTTATTATTTCTTTTTTTTTATGACTTTTCACAGAAATTCTCGTTATTATTTTTTCTTATTCATACGCTAAAAAAAGGCTTGTCAACATGATTGATATAAAAGTTTTCACACAGCATCATGGTATGGTGATTGCCTATGCTGCAAAGTCATTTGATGCTCGCCTTGCACCGCGAGTGCATCAATTTTGGCAGACAGAATTATTCAACAGCAATTATACTGCCTTGCATTGGATGGTCATTGATTTGCAAGAGGTATTAGTAATGGATACCAGTGGACTAGCCGTTATTGTGAATCATTATCAACAACTTCCTGTGGGGGTTCCACTCTCTTTGGTTGGCTGTAACCTTGCTATATCTGAATTACTAAAAGATACGTATGTGGCAAAAGTATTTCCTCAATACAAAACATTTAATGAGATTCCTGACATTGGTCATGCTTTAAAAAACATGGCTGCGACGGCTTACCATAGTCATCGTTTGTATTCACCCTGGTAAGCCATGAAACCTGATTGGTATTTTTCACAATTTGAACAACGCAGACCACCTAAAGCACAGTTTGATCAAGAAAAGCATATTTTTCTCTATCAAATACTTGCAACGTGCAGTATTGGTCTTGGTCTATGGTATTTAAGTTGGCGATGGATGTATTCTTTAAACATGGAGGCTCTGGGGTTTTCTATTGCCTTGGCAATGGCAGAAACACTGGCTTTTATTGGCTCAATTTTATTCACCATAAATTTATGGCAAGTACGTGATACACGCTGGCAAAGTGCCCCGCAACGCCTATCAGAAATCACCGCCTCTGCTACTTATGATCGTCCATTGATTGTCGATGTTTTTTTGCCTACGTTTAATGAAGAAGAGACTTTAGTTCAATTATCTATTCAAGACGCTAAACGCATGCATAGCCCTGATGGTGTGCAAACCATCGTTCATGTGTTGGACGATGGTTGTCGCCCTGAGATGCAAGCCATTGCCGAAAAAGAAGGGGTTAATTATATCCCACGAAAAGAAAGCATTGGTTTCAAGGCAGGCAATATTCGCCACGGCATGCAAAAAACCTCTGGTGATCTGATGGTTATATTAGATGCGGACACTCGCCCTTTCCCTAATTTTTTAATGCGAACCTTGGGCTATTTCCGTGATCCTAATGTAGCATGGGTACAAACCCCTCAATGGTTCTTTGACCTTCATCAGGGCATTGCATTACCCCGTTATTTGGCAAAAAACTGGCATCTTGGTGCATTGGGGAACCTGTTAGGGCGTGGTGTGGAACGTGTTGTTGGGCCTATTCAGATAGGGCAAGACATATTAGGCAATGACCCGCGTTTATTTTATGATGTTATTCTTCGTCGTCGTAATGCTGCCAATGCCTCTTTTTGCTGCGGTGCTGGCAGTGTTCATCGCCGTGATGCGATTATGCAAGGCGCATTAAAAACATGGGCGCGTGAGGTACAAGAAAAAGCCCATGATTTATCATCAAACATACCCAACCCATCATTAAAAGCATCGTTTTATGCCCTCACCAAGCAAGAAATCGCCCGTGAAACACTATTAACCCCTTACCGCTTTCATGTCTCTGAAGATATTTATACAGGGATGTTGCTCCATGCCGACCCCGATCGAGAATGGAAGTCGGTGTACCACCCTGAATGCCTTAGCAAAATGCTTTCACCCCAAGATTTACTTAGCTGGACGGTACAGCGTTTTAAATATGCAGGTGGCACGCTGGATATTATGGCGCATGACTCACCTTTACGCCATGCTGGTTTAAGCCTGCACCAAAAATTTATGTATGGCGCAACTATGTATTCCTATTTATCGCCTTTGTGGGTGGTATTGTTTTTGCTTGCACCCATTTTATTCTTTTTCACAGGCATTGCCCCTGTTGCTGCCTACGATGAAGAATTTTATATGCATATTATTCCTTTTTTAATCATCAACCGACTAGCATTAATGGTGGCAACATGGGGCATACCTAGCTTACGAGGAGAGCAGTATTACTTAGCGTTTTTCTGGCAAAACATTGGTGCTATGTGGGAGGTACTATGTCGTCAACCTATTCGTTTTCATGTTACCCCCAAAACCTTGCAACAAGGAAACTTTATTGGTCTGGTGTGGCCACAAGTGGCACTCATTACCTTTACTTTTGTTGGCATCGGGGTGATGGGGTGGAATGTGTATACGGGTGCAGAAAATCATATCCCTGCCTATATTGTCAACGTATTTTGGGCATTGAATAATTGCCTTGCATTATCGGTTATTGTTCGCGCTGCATTTTTTAAAGGAGAATCGACATCATGATTGGACCATGGCTCTATGCCCGTCATCATATTGCATTCATTATTGGTTTATTATTGGCTGTTAGTATTGCATGGTGGGCAGAGATGCACATGCCACGTCCTATTCAGGCATGGATTGATAACTTTGATGAGGTGTTGCATATTGACGAAAATAATCCACCGCTGCGTGCCGTGCCTCGAGCATTAACGGATGTAGAAAAATATTGGGCGCGTACCGCATGGAAGTATTTTCAAAACAATTACCAAGAAGAGACAGGCATGGTCAACGCCGTTGATGGCTACCCTTCAACCACATTATGGGATCTTGGCTCTTACATTATGGGTGCATTATCAGCGCGTGAATTGGGTATCATCAACGAAGAAGAATTAACATGGCGAATTGGCACCTTGCTCGACAGTTTGGCTCGCATACCACTGGTGCGGGGAAAACTCCCCAACAAAGCTTATGATACTCGTTCATTAGAAATGACCGATTATAACAACAAACCAACAAAAGACGGTGTCGGTTGGTCAGCCATTGATATTGCACGTTTTGGTGTACCCATGCAAATCATCGTTTGGCGGCATCCGCAGTTGGCAGCGAAAGTGAAAGCGGTCATCAATCGTTGGTCATTTGATTTTATGGTAAAAAAGGGGCAGTTGTATACGGGCAGTTTGGGCAAAGACATGCGTATTCACCGTTACCAAGAAGGCCGTTTTGGTTATGAACAATATGCAGCCAAGTCATTGATGTTTATGGGGCTTGATGTTACCCGTGCTGCACGTTATGACGTTGGAGTATCGGTAATTCCTGTTGAAGGTCAGCCCATTGCCTATGATGCCCGTTTACCAAGAAATTATAAAAGCACACACAATGCAGTATTGTCTGAGCCGTATATTTTAGAAGGGATTGAGTTTGGCTTTAATGCCATCACACTACCCTTAGCGCGTTCTGTTTTTTTGGCACAATTAAATCGCCATGCAAGAACAGGAATTTTAACGGCAGTATCAGAAGATCATATTGATCAAAAGCCTTGGTTTGTTTATTACAGTGTACTCAATGACCTTACGCCGTGGGCAGCATTTGATTCTGATCATCGGGATGCTTCGGCGTTCCGTTGTCTTTCTAGCAAGGCCGCGCTGGGATGGGCAGAGTTATTTAAAGGTGAATATGCAGGGTTATTGCGCCATGGTCTCAAAGAGTTAATCAACAAAGACCGTGGTTGGTATTCAGGGCGTTATGAAGAAAGTGGGCGTATTAATACGGCTATCACCAGCAACACCAATGGTATTATCTTAGAGATTTTAGCCTACCAAGCCAAAGGACCTTTGTTAACACTGGCAACAAAAAACGAATAAGGAATGCAACAGCATGAGCATACGAATGATTTTTATTTTGATGACTGGGTGTTTAATCGCATTGTTAATTTTGTCATTTTGGCAAGTGCAACAAACAAAATTAATTCAACATCAGTTAAAAGAAGATCATCAATTAAAGGTTGATATACAACGTATGTTACAGCAAGCCAATAGGGTGAAACCCCTGCCTAAACAGACTGTGCCGCCTGCCCAGCATAGCGTAAACAATAATCAGCCAGCAGCAAAACCTGCTGGCGCACCTGATGCAGCAAAAGTATTGTTGAACAATGCCTTAGAGGGGTTATTGCGTGCTATCAAAGCCAATGATGCAAAGGATTTAGGCGCAGCCGCAACAGAGGTCGCTGCTATTAAAGATGCCGTATGGAAAACAGGCGACCTATGGCCAAAATACAAAACGCCCCTGCATGAATTGATGAGTCCTCTTGATTATGCCGTGAAGCGATTGGAACGGGGTGATCAAGCGGATTTTAGCAAAGTCCTCAAAACTGTGCGTGCCTTATTGCGTAAGGGTGAATCATGAAGAATACCATCATTCAATATGATGTTCCCTTGTGGGGCTTGTTGTTTGGTGTGCTGTTTGCTGTGCTGGCTGTTTTTTGGTCAAGTTACGATGATGATGTGAAAGAATGCTGCTGCCAAGCCACAGCGATTCAACCGATTTGTAAACTAGCCAGCCATTTTAGTGATCAAGAACTTGAGCATGCGCGTATTGCATGGCGATACTTTGAAAATAATTACCAACCGAGTACTGGCTTGGTCAATGCAACCGATCAGTACCCCTCTACCACCATGTGGGATACTGGCTCTGCTATCTTTGCCACGGTAACAGCACGTGAATTGTGCCTTATTGATGAAAAAACATTCAATGATCGCATGGTAACAATGCTGGGTACACTCAATAGTATGCCGCTGTACAATCAAGTTGCCCCTAATAAAGCATACAATACTATCTCAGGAAGAATGGTGGACTACAACAACAAAGAAGCCCCCGATGGTATTGGTGTATCCATCATTGATTTAGCACGTTTGGTTGCATCCTTGCGTTTATTAAGCACGCGCTTCCCCCACTTAAAACCCATGGCTGAACAAGTGATCAGCCGTTGGAACTATTGTAATTTATTAAAAAAAGGACAAATGTATGGTCTTTATCATGATGTAGTCATGGACGAAACGCATATTTTTCAAGAAGGTCGTTTAGGCTACGAACAATATGCAGGAAAAGTTTTTGAGCGTTTAGGTTTTGATATGTATGTATCAAAAAGTTACCATAATGAATACCGTGCGAACACCATTATAGATGGTGTTTCTATTGCTTACGATAAACGTGATCCTCGGCAATTTGGTGCTTACAATTATGTGGTCAGTGAATCTTATATTTTAGAGCAAATGGAATCAGGCGTGGACGCTGAATTTTCTTCATTGTTTCAAAAGGTTTATGATGTGCAAAAGAAACACGCCAAAAAGGTAGGGCGCGTGGTGGCAGTGTCAGAAGACCATATTGATCGCGCGCCGTGGTTTTTGTACAACACCATTTTTGTTGCAGGGGGTAATTGGCAAACCATTACCGACACGGGCATTGATCATCATGCATTAAGTTCTATTTCGACCAAGGCAGCCATCTTGATGGCACAGCTATTTCCTAGAAACAATTACAGTAAAGCGTTAAAAGAAAGTGTTGCCTATGCCTACGATGAGCAACGTGGCTGGTACTCTGGCATTTATGATGCTGGTCTGGGTTACAATAAGGCAATTACAGAAAACACCAATGGCATCATACTAGAAGGTTTATTGCATCAAACCTTAGGTGCATTCAATGCTTTGCCTAAAGCTCATACTTTTGGTTTTTCACGCAGCCTTCATAAAGGGAAGCGGATCGAACAATGCATTCCTTTGATGGCACCTTTAAACGTAGCCATGCCATTAAGTAACGCTAATCAGTAATAGTGTGGGGTATTGTTTTAAAATACTTCTTTGTTTAGCATCAATATGCACCGCATACTCTGCGTTAGCAGCTACCCCCATCAGCCCGTTTCAAATGAAGGCGTATTCAAGCGCGTTGCAACAAAAAAACATTCCCTACTCTAAATTATTGGCATTGTCGATGACACTGCGTGAGGCCCAGATAAAAAAAACTGCTGTCGATGTGATACAAACATTAAAAGATGCCGACACAAGTTTGTTGGGTTTACCTTGTGAAGATGTGGCTTGTAAAACAGCAGAGCCGAAGGTCTATGCTGCCACCATCGACACATTGCTTGCCGAATTAGCTCAAAGCATTCACCGTTGGCCTACACTTGAGCCAAGCATTGGTGCATTGCTGCTACGCTGGCGTTATTGTAATATACGTTATCAAAATCGCAGTCATGATTTAATCTATCAAGAACATCAGGTGCAACGCATCCCTGCGGGGATACCATCCCCTAGCAAACAACAAGGATGGTATCAATGGGGCTTTGAACAACAAGACCCTATGGATCGTTTGATTCCTTACCCTGCGCTGCATCATGGTCTTCAAGGTCGGGCAAAGGCTGTCTTTTTGCACCATTATATTAAGCAACAGTGTGTGCCTGATCCGATCACAGGGCGCACGCCGTATGATCCTGTTGATGGTGTTTATTATGGTTCCATTCCTCATACACCCACAGAAAAAAAAAGTCGCTACCCTTATGCTGAACAATGGGCGTTCACATTACCTAAGAATGCAACCATGATAACTCGCCAAGAGAGTAAAAAGGTTCACAGTATTGATACCATCAAGCAAGTTGTTAAGCCCACTGCAATGGCTATCAATCAAGAAAAGCGTTCACCTAAAGCATTAAAATTCTTGGTGTTAGAAGTTAAAAGAAAGCCTCCCCCGTCATTAAAAAAACAATCAGTGCATCATAAAAAAGACACTGAAAAACCTTCTTTGATAGCAGATAGTTCCCCTCCCATTGGTGTGCGACATCAAATACAACGCACCAATACAAAGCAACCCCATGATCCATACACAGGAACCGAAGGCAAGGCAACGAGCAAACATTTTCAAGGAACAAGTTACACAAAATGGAATATGGGCAGTAGCCAACAAGAATTTGGCATATCAGCACTGTGGACACCGTTGGATTATTTTTATATCCGTGCAGGCATCAGCACCCGTTTGCCAAGATGGGGAAGCAAGCCCTCCTACACTTGGGGACTGGGCTACAGTGACTGGCATCCTGGAACATGGAGTATTGAATTCAATCAATGGATACTGCAACCCTTCGGCGGCAATACGAATATACGCAGTGCAGTCTTTAACCTAGGGTATCAAATACCTTTTCCAAATGCGTGGCAGCCTTACCTCAGTGGTAGCCTAAACGCAAAACTATCAGGTAACATGCCAAGCATTGGCGGGGTATGGCATGTTAATTATGATGACTACTTTATACGCTTTGGCATTGAAAAAACTTTGCGTGGAACAGGTGGTTGGCAATGGGTGTATGGTTTTGGACGTTGGAATTGGCAAGCTGGCTCCATTAATATCGAGTATGATAATTGGGGAAGCAACAAAGCCTTTCAAAAAAACTTTCGTCGCAATGGTTCGTTATTGCTGGAGTACCGTTGGGAGTATTAATTTTTAACTGATTTTATTCCTCTAGTTTTTCCTTTGTCTTCATCCCGCCAAACCAGCGATCAGGCAAAGTAAGCAAACCTTCAATAATACCAGGACTCGCCAAACCAGCAGAGCTAGGGCTTACTTGATCAATCTTGGCATCACCTATCGTGCCATACATATGATAAACCTTGCGAATAAATGAATGCGCTGCGCCGCCAATTAAATCGCGTAGCAAGGGAATTTTATCCAGCATGGCATCCAAATTTTGCAATGGGCGAAATACCATGGTGAGATCGACTGTTTTTTTATCAAGATTATAATGCCCATAACCTGCCATATCCATCGCGGTGGAGCGCATGGCTAGTTGATGAATATGAAGTTTTTGATCATTCAGGGTTGCTTCGATTTGCAAGCGTTTGTAAAACAAGCCTGCATGGATGAGATCTTTGCGTTGACCGATTAGCAATGCGGGAATATCAGCAAGGCTGGTAATGGCAAGAAGTTTGGTAAGCAAGCCGCCTTTGGCAATACTTCCTTCATCGACACGGAGACGCAAGCGACCGCGCAAACCTTGCCACCAAGGTTGTTTTCGCATCAATATACCTTCTCCTGCAAACAGTATTTGCTCGCTACCACCAGAAAATATTGTACTGACACCACTGCTATTCATCATTCGTGAGAAATCCCCTTGGGTGCTGGCAAAACCTTGCCAACGCATACTGCCATCAGGCAGAGGGCTTAACGTTGCCGTTAATTCTAATAATTGCTCATTGATGGTTGCGTGAAGCCGTTGAACTTCAATTTTGCCTTCACCAATCATGGTGAAATTCACATCAATAGCGTTAAGTTGCATGCTACCAACATCAACCTGCTTGGCGACAAAATGTGCAGGAGAATAATGCTCTGAACGCATGGTTAATTGCACACCTTGCATCCGTGCATCTTGCCAATCAAAGCGACGAATATTAGCTTTTAATTGCCAGTTTTTATCGAACCCTTCTTTTTTATTATTTGCAAGGCTGGTTGGTAATGCAGAACGCTTTAAATAATCAGCATCCACCGTCATGCGCCATGGCTTATTGCCTCGTGGCGCAATAATAGATAAACGCCCCTGAAAGCCTTGGGTTTTGATGCGTTCCAATTCAACCGCCATACCTTGTTTGTTGATATGCCCACGGCCACGCAATTCAAAGCCTGCATCACGGCAAACAACATTGTTGACTTGAATCGCTGAATGAGCCAAGGTATTCGCTGTAAACCCTATGCGCATGGCTTGCCCAATAGATTTTGATTCACCCAAAAAATTATCCCAAGCCGCATCATTCAAGATAATACTACCTTGCCAATCATCATCAAAGGCAAGGTGTGCTATGAATGTTCCTGATGGCTTGGCAATGGGAATATGATAGTTGCTGACAAGTTGTGCCAAAGGGGCATTAAAGTCACCCGAAAATGTATTTAAACGCCATGTGTTTTTGTATGTCTGCCCATCAAAATCTACTGTGCCATGAAACATCCCTGTTTGAAAATTAAGTGATTTTGCTGTGATTCCTTTATCTTTTTGCCAAATAACCGTGCCAGCATTGACCGTTACATACTGATCTTGAAAGTGAAACAACCATGGGGTCATGGGTGATAATGTGGCAATAGCTGATTCAGGGTTGGGTTTAAGAGCGTCCCATAACAAATGAACATTTCCTTTCGCCCTACCCTTTTGCCAGCCAATTTCCCCTGCGCCATCAGGATCAACCCAGCGGTGTAAACGCATGATATCCACATTAGAAAGAGTAGCGTTAACATCTAGCATCAATGTATCCCATGAAACATGTAACGCAGCACGCGCCAAACCAATACCATAAGGTAATGTGGTTTCATGAATCGTTGCTTGAAGACCATCTTGATTTAAATCAATAGTGGCTTTGGTATGCAATAACAATGCATTGTCTTCGCCTACATGAATATCAACATCATTCAGCGTCGATTGAACATGATAACGAAAAACATCATTGCTTAATAACGGTGGCAATGTATGCCAAGGCTCTGCCCATGGTAAGCTGATATCAGCACGGCTATTTTTGGCAACACCATGATGCATGCTCAACAACCAAGCATGCCATTCCTTGTCATTATCAATAGGACGCAACCACGACCACAGTAAGGGCATCTGTAAACGAGGACTTTTGGCATGCAAAGAAAGCACGCCATCTTGCCATGTTGCCATCGCTTGGATGCGATCATCGCCATGTTGCCAAAAAAGTTTTTCAAAATGAATACGCTGCCATTGCGGAATATCCAATAATGATGCCGCAGTGATGATGCCTTCTGTATTGATACGATCAAATGGCAGATCAAACGATACCGAAGGCACAGTTATCATGCCTTTGGGTGAGTTTGCAGAGATAAATAACTGCCAAGTATCTTCAGCTTTTCGCCAAATCAATAACTCTGCTGAAATATGGGGAGATAATTGCACCGCCGTCTTTGGCAATAACCAATCTAATTGATCAACATTACCTTTGAGCCTATTGATTTGACCATCATCATCCAACATCAATTGGATATTGATTTCATCCGAATACAATTCAACCGTATGCTGCATGGTTGAAAAAAATCCTTTGGCATGATGCAAAATACGACGATATTGATTATACTGCCATAACAAAGTCATATTTTCATAAGCGACCAAGAGAGGGGCTTGGGATGCCAACCATGGGGTCGGATTAGGTAAATTTATTGGTTTTTCTGTATCGACAAGATGGATTTTTAATAATCCATTGCGAATGTATATGCGTTGTGGCAGCCAGATACCTTGCACCAATTGAGCAATAGATACCACCAATGATATCTGTGCATCTTGCACATGAATGCGACCATCAGCTGAGACCAAAGAAAGGCGTTCAGCATGAATTTCTAAATCACCCCGCCATCGCCATGACAAACGACCTAAAGATAAGCGTTGTAATGCCCATTCACTACGCAAACCCGCTTCAATTTCAGGGCGAAGCTGGTCAAGGTCAGGCAGCGTCCACCATACCCATGCAAACGCCAACACAACAAAAAGTAGCAACAAAAGCAATACGCGCCGACAAGATGTCAGCGCGCAGCAAAAAGCATGGGTTATTTTATTCACAAGTTCAGACACGACCACCTACAATTCAGCAAACGGTGTTGCTGATCAGAAAACGTATCGCAACACTACTATTTTATGCAGCATCCTTGTCTTTCATTTTTTGCACCTTGGCTTTAATGTCATCAAGCAATACTTTAAAACCATCTTTTTTCAATGCCGATTTAAATTGTTTGCGGTAAGTGCCAATCAAACTCACACCTTCAATTTTGATGTCATACACGCGCCAGCCTGTTTTGCTGTGGTACAAACGATAAAACACAGGAATTTCTTTTTGCCCATCAACAACCCAAGATTTTACAAAGGCTTTATTTTTTTTTACTTTTGCATCGGCATAACGAATGGTTTGATCGCTGTAACTCGCTAAACGGTTGCCATAAGAACGCTCTAATAGCTCACGAAAAGAAGCAGAAAAAGCAACTTTATCATCTTCACCCAAATCCCGCCAAGAGCGACCAATACTGCCACGCGCCATTTTGCGGTAATCAAATTTATCGGCCACTGCATTGCTGATGGCAGCACGATCATCTTCGCTTAATGCGTTTTGATCTACCCGTGCTTTGAGTACATCAATAATACCATTGACTGTAGATTCTACGATAGCTTTTGGTCCATCATCAGCAATAGCAACAACAGGCGCAAGGCTTAAGTAAAAAGCTGCGCACAAGGCGATGAGCGTGTATTTTAGGGTCATGTTTAATCCTTATTATCAGGTGAGAAAATGTATTTACTCACCAAGTCTTCAATATTAATGGCTGATTCAGTATCTTCGACTTCATCACCATCAATGAGTGCCGTTTCATCCGCACCTTGGGTGATACGAATATACCGCTCGCCAATGATACCTTTGGTGCGTATGGAGGCAATGGCATCGGTGCTGATTGCTACGCCCTCATTAATTTCCATTTCTATATAGGCATCGTTATTATCTTTTAACGATACAGCAGAAACTCTACCAATAGATACACCTGCAAGCATCACGTCACCGCCCGTGCGAATGCCGCCAGCATCAGAAAATAATGCTTCAATGGTATAACCAGAGGTCGATAAGCCACCAATTTGTCCCAATTTAATAGAAAGACCTGCGATGGCTCCAATACCCACACAGACAAACAAACCAACAATGATTTCAACTTTTCGATACTGTTGCATGAATGCTCCTCAAGTTACAAGAAAAATGATGTCAAAATATAATCAAAAACCAACACGCTAACCGAGCTTAAGACTACCGCTTGGGTGGTCGCACGGGCAACGCCTTCAGTGGTCGGTTCAGCGCGATAACCATGCCATGTACAAATAATGCCGATCAACAAACCAAAGACAACCGTTTTGATCCAGCCAATATTTAAATCTTCCATGCGTACCTTGGTCACCATTTCGGCAACAAATGCACCCGAGTTGACACCCAATAAATCAACGCCAATCACATAACCTGCAGCCAGACCAACCACATCAAACAAGGCAATCAATAAGGGTAAGGCAATCACTGTTGCTATAATTCGCGGCATGATAATCCGTGCTTTGGGGTTCACTGCCATCATCTGCAAGGCATCCAATTGTTCGGTAACACGCATGATGCCAATTTCTGCAGTAATGCTAGAACCTGCTCGCCCAATCATCATAAATGCACCCAGCACAGGCCCTAACTCACGAATGATTGACAGCGCGATCGCCGAACCCAGCAACGACTCTGAACCAAACTTTGCCAGCATATAATAACCTTGTAATGCCAGCACCATGCCCGTAAATGCGCCTGTAATAGCAATAATAACCAGCGAACCCACGCCCAAGGCATAAACCTGTTGAACAATATGCCGACCTTGCCACGGTCGTTGAAAAAACATGGTCATCGCAGAAGTGCCTAAAATGCTGGCATCACCCATGCGTTGCCATACCAATAATGTTGCCCGTCCTACACGACCAAACCATGCTAACCCTGTATTAAGCATGAGGCTTCACCTGCATCAATGATGTTAAATAAGGGGTATCACTGCGAGAAAAGGGAATCGGTCCATCTGGCTGACCTTGAATAAATTGTTGTACCCGTGGATCTTTACTGGCGCGAATATCCCCCGCCGTACCTTCGGCAATGATTTCCCCTTGCCATAACAGAATCACCCAATCAGCCATCGCTAGACCAGCAGCCACATCGTGGGTGACAACCACGGAGGTCATCTTTGTTTTTTCTGTGAGTTGTTGAATCAGCCGAGTCACCACAGCCGCAGCAATGGGATCCAGCCCTGATGTCGGTTCATCAAAAAACACCAAGGCTGGGTCGGTAATCAAAGCACGGGCAAATGCAACACGCTTTGCCATGCCCCCTGATAGTTCTGAGGGCATTAAATGCTCGAACCCCCGCATGCCCACTTGCTCTAACTTCATCGCAACCATGGTCTGAATGATAGATTCACTCAATGCCGTATGTTCATGCAATGGAAAGGACACGTTGTCATAGACATTCAATGAGTTCAGCAAAGCAGAGTATTGAAACACCATCCCCATTCGCAGCCGCAAGGCATACAAACGGGATGCCGACATGGCAGTTAAATCATGTTCGCCATCAAACCAAATATGCCCTGTGCTGGCTTGCTCTAAACCAGAAAGTAAACGGAGCAAGGTTGTTTTACCCGAACCTGAGCCACCCATAATGACCGTTGTTTGCTCTTTGCGAATATGCAAATCTGTTGGTGCAACAGCAACAAAATCACCAAAACAGCGGCTTAGGTTTTGAACCCTGATCATGATTTATTGCTTCGGTAACAACGACGGACATTGCATCAGCCATTCATCCACGGCATGTGCAGCACTGCGACCCTCGTTAATAGCTCGAACCACCAAAGATTGTCCACTGCGCATATCACCTGCGGTAAAAACTTTATTCAATGACGTTTGATACGATGCAGTATCAGCTTTAACATTGCCACGACCATCATATGCCACGCCTAACTCATCGAGCATACCTTCATGCACAGGGTGTAAAAAACCCATAGCGAGCAATACCAAATCAGCTTTAATCTCAAACTCACTGTTTGCCACGGCATTCATGATCCAACGACCATCCTGTTGCTGCCACTGCACTTTTTCACAACGAATATGAGTAACTTTTTCGCCATCGCCACATACTTCAAGGGTGTTGATGCCAAACATCCGTTCACAGCCCTCTTCTTGTGAGGTAGATGTGCGGAATTTATTGGGCCAATGGGGCCATGTAGTTAACGGGTCAGGGCTGTCATCAGGACGGGGTAAAATTTCAATTTGGGTAATTTTTTCCGCACCGTGACGATTGGATGTGCCAATACAATCAGAGCCTGTATCGCCGCCGCCAATCACCACCACATGTTGACCTTCAGCCGATAGAAAAGGTTCATGATTAGCATCAAAGATGCGCTTAGTATTGTTGCGTAAAAAATCCATTGCAGCATACACACCATGCATCCGTGCGCCTGCCACACTATCGTGCAACCAACGGGGGGCTTCTGCGCCACCTGTTAAGACCACGGCATCATAATCATTCAATAAACGACGTGCAGGAAAGGCTTCTCTACCAATATGCGCATGGGTATGAAAATCCACACCTTCAGCGCGCATTTGTTCCAAACGGCGGTCTATCATGTTTTTATCAAACTTAAAGTTAGGGATGCCATAACGCATCAAGCCACCCACTTTATCTTCTTTTTCAAACACGGCGACATCATGACCAGCGCGTGCAAGCTGCTGCGCACATGCCAAGCCAGCAGGGCCTGAACCGACAACGGCTACTTTCTTGCCCGTTTTATGGGGCGAGATTTGAGGGGTAATCCAGCCTTCTTGCCAACCACGTTCGGCAATCGCCAATTCAATGTTTTTGATTGAAATAGCATCACCAATTAAATTCACGGTGCAGGCTTCTTCGCAAGGCGCAGGGCAAATACGCCCCGTAAATTCAGGAAAGTTATTGGTCGCATGCAAGGCTTCTAAAGCTTCTTGCCAATGATCATGGTAAACCAAATCGTTCCAGTCAGGAATATTATTATGAATAGGACAACCATTGTGACAAAAAGGAATGCCACAATCCATACAGCGTCCGCCCTGTGTTGCCATATCTTTAGGTAGCGTGGAGAATTCTTGGTAATGCGTTAAACGATCTGCGACGGGGGCATAAGCGAGGTTCTCGCGTGAAAATTCTTTAAACCCTGTTGGCTTACCCATGTGTATGCCCCTTTGTATTCATTGTTGTTTTGCTTTGTTCAGCTTCCATGACTTGCAATGCACGACGATAATCAACAGGCATCACACGAACAAACTGTGATACATAGCTCTGCCAGTCATCCAAAATTCGTCGCCCCTTGGCGGAATTGGTGTAATGCACATGTTTTTCAATCAATAAACGTAAAATACGTTGATCACATTGGTTCAATGAATGACGAATATCAACACGACCATGCGCCTCAAGATCGCTACCTTGATGATCCAGTGCTTCTAATATTTCGGATTCTGCCAAAACAGGTTGCAACTCAACCTGTGCCATATTGCAACAATCGCTAAAGGTGTTGGTTTCATCCAAGATATAAGCAATACCACCACTCATGCCTGCTGCAAAGTTGCGCCCTGTGCTACCAAGGACAACGACAGTGCCACCTGTCATGTATTCACAACCATGATCGCCAACACCTTCGACAACAGCAACTGCGCCAGAGTTGCGCACTGCAAAACGCTCGCCCGCGATACCATTAAAATAACATTCACCTGCCACCGCGCCAAACAAGACTGTGTTTCCCACAATAATATTTTCTTCCGCTTTTAAAGTTGATTTTTCAGGTGGGTAAATGGCAATCCGCCCCCCTGATAATCCTTTGGCAACATAATCGTTGCCTTCACCTTGCACATCAAGGGTGACACCACGCGCCAGCCACGCGCCCAGTGATTGCCCTGCTGTGCCTTTGGCTTTGATTACAATGGTGTCTTCTGGCAAGCCTTCAAGACCATAACGCGCCGCAATTTTACCCGACAACATAGTACCAAAACTGCGATCCACATTGCAAATATCTGTTTCAATCATCACAGGGGTAGCAGATTCCAGTGCCTCTTTTGCTTTGGCAATCAAGGTGTTATCTTTCAATACATTCAAACCATGATCTTGTTGTTCACAATGGTATATTGCGCCGTCTCCTGCATCATTACGATGAAATACCGAAGAAAAATCCAGCCCTTGCGACTTCCAATGGGCAATCGCACGGTTGGTGTCGAGCATATCAGCATGACCAATCATGGCATCAAAGGTTTTAAAGCCTAATTGTGCCATCCATTCGCGTACTTCTTGTGCCAAAAAGGTAAAAAAGTTCACTACATCTTCGGGCGTACCTGTAAAGTTTTTGCGCAGTTCAGGGTCTTGCGTGGCAACGCCCACAGGGCAGGTATTGAGATGACACTTACGCATCATAATGCAACCTTCCGCAACCAAGGCAATGGTACCAAAGGCTACTTCATCCGCACCCAGCAATGCAGCAATCACCACATCGCGTCCTGTTCGCATTTGACCGTCGGCCTGCAAAATTGTGCGACCACGCAAACGATTGAGTACCAAGGTTTGTTGCGTTTCGGCAAGCCCAAGTTCCCACGCACTGCCTGCATGTTTAATCGACGTTAGCGGCGAAGCCCCTGTGCCACCATCGTGACCTGAGATAACCACATGATCAGCATGCGCTTTGACTACGCCTGCGGCAATCGTGCCAACACCAACTTCAGAGACCAATTTAACGCTGATATCTGCCGCTGTATTGGTGTTTTTCAAATCAAAAATCAACTGCGCCAAGTCTTCGATAGAATAAATATCATGATGGGGTGGCGGGGAGATCAAGCCGACACCGGGCGTGGAATGGCGCACGCGACCAATACGTTGATCAACCTTATGCCCCGGTAGTTGCCCGCCTTCACCGGGTTTTGCTCCCTGTGCCATTTTAATCTGAATTTGATCGGCATTGGCAAGGTATTCAATTGTTACACCAAAACGCCCTGAAGCAACCTGTTTGATTGCCGAACGCATCGAGTCGCCATTTTTCATGGGGGTGAAACGCTCACGCTCTTCACCACCTTCCCCCGTGTTGGACTTACCGCCTAAACGGTTCATGGCAATCGCCAAAGTGCTGTGTGCCTCGTGCGAGATTGAGCCAAAACTCATCGCGCCTGTGACAAACCGCTTGACGATCTCTGATACAGGTTCAACCTCATCCAGTGGAATAGATGCGGTAGATTTAAAAGAAAACAAGCCGCGCAAGGTCATTAAGCGTCCTGCTTGTTGATCAATGCTGGTGGAGTATTTTTTGTAAAGTTCGTAATTATTGGTGCGCACACTGTGCTGTAAGTTAGCGATAGATTCAGGGGTCAGTGTATGTTGCTCGCCGCGAATACGCCATGCGTATTCACCCCCTGCATCCAAGTGATTATGATGGATGTTGGCAGCAACAAATACTTGCCGATGCAAAGCCACCGTTTCTTTGGCAACTTCAGCAAGTCCAATACCTTCAATCTGTGTCGGCGTGCCTGTAAAATAATCTTCTACAAAAGCTGTGGTCAGCCCCAACGCCTGAAACACTTGCGCACCACAGTACGATTGGTAGGTAGAAATGCCCATTTTAGACATCACTTTGAACAAACCTTTGCCGACGGCTTTGATGTAACGGGTTTTGATGGCATTAAAATTAATATCGCTAGGTAAATCACCGCGTGTTTGCATATCAAACAGGGTTTCAAAAGCAAGGTAAGGGTTGATCGCTTCCGCACCATAACCTGCCAAGGTCGCAAAATGATGTACTTCACGCGCTTGCCCTGTTTCAACAACCAAGCCTGTTTCAGTGCGTTGCCCTTGGCGTATTAAATACTGATGTACCGCACTCGTTGCCAGCAATATCGGAATGGCAATATGGTCTTCATCCATATCACGATCAGAAATAACGATAATATTGTAAGCATCATTCACTGCTTTTGATGCAGCAGCACACAAAGCATCCAATGCTTTTTTCATTCCTGATGCTGCTAAATCAGCAGGGTAACAGCATGACAAACGTTTGCTGCGAAACTCACCTTTGGTCACACCATCAATATGCAAGATTTTTTGCATATCGGTATTGCTTAAAATAGGTTGTTCAGCTTCCAGTCGAAGGTGGGTGTCTACGCCATGCCCCAACAAATTCGGGCGAGGACCAATGATAGTTGTTAAGCTCATCACCATTTCTTCACGAATCGGATCAATCGGTGGGTTGGTGACTTGAGCAAACAACTGACGGAAATAATTAAATAAGGGCTTGGAACGATTCGACAGCACGGCTAAGGGCGAATCATTGCCCATTGAGCCTGTGCCTTCTTGCCCTGATGTTGCCATCGGTGTTAATAAAAATTTCACATCTTCTTGGCTGTAACCAAACGCTTGCTGACGCTGCAATAGCGTCTCGTGATTTGGTGCCATCGGCTCGACTTCCATCGGCAATGTATTCAGATGAATTTGAGTGTTCGCAAGAATTTTTTGGTAATCACGGGCGTTGGCTAAATCATGTTTCAACTCATCGCCATTGATAATGCGACCCTGTTCCAAATCAATCAAAAACATGCGCCCTGGTTGCAAACGCCATTTGCGCACAATATCTTCTTCAGGAATATCTAACACGCCCATTTCAGAAGCCATCACCACTAGACCATCGCGTGTTTCTAAATAACGCGCAGGACGCAAACCGTTGCGATCTAGCGTTGCACCAATCTGCCTGCCATCGGTGAATGCCACCGCCGCAGGGCCGTCCCAAGGTTCCATCACTGCCGCATGGTATTCATAAAAGGCACGCCGTTTGGCTTCCATTTGTTTATTGCCAGCCCATGCTTCAGGAATCATCAGCAT
>CAYWFG010000001.1:120002-136450 GCA_964458185.1 uncultured Zetaproteobacteria bacterium
GGCAAAAAACACATGCCTACAGCATACTTCCCTGCTTCGGGTAGGTTGATTTCTTGTTCTAAAGCAACCGCTTGAAAAAACGCATCGGGCATTTGAATCAAAACACCCGCACCATCGCCTTCACGCGGATCAGCACCTGCGGCACCACGATGGGTCAGTCGCCGTAAAATCTCCAAACCTTTTTGCAAGATAACATGGCTTTTTTGATTGTTGATGTTGGCGATAAAGCCCACGCCACACGCATCATGCTCATGACGCGGGTCGTAAAGCCCCTGTTTGTTTGGCGCACCATTTTTTTGGTGAACGCGCTTTGAATCAGGCGTGGATGTTGAACGCATGAAAAACCCCATGATTGTGAATGCAGTACAGTCATGAAACAGACCGTGCAAGGATATTAAAAAGTTGCGCAGGCTAGCAGAGCATCCAAGCAATGTCATCGCTGATGTGTTATTGCATGAATCCACACAAGCAATATGTTGATTTTATAAAAAACACCGCTTATATTTCAGACTTTGATTATTTCACATGATAAATGATAAATTCACCATGTGAAAAAAGGATGATGTTATGATTGATATTGTATTGCAAGCAGGAACCATGGCTAAACGCCGTGAAGATGCTGTTGTTTTACCCCTCTTTGCAGGACGAAAACTAAGCGCTGTTACTGATGGTATGCCTGATGAAAGCAAAGAGTTTTTAAAAAACTTTATCCGACGGTTTGATGCCTCAGGGAAGTTTGGTGAAATCACCATATTGTATGCCGTACCGGGGCTTCATGCCTACCGTCTTATTTTAGTAGGCGTTGGTGAAGAACGTTCGGTTACGCTTGATAAACTGCGGCGTTTATCTGCCAAGGTAACACGCAAGCTAGATACCACTGGCGCACGCACAGCTGCATTTTATTTATCTGATATTGATCAAAAAAATCACACCGTAGAATCAATGATTCAAGCCATTACCGAAGGCGTTGATCTTGGTTTGTACAGCTTTAAAAACTACAAAAGCAAAGCCAAAGAAAATGCACACCCTTTACACAGTGTGCGCATGACCGTGGTATCTCGACCGCGCAAAGAATACGGCTTGTGGCAGCAAGCGATCTTGCGTGGACGTATGATTGCAGCGGGTGTTAACTTCGCTCGTGATCTTGGCAACGAACCAGGCAATACATGCACACCAGAGTTTCTCGCTACACAGGCGATTAGCCTACAAGATGAACTTGTGCAGGTTGAAGTGATGGACAAAGCGGCGATTGAAGCGGCTGGTTTTCGTGCGCTGTTGGCAGTGAATCAAGGCTCTGCCAAAGAACCTCGTTTTATTGTATTACGCTATCAAGGCGGAAATGCTGATGAAGCACCCATTGCCTTGGTGGGCAAGGGCTTAACCTTTGATGCTGGTGGCATCAGTATTAAGCCACCGCAACAAATGGATGAAATGAAATACGACATGTGTGGTGCTGCGACAGTCTTGGGAGTTTTCAAAGCTGCCCGTGCCATGAAGCTAAAAACAAATTTACTTGGCGTGATTCCGTCAACAGAAAATCTCCTTGGTGCAGCAGCTTTTAAACCGGGCGATATTATCACCGCATACAATGGCACAACCATTGAAGTGCTGAATACCGATGCCGAAGGGCGTTTGATTTTAGCCGATGCTCTTGCCTATGCAGCAGAGCAAAAACCTTCTGAAATCATTGACTTTGCAACATTAACAGGGGCATGTGTGATCGCACTTGGCTCACAAGCTAGTGCTGTATTGGGCAATCATCAACCCATCATCAACCGTTTACTCAAAGCAGGTGAACGCACCCATGACCGCGTTTGGCCATTGCCCATGTATAAAGAATACCAACAACAAATTGATAGCCACATTGCCGACATCCGTAATATCGGTGGGCGAGAGGCGGGTACGATTACCGCAGCTTGTTTTTTATCTCGCTTTGTCGATAACTGCCATTGGGCGCATATTGATATTGCAGGCACAGCATGGAACATGAAAGGAAGTGAACTCGCCGTGAAAGGTGGCACAGGTGCAGGTGTGCGGCTTACCTTGGATTATCTCATGCATCGTTTTGACAATGACATTGCCGTGGATGAATCAGAACCGCTGGATGAATAATAGCTTTGATAAGGGCATGCTTATGGGCATGCCCTTGTTTTTGCTTTTAACGGTTCCCATCTACCACTACAACACCCCTTTGTTTCTTTGGATCAATGGTTGGAATGCCACATTATTGGATATTCCTTTGGGTATAATCAGTGGTTTGGGTGATGGTTTGGTGATTGCCTTGATTGTTGCCGTGGTTGCATTGTACCGAGTGCGTTTGGGGCTGGCTGCTTTGATGGCTTTTCTTGTTTCAGGTCTTGCGGCTCAATTATTAAAACGTGTTTTTGATCTGCCTCGTCCGCCTGCTGTATTTGAGCATGTGCATCTACTGGGGCATGCATTGCAAAGCCATAGCTTCCCCTCGGGGCATGCCACATCGTGTGGCGTGATGCTGTTGCTTGCTGTATTATTGTGGTCGTTCAATCATTGGCGGGCATGGTTGTTTGCTACGCCTTTTGCGCTAGCAGCAATTGGGCGTATCTATGGCGGTGTTCATTTCCCTGTTGATGTATGGGTTGGTTTATGGATTGGCGTGTTAAGCATGTGGGGCTGTTGGCTTTGGTCTGCTAGCTGGCGTGTAAGCAAGTGGCACACTTCGCCATGGTTGCCTCGCCTATTGGGCGTCATTGTCTTGATTGAAGCTGGTGTATTGGGCTTAGGTTATCACATGCAACCGATCACAGCCCAGCCTTTAGCAGGCATCTTGCCACCCGTGGCTTTGTTGTTACTTTGGCAGTATTGGAAGAGAACGATAGTATCCTAACTGTAGTACTTTCAGGGCTAGTAACTCTCCTATGGAAGTGGCAAGAAAGGCTTACGTCACGTTTTTCTTGTGCACTGTAATATACAAGCCCATGCCCGCAAATAGCATGCTCGTAACTCAAAGCAAAGAAGATTATGATAGGCAACCACATGGCTGCAACTTTACCAATAGTGGTGGTTGAGGTTAATATCATCACAGGAGTTAAGATGAAATCAATATTTGAAATTGCACTTATGACTTGAATTCAGGATTCAACAATTACGCATCAAAGAAAAAAAAGCATGACATATTGTTGTTATACCACAGGATTGATGCCATGAATATTATTTTTATTGCTTCTGAGGCAGCACCGCTGGCTAAAACTGGTGGACTTGCTGATGTTGTTGGCGCGCTTCCTCGTGCATTGCAAGCGATGGGTCATGATGTTACCGTGATTCTTCCTTATTACCGTCGTATTATTGATGCAACAGGCATACTAATTACGCCAATGGGCATCCATGTTGATATGTGGATTGATGGCAGCACGCGCATTGCACCACTTCACCGTTGTGAGGTGAATGATGTATCATTTGTTTTGATAGAACAGGATGATTTGTTTGATCGTGAAGGGCTGTATGGGTCTTCTGGTGGTGCTTATGCAGATAATCCATTGCAGTTTACTTTTTTTGACCGTGTTGCATTAGAGGCAGCAGCCCATGTGTATGATGATGTTGATATTATTCATTGTCACGATTGGCAAACAGGATTGATTCCCCTGATGCTCAAAGAGCAGTATCAGCACCGTCCTCAAATTGCTAATGCACAGACGGTGTTTACGATTCACAATTTGGCGTACCAAGGTGTGTTTGCTGCCGAATGGCTAGCGAGACTTGGCTTACCCACACAATGGTTTGACCCGCAAGGCTATGAGTTTCACGGGCAGCTTAATTGCATGAAAGCAGGCATTCTTGCTGCTGATGAAATCACTACTGTTAGTCCTAGCTATGCACAAGAAATTCTCACACCAGCTTATGGTTGCCAACTGGATGGCTTTTTGCATGGTTTTTCACACAAATTGCAAGGCATCGTCAATGGCTTGGATGTTCATACCCACGATCCTGCTACCGACCCTCATATCCCACAACTTTTTACTCATGGTAAAATGGCAGGAAAAAAGGCATGCAAGGCGGCATTGCAACGCCATTGTGGCTTTTCTCAATCGGCAGACACCCCCTTATTGACGCTAATTTCTCGCCTTGCCGAACAAAAAGGCATTGATCTCATTGAAGCAAATTTAGCACAATGGGTTGAAGCAGGTTGGCAAGTTGCAATTCTTGGTTCAGGCGATGCATGGTTAGAAGCACGTTTGCATGCTGCCGCTGCTGCCTACCCTGATCAGATCTTTTTTCATTGTGGTTTCAGTGATGCCTTGGCAAGAAATATTTATGCAGGTGGCGATATGTTTTTAATGCCGTCCCGTTTTGAACCCTGTGGATTAGGGCAGTTGCTGGCGATGCGTTATGGCAATGTGCCGATTGTGCGTCAAACAGGTGGGCTGATTGATACCGTTGTTGACTATCAGCAACACAAAGGAAAGGGCAGTGGCATTTCTTTTGCGGAGGCAACACCAGAGGCATTGCATGAGGCTGTATGCCATACAGTCACATTGTATCAGCAACCACGTATCTGGTCGCGTATTCGAGGCAATGCGATTCGCCGTGACAGCACATGGGCCGCATCAGCGGAAGCCTACACCACATTGTACAGCCAATTGCGCAAATGAAATACGTCCTTGCTGCCGATGTTGGTGGTACAAACATTCGCACGGCATTGATTGACCCTGCTGGCGCTATTGTAGCGCAGCAACGGCAACAGTTAAATTTATCCGACTGTGGTAACAGTGCGGATCATATTATTGATACCTTGGTTGCTTTTTTACAACCGCATACCAAAGAAGTTACAGCGATTGGCATTGGTTTCCCTGGTTTTTTTCATGGGCAAACGGGGGTGCTTGCATCGTCGCCTAATTTGCCCGCCTTGCAAGAATTACCCTTGGCAAACATTTTAGAAGAACGATTGCAATGCAGTGTGCAGGTGCAAAATGATGCATTGTGTGCGGCATTGGGCGAGTTTCATTTTGGTGCTGCGCGCATGTTCGATAATGTACTGCATATTACCTTAGGCACTGGCGTTGGTGGTGGCTTGATTTTGCAAGGCAAACCATTGTATGGTGAAGGTGGTATGGCGTGTGAGTTTGGTCACCTGTGCGTGAATAGCAACGCTGATGCGGCATTGTGTGGCTGCGGTAAACGGGGCTGCCTTGAAGCCTATGCTTCGGCAACGGCAATCAGCAGCTTATACCATGCACAAACGGGTGATGTGTGTGATACATTGGCGATTTATCAGCGAGCTTGCCGTGGTGATCATGCCGCCATCACATTGTTTGCTGAAGCAGGCACAACCATTGGACAAGCGATTGGGGCGGCGGTGAAATTGTTGGATATTCGTCATATTACCATCAGCGGAGGTGTTGCAGGCGCATGGGATATGTTGTACCCTGCCATGATTGGGGCAGTGGAAGATCATGTGATTGCACCGCAGCAAGGGCATGTGTCGGTGTCGTTATCGACGTTGAAAGATCGGGGTGGTGTGCTAGGTGCTGCAAGTATGGCGATGGGCTTGGTTTGATGCGTTAGCTGAAGCTAGATAGCGAAGGAGAATAACAATGATATAACTGATGTTATACGCAGTTATAAAAAACAAGAACAACACGCAATATACGAGCAGCTAGCCGAGCAATTCTAACGGTTACTTCAAGTCTTTATGAGCAAAATATACGTAAAATTGCGATGGATGAAACATTTTTTGGGAAGTTTATGATCATGGATGTGATCGACTTGCAATCGAGCTATTTGTTGCTTAAAGATATAGCGGATGATCGCCGTTATGATACTTGGCTAGGTAAAATCACATCGCGTTTGGAATCTTTGGGCGTTGAAGTAACACATGCTATTAGTGATCGCGCTAGGGCGCTGATTAAACTTGCGGTGAAAGGTTTTGAATGTAAATCAGATCCGATACATTTCATGTTCAATATGACATTAGCAAGTAGTTATCCAGACCCTTTTTCCGTCTAATTAAATATGCAAAAAGAAATGCTAGGAATTAGCAACGATATTCATTCATTTTCGCTAAAATACAATCAAATTAAACCTGCAAACCAAGTTGAGAACAAACTGGAAAGTAGAACCGTAAAGGTGGCTGCACTGGCTGAAAAAACATAGCTTGGATGATAACAAAAACACGGTGAAAAGATTTCGTAATCAAATTAAATCACTCGCTGTTTCGATAAATTTTTGGTGGCTATTCGTCCATACAATACTGCATGATTTGGGTGCTTTAACGGTGATTCATACATGACCTCAAACATAGTGATGGTTTAACAGCAGGATCGCGTTTGTTTGGACAAGATTTTGAAGACCCACTAACATGGCTTTTAAGGCAAGTTGGAGAGTTTTCTTTGCCAAGAAGGTCAAAACGAAGAGCTATCTGTAACCCATTAATTTTACTGTGTGTGACTGTTTAAAGAATATTCGCAAAGCCGAGGTTCTGCGAGTCAGGAGTTGCAAAATGCTTTATTAGATTCCTGAGTGCCCCGTGGTTGCCCAATCTTATATTCCATTGAAAAAACAATAAAAAAGAGCAAGCTACGCCCCCTTTACATTGGCGTACGCTGAAGCAGGAGTTGTTCCCATGAATCATGTTGTTAACCACGACGTATCATTACAAGATGCTTTTACCACGGGTGTTGACCATGCGCACACCGTTGTTGACGGTACACAAGTTGTTGGCATGGTGCTAATGCGAGACCTCATTGCCTGCGTGACCACAGGTGGCAATGCCAATACTGTAATGGTTGGCGATGTCATGAATAAAACACCGATCAGCATTATTGAAACACGCAACACCTTGGCAAAAGCAAGAAAGTTCGTGCAACACCGTATTAAATCATTGGTGATTACTGATGAAGCAGGCAATTATATTCGTGACTTAGACCCACCTGAAGCCATTGCTATGTTGCCAACAGGGCTGATGGGCTTTTTTCAGCCTGCGGAACGTTGTATGATTCGAGATCCTTACGATGTAACTGCCGATCATGGCATGGACGAAGCATTGAAGCGATTGGCAGAATATAAAGTGAGTTGCTTGCTGGTTCATGATTTTAGGGGTGAAAGTGTTGGTATGATTAGTGAAAGCGATGTGACGCGGTGGATTGTCGAGGGTCAACGTACAGTAAAGGTGAGCGACTGGATGAGTTCACCCGTTGCTTCCATGTCTGATCAAAGTAATTTAATGCAAGTGTGGAATGAAATGACTGCCATGAAAGTATTAAAAATGGTGATGGTTAATTATAATGGCGTAGTGAGTGGTCTTATTACTGCAACCGATATATTGTGTGCTTTGTCGCAAAGCATGCTGGATAATTTTTCGTATTATCGTTGCCCTGATAATGCAGATATGATGTTAGAATGGCACAAGGGCGGTATGATTATGGCAGTGAGCGATGCCATGGGTACGGCATTGGGCTGTGAAATTGATGATCTTATTGGTTTAACATGGGGCCCCGATGTGGAAGAAGTGGCAGCCAGTAGCATGCTGGGTCTTGGTGCGCAATCAGAAATGACGATCGAATGGAAAGGCTTGAAATTTATGGTGAAACGTGATGTGGAACAACCGATGATGTGGTGGAGTCTTATGTGATGCGTTTACTTATTGTTTTTTTAGGAATGTTGTTACCGCTAACAGCGCAAGCAGCAACACTGCACTATGCAGACTTTGATAATGGCGTGCGCTTGGTGGTGGAAGAAGACCATGCCTCGCCTGTTGCGATGGTGCAAATTTGGCTGAAAGTGGGGGGACGTGATGAAGTCCCCGGTAAGACGGGTTTGGCGCATGTGTTTGAACACATGATGTTCAAAGGCTCGAAAGCCTTGGCAGCGGGTGAGTATTCTAAAACTATTTCGGCGATGGGCGGCAACGATAATGCCTTTACCAGCACCGATTATACGGCTTATTTTGAAACAGTTCCTGCGGCAGAGGTATCTAAAGTTATTGGCATGGAGGCAGAGCGTTTTGCGCATTTGCGTTTGAATGCCGATGATTTCGCCAAAGAGATTCGTGTCATCATGGAAGAGCGGCGGATGCGTACTGAAGATAATCCAAACAGTCACATGTTTGAAGAACTATCGGCGGCAGCATTGCGATTGCACCCTTACCGCAATCCTGTGATTGGTTGGATGCAAGATCTTAAAGTATTAACGATTGATGATGTGCGTGATTTTTATCGCAGCCATTATGTTGCCGCTAATGTGACTGTGGTGGTCGTTGGTGATGTTGATTTTAAAGCAGTGAAACAACGGGTGAAAAATACCTTTGGTCGCATGAAAAAACATGCAGTTCCACCTCGTTTTAATCCACAAGAACCTGCGCCGTTGGGGGCTAAGCGGGTGAACGTCCATTTACCAGCAAAACTTCCTATCTTGGCCGTGGTGATGCCTGTGCCTGTATGGAAGCCTGGCATCAACGATCGTGAGGTGGCAGCATTAACCGTGGCAACCTATGCTTTAGCGGGTGGGCGCAGTGCATTGATGCAACAACAACTGGTCGATCAACAACGGATTGCTTTTTCTGTGGATGCAGGCTATGACCCTTTTGGTATGGGGTTAGATTTGTGGTATGCTTATGGTGCATTGCGCTCGGGTGATGATGTACCTGCATTTGAAAAATCCATGTGGGCATTGATTCAATCGTTGGCAGATACACCGCTTGATGCGGCACGGTTGCATGCAGCGAAACGCAATATGGTGGCGGGTGAAGTTTTCGCCCGTGATTCGTTGTATTTGAGAGCTAAGCGTATTGGCAGATTAGAAACCGTTGGTATCGGTGCAAATCATTTTGATGCGTGGTTAGCGGCAGTACGTGAAGTAACAGCCAGTGATGTACAACAAGCCGTTGCTCGCTGGTTAAAGCCTGCGCGTTCAACAACAGGCATTTTGCATGTGGAGGCAATGAAATGAGATTATGTATGGCATTATTTTTGTTATTGTCACCAGTCATAACGCATGCCCAAACAGCGATTCAACAAGCAACATTAAGCAATGGTCTACGTGTATTGCTGATGGAAGCGCATAATGTTCCCATGGTTGCGATGCAATTGGTATTGCCTTCAGGTAGCCGTTTTGACCCCGCGAAAAAAGGCGGCACTGCCACATTGATGGCAGGCATGTTAACAGACCACACCAAAAAGCATGACCATCAAGCGTGGGCTGCATGGTTAGATGGTGAGGCTGTGCATTTAGGGGCAGGCGTGAGCCGAGATACGTTGGCTTATTCGGTGACTGTTGTAAAAGAAGCGCTACCTGTAGGGCTGGATATGCTCGCTGAATCGTTATTGCATCCCGCTTGGAATGGCGAACGCTTTGCTATTCTTCAACAAGATGCCATTGCAGGTGCAACCAAAGCCTTAGAGACACCGGGTTATCGCGCCAGTATTTATACCGCTGCGATGATCTACGGCGATCATGCTTATGGCCATCGTTCAGGGGGAACATTAGAAACCCTCCAGCGCATCACCTTGAATGATCTTAAGACATTGTATGCCAATCAATGCACGCCCCAAGGGGCAGTCTTGGCAGTCAGCGGTGATGTTACCTTAGCGACCCTTATGCCGCTGTTAGAATCGCGTTTGCACAACTGGACGGGAACACCTGCGGTTGCAGCACATGCGATTGCCACACCGCAAGCCCAACCTGTAACAGAAAAAAAGATTGCCATGTCAACCAGTCAAATGCTGGTGCAGTTTTCTCGTTTGGGTATTGCCCGCTCTGATGTTGATTTTTTCCCGATGCTGGTGCTGAATCATTTGCTTGGCGGTGGTGGCTTTGGTTCGATTCTGATGGAAGAAGTGCGCGAGAAACGCGGCTTGGTGTATGGTGTTTATTCTTACGTGATGCCACTGTTGGCGCGAGGCCCTTTTGTGATTACGTTGCAAACCCGTGGTGATCAAGCGGCGAAGGCGATTGCTATTGTTGAAGAACAATTACAACTATTGGCAACGGGGCATATTGATGCCATTAAACTTGAAAAAACGAAGAGTAATTTAATCGGTGGTTTTGCCCAACGCATGGACTCTAACCGTGAACGGGTCGGGCTGATGGGAATGATTGGCTTTTATGGTTTGCCGCTGAATTATTTGCAAGTCTGGACGAAGCGGATTGAATCGGTCAACCTTGCCGATGTCAAACGTGCGGCCAAGCTTTATCTTCCCCCCCAAGCGTGGAATCGTATACAATTAGGTCCCGTAGGAGAAAATAAATGAAAACCATTTTGATTGCTGATGATTCTAACTCTAGCCGTGATATTACCAGTCACTTTTTACAGCAGGGCGGCTTTCGCGTGCTGGAAGCTGAAGATGGCGTAGCAGCACTGGAAGTATTAGAACACCGTCATGTGGATCTCATCTTGACTGATATTGTGATGCCTAGGATGGATGGCTGGGGCTTTTATGCTGAAGTGCGTAAACAACGTCATTTCAACCTTACGCCTTTTGTCTTTCTTAGCGTGCTTGATGATCTTAACGACCAAATTAAAGGGCTTACCCTTGGCGTGGATGATTATTTATCGAAGCCCATTACCCCCCAACAGTTGCTTGCGCGTGTCAACACAGCGTTAACCCGTCGTGATCGCATGGCATCTTATTTCTTTGAAAATCCTGTCACAGGTTTGGCAACGGCTCATTTTTTCCGTGAAAACCTCAAACGTGAAAAATTACGCTCGGGTGTTTCAGGTCGTCCTTTGAGTCTTGTTGTTTTTGGTATTGGTAATTATGTTTCATTGGTTCGCGGTCATGCCGAATGGTTTGCAGAATCAGCATCGCGTAAAGCAGGGCGTAACTTGCAACAACAAGGACGAAGCTTTGATATTATTGCTGATATGGGTCAAGGTCGTTTTGCGGCGTTGCTTCCTGAAGCAACATTAGAAGATGCCAAAAATTGGGCAAATAGTATTGCTTCTAGCTGGAATGTTACCTTGGTTTGGCCTGCGACAGAGCAGTCTATCTCTATAGATATTGGTTATGATTGTGCCTCAGTCTCTGATGCCGTTACCAATGACCCATTAGAAATTTTAGATAAACAATTAACATCGTTTGAACGCAAGTGGTAGTATTGTTGTATGTAGTGCATGCGTATTACAGCAGGTGAATTTAAAGGGCGCAGGTTGACTGCGCCCTCTGTTGTTGGGCTTCGCCCTACACCTGCGAAGGTAAGGCAGGCACTTTTTAATATTATTCCGCCATTACTTCCTTCTTCTACGTTGCACAATGCACGCATGCTTGATTTGTTTTCAGGCAGTGGGATTATGGCTGTCGAAGCATTATCTCGTGGTGTTGATGGTGTGGTTTCTTGCGAGCAAGATGTGAAGGCTATTGCTGCCATGCGAACTATAGCGACAACATTAACACTGCCTTCCATGCGTTGGCAATGGGTGAATGCTGCGCTACCTGATGGTTTAAGGTCATTAGAACATCAGCATTTTACATGGGTATTTGCCGACCCGCCGTATCGCCAAGGCATGGCTGAAAAAATCCCCCAATGGCTGCAAAAGCATCATATATCGTGCGATTTATTGGTGATTGAAGAGGCATCGAATGTTTCTATTCCATGGTTAGCAACTGATTTAACGCTAACCATGACGCGCCGTTATGGTAATACCTGTTTGTATTTCTTGCAGTAGTATTTTTTATTTCTAAGGAACGTGCATGATTCGCTGTGCTGTATACCCTGGCACGTTTGACCCCATTACCTTTGGGCATGTTGATGTGGTTCGACGCGGCTTGGTCTTGGTCGATAAAATCGTCGTTGCCGTCGCTGATAATCCTGCCAAAGGCCCGATGTTTGATTTGCAAACACGGGTTGATATGGTGCGTGAAACATTTAGCGATGAACCCTGCATTGATGTGATTCCCTTTTCTGGTTTGTTGGTTGAGTTAGCGCATGAGCAACAAGCGGCGGCTATTTTGCGTGGTTTGCGCGCAGCCTCTGATTTTGAATATGAATTTCAACTGGCGACCATGAACCGTCGTTTGGACGCTTCCATTGAAACAGTTTTTGTGATGGCAAGAGAAGATTATACCTTTGTCTCATCCCGCTTTATTCGTGAAATATCCAGTATGGGCGGGGATGTTACATCCTTAGTGCCACCGCCTGTGTTGCCCTATTTAGCTAACGCCCAGCAACAGCCAGAGAAAAAAAACATTCAAGCATAACAGTAACAGCGAGAGTCCTTTCCAAAAAGCCAAGGGATTACGCTCTATTAAAGGTGCATGCGTTTTCATCAATAGTGGATTGGGTTTGCATAAATCATGCAACAACTCAGATAAGTAATTATAACGTTTTTCAGGATTGGGGTGAATCGACTTTTCTATGGCACCATCCATCCAAATCGGCACGTTGTTATTGTATAATCGTACAGATGTGTAATGGTAATGATGATGTTTTTTGCTTTCTTCTACTTTACCATAAGGAAACTGACCACCCGATAACATTTCATACAGGGTGATGCCCAATGAATACATATCACTGCGGGGCGTTCCTTCAAAACCATCAAAGAGTTCAGGGGCAATATAGTTGGCAGTTCCTGCCATGCTTTTGTTTTGAATGGGAGTGTAGATCTCTTTTAGGCCAGCAACTTGCACGCAACCAAAGTCGATGATTTTAACATTGCCGTGCGGGTCAATCATAATATTTTCAGGTTTTAAGTCTTGATGTACCATTTCTTTTCGATGAAAAGCACGAAGCCCTTTGATGATCTGTTCGGCAATAAGACGAACTTCGCTAAGATCTGGACTAGGGTTATCAAGAATCCATTGCGACAGTGATTTTCCTTCAAGGAACTCCGTGACATAATACAATGCACTGCGGTGTTGCTTCAGCTTGTGTACTTTAAACACATAAGGATTGTCAATACGCCGACCCACCCATTCTTCGTGAACAAATCGGTCAATGTAGGCAGGGTCATCGTCAAAGTTGATCGAAGGTGTTTTAAGCACAACGGTTTCTTTGGTCTGTGTATCTTCTGCCAAATAGACTTGGATGGTTGAACTGCTGTGTATTTCGCGGCTGATTTTATAGCCATCCAGATGCATGCCTGCCGTAAGCGGTGGCGGGAAGGGTAGCGCAGTGAGTTGACGGTAAAATTCAACATCATTTTGATTGGGAAGCTGGGCAACCCGAATCACTTGGCAGGTTGTATTATCATCACTTCCTGCTTGTAAGGCAGCATCAATGATTGTGGATGCCGCTTGTTCAGGATCATGCTCCGTGCTTGCTAACGCTTTGATGGTTTGATCGTCTAAAAACTCATGCACACCATCGGTACTTAGGACGAAAATATCCCCCGTTTTTATCGCTAACTCACGATGGTCAAGGTGAACGGTATGTTCTCCCCCCATGGCGCGGGCTAAGGATGTTTTATTGCGATCAATAATGAGTCGGTGGTCTTTGGTGAGTCGTCCTATGGTGTTGTTGCGAATCAAATAAAGGCGCGAATCACCGACATGAAAAACATACGCCGTGGTCGATTTGATAATCAAGACAACCAGCGTGGAAGCAAGACTTAATTCAGCGGCATAACGGCGTTGCCCTTGATTGTACATCCAAGCATTGAGCGCGTGGATAATGCGCGCTGCTGATGTTGGCACACACCACGACATGGGTGTGCTGTAATAATCAGCAATAAAACCTTGCACGCAGTATTCACTTGCTTCTCGCCCTGCTTCGCTAGAACCCACACCATCTGCCGTGACGGCAACGATGCCCTTGTGAATCAGTGTTGCATCAGTAGGAATGCGAATGCCGCAACAATCTTCATTCTGGGCTTTGCTTCCTGCTTGCGAGCATTGCCCTGCTTGAATGATCAGTTGATTGTGCGTATTCGCATCGACCTTGGTCGCCATTAAAGGCTGTGAAGATTTTGCCCCAGCATTTCAGGTGTGACCAACACAATGCCTTTTTCGCTGACATAGAAGCGTTCGCTGTCATCGTCGATATTTTCACCAATCACCGTATTTTCAGGAATAATCGTTCCTTTATCAATCACGCAACGACGAATGCGGCAGTTCCGTTTGATTTCAACATCAGGTAGCACCACGCTATCACTCACTTCCGAGTAAGAATGAACACGCACATTAGAGAACAGCACCGAACGGCGAACGGTAGAGCCAGTAATCAGGCAACCGCCTGAAATCAAAGAATCAACAGCCATGCCACGACGGGTGTCTGAATCAAAGGCAAACTTGGCAGGGGGTAATTGTTCTTGATGTGTCCAAATGGGCCACTTCTTGTCATACATATTTAAGTCGGGTTCAAGCTCTGCCAAGTTAATGTTTGCTTCCCAATAAGCATCAATCGTGCCGACATCGCGCCAGTAACCTGATGCACTGGTGTTCCCTTTGAGGAAAGGAAAGGCAAAAATATTGTCGTTAGCAACGGCATTAGGAATAAGGTTTTTGCCAAAATCATGACTTGAGGTCTCAAGTTTATGGTCGGCTTTTAGCACGGTGCGAAGGTAATCGGCACTGAATACATAAATTCCCATGGATGCCAAGGCACGGGTGGGGTCGTCATTCATCGCTTTAGGGTCGCTAGGTTTTTCGGCAAATTCGGTAATACGATTTTGATCATTGGTGGTCATGACACCAAATTCTGTTGCCTCTTCTAACGGAACAGGAATGCAACCTACCGTAACATCAGCACCTTTTTGGACATGGTGGGCAATCATTTTACCATAATCCATTTTATAAATATGATCGCCTGCCAAAATCAATACGTATTCTGGGTTGTAGTGACGAAGAATATCTAAGTTTTGGTACACAGCATCCGCCGTGCCTTCATACCACGATTCACCTTGGCGTTGCTGCGCAGGCAGGACTTCCATAAACTCACCAAATTCACCCGATAAAAAGCTCCACCCACGTTGCAAATGGCGTTGCAGTGAGTGTGATTTGTATTGTGTTACCACAGAAATGCGACGGATACCTGAATTGATGCAATTTGATAGCGGGAAATCAATGATTCTAAATTTTCCGCCAAAAGGAACAGCAGGTTTAGCGCGCCATTCGGTGAGGTCTTTTAGTCGTGATCCTTTACCACCCGCTAAAATCATGGCGACGGTGTTTGCCGTCATTTTACTGATATTGCGTTCCATTTGAATATCGGACATGGGGGACTCCTAGGGTTATGTTTCAGGCAAAGCCTGAGCGTGAGGCAAATAATAAGGTGTTGATTTTTTGCGCCGAAAAAGGTGGATCAGAATCAATGCAATCACAACACCCGTACAATCAGCCGCTAAATCAAATAAGCTTGATGTTCTGTGGGGTACAAAATACTGATGCAGTTCATCAACACTGCCCAAGAATGTACAGATTGCAACAATGAAAAAAACATGTTGGCAGTTGCTTTTATAGCGGAAGTGCAGTGTTGCCCGCCACAGCAAGAAGGTTAAAACTGCCCATATACTGGCGTGGATGTATTTATCATACTGCCCCAGTTGGCTAAATAGATGCTTAAACCCCATAAAGTGATCCAAATCAGTATACAATGAGGATTGTGAAGACACGATAAAAATAAAAATAACCCAACAAGCAAGCGGCCACCATGCGTGAATAAATGGTGATCTATTACCGCATGGTGACCGTTGATCAGCCATGATAACGTGGTGATTCTTGTTGTACGGCTTGAATAAAGGCTTGGGCATGGGCGACAGGAACATCAGGGGTGATGCCGTGACCAAGGTTAAAAATATGACCATTACCATGACCAAATCGCTTGAGTATATCGCATACTTCGCCGTGAATGCGTTCAGGTTTAGCATACAGCATGGTAGGATCCATATTGCCTTGCAGTGCTACGCGGTCGCCAATGCGCTCGCGGGCAAGGTCAATATCAATCGACCAATCAAGACCAACCACATCGCAGCCCGTGTCTGCAATGGCTTCAAGCCAGCCCATGCCGCCCTTGGTGTAAACAATCACAGGAACGCGCCGCCCACGGTATTCGCGGGTTAATTGAGCGATAATACGTTCCATGTATTGCAACGAAAATTCGCCATAATCACGGGTGCTTAAAATACCACCCCAAGTGTCAAAAATTTGCACGGCTTGCACACCGTGACGAATTTGGGCATTCAAATAAGCTGCCACAGCGTCTGCCAGTTTTTCAAGTAGTAAATGCATCGTGGCAGGTTCATTAAAAGCCATGCCTTTGACTTTAGAAAAAGTCTTCGATCCGCCCCCTTCAACCATGTAGGTAGCAAGCGTCCAAGGACTACCAGTAAAGCCGATCAGTGGCACGCGACCTTGTAAACCACGTTGAATCGTTTCAATGGCTTGCATCACATAACCAAGTTCATCTTCAGGGTCAGGCACAGGGAGTTTTTCTACATCAGCAAGACAAGTGATAGGTTGCGGAAACCTTGGACCTTCACCCGTGCCAAAGGTCAGTTTCATACCCATGGCTTCGGGGACAACCAAAATGTCAGAAAACAAAAT
>CAYWFG010000002.1:0-98483 GCA_964458185.1 uncultured Zetaproteobacteria bacterium
GGACAGCCAATAAAATCAACGGGTTACAGGATGTTAGAAAATCACTTTTTTAGTTGCAGCTTGTCCCGTCTTAAAAGGAAAGCCTTTATCTTGATAAATAGCGCATGCTAACCCGCCGCAATCCGCTGATATAGCTGCTGTGTAGATTGCGATGGATTGATGCTAAAGTGTTGCAACAATAATCCAGCCCACCGCTGGTAATGGCAGATCGCATCCGCTTGATAGCCTGCTTGATGCAAGATCTCTATCCGTTGGCACAATAAGCGTTCCGAATACGGATCAATATGCAAGCCAACATCCAATAAATCGGTAAGCTGATGAAAGGTAATGCCTGCATCGTTTCTCCAATGTTTGACCGTTTCATCAATCCAGTTGCAAATCCTCTGATGGCAAGTTTGCCGTTGATGGTAAACAAATTCATCTTCGCCCTGAAGAAACTCACCTTGAATCATGGTTATCATCTGTTGCTCAAGCAGGTACGCTTGTTGATGCGCTTCGTTGCGGCGAAGTTTTTTGCTTTGTTGCATCGCATGCTGCAATACACAACAATCAATATCACAGTAATCACGGTTGAGGCTTATTTTACCCTGTTGCAATGGAATTACCTGACTTGATTGGATGTTTTTTCCCAAGTGCTTTTGCAAGCGTTGGCGCAAACTGCGCAATGTAAATTCAAGGTTTTGATGAGCTTTGTCTGCTTCATGATCTGACCATAGTCGATCACAGATAACACTGCTTGATAAGCGTTGCCCTGCCGATGCAACAAGAAGCAAAAGAAATTGATACACTTTAGGGCTGTTCCATTGGTGAACAGCAATGCATTTGCCATGAATGCGCACCGATAATGCGCCAAAGCAAGAGATCTGTATCGGTTTGATGGCATGCATAGACTTTCCCCTTGTTCGTCAGGGCGGAAGTCTAAGGGGATCAACCATTCCCACCATACCGCGAAAAGGGTATGGACAGGTGGTTTTTAACTGTTACGGCGATCAATAATGCACGGTGACAGTGATGGTGTCTGTGAAGCTTCCTGATGCTTGCGTCGCTTGGGTTTGCATTTTCCCATAAACCGTAAATACTTGATTATTGCCTGTGCCTGTGGTTATCAAAGCATTACCTGCGGCAAAGGTGTTGCCATAGCCGTTATCTCCCCAAGGTACTGTGTTGGCTGGGTTTTGGTATAGACTATAAGCGACAAATGCGCCAGCAGCATTGCGCATCCGCCGTGTAGTGGTGGCATGCTGCCCTGCATTTAAAGTGATCTGATAGGCTTGCGTTGCTACCATATTAACGGTGATGGTGGCAGTGGTGCGCGTTGTAGTATTGGTGGTATTGAATACCGAGCCGAAGTTCATGGTGGTCGTCGATAATTGTACCTTCGGTGGCACGACCACAGAAATCGTCAAATTATTTTTCGCAGTCAACGCATAGGCAAAAAAAGACGGTGTTAAAAAAACAAACAATACCAGCAAGGCATAAAGGCGAAAAATCCGCATGCTTTTCTCCTGATTAAAATAAGCCGTTATGCTACATGACAACAAGCGAGGTTTTACCGAGTTCTATTGTCTCGGTCAAAACTCGCTTGCTGATTGGTAGCCTTTCCCACTTCAAGGAGTTAAAGGCTGATGAAAAAAGTTATTGTTACCATTTTTTGTGTTTGTTGGGCAAGCATACTCCATGCAAGTCCCTTTCAAGTTACGCCGATGCGTTTGGAGCTAGCCTCTGGCGACCATATCGGCAATGTGACGGTGTTTAACTCGGGCGATAAAAAACTGAACATCCAAGTCAAAGCCAAGGCATGGAGCCAAGATGCAAAGACGGGGCAAGATCAATTGAGTACCACCAAAGAACTGGTGTTTTTTCCAAAGATTTTCAGCATCCCTGCTCATGGGGAAAAAAGTATTCGCGTTGGTTATCAAGGTGAGGTGACGGGCAAAGAGCGCAGCTACCGTCTTTTTATTCGTGAACTTCCCATAAAAAAACCTGGCTTGTCTGGTGCGCAATTTGTGTTGCAAATAAGCATGCCTGTGTTTCTCTACCCTGTGGGCAGCAGAAAACCACGCCAGCCGACGATGCAAGGCATCACCGTTCATGATGGTATTTTGATGCTCAAGGCGGCTAACCCTTCGCCGCGTTATTATTCGCTCAATAAAATTGAAGTGCTTGGAAGCCATGATGATGATACGGTATTTGCGCATGAACAAGGGGGTTGGTATGTATTATCAGGTGCAACACGGCTTTTCCCCTTGGGCATTGATCAACAACAATGTTTCACCATCAATGCCGTACAATTAATAGGTCATGTGTTATTGGCACAAAATGAAGAGGGTGATACCAGCCATGCTACGTTTTCTGTAGATCCTGCATTATGCCAGCAAATCACCGCACAAAAAACCGCCCAGTAAATATTACCAAAGATGCGTGTAACGACCCAGCTTGCATTGCTGTGGCTGCTTATGGTGGTCATCCCTGCCTATGCCAAAGCCACTGCCTCCCATGCACCTGAAATGGTAATTGTGCATGTGTTGCTCAATGGCAGCGATGCAGGCACGCATTTTATGCAACAAACAGGGGATGACTTTATCGTTACGGGTGAACAGCTACAAAAAATTGGGGTCGATGTTTTACCTCCACAAATGAATACCAGCAAACCTGTATCATTAAAAAGCCTACATGCTTGGTTGGGTTATACTCTGGATAGTCAGACAGGTGATTTATTGCTCAGTGTGCAACCCACATTGTTGCCAACGCATGAAGAAAGCCTGCTGGTGGAAGCAAGGTCGGATGCCAGATGGATCCAAAGCAATGCAATGTTTCTTAATTACACCTTAGATTATACTGTCAATCCAAACGCCGTAGACCTCTTTCGCGCACCTTTTGAGTTAGGCGCAAGTATTGCTGGCACATCATTGACCAGCCAGTTTGATTACAACAAAAAATCCTACCGCAGAAAAACCCAATGGGTGTATGATCGCCGCACAGATTTACAACGCTGGGCGCTGGGCGATATTCAAGCATCATCGGGGGTGGGTAGCGCAGCACTTGCTGGCATTCGTGTATTTAAAAATTTTTCAATGAATCCTAATATTGTTACCACCCCTGGTTTAGCGACCAGCATCTTGCTGGATAATGCGGCTGATATTGAAGTGCTAATGGATGGTAACAGCGTCTACAAGGGGCGGTTTCCTGCGGGCATGTTAAATCTTAAAGATATACCCTTTTACCGCAGCGGTAGCATTCAGGCACAGCTTGTGGTGCGTGATGTCTTTGGCAGAGAAAAAACCTACCAACAATTACTTTATGGTTCGACAGGGATGTTGGCACAGGGTCTGAATGAATACGATATTGCCTTGGGCGTACAAAGCACCAGCACTGGCACGGCTGAACCGACCTACGGCAATAAACCTTTGTTTTATGGGCATTACCGTTATGGTGTTAGCAATACATTCACGCCATCTGTTGGCTTTGAAAGCGATGGCAACAACCACCGCATGAGTATCGCTAGCAGTGTATTGTTGGGGACATACGGTCAATTGGATACAACGATGGCTTTGAGCAAGCGTATTGTGCAAGGCAATGGGCATTTTTTTCGTGTTAATTACAATTATGTTGGCACGTCCATGTTTTCGCCCAGTGTTTTTTTTAACAGCCAAAGCATGGCGTATGGTGGCATTGTAGATAGCAATACCTTAGCCACTACTGGTAAGCGTCGCGAATATGGCAGCAGTATAGCCATGAATAATGATAGTTTTGGTGGTTTAACAGCACGTTGGACACAGACAGAAAGTTTTACCCAGCAAACCACGCAAACAGGGGAGGTACTGTGGAACACCGTCTTACCCAAAGAAATATCACTGACCACCCAGTTTGGTCGGATATGGTCAACAAACAACAAACCAAACAATCAATGATCGGCATCGTTAGGGCATAGCTTTCGCAATGGTCTGTATCTATCGGCACATTATAGCTCCAGCAATCAACGCGATACCTTTGGTCTGCAACTGCAATGGTCGCCACCTTTGGGCGAAGGCTTTGGTATAGACCAAAGTGTTAATCAACAAGCAGGCGGTATACCTACTACTTTTTCGCGTGTGGAGTACCGCAATCAATATGGCGATGTCTCGCTCAATGGCAGAACAGCGAAACAATCAGAACCGTATCAAGTACAACTCAATAGCGCGTTCGTTTGGACTGAAGGCGGCATCCATATTAGTCGCCCTGTGCGCGATGGGTTTTCTTTGGTGCGCATCAATGGCATGAAGGGTGGGGTGAAGGTTAACCTGCGTGGGCAATATGTGGGAACCACCGATGCTAAGGGTGAATTGCTTGTGCCTTATATGTATGCCTACATTGATAACCTTATTGCTATCGAACCCCAAGCATTATCGCTGGCATATTCCATTGATAGAACATCAGACAATGTCACCATGCCTTACCGTGGTGGTGGTTTGGTTGAATTTGATGTGGTAAAACTGCAAACCGTGGAAGGCAGCTTGTGGTATAACAAAAACGGTCGTTTACAAGCTGCCACTTATTCAACGCTGGAATATCAGCAAGCAGGCAAAAAGAAAACCACCGTGATCGGCGATGATGGTTATTTTTACCTTGAGAATATTCCCGCAGGAAGCTACGCCATGACATTGTACGATGATCGTCAACGATGCCAGTTCACGATGCTTATTCCTGATTCCGATCAACTTAGCAATGATATTGGGCAAGTAATATGTGTGGCGGACAGTGTGAAAAAATAGGAGGTATGTCATGATGTATAGTCATCTATGGAAAGGATTATTGTGGGTTGTTGTGTTCATCTTGCCAATGCTGGTGCATGCAGCAGGAGTGGTACGTCCTTCTTGCAGCGTTAGCAGTATACCGCTAAATTTTAGCATCTATTGGGGCAAAACAGCGTTAACTTCACAAACAACGATCAGCGTTAATTGCACACTGCCAACGACCACACAGGTGCAAATGGATGCAGGGCTTCACAGTGCCAATTTTATCAGCCGCAAGATGGCAGCATCGGTGCGCAATACAATAAACTACAATCTATACACCAATTTTGCCCGCAGCCGTGTATGGGGCGATGGTACCAACGGCACGTTTACCTTAACAGGTAATCGCTTAACTGTTTATGCCAGTATTCCTGCGGGGCAAGTGGTGAAGGCGGGGACGTATGCCGATACGGTGGTGGTGACGATTATTTGGTGAAGATTATCTAACAGTCCATTCATGGTCGTGTGTACCACGTTGCCCTAGCTTTGCCATGCCGCTGAAGAAGACCAAGTTTCACCAATTCCGTTATTCTGTTTGGCTCTTTTTATAATTGCTGTTATCCGATAGTATCCAATTATATCCAATAATCAAACGTTATTATCCAATAGTGAATAGCTTTCATTGGTATAAAAAGAGACCAAGATGGGGAATAAGATTACCATTCATGCGTTTTGCAATGGGTTCATTCTAAGACAAACCCCTCGCCTTTTGGCAGCATGCGCCGCATCATGGTTGATTCTCCACTTCCCTCCTCGCATTGCGCACTGGCTTGGCAGCTAACGCAACAAATTACCCCCAGCAATCTACTTGTTTACATTTGCCCCGATGTTCGCAGCTACCGCCAGCTAAGCGATGAGATGAGCTTTTTTATGCAGCATCGAATGGATGATCTTTGGTTGTTTCCTGCTTGGGAAGTCTTGCCTTATGATCGCGTATCGCCGCATCAGCGGATTGTGGGTCAACGCTTTGCTACCTTGGGGCGTTTGTTGCGTGAGCCTATGCCTACGGGGGTGTTGATTACTTCGTTGCCTGCTTGGTTACAACGGATTCCACCGCCTGCCAGTATTGTTGCTCATGTATGGCAACTCACCTGTGGTGATCGCCTTGATCCTACATTGTTGCGCAGTCGCTTGAGCGAGGCTGGCATGAGTGCTGCCGAACGGGTGCTGGCAGCGGGTGAGTTTGCAGTTCGTGGCGGCGTGCTGGATATTTGGCCTGCCAATCAAGAAGAGCCGTTGCGCATTGATTTGTTTGGCGATGAGATTGAGTCTATCCGAAGGTTCAACCCCGAAACCCAGCGTTCTGGCGAATCGTTGTCGTCTTTTATCTCTGTACCTGCCCGTGAAATGATTATCGACCAAGCTGGACGTGATTGTTTTGCAGCGGCTTTTCGGGCGCGTTTTCCGCAACATCGTCAACACCCGATGCTAGCCAGTATTATTGCAGGTCGCCCTCACCCTGGCATGGAATCGTTGCTACCACTGGCTTACCCCAAAACAGCACGGCTGCAAGACTATTTACCGCAACAACATACCGTATTTGCTAGTGATGGTATTGAACAACAACGAGGCATATTTGCCACGCGAGTACGCCGTCAATTTGAGATACAACGTGCGCACTGCGAACCAACGATCAGTCCGCAAGAACTTTTTGCTACCGAAACAACGATTATGGCTGCCACCGTCCCACTGCCAAACGCATTGCCGCCATGCCGTGATGATTATGCGGCAAAGCCTCACCCGATGCAACGGATGTTGGCTGAATTAGACTCCCTTTTGGCTAAAGGCTGGCGCATTTTATTGGTCGCCCATGGTGTCGGGCAGCAAGAACACATGCGTGAAATCATGCAGCCCTTGTGTGATGCGATACCTGTATGCCACGGTATGCATGATTGGTCTGCGGCAGCCCCTGTGGCAATGTCGCTTGGGTTTTTGCATGCTGGTATGCAAGATATTGGATCATCGTTATTGATTCTCACAGGGCGTGAGATGTTAGGTCAGCGGCTTAGTCGCACGCGGCGAAAAAGTGGCGTGTTGCGGCAAGATTTATTCAATACCTTGGCAGAACTTACCGTGGGTCAGCCTGTGGTGCATGAGCATCATGGCATTGGCTTGTTCCAAGGGCTGGAATCTCGCGGTGAAGGCGATGACATATACGATGTGATTTGCATCGAATATGCCCAAAGTGCGCAAGTCTTTGTGCCTGTTGAGCATTTAGACCGTCTCCACCGTTACACGGGTGAGCAACACCCAACCATCAACAAGCTGGGTTCAGAAAAGTGGAAGCGTACCCGCGAACGGGTCGAGCGAGACTTGCTGGCAATGGCTCACGAATTGATTGCCATTGAAGCAATAAGGCAACAAGCGGCGCGTCCGCCCTTGCTGTTAGCGGGTGAATTGCGCGACCGTTACCACGAATTTAGCACCGCCTTCCCCTTTGAAGAAACCGATGATCAAATGGCTGCTATTGTTGCCGTCGAGGGGGATCTTGCCAGCATGGCATCTATGGATCGTTTGATTTGTGGTGACGTTGGTTTTGGTAAAACAGAAGTTGCCATGCGTGCGGCTTTTTTGATCGCTGCATCGGGCAAACAAGTAGCGATTTTAGCACCAACAACGGTGTTGGTCAATCAACACCACAGCAGTTTTCGTGAACGCTTTGATGGTACGGGCATCAATATTGAAGTGTTATCACGCCTGCAAGGGGTGAAAGAAACCAAGCGCATTCAAACGGCCATGGCTGCGGGCATCGTTGATATTATTATCGGAACGCATCGTTTATTGTCCGACCGTTTCACCTTTGCTAACTTGGGCTTGTTGATTGTCGATGAAGAACAGCGTTTTGGTGTGCGGCACAAACAAAAGCTCAAGCAAATGCAAGCGGGTGTGGATTTATTAACCCTAAGTGCCACGCCAATACCGCGTACCTTGCACCAAACGCTTGCAGGCTTACGCAGTGTTTCGACCATCACCACGCCCCCTGCTGAACGAGAAGCGATTCGCACCATTGTTGGGGTGTATGATCGTTATTTAGCGAACGAGGCAATTCGCCGTGAGTTATACCGTGGTGGGCAAGTGTATTATTTGCATAACCACGTTAAAAGCATTGAGCGCATTGCCAGCGCACTGCGCGAAGACTTGCCCGAGGCAGATATTGGTGTTGCCTATGGTCAAATGACCCCCACAGCACTGGATCATCAAATGATGGCGTTTTATGAAGGGCGTTTAAACATTCTTGTTTGCACCACCATTGTGGAATCAGGGCTGGATGTTGCCAATGCCAACACCTTGATTGTCGAACGTGCCGATATGTTAGGGCTGGCGCAACTGCATCAAATTAGAGGACGAGTAGGGCGCAGCCATCGGCAGGCGTATGCGTATTTGTTTACCCCTGAACACCGTGCTTTAACGCCAGATGCGCAGCAACGGTTGCAAGCCATTGCCGAGCATACCGAATTGGGCGCAGGCTTTATGCTGGCGCGGCAAGATATGGAGATTCGTGGTGCAGGTAACTTGCTGGGCGCAGAGCAAAGCGGCAAGATGGATGAAATCGGCTTGGATTTATACTTGGATATGCTGGCAGATGCGGTCAAAGAAGTGCGCGGAACACAGCCGAATCAACTGCCTGATGTCAACCTTCAACTTGGTTTAAGTGGTGTCTTGCCACCGCATTATATTCCGCAGTCGGGTGAACGCTTGGCATTGTACCGACGGATTGCACAGGCGCATGATGATGATGCATTGCGCCTGTTGCTTGAAGAAATGACCGATCGTTTTGGTCGCTTGCCTGATGCTGCACGGATGCTGTTGGCATTGGCACGTATTCGCTGGCGGGCGCAGGCATTGTGTTTATCGGCGATTCGTGCCACGGCGCAAGGTTGGTGTATTCACTTTACCCCTGCATCACCGATTGACCCGATGGTGTTGATGCAGCAGGTGCAACAACAACCGTCACGTTTTCGCTTAACCCCTGATGGCAACTTAACCTTGCTGCAACTTCCTACCGATGCATTAGAAAGGGTTACTACCTGCAGAGACTTTCTTGATGGCATGCTTCAAAATATGTGATAACGATCACGGATCAAGTGGGTAACAATACTTAGGCTACCCTCTTGTTGGGCAAGCTGCCTGCCTATGCATTGTTACCCTCTCTCCCTCACCAACCATGTATTAGGCAGGTGGCTTCTCAACGAAACTACAGCCCCGCATACAAACCTGTTACTTTATTCATTAACGTTAAAATAGATTCAGCACTTTCTGAAACCATTTCAGGTTCGGCATAAGCAAGGTTTCTTAACTTGTTGATGGCAGTAAAAGCGTGCCATTGACCTTCAACCTTTGCCAGTAAGCTTGTGATTTCTGACGTGTTTTGTTCGGCATTCAGTAACGTATCCAAAGCAAAATTAAAATCACTGATGGCACCTGCCAATTCATTGGCTAAATTTTTGTTTTTCACCCTCCAAACTCTTTCCATGTAAAAGCTGGCAATACGCTGCGATAACATCCGTTGGCGACCTGCAATATTCACCAGTTTACTTGCTGGCGAGACTTTGCTTGCTTCTAATGCCTGCACAAAGTTATGGGATGCAATCAGCAAGGCATTAGTTTTAAACCGAAGTTCTGGCGCACGATTGGCTGTTGGCGAAGCCCCTGCCAAAGATTCAACAGTCTGCCATTCAGATTGAATGGCTTGTAAATGTTTGTTGATTAAACTCTGCTCAATACCTTGAATGTTTTTTAATTGATCAAGCTGCTTATTAAAGAGGCTTAAAGATTTTTGTAACTCTTTCACGCTCACTTCTTTTTGAACACCAAGACCAACCATGCAATAAAACTTCATTATACGCTGCGTAAGCATCCGTTGACGACCTGCGATATTGATAGCATCGGTTAATTTTAATCCTGCCCCATCAGCATGGGCAAGATAAGTGCCTCCCACAGGCATGACCATCGCAACACAAATAATAAAAGGCATCACGGCGTTCCAAGCAAAACGCGAGAATATATAAGACATCATCATTCAACCTCCTTTGACGCATAATTTGCATCATAAAAAAGTAAATCTAGGGCTTTTTTATCACTTGTCCATTGCCTTAATCTTGACATACAAGGCGTTAATTGAATTTTACCGCTGCTGCTTTAGACTGTTGCCATAGACTAAAATACAATGAGGAGTGTTTCGCGTGAAACATGATGATGTTGATGTGTTGGTAATTGGTGCGGGTCATGCAGGTTGTGAGGCAGCGGCATCTGCCACGCGGCGAGGTGCGCGGGTTCGTTTGTTAACACAAAACATTGACACCATTGCCAAAATGTCTTGCAACCCTGCTATCGGCGGTATTGGGAAAAGCCATTTAGTGAAAGAGGTTGATGCCTTAGGCGGCTTGATGGCACGAGCGGCTGATGCTTCAGCATTGCAATACCGCGTGCTTAACCGCCGCAAAGGTGCTGCCGTTCAGGCGACTCGCGTACAATGCGATCGTATGCAATACCATCTTGCCATGCGTGATTTGTTAGAAGCGCATGAACGCCTTGAGATTTATCAAGCCATGGTTGAAACTTTATTGATTGAAAATCATCGGGTCATCGGCGTTCGTGACCAATATGGCTGCACCCATCATGCCCCTGCCATTGTGTTAACAGCAGGTACTTTTTTGCGGGGGGAAATTCACATTGGTGAAAATCGCAGCCCAGCAGGGCGAGCAGGCGACCCTGCCAGCATGGGCATCACCGCAGGATTAGAACATGAATCATTTCGTGTAAAACGGCTAAAAACAGGCACGCCGCCACGGCTTGATCGCCGCAGCATTGACTGGAACACATTAGAACAACAAGCAGGCGATGACCAAGCGCTGCCCTTGGCTTTTGCCAACTATAATATTATCGCGGATCAAATGTGTTGTGCGATCACCCGCACCAACCCCAAAGCCCATGAGGTATTGCGTCAAGCACTCCATCGTTCGCCCATGTACAGTGGTCAAATTGAGGGGCAAGGGCCACGCTACTGTCCCAGCATTGAAGATAAAATTGTACGCTTTTCCGACAAAGACAGCCATCAAATTTTTTTAGAACCCGAAGGTTGGAACAATCAAGAAATCTACCCCAATGGCATTTCTACCTCCATGCCTATTGATGTACAATGGGCTTTTTTGCAACAAATCAAAGGGTTAGAAAAAGTTCGCATCCTTCGTCCCGGTTATGCCATTGAATACGATTATATTGATCCCACTGAATTACGCGCCACGCTAGAAACCAAGCGGGTTGCTGGATTATTTTTTGCAGGGCAGATTAATGGTACGACAGGCTACGAAGAAGCTGCCGCACAAGGTCTTCTTGCTGGCATCAATGCCGCTGCGTTATCGTGTGATGCCGAGGCATGGGTTCCTGATCGTAGCGAGGCATACCTAGGTGTGATGGTCGATGATTTGGTTACCAAAGGTGTGACAGAACCCTACCGCATGTTTACGTCGCGTGCTGAATTTCGCCTTCATTTGCGTGAGGATAATGCTGTGGCACGGCTTTCTCCTCATGCTGATCGTTTGAATTTACTGGCTGCCGATGATGCCACTAAACTGCAACAACAACGACAACAGAGTCAAATGATTTTGGATGCAGCAAGCAATCTAATGATTGGTTCTGGTGCGCTATGGCAACAGCGATTGCAAAGCCATCACTTACCTGTGGTAAAACAAGGTATGGCTTTTTTGGATTATTGCCATCGTGCTGATGTAGACCCGCAGCAAGCGATGGTGCTATTGCCGCACAGCGAAACACTCAATGCCCATCAATTAGCGCACTGCTTGGCAAGTATTCATTATCACGGCTATTTAGATAAACAAGCTGAAGAGATCAAACGCTTCAAAGCACAAGAGCAACAAAAAATTCCTGATGATTTACCTTATGAGGCAGTCCATGGACTCAGTCATGAATGCATGCAACGATTGTCTGAGGCACGTCCTATCAGTTTAGGGCAAGCGGCACGTCTATCGGGCGTTACCCCAGCTGCCATGACCGCCTTGGCTTTGTACCTTCGGCAGCAGGCATCATGAGTATGCATTTAACACCGCAACAGCAGGCTACCATGCGTGGCTATAGGCAAGAGGTTTTACGTTTTAGAAAAGCATTAAATCTCACATCCATTAGCCAAGCGGATGTCTTTGAGTCACGATTTATTACACCCACATTGGCCATGCTGCCATTGATGCCAAAACAAGGACGTTTGCTCGATATTGGCAGTGGTATGGGTGTGCCGGGGATTCCCTTGATGATTGCCTTGCCTGATTTGTATGGCGTGTTGGTCGAACGACGTAAAAAAAGGGCTGAATTTTTACGCCATATCATTCGTCGATTTGATTTGCAGGGTGAGGTATATGATGCCGATATTCGTCATCTTCCCTGTTTGCATATTGATATCTTTACGGCAAGAGCGGTAACTGAACCCCAAGCATTATTGCAGATGTGTGCGCCGCACGCCAATGCGAATGCCTGTGCTGTATTGCCCGTCGCACAAAACGCACCGTTCCCTGCTTATAATGGTTGGATACCTGAGTCACATACCATGGTAAATGCGGGGGAAGTTCAACAAATTCAACGCTACTCTTTCACCGAGTCGGGCAACACAAACTCAATATAAATGAGATCATTGTTATTGCTTTGATCGCTGCTTTTTTTAGCACTGAAATCAGCATTGGTTTCTAATTCACGGCGAATACCATCCAGCCGATTCATGAAACCAATGGCGTGACGAATTTCATCTTCATTCATATTGGCAAACAACGATTCTTCGCGCAATTCAACTTCAGCAACCAGCAGGCTTTTTTCTGGCGATAATACAATACTGCGAACATGGTGAACACTTTGTACTGTCTTCATTGTTGCCCATGCAGCTTTTGCATGCTTATTTAATGGCTCATCGGAACGATTCAATAAGTACTTGCGATTGCTAGAAGCCAAATAAAACGCCAGTCCACCCATCAACAAACCAATCAATATCGCTGCGATGCCATCAAAGACCGCTGAACCTGTGTAGGCAGAAAGAAGCATGCCAAAGAAAGCAAAGCTTAAACCCAACATAGCAGCCGAATCTTCAACCAATACAGCCAATGTAGTGGGGTCGCGTGTTACTGAAAAATATTGCCAGAATGTGCTATTCACAGCCTTGGCTTGCCTGCGAAATTCTTGCAGTGCAACCCAGAAAGAATAACCCTCAACAAAAAAGGCAAAGCCTATAATAGCAAAAGCAATAATGCTTATTTCGGGGCTATGACCATCGCGCAACTGTGCCACCGCATGGTTAATGGTGTAGGCGCAGCCAACAAAAAAAATCGTCACAGCAGAGACTAAGTTCCAAAAGTATCGCTCTTGCCCATAGCCTAATTGATGCTCGGCATCCGCCTTGCGGCTAGAACGTACAATACCCAGCCATAACAATGCCTGATTGATGGTATCGGCTAGCGAATGAACAGCTTCAGCAAGCAATGCACTGGAGCCAGAAAAGAAGAAGCCCGTAAATTTAGCACCCGTGACAATAGCGTTTCCCACGACTGCTGTTACTACAGCTTTTAATGAACCATGTGACATACTATGTGGGCGGTCGAGATGCTTTTTCGTCATGACCAGACACACCAAAACGGCGCGCTAATTCACGGGTCACATCATCGGCACTCAAGCCATGGTAGGCAAGCATCACCATGCTATGAAACCATAGGTCAGCCGTTTCATAAATAATTTTATCGGCATTGCCTGTTTTGCTTGCCAGTATGCTTTCAATCGCTTCTTCACCGACTTTTTCAAGAATTTTATCTTCACCCTTGTGAAATAATGAGGCAACATAAGAACTTTTTGCATCCATGCCACGGCGAGACTCAATCACGGCTGTTAATTGTGTCAAGATATCATCGCTCATAAAATAGGCTCTGCAATAATTTTCCATTGGTTGTTTTGCCACTCACGATAAAAACAACTGGGGCGCATGGTGTGACAAGCAGCACCTTTTTGTTTGATGCGCAGCAATAAGGTATCACCATCACAATCCAAACAAATGGATTGTATTTGTTGTACATGCCCGCTTGATTCGCCTTTTTTCCATTGGGATTGACGGGAGCGGCTGTAATAATGGGCAAAGCCTGTGCTAAGTGTTTGCGCTACTGCTTCAGCATTCATCCAAGCCATCATCAGCACTTCACCAGTTTGATCGTCTTGGGCAATAGCTGGCACAAGACCAGCTTCGTTAAAGCGAATCGCGTCCAGCATTAACGTGCCGCAACAAGAGCCTTAGCCGCTGCCTCCAGCGTGCGATCAATATCAGCATCACTATGAGCCGCTGAAACAAAACCTGCTTCAAATTGACTGGGTGCAAGGTAAATGCCTTGCGCTAGCATGGTATTAAAATAACGCGCAAAAAAGGCAAGATCACAAGCGCAGGCATCATCAAAGTTTTGCACCTGATTGGCTGATGTAAAAAACACAGTAAACATCGAACCAAAACGATTGCCACAAGCGGCAACGCCTGCTTCTTTGCAGCCTGCCAATAGACCATCAAACAAGCGTGTGCTTCGTTGTTCTAATTGCGCATACAACGCAGGATCACGCAAGCGGGTGAGTGTTTCAATACCAGCACGCATCGCCAAGGGATTACCCGAGAGTGTGCCAGCTTGGTAAACATCGCCATCAGGGGATATATTGCGCATGATTTCTTCACGTCCACCATAAGCACCGACAGGCAGTCCACCACCAATAATTTTCCCTAAGCAGGTGAGGTCAGGGGTAATGCCAAACAATGCCTGCGCACCACCTGAAGCGACACGAAAGCCTGACATTACTTCGTCAAAAATTAATAACGCGCCTTCTTGATTGCAAATATCACGCAGTTCAGCCAAAAATCCTGTGTTATACAGGTCAATAACCCCTGTGTTTCCAGGGATGGGTTCAACGATTACACAAGCAATATCACCACTGTTTTCGGCAAACAAACGGCGCACGGCAGCCGCATCGTTTAACGGGCAGGTGAGTGTTAATTTCGCATAGTCTTGAGGGACACCAGCAGAATCGGGTACACCAAAGGTTGCTGCGCCAGAGCCAGCTTTAACCAACAAACCATCCGCATGACCATGATAGCCACCTTCAAACTTAATGATTTTATCGCGCCCTGTAAAGCCACGCGCCAAACGCAAGGCACTCATGGTTGCTTCAGTGCCAGAATTCACAAAACGCACCACATCAATGGATGAAACCATACCTACTACCAATTGAGCAAGCTCAATTTCCAGCGTGCAAGGCGCGCCAAACGATACGCCATCGGCAGCAGTCTGGGTAATACCTGCGATAACATCGGGGTGTGCATGACCCAAAATCATCGGCCCCCATGAGCCAACATAATCAATGTATGCATTGCCATCGACATCGGTAATCGTCGAACCTTTTGCCGATGCAATAAAAAGCGGGTTTCCACCGACTGATTTAAAGGCACGCACTGGTGAATTGACCCCCCCTGGTAGTAATATACTGGCAGCAATAAAGTTTTTATCTGACTTTGTTCTATTCACGATACAGTGGAATCCTTGTCATCTTTTTTCTTCTTTAAAGGCACATCAAGAACCGTAGAAACATTGTCTTCGGTGGTTTCTTTTTGCACATCATCGTTGGTGGATGATGGAAGATCGCTAACTTTATGGGGTTCAGGTGCTGTAGGAACATCTGCTTGGTTATCGCTCGAAGAGGCTGGTTTGATCGTATCATCAACCACTGTGGCATCCAATACAGGATCAGTAGTTTTTGCATCAGGGATATTTTCTTTCATGGGGGAAGGTTTAGTGATGGTGTCTTGTGCTTTATTCATAGGCGAATTATCTGTCTTACACTGGCATGAGCAATGTTGACCGCAACCGTGAGCATCAGACGGTGTGCTATCATCTTCGCCATTGGTATCAGCTACGCCATGAGGCCAGTCAGAAAAAGGAAAGGGGCGAGTTTCTGTGTTAAACGTTAAAAAACGAATCACTTGATAATGATAAGTGCTTAAATTTTGCCCAAAAACGCACAGTGACGGATTGATGTTACGGGTAAAGACAAACATAACAATCTGAAAAACAGCAATCGCAGCGACAATCATTTTGCTAATACTGTAACAAACAAATATAACCACCATATACAGTAAACGTACCCAGCCATCGCAACGCTTAAGGTTGCAGCTTATAGAATGTTTCATGGTAATCTCCTGAAACTTAAATAACTTTAGAAAACTTCATGTCTGAAGATTTTTTGCGAATATGTTCATCAAAGGTCATTGCAATGTTGCGAATCAACAACCGTCCAGCCGTTAATACGCGCATGCCGCTCTCTTCCAAAACAACCAGATCATCATCTTGCATCGCTGTCAAATCAGCCAATGAATCGGCGAAGTGTTCGCTGAAGTTGATGGGGAATAAGGCTTCTATGCTAGGGTAATCCAGTGAAAAATCACACATCAAACGCATGATAACATGACGGCGAAGATGATCTTCGTCGCTTAATTTATAACCACGAAAGACACTAAATTCACCCGACTCTGTTGCCGATGCATAAGTATCCATTTCTTTGGCATTTTGAAAGAAGTTGCCACCAACAAAGCCAATAGAGGTTAAGCCCATGCCAATAAGGTCGCAGTCTGCATGGGTAGAATAACCTTGGAAGTTTCGGTACAATTTACCTTCAGCCTGAGCGACAGCCATTTCATCGTCAGGCTTGGCAAAGTGATCCATGCCAACAAAGACATAGCCTGCATCCAGCAGTGTGCCGATAGACAACTCTAAAATATTTAATTTTTCTTGGGGCGTAGGAATTTGCGCCTCATCAATGCGGCGTTGCGGCATAAACATGCGCGGCAAATGGGCATAGTTGAACAAGGCAATGCGGTCTGGGCTAAATGCTACAATGGTTTCTAGCGTGCGGGTAAAACTATCGACTGTTTGCAAGGGTAAACCATACATCAAGTCAATATTCATGGAGGTAAAACCAAGGGCGCGTGCTTCGTTTAGCACCCGCAAGGTTTCTTCTTGGCTTTGAATGCGATTGACAGCCTTTTGCACATCAGGGTCAAAATCTTGTACCCCCATGCTCATGCGGTTAAAGCCACATTCACGCAAAACACGCACCGTATTTTCACCGCATTCACGCGGATCCATCTCAATGCCGTACTCACCCTTTGCGTCATCGACAAAATGAAAACGTTGATGCAGATGATCGGTCAATATTTTCATTTGGTCATCGTTGAGAAATGTTGGCGTACCGCCACCAAAGTGCAATTGCGTTACTTTTCGTGTGCAATCACTGCCCATCGCATCGGCGACAAGATCAATTTCTTTGATCAATAACTCAAGGTAGGGCGCAGCACGTTCGTATTTATTAGTGACAATTTTATTGCAACCACAGTAGTAGCATACGGTGTTACAAAAAGGTATATGAATATACAAAGAAAGCGGGCTGTCGCTGATTGCGGATTGACGCAGCGTATCAGCATAAACAGCACCATTGATGCCATCATGAAACATCGGCGCGGTAGGGTATGATGTATACCGAGGCCCTGCCGTGTCGTATTTTTTTATTAAATCAAGGTTAAAAAGTTCAGAACTCCCCATGGAAGCTCTGAACTTATTGTGGTCAGTCATCAGTGTGAATCTTCTCTCGTGTAGGCAATAATATCTTGAACATCATCCGCTGATAGTGCGGCAACTTTTTTTCCTGCGCGGTCAATATGACGACCATGACGAATACGGAGGTCTAGCATATGATCATCTAAATCAGCAATCGTGCGTGAAACAGCAGCATTGCCGCGAATTTTAATCGCTGATGGCGTGCTATGGCAAGTTTTACAGTTTTTAGTATACAATCGCTGACCATTGGCAGCATCAGCTTTGTAGCGCAAACCGTAAACATAGTTAGCAATATCTGCAATATCTGCATTGCTTAACTGGTGACGTTTACTGGTCATTAACGTACCAGGGCGACCATAACGCATGGTGTGAATGATGCCTTCAAGGTTCAATTTAGAAAAAACCAAGTTTTTTGCACCAACACCCGTTTGCGCCCGACCATCTGCGCCATGGCAAGAAACACATACGGCTTCAAAGCGCATCTTACCATTAACAAGGTTTGGTTCATAATCAAAGCTTTGAATATAATCAATCACGGTATCAATTTCTAGTGCGTCCAATTCATATTTTTTAGGACGCATCGCCGTGCCTTTTATACCATAGGTGATAATGCGGCGAAGTTCATCTCGGTCTACCATCGGTGCGACAGCACGCAAATTTCGCGCTGGAAATGGCTCCAGTCTTTTTCCTGCATCACTGACAGTTCCATCCATGCCGTGGCAAACAGCGCAATTGCTTTCAAATAAATCTTTGCCATCAAGCATATCTGATGCCATGGCTATATTCGTACCCATCAGCCCTAAAAGCCCCGCTGTTAGGCTCAACCAATATCGAATTGTCATGTATATTCCCCTCCTTCAATCATCAGAACGGGCATGCATTGTCTGCGTTTGTCCATTCCGTTGCCGATAAAAACATGGCAAGACTTCTTCATCAAGGCGAAGTCTTGCCATGTTGCTATGCTTATAAACGCCTTACTTTGCCGCGCAAGGATTCGCAGCGCAAGGATTAGCCGCAGCTTTTGGGTTTTTGGAAGCGACAAATGCAACCATCGCATCAATTTCTTCACCCGTTAATTTCTTCTTAAACTTAGGCATGCTTTTGCGACCATTCGTGATGGCTTCTTTAAGCACAGCCAAATCAGTATTCATATCTTTAAGAGCAGGGCCTATTTTTTTCTTGTCCACTTTGTGGCACATGGCGCATTTTTTCTTAAAAATTTTCTCCGCATCAACGCCAGCCGTTGCCAGTGGCGCGGTTGCCAGAATAAATGCTGCCGTTGCAGCCAAAAGTAGGGATGTTTTTTTCATTAGAACTCCTTTTATAAAAACAGTCATGCCTCACCAAAGAAGTGAAGCATTATGCATGCATGCAATGCATACAAGATTGGCTATGACTCTTTGACCTTACTTTCATAGAGCCACATTTGATACAAACAAATCATAATTTGCAAACCAAACGTCGTGCCGACTAATCCACCTGCAGCAATTACCACGTAGGCAAACTCTGGGATGATTTTGGTAATAAACCAAGAGGAAATATCAAGCAGCAAAAAGAGGAACGGTAATGCCACATACCAGCGTTTGATGGTCACATTCATTTCACACAACAAAAACAAACGACCAACAAAAAACAGAATAAAGGCAATGCCAAACAAATGAATGTGTGACACGCGAACGAGCGCAGGAATGGTTGCGCCTGTATCGGTTTTGGTTAACTGCAGCACACTTTCATAACTTTCAAACGAAGGTACAGGCAAGCCACTTGCTGCTGAATGGCACATGATGCAATTTTCTTTCATGATGGGTTCAACCTTGGCATGAAAGCCTTCTTCTGTTGCGCCTTTCTCAATCCAGTCTAAAATCGTTGCCTTGGCAGCAGCATTGGGTAAATTGCTTGCCATAGGTCCATTAATCGCTGCGCCAAGGCGTGTTTGATTGTGAGAGCCATAATAGGCATACATGACATCCGTAACAGACAAGCCTTCCTTGCCATCGCGTCCTTGATGGGTGTAGTATAGATTCAACAATGCAAACAAATAAGCAATGCCAATAGTAATTAAAAACATTGAATCCAATATACGTTCGCTCACCGATGTGTCTCTAAAACGACGGTATCTAGGCATGAATAATCCTTGTATCAATAAAAAGTGGCAGCATGCTAAGTGTTGCTTGGCATTCGTCTACCGTCATGTTGCTTATTATTTTGTTAATGCAATAAATAGTTCAGGCAACTTCTCTGGCAAACGCTCAATGTGGTCAATAATCGTGTATTGCTGCCCAAAAATCTGCGGTACATATTCATCACCGCCGCGATCTAAGTTAATGCAATAACTGTAAATTCCTTGCTGGTCTAATTCTTGCACGGCTTTGTGGGCATCAAAAATTAAATGTTGTTTATCTTTGGTGTCGATGTCGGAAGGCTGCCCGTCGGTGAGAATAAGCATGAGTTTTTTATCTGCCTTGCGTGCGGACAAATAATGCCCTGCGTGGCGCATGGCTGCCCCCATGCGGGTGGAATAGCCTGCTTCCATGGCAGCTAAACGTCCCTTGACGTTATCGTTCCATGATTCTTCAAAACCTTTGATATGATAATAGCGTACATCATGACGGGTGTTAGAATGAAAGCCTGCAATAGCCAGAGGATCGCCCAATTGATCCACTGCCCATGCTAATAATGACACGGCCTCTTGGCTTAACTCAAGAATGGTTTGGCTTGAACCTACGACTTGTTCATTTAACGATTGTGATAAATCCAGCAATAAGGTTACCGCAATATCGCGCCCGTCGGTGCGATGGCTCATATTGATGCGCGGGTCAGGTTGTGAACCTGCTTTAAGGTCAATCAATGAACGAATAGCAACATCAAGGTCTAGCTCTGAGCCATCTTCTTGAAAACGAATACGGGTACGGTCTTGAGGTTTGAGCAAATCAAGCATGCGTTTCATTTGTTTTGCCAGTCTTGCATGCTTGCTCAATAGCCCATCAATTTTTTCGGGCGAACCCTTAGCATGCAAAGCTTCGTACAACGTTACCCAGTCAGGGCGATACATGTTATTTTGTTCATCCCATTCATCGTAATGTTTAGGCGGCAAGCTATTGACTTCATCTTGTTTTTGATGGTCGTCAGGTTCATCGTAGCATTCTTCTTCGTCGCTATTTTCGATGTAAATCCAAAGGTTACGGTTATCATCACGGTAATCGACTTCGGTATTGTCAAAATACACATTCGGTAATAAATCCGTTTGCTTGCGCACACGAGCAATAAAAGACAAGCCAAGTTCTGCCATCGCATCACTGCCCTGCTGCCCTGCTGCCATCACAGCAAAAAAGCGTGCAGCGAAATCATTGATTGTTACATCGTTGCAAGGAAATTCAGGATCAAGAATACGCCGCGATAACAATGCCAAGCGCAAACGGATCAGTGAAATACCCGTTAATTGTAAATCATCTTCATTGGGCGTGGGGTGCAAGGCAATCAAGGTTTTTCGCAAACCAGGAAAATGCTGGATAATAAGATAATCCATGCGTGAGTCTTCAAACAACTCCACACCCAATCGCTGAAATGGACTCCAGTTATCCACCACCATTTTATTGCTCCACTGCTGGTGGGCAATCATGTGAGCCAAGGCAGCACGGTAACGGTTAAGACCAGACACACCATGATGATCGCTATAAACATCAGGCAGACGAATACCAATATCATCATAATAAGGCATGGGCTTACGCAGTTCATCAAAAGCCAGTGAATAGGGAATAAAATGGCTTTGTTGTTGCCACATGCCTTGCAAGTATAAATCCAAATGACGTTCATGATCCATCAACAATGTACCGTGGCGTTGTTTTTGAAACATTGCCAATGCATCAGGCGATTGAAAAGAAAAGTAATCTTTTTGCCGTTCGGGATGATCCGCATAGTTGTGGATACCATAATCCACCCAATGTCGAATACCATCCAACGATAAATGCTGGGTAAGCATGGGTATTTGTTTAAGGAAGTCTGCTAAGGCAGGGCTGGGGTGGGTTTGATGATGACCGTGAATAGAAACGGTAGTACGGTTCATCATATCAAGCACCAAGGCAAGGTAATGCCCCATTTGCCCTGATGAATGCAAATGCCGTGTGGCAGCAGCAAGCGTTTGTAAAAAAGGAACAATCGCCTTGCCATTGGGTGAACGAAAGATAGTCCGCACGCAATCAATGATGGAAGGAAGGATTTCCTCTCCGACTTCGGCAACAATAACAGGCGCTTCTTCAAGGTAGATCAGCAATGGATCTGCACCATGACCTATGCCGCCCAAAAAACGCGCTTGCTCGATAAATGTATCCATGCCATCAGCAGAAAAGTGACGCAGTGCTTCAGTAATACAGTCTTCAAAAACTTCTTCAACCTTGGGGAATCGACACCCCAGTGTTTGCCAGTATTTGGCAATAAGTGGACTCATGGTCTTGGCATGACTCATGGGGCTTAACCCAGCACAGCATCAATAGCATGATCTAATGTATCGCGAATATCAGCATCGTCGGTAATCGGGCGAACCAAGGTCATGCGGCATGCGGCAATCGGTGCAACACCGTTTTTGATCAGGGTTGCCGCATAGACCAACAAGCGGGTAGAAATGCCTTCGTCCAGTCCATGTCCTTTCAAATTGCGAGCCGTGGCTGCAATCTGAACCAGTTGAGCAGCAATCGCAGCATCAACGCCCGTTTCAGCAGCAACAATACCAGCCTCGACATCGGCTGCGGGGTAATCAAATTCAAAGCCTGCAAAGCGTTGTTTGGTCGATTGTTTTAAATCTTTCAGCAGGCTTTGATAACCAGGGTTGTAGGAAATGACCAACTGAAAATCAAGGTGAGCCTCAACCAGTTCGCCTTTTTTCTCTAGTGGTAAGGTACGGCGATGATCAGTCAAAGGGTGAATAACGACAGTCGTATCTTGACGCGCTTCAACCACTTCATCCAAATAACAAATCGCACCAATGCGGGCTGCTGTGGTCAAAGGGCCATCCAGCCAGCGTGTTCCTGTAGCATCAAGCAAATAACGCCCGACTAAATCAGAGGCAGTCATGTCTTCGTTGCAGGCGACAGAAATCAATGGGCGTTTTAATTTCCATGCCATGTATTCAATAAAACGCGATTTGCCACAACCTGTCGGACCTTTGACCATCACTGGCAAACGAGCCGCATAAGCCGCTTCATAGAGATCTACTTCATCGGCTTGCGGCTGATAAAATGGTTCTTGATGAATGTTGTATTGGTCAATATTGGTGGTCATGGTAAAGCCTTTAAGTTTTATTTTTTGTGACTCACTTACAGCAGTGATGCCATCTTGGGTGAAAAAAGAAAAGCAGAGACTGTACGCCCTTCGGATACAATAATATTATAGGTTCTAGCGGCAGCGCGACTGTCCATAAATTCAAAGCCTATCTGTGCTTGGCTAAAGGCTTCATGGATAGATTCAGGTGGAAAACAAATGCGCCGCCCTGTGCCAAGAATAAAAATATCAGGCACATGATGATGCAATACATTATCCAACAATGTAAGCAAAGAATCATCTATAAGCTTGTGTTTCGGGTGGCTGATTACAGTATTTTGGTGCAACAAAATTGTATGGTTATAACGCTCGCGCCCCACCATAAAATAATCATCGCCATACCCCTTGATCAGCGGCGTTCCCGCAACCACATCAGGGGAAATATCAGCTTGAAATGAACCGCCGTGTAAAGGCATTAGGGGCGCGCTTCCATCGCTTTTAGTTCTTCTTCGGAAGGACCAAAGCGTCCTTGCAAGGAGAGCATCACAGGGCTAGCTATAAAAATAGAGGAGTAGGTTCCTACTAAAATACCAACCAACAAAGCAAAAGCAAAGTTATGGATCACTTCTCCGCCAAGGAAGAATAGGGCAAGCACCACCAACAAGGTGGTTAATGAAGTCATCAAGGTACGCGCTAAGGTTTGATTGATAGAAGCATTGCACACAGTGGTCTCATCATCAGGCTTTTTACGGCGAAGATTAGCCTCCATGTTTTCACGGATGCGATCAAATACTACGATCGTATCGTTTAACGAATAACCAATCACTGCCAAGATAGCTGCCACAACAGGTAAGCCGAACTCTGCTCCAGTGAGGGCAAACACACCCAGTACAATAGTAATATCATGCAACAATGCCGCATCTGCACCGATGGCAAAACGAAATTGAAAACGCACAGTAACATAGATGAGAATTGCCAGCATTGCCCAAATAATCGCTTGAATACCTGCGGAGGTGAGTTCTTCTCCCACTTGCGGACCGACAAATTCAACCCGCCGCATGGTCACGGCATCTTCACCAAACTTTTGATGCAAGCCTTTGAGTAAGGCCGTGCTAATCACCGATGAATTACCATTTTCTGCATTTTGCACGCGGATAAGAATTTCTTCGGGTGCGCCAAATTCTTGAATGACTGCCTTGCCATAACCCACGGGTACCAATGCCTCACGCACATCGGCAATAGCAGGCGCTTGGGCAAATTGCACTTCCACCAATGTACCCCCCGTGAAATCAATGCCAAAGCTTAAGCCGCGAACTTGAGGGAAAAGCGCGATCACAGAGGTCAGTAGCATCAATGCCGAAAAAGCCATGGCGCTGTTTCGTTTGCCCATAAAATCAATATTACTATCAGGACGTATAAGTTGCATGATGGTTATCCTTTTGAGTTAAATACTAAGCGATTCAACACGGCCGCGTCGCTCAACCGACAAGGCAATAATCGCACGAGTGACCATGATCGCGGTAAACATTGAAGCAATAATACCCACTGATAATGTCACAGCAAAGCCTTTCACTGGCCCTGTACCAAATTGAAATAACACAATCGCGGCAATCAAGGTGGTGATATTGGCATCCATAATGGTAGAAAATGCCTTGGCATAACCGCTATCAATGGCTGCCAGCGGCGTTTTACCCATTTGTAGTTCTTCTCTGATTCGTTCAAAAATCAATACATTGGCATCCACTGCCATACCAATGGTCAACACAATACCCGCAATACCTGGCAAGGTCAGCGTTGCATCGATCATGCTCATGGCAGCAACAATCAGTAGCATGTTAAAAACAAGCGCAATATTGGCAACCATGCCAAACATACGGTAATAAACACCCATGAAAATCAGCACCAAAATTGCACCAATGATGATGGAGTTAAAGCCTTGATCAATGGAGTCTTGCCCTAAGCTTGGGCCGATAGAGCGTTCTTCAACCACTTTGATGGGCGCAGGCATAGCACCTGCTTTTAATACAATCGCTAAACCACGGGCTTCTTCGGGAGAAAAGCTGCCAGTGATTTGTGCCGAACCACCAGAGATTCGTTCACGAATCACAGGGGCAGAGTTTACTTTTCCTTCTAAAACAATCGCAAAACGATCACCGACGTGCTCTTTGGTCAAACGATCAAAGGTGCGTGAGCCTTTGCTGGTAAATTTTAGCGTCACTGCGTATTCACCATAACGTGAATCAATAGAAACACGGGCATCAGCCACTTCTACCCCTGATAGTTCAACACGTTTTTTAAGCAAATAAGGTTGACGGAAAGGCTTGCCATCGCGGGTTTCTTCTTTGCCATAGACGATTTGGTCACCCATCGGCAGCTTGCCTGCCAACGCTTCTTCTAAGTCGCCTGTTTCATCAACAAGTTTAAACTCCAACACTGCCGTGCGGCCAAGAATGGCTTTTGCGGCGGCGGTGTCTTCATAACCGGGGATTTGCACCAAGATGCGGTGTTCCCCTTGTTTAATAATCACAGGCTCAGTCGTTCCTAGCGCATCAATACGGTTGCGCACGACTTCAATTGCTTGATCAATGGCGTAGCGTTTGTCTTCTTTAATCACGCTATCTTTGCGCACCAAAGTAAACACACCTGCTTCTGTTAGATTAAGATCATAGCTGGGGAACTCATCCTTTAACAAAGCGCGAGCGGCATCATTGTCACTGGCTTGTTTCATGGCGACGGTTAACGTGATACCTACAGCATCAAGTTTTTTATAACGCAGTTTATGACTACGCAAAATACGCCGCACTTCGGTCACATCCCGTTCAACATGACCTTCAACAGCCTTATCCACTTCAACATCCAACACCAAATGAATGCCGCCTTTGAGATCAAGCCCTAAATTCATAGGCTTGGACATAGACTGAGGCCACCAACTCGGCGGCTGCATCACATTGGGCAACGCTGCCATCAATGAAATAAGCAAGGCAGCCAAAATAAACCAGAATTTCCAACGTGGGTATGCGTGCATGATGATTCCTTTTAAATAAGGGCGAAAATAAAAATAAAAGTAAGATTTAGTCGCTTAATGCTGTGACTGCATCGCGCTGTATTTTAATACGAACACCATCAGCAATTTCAACACGAATAAATTCATCTTTAATGTCAATAATGGTAGCGAATATGCCTGCTGTGGTTACCACTTTATCACCTTTTTTTAACGCCTCAACCATGTTACGATGTTCTTTCATTCGTTTTTGTTGCGGACGAATCAACAAAAACCAAAATACAACCATAATTAAAATTAACGGAACCAACTGCGCAAAGCCACTGGATACGCCACCTTCAGCATAAGCTACGGGGCTGGTTGCCAATAATGTAGCAACGGCGGCTAACAATAAACGTGTGCGTGAAAACATAGTAAAAAACACTCCAAAAATAATCAATCAAGTATTGCGATAACGTTGTAAAAAGCTACCGCGAAATTGTATCCAGCTACCATCTTCGATGGCTTTTCTTGCGCGACGCATCAGCGACGCATAATAATACAGGTTATGCAGGGTGTTTAGCCTTGCACTTAAAATCTCTTTCGCCATAAACAAATGCCGCAAATAAGCCCGTGAAAAATGAGTGCAGGTATAACAACCGCAATCTTTCATGATAGGGCGTTCATCTAATTGATGGCAGGCATTTTTAATATTAAGCTTGCCATCATCAGTAAACAATGAGCCATTGCGTGCATTGCGGGTTGGCATAACACAATCAAACATATCAATGCCACGATCAATACCTTCGATCAAATCATCAGGCGTACCAACGCCCATCACATAATGGGGCTGACTTTTTACCAAATAGGGTGCTAGAGCATCCAGTACTGCCAGCATCTCTTCTTTAGGTTCACCGACCGAAAGCCCACCAATGGCCACGCCTTCAAAACCCATCGACTGTATAGCATCAAGGCTTTGCTGGCGTAGATCTTTGTACATGCCACCTTGCACGATGCCGAACAATGCCTGATGATGATTAACAGGCAAATGACGGCGACAATCTGCTGCCCAGCGCATCGACATCAACATTGAATCTTCCGCTTGTTGATGTGTGGCAGGCCACGGCGTGCATTCATCAAACGCCATCACAATATCACTGCCCAATTGTCGTTGAATGCTCATGCTTTCTTTCGGGCCCAGAAACCATGAACAACCGTCAATATGTGAGCGAAATCGAACGCCATCGGCTTCAATCTTACGCAATGCACCCAGCGACCATACTTGAAAGCCGCCTGAATCGGTCAAAATCGGGCGATCCCAAGCCATAAAACGATGCAAGCCGCCCATCGCCTCCACACAATCGGCACCAGGGCGAAGCATTAAATGGTAGGTGTTGGACAGAATAATATCTGCCCCAATCTCATCGGTGAGATCAGCAGGGGTCATGCTTTTGACCGTTGCTTGTGTGCCAACAGGCATAAACACAGGGGTTTCTACAACACCATGCGCCAATTGCAATCGTCCACGCCGTGCGTAAGAGTCTTTTGCCGTGGCTAGAATATCAAAGTGTAAAGCTGACATGATGACGCTTGCGTATTATTTAAAAGGCATCCTGTAACATTTCTTCGTATTCTGATAATGCCCGTGCAAAAGCAGGACGTTCAAATAGCATGTCGGCATAGCCTTTCAAGCTTGGCCATTTGTTAAGATCAATGTTATTAGAAGACATACGCCACAAAATAGGAGCCATTGATACATCAGCCAAGGTGTATTGTTCACCAATAAAAAAGTCTTGTTTACTCAAGTATTGATTCAATATATCCAAATAGGCACGCAATTTACGCATGGGTTCAGATTTTTTCTTTACGCGAATCAAATTAAAGTATAACGGATACAATTCAGCTTCAATACGCAATACTGCCAAACGCATCTGCGCCCGCGTAGCAGGCGAACCCGGCTTCAGCGGTGGGTGAGGGTAACGCTCATCCAAGTATTCGTTGATCACCGATGATTCAAAAAAAACAGTTTCACGATCAATCACGGTAGGCAGGCTGCCATAAGGGTTGATTTCAGTGAAGTATTCAGGAAGTTCTTCAGGGTCTAGCTCAATTGTTTCTATGGGCAGGTCTTTTTCAGCAAGAACAATTCGTGTGCGATGCGAATTGGGACACTGCGGATTAGAATAAAGTGTAACCATGTGAAAAAGAGCCTCCAGAAGTTCGACAAAACAAAAAAACAAGCGTAAAAAGGCGCGCCATCATACGTATCGTTTAATAAATTGAAAGCATCGACTGCAAAAAGCATCATGCATACATCTTGTTGTGTGATGTTTATCACATCTTACTGTGGTAATCAATAGCTATGATTGGCGACGATGGTAAAGGGCTTTTTATTTTCTTGACACCCAAGGGACGTTAGCCATACACTGTCGCTCCATACGTTATGGCGTAAAATTTAGGAGGAATAGATATGTTTAAAAAAGTATTTATGTCACTGGCATTATCGCTGTTTTTGGCGGCGGGTTTTAATGTGGCTGATTTTAGCGGAGGTTCTGTTTTTGGTGTGAGCCAAGCTTTAGCTACTGAGAATCCTGATTCTAATAGCAACGCCCCTGATTCTAATAGCAATGCCCCTGATTCTAATAGCAATGCCCCTGATTCTAATAGCAACGACCCTGATTCTAATAGCAACGACCCTGATTCTAATAGCAACGACCCTAATTCAATGACATCTTCGTGCAGTGGCGCATCTGCCCCGCCTGCTGGTACTGTCTGTGTTTGCGATACAGCTTGTCTGCCAACAGCATCACTCGCTAAAGTAGTGAAAGATGATAAAGATGCATTAGAAAAGCATGAGAAAGAAAAGTCTGATCATGAGAAAGCTAAATCTGATCATGAGAAAGCTAAATCTGATCATGAGAAAGAAAAGTCTGATCATGAGAAAGCCAAATCTGACGATGAAGGTGCTCATGCTGACAGTAACAAGATCAAAGATGACGATGATAAGATTAAGCTGGACGATGACAAGATTAAGAAAGATGATGACAAGATCAAGAAGGATGATGATAAGATCAAGGAAGACGATGATAAGATCAAGAAGGATCATGATAAGGTCAAGAAAGATGAAGATGATTTAAAGGCAATGACGAATAGCCTTGCAAGCAAGGGTACGGCATGTACCTGCATTGATGGAACGAGTGGTTATTTATTTAACAGCACAGGTTCTAACGGTGGAACATCAACGCTTACCTTGGTTCCTGCAACAGGAAACCCAACGGGTGGTGGTGCAAGTTCTGGTAGCTCTTTTAGAGAAATCAGCGGTCAATAAGCACCTCGCTTGAAGCAAAAAAGCATCCCCTTCGGGGGATGCTTTTTTTATGCCTTTTTTCTTAAGCCAATACGTAATTGGATCATGCGATCAAATAATGAGGGGATAGGGCGAAGGGTATGGCGGCGAACATCATTTGGCCAAGCAAGAAGGTCTTTCGCTGCTTCAAAAACAATGACCTTATCGCGCCACGATTGCACACCTGCCATTAACTGAGAACGCACAGCCATAAAAACAATGCGCGCAATCAAACTGTGGGGAAGGTTAGCGACAGAAGATTGTACGGTATCTTGCAACAATGCCAGATCACACCGCGCCAGTTCACTTGCCACATCATGCAAGTTTAATGCAGCGCTCCCTGCTTTAGCATCGGATAACACTTGCATCTCTCCTGCTCTTCCATTTGCCCACTTGGTGGCATGAGGAAGCAAGCCTTCTGGCAGGCAAAATGTTGCTAGCACATCGCTACAATCCTTTATCGTTAAAGGTGAGCATGCTTGCAGCAAACAACGGGAACGGATGGTTGCCATGGCATCATGAACATCATGGCAGACAAGCAATAACAGACCACCATTACTGGGTTCTTCCAAACCTTTAAGCAAGGCATTGGTTGCTTGATGATTTAAATCATCCAAACAATCAATCACCACCACCCGATAACCATGGTCAAAGCTAGATAATGATAAAAAATCTAGTAACTCACGCACTTGAGCAATATGAATGTCGCGCTTAAGCCGCTTTTTTTTATCATCCCATTGCCTTGACACACACAAATAATCAGGGTGTGAATCTTCTTTTAGCATCAAGCATGCATGACATCGACCACAAGCTTCACCTTTAACGCTAAGATTAAGACATAAACAATCAGCCGCCAAGGCTTTTGCCAGCATGGACTTACCAATACCAGCAAGACCATGAAGCAACCAAGCATGGTGGAGCTTTTTTTGTATTAGTGCAGCATGAAAACGGGATTCAACAGCCTTAAAACCAAGCGGTCGCTTCATGGAATGATATGTTGAATCTGTTGTTGAACGTATGGTATAGATTGTGTGGCATCAATACGATGAATACGCGGTGTTTTTTTAGCCATTGCCAAAAAGGCATCGTACACACGTTGATGAAATGCCATGCTTTCAGCATCCAAACGGTTGGGTTTTGTTGTTCGCTGTTGCAAACGTAACAAAGCTTGTTGGGGCAGTAGGTCGAACCACAAGGTAGTATTGGGTTGTACGCCTAATTCAGCAAAGTCTAACATGGTGTGAATGTTATTGTTTTTTGTTGTTAATCGCCTTGCAGCTAATTGATACGCCAATGTTGAATCTGAATAACGATCACACAACACCCAACGCCCTGCATCCAACGCTGGGCGGATACATGTTGCCACATGCTGCGCACGATCAGCAAGAAAAAGCAATAATTCTGCTTCTCCAACAGGCGTAAAAGAACCAGACAATAATAAACGGCGTATTTCTACACCTAAGTCTGTGGCACCCGGTTCGTAGGTGCAGCATACATCAATGCCACGATCCATTAAATAATCTTTGGTAAGACTGATTTGGCTAGTTTTTCCTACGCCATCACCACCTTCAAAAGTAATAAATTGCGGTTTGATTATTTCACCCCAGAACTACCGAAGCCTTTTGTTCCTCTTGCTGTTGCAGACAAGGCTGAAACAAATTCAAGCGTTGCCTGACAGACTGGCGCAATCACCATTTGAGCAATACGGTCGCCGCGTTCAATATAAAAAGCGACATCATCATGGTTGATCAATAACACTTTTACCTCACCACGGTAATCAGCATCAATCGTTCCAGGGCTATTCAGTACGGTTACACCGTGTTTTAATGCAAGCCCAGAGCGCGGACGAATTTGCGCCTCATAACCCACTGGCACAGCAATACTGATACCCGTATTAACGGCTAGCCAGCGCCCCGCTGGAACAACTTCCATATGATCAATGGCAGCACGCAAATCAATGCCTGCGGCATGTTCTGTTGCGTAATGGGGTAAACCTAAGTCTTTACCATGAGCAAGAATACAAATAGAAAGCGTTGGGTAAAGAATAGCATCAGGCATGGTCGCTCAGCTCCAGAATACAAGATATGATATGTTGGGAAAAGGTTTTTTTATCGGTTTTAGGCAGTATCTTGCATGTCGATGGCGTTAACCACCAACCGCTAGCAAACTCCTTCCCCATATTGCCTACATCATTGGCAATGATGGCATCCACGCCTTTTTTTTCAAGTTTTTTTCGTGCATGATCGCAGTGATCATACGATTCTGCGGCAAAGGCAATGACATGATGCGGTCGGTTTTTCATCTGCGCAATGTGGGCAACAATATCGGGGGTTGAGCATAAAGAAACGGTCACGTTTTCATTGTTTTGTCGCTTTAGTTTGTGTTGGTATTGTTCTGAAAAACGATAATCACTGATTGCAGCAATGGCAATAAATACATCAGCATTGCCTGCCGCTGCCTCACAAGCATGCAGCATATCATGGGCTGTTTGTACATCCACACGATTGACATCTGAATGAGCCCTTGGCGTGTGAGGCCCTCCCACCAAAGTAACGCTCGCGCCCATCATGGCTGCTTGCGATGCCATGATACTACCCAAGCGACCACTGGCACGATTGGTTAACACACGAACGGCATCCCAAGGTTCTTCTGTTCGCCCTGCATTAATCACCCAACGCTGTCCCGTAAGTACTTTGGGCGTTAATGCAGAGATGACGGCGGTCAATAATTGCTCTGGTTCAACCATGCGCCCAATACCTTGCTCGCCACAAGCAGTATTGCCCTGTGCTGGTTCAATAATCGTGATGCCATCATTTTTTAAGCATGCTTGATTGCGTTGGGTTGGTTCAGCGAGCCACATGGCAGGGTTCATGGCAGGTGCAATCAGCGTTGGAATGGCTTGCCGCGCAGCAAATACAGTGGTTAACAAATCATCAGCAATCCCATGCGCGATCTTTGCCATGAGGTTTGCTGTGCAGGGGGCAATCAATAATAGATCTGCCTGACGGGTTAAACTAATATGTCCCATGCCTTGCCCCAAGGCAAACAAATCGCAATAAACAGGGTTGTTTATTAGGCTTTCAAAGGTTAGCGGTGTTACAAACGCTTGTGCGGCCCTTGTCATGACAACACGCACGTTTGCACCTTGTTTCATCAATAGCCGCGCAAGTTCTGCTACGCGGTAAACAGCAATGCCACCGCCAATGCCCAACACAATGGTGCGCCCTGCAAGGGCTTGGCTGTTAGCTTGCAAGAATCATGTCATCCAATGTCTCAAGTACAGCCTCAACATGCCCCTTAACCCGAACTTTTCGCCAGCAGTGGCAAACAACACCTTCAGGGTTGATCAAAAAAGTAGAACGCTCAATGCCGCGCACTTTCTTTCCATACATGTTTTTCATTTGAATCACGTCAAAAGCAAGGCATAAAGCCTCGTCTTCATCGCTGATTAAAGGGAAGTTTAATGCCTGTTTTTCAATAAAACGCGCATGCGATGCGGGGGAATCACGACTAACACCAATAACCATCGCTTTTTGACCAAGCTCTGTCTCCACAGCATCACGAAAAGCGCAAGATTCAGTGGTGCAACCGGGGGTGTTATCTCTTGGATAAAAATATAACACCAGCCAATGCCCTTGAAGTTTGGCTACATTTATTGTCCCTTCGGGTGATATTGGGCGCATTAAATCAGGTGCGATATCTCCAACATTCAATGTATAATCAGTCATGATCAAGTAACCTTGCCTTTGTTTATTTTGATTCCATATTGCCACTGCGTAATAAGCGAAGGTATTCTTTTAAAGCATCCCCTACCTTATCTTGCAACATATACAGTGCAATAAAATTGGGTAATGCCATCGACAGCAACAGTAAGTCACTAAAATCTAAAATATTGCCAGCACTAACAATCGAACCGATAATAATAAAGCTTAAAAAAATCAAACGGTAGACCATCGAAAAGGATTCACCAAAGACATATGTCCAGCAACGTTCACCGTAGTATGACCAAGAAATCATGGTGCTGTAAGCAAATAAAACGACGGATAGTGAAAGAAGAATAGGGAACCACGATACCACAGAGCCAAATGCCGCTGATGTTAATGCAGCACCTTCATTCCCTGCAACAAGTGGCGCATATTCTGGTGCATTGTAGACACCCGTTACAACAATCACCAATGCCGTCATGGTGCAAATGATAATGGTATCAATAAAGGGTTCATACAATGCAACCAGTCCTTGGCGAACGGGGTATTGCACTGCCGCTGTTGAATGGGCAATTGCAGCCGAACCAATGCCTGCCTCACTGGAAAATGCTGCTCGTTTAAAACCTTGTACCAAGACACCAACCAGACCGCCTGCTACCGCAACAGGCGCAAATGCCTCGTGAACAATCATCGAAATAGCCGCAGGGATAGCAGCTAAATGGGTGATAATAATCCATAAGCAGGCCGATAAGTAGAGCAGCACCATGGCTGGAACAATGGCTTCTGCCGCATGAGCAATACGGCGAATACCACCGATAATCACTAGCCCAACAGCGATTGCCATCAATACACCAAACAACCAAGGCATCTGCGCTACTATCGGCACATGCTGGGCAACAGCACTTAATGCTTGGGACACTTGAAAGGCATTGCCGCCACCAAAGGATGCAAAGATACAAAGTATGGCAAACAATACGGCTAAACTTCGCCCCAATGTTGGCCAGCCTTTTTCAGCAAGACCACGCGAGAGGTATTCCATTGCACCCCCCATAATACGACCATCAGGACGGTACTCACGGTACATTTGTGCTAAGGTTACTTCAGTAAACTTAGCTGTCATGGCAAAAAATCCTGCAATAATCATCCAAAATGTCGCACCAGGCCCGCCAATACTGATGGCAATGGCAACGCCTGCGATATTGCCTAAGCCAACGGTTGCCGATAATGCTGTGGTTAGTGCCTGAAAAGGGGATACCTCACCACGGTCTTCATCGCGCTGATATTTTCCGCGAATAACCTGAAAAGCATGCCCCATCAAACGCATATTAATAAAGCCAAAACGAACAGTTAAATATACCGAACCAACAATCAACCACGCGACAATAAAAGGCATAAAGGCATCAGATATTTGTGATGGCATAACATCAAAGAATAATACTGATCCCAATATGCCATTAAGGTTGCCAAAAAAGGTGTCAATACCTGATTCAGCAGCAAAGGCGTAGTTTGGAAATATGGCAATCATTATAAATAATATTATACGGTCAATCAATGGCATAGAGGAATCCTTTTAGGTTATTCCATCCACATTCCTTACTTGATGGAAAAAGACAAGTGATTTAACATATATTAAACAATCCCTCGTGATCTTACGTCCAATTGGATATTAATCAAAGATTTTAAAGGTGCTGGAACATCCAAGTAACGACCATTAGCAATATCTTGAAAAAGTCCAAGGTTTGCAGGATATACAAAAACAGTCCATCCCCGTTCCGCTATGCAAGTAAATATAGCCAACTCTTCTAGTAAATAAGCAGAGGATAATCTAAGAAAATCTTTGTTATTTTCCCCCCGTCGATTCACAAAATATTTAGAAAACTCATGAACTGCAGCAGCAAAATCTACATTAGAGTGAACCAATTCGCAGAAAGCCTCGTGGTATTCTTTATATTCTTCAAATAGCTGAACTTCAGAGCAAAAGAGATAGTCAAAAGTACAGTGATTGGACATATTCATAAACAAATCAAGGTATTCTTCTGTAATACCCTGCGCCATGTTCATGGATCGTTTAAGGGCCTCTTCTTCACTAATACCATGATTAATCTGCAGTGTATTTCGGTGAATAGAATCACCAATAAGCACCTGACATTGATCAAAGTTTTTGTTGATCCAGTCAACCATACCTTTCACTTTTGCAGGTTCGAAACTGGCATTTTCCATGCTAAATCCAAGAAAACACTTGCGGTGTGCCTTAATATTGGCTCTGGCTGTACTAGGTGCAAAGTGTCGACCTCGAACGTGATATGTTTTGGGTATAATAAACTGTGCAACCTTGGCATCCATTAAGTCGATAAAGTCACGTTGGTTTATTTTAAGCAGATCTAAATAAGTATTGGTGTAAAAGGTCAAATGTTCATGCTGTTTACATTTTTCGGAAACAAATGTTGCAACAGGAACGTCAGTATTCATTGGCGTCAACCCTTTGTTTACCTTAACGCTTTTAACCCCGATAATGTTTTTAAAGGCTGGAAAATCAATACTTTGATCCGATGGCAAAGCAATCAGAATAAGGCCTATATCACTTTCAACAATCACCATTTTAACTAAACTTTCTATTCTGTTAAGAATGTCTTCATTCGAATAGGATCTTGAATAACTAAGACGACAATGTTTAATATGATGGCTATCTAATAACACACTGAACTCTGTTAACATAATTTCTCTCCTAGTATTTAAAAGCACTGCAATGGTTGGCTTTCCTTTTAAAGCGGGACAGCCAATAAATTAATCGTTACGCTATGCTAAGAAAGCACTCCTAATCACCATGTTTTAACAAAAATTTCAGATTAAGTTTTACTTTTTCAGTTATAGGTTGTCCCGTCTTAAAAGGGAAGCCTAATAAAATAGAAGCACTAAAAATACCTATGTTGTACCTAAATAAAGCATGAGTCACAATTAGTGCTGATTTTCACGAAGGGAAGTTAAAACTTCTTGTAACGCTTGATTAAAATTATTTTGTAAAGAATCCCAATTTTTATTAGGTGTATCCAGCAAGAATCCTTCAAACTCTTGGCTTGCATGAAATAATGAGTTGGCAACAAGGTTTCCTGCTGTTCCTTTAATGTTATGCAACATTGCCAAGGCTGAATCAATATCATTATTGTCAAGTGCATGACCTAATTGTTGCTCGGTATCAGAAAACTGTTGTTCAAAAAGGATGAGTAACTTACGCAATAAGCTCTCATTGCCATTTAATAATTGCAGTGCTGCTTGCAAATCAATGCCTACGATACCATCAAGCATGATACGTTTTTTTTCTGGTTCTATAGTATCCACTGTTGTTGATTCTTTTTCAGCTTTAGGGGTTTGTTTGCTTGGTTTTATCCAATCACATAGGGTTGCATACAAACGATTTGGATCAATCGGTTTGCTAGTATGGTCATTCATTCCAGCTGCTAAACATTTATCAACTTCTTCTTTCATGGCATGCGCTGTCATCGCAATAATAGGAATATCATTGCCTAATTCACGTATCATCTTGGTTGCTTCAATGCCGCCCAATACAGGCATTTGAAGATCCATCAATATCGCATGATAATCATTTGAACCAACCATATCTATCGCCTCTTGACCATTGTTGGCAATAAATATTTGAAAGCCTGCTTGCTCTAAAATTTCTTGCGCCACCTGTTGATTAATTAAATTATCCTCAACAAGCAATAACCTAGCACCTTTAATTGCATTGAGACTGGCATGCTGCTCTGCTTGTACCGTGTTGCTTTTATGAATATAACCTTGCCCTTCATCAAAGGCTTCTAAAATAGTGTTAAAAAGCAATGATTGCCCAACAGGTTTGGTTAAAAAGGCATCCATATGAACGCGTTCTGCTGCTTCAATCACATCTTCTTGATTATGCGCTGTAACCATGATAATAGTAGGTATCTTTTTAATATTAGGCGAATTTTTAATCAACCGTGTTGCTTCAATACCATCCATATTAGGCATTTTATAGTCAATCAGAACAAGATCATAATGATCACTGTTATTGATAGATGCATCTTCCAGTAAGCGAATAGCCTCAATAGCAGATTGTGTTCGTGTAACGTTAAAATGAAAGGCGGTTAAATAACTGCTTAAAATTTCTAAAGATGTAAGGTTGTCATCCACCACCATAATTTTTCGATTTAATAAGGATTCAGGCATCAACTGCTGTGCTAAGCCATCAACCCCTACGCCAACTTCTAATAATACAGTAAAAATAAATTTGCTTCCCTGATCAGGTTCAGATTCTATCCAAATTTTTCCCTGCATTAGCTCGACAAGGTGTTTGCAAATAACAAGACCCAGACCAGTGCCACCATATTTTCTTGTTGTGGAGCTATCTGCTTGGCTAAAAGATTGAAATAGACGGGCGATTTGTTTTTTTGTTAAACCAATTCCAGTATCTTGAATAGTAAATCGTAACTTGATATTGTTATGAGCAGTTAAATTACCTTCATCTAGTTCAATACGTACAGTTACTTCGCCATGTTGCGTAAATTTCACCGCATTACTAACCAAGTTCAAGAGAATTTGATTAATTCGTAAAGGATCACCCATTAACGACGATGGAATTTTAGGATCTCTAAAAAAATGAAGCTCTAAACCTTTGCGTTCCGCCAACTCCGATGTAACATCAGAGAGCTGGGTAAGGACATCATCTAAGTTCATTTCAACACATTCAATATCCAATTTTCCAGCTTCAATTTTAGAAAAATCTAAAATATCATTAATAATACCTAATAACGATCGTGCTGAAATTTGAATCTTATTTAAATAATCGTACTGCTTACTTGTTAAATCAGTTTTTAAGGCAAGATGATTTAGACCAATAATAGCATTCATCGGCGTTCGAATTTCATGGCTCATCGTAGCAAGGAAATTCCCTTTAGCTTGTGTTGCAGCCAATGCATTATCGCGCGCTTCAGCAAGTTCAGCAGTGCGCTCTTCAATCGTCTTCTCCAAACCTGAATAAGCCTTCATTAGAGCATTAGACATCGCGCAGAAAGAATCTCTAAGTTCTTCTATCTCATCACCTGTATGCATATTGGCTATATTATTACTTTCTACAAAGTTGCCTTTTGCCATCTCTTTAGCGTGGTGCATTAACATCAATATAGAAGCTGTCATTCTTCCAGAGAGCCAAAAAACTATAATCATACCAAGCACTAGCATGATAAGCACAAAAATAAGGGTGTTGCGAATAATTGTTTCAACAAGTTGATTATTAGCTTTTTTTAAAAGTTCTATTTCATGGTTTAGTGGCTTCATTGAAAAGCCCAAGCGCAATACTCCCCAAGGTTCTGTACTCACTTGGATCGGCACGATAAACTCTAAATACGATTCACCATCTTTAACATATTCATTAACTGCAGAAGAACGTTGCTTCGCTGCAAATAAATCCTCTGAGTCTGTCATGACCTCTTGTTCTAGACTTGGTTTCATAGTGTGGACATACGCTAGGCGTGATGCATCCATCAATATAATATAGTTAAGATCAGTGTTTTCTTCAATGGCTTTGCGTAAAATAAACGAGTTTGCTGAAAAGTTAAACGAAGCAATATTATCCAATACTTGACTGGATAATTGCAACGATAAAATTTTACCTTGAGTCAGTAGATTTTTTTTCATCAATTCGATTCGGTTTTGTGCATTAACTTTAAAAGAATCACTTAAATCAATGATTTCAAACCATGTGGTACACACAACGGGTGTAAGCATCAAAAAGAACATGATTAGCAACATTTTTCGGCGAATACTGCTATTGATAAAACCAACAATATTCATTGAATAACCTGCTGTGCCATAGGAATAGCCATGGTACGAACTTTCAGGTGATATTTCTTTGTCTTCTTTAGGTTTAGTGTGATATTGGAGGCTGCAGGAGGCTCGATCATTGCTGATACTTTTTCCCCAAAGGTAACCCGTTCAACCAGCGAGGAGATTTGTTTACCTACTGTTTTAGTATCAATAGATACGATCAATGAAGCACCAAAATCAAGGAACACATTACTATAAGCAAAGACAGGTTTATTCATTAAATCGCAGAGTTGAAAGATAGACTCTACGGCCTTTCTTCCCGTTAACACACCAGGGTCAGGCATCAACCATAATGCATCAACTTTGGGTAATACATCAGTTAATGCCGATGTGGTGTCAGAAGTATCTCCAATGTTGACAGCAATAATAGTTATATTCATTTCAACAGCATGTTTTTTAATTTCCTTAAGTCGTACCATTGAAAATTCTTTGCTATACAATAAACCTAATGTCCTTATTTTAGGAAAAAATAGTCGATAGGTTGTCATCAAAGCATCGGGTAACAACTCTGCTGATATGCCATAGCTTTGTTGGTTGGTTGTATTTTTCCAAGCTACGGATGAAGTAAAAAAGATACGTTGTTTCACGGCATAACGGCTCGTTAAGGCACAGGCTTGAGAACCAATGCAATAAATTGACCCTGCATCTGTCGACCCTATGCGTGATTTAACCTCTGACACTGTGTTCCATCCATCGTGTAAATTTATACTGCCGACAATTTGTACCCCAGATGGATTAAAACTAGATTCTGCCAGAGCGTATTTTTGTATCGTGCGATCAGAGTTAATAATTAAAATCTTTGTTTGATCTAATGCCCATACCGAAGGTATATAACAATAAAATATTACCATAGCAACAAGAAAGTATTTCAGCATTACTTTGATCCTTCTGTAGCAGAACTATTGCTTAATTCACGAAAACTATCCAAGCCTAAAAGTTGAAGTTTTTCTTTTCCTGATGCTGATTTATCCATTCCACGTATTACGTCAAGTAAGGCTTGCACACTGTTACTGTTTTTGCTAATCGCTATTATTGGAAAGGGTACTTCAAGCATTCCACCTACGCGCTTTAACTTTTGTGCCAATTTTGGATTAATCGTTGCTAATAATTCAAGACTCGTGTTTGTAGTGATTGCAGCAAAAGCGACCCCATAACTAATCGCCATCAAAGCATCTATATCTTTTGGTACTTCTAAAATTCTTACAGAGCGAATAACGTCTTTATACTCGTCACCTAAAATCACAAGTAACATTTTTCGTGTTTTTTCCTCATTACTTGATGAGGCAACAGACTTTCCTTGCAATTTTTTTATGTTATTTAAATCACTTTTGGTGGAGAACACCTTTTGATTAACCATGCGACCATTTAACACCCCAGACATTTTCTTTTTCAGATCAAGGTGTATTTTACTTTTTTGAAAATACTCATTCGATAGCATGAATAATTGACACCCTTGATTGACAGCAAATTGATCAAGATTGGGTGCATTAGAAAAAGGTTGAAATCTAAAACTTCCCTGCGAGGAAAGGTAAGTATCAAAGCCACGTTTCAAAGAGGCAAAGTTATTGATGTTAGCATTAGGGCTATAAAAACAAATTGTCGCCGTTGTATTAGCCTTTACCATCGCAGGCATGGCTAAAAGGATACTTAGCATGACTGCTTTTAAAAAAAACTTTCGATCGTTGTATATTCTCATAATAAATACATCCAACAGCTACAGTTTATAGCGTGCTTCAAGGATGAAGCTAATACCTGGCATGGAATAATCCCCTAGAATAGTAGCAACAGAAGATGGGCTTACATATGCCTTGTTAAATAAGTTGTATACAGACCCACGAAGCTCCATGTTTGACAACGATGTTGTCAGGTTTTTGGCAATAAAACTCATGTTCATTAAGCTATAACCACCAAGTCGCCCACGAGAGTCATTGGATGCTCGCGTCGTAGCACTTTTCATAAAGAAGTCTGAGTAAATATTAAATCTATCAGATAGTGCGATATTCAACATCACATTACCACGGTTGCTGGCTATATCAGGTAAATGTAGATTGCTTACACGATTTTTCACATTAACAAACGTATAATTTCCTGCTAAATAATTGCCTTTTGAAACAATAAATTTTCCATTAAACTCTAGTCCCTGACTTCTAACAGACGTTGTATTCTTATAGAGTCCACCACGAGGGCTGATGAGATCTGTCATATCGTTGAGAAAAAAGGTAATGCCCGCATTCAAGTGTTCAGAAAAGTGGCTATCAAGCCCCATCTCAAAGGTTCGTACTTTTTCAGCTTTGATATTAGGGTTACCATTTAGTACAGCATTATTGATGTTATACACTTCGGCAAATGTCGGTGCTCGAAATGCCGTTCCATACATCATTTTTACGTCATAGCCTTGCGCAACTTCCCATGTGATGCCAAGTTTAGGGTTTACGCTAGCACCAAAATCATTGTAATGATCGTAACGAACACTGCCTACAAGGCGGATGTGATCCATAACATCCCATATATCTTCTGCATAAGCACTCCAGAGTCGACGCTTTGCAGCAGAACCCCAATTTTGACTGCTAGAAAAATCCACCAAGCCAGACAAAGGCACGAATGTAACGGGGTTATAATTGGTAATAGTTTTTACACCAAATTGTTTTTGCTCTTCTATATTGATACCTGCAATGATTCGGTTGTTCGATAATAAATCAAACTGCAGTGAAAATTCTGCGCCAGTAACGCTGTTTTTTGCAGCAGCATCAAAGACCATGCCATGGGTGTAGGCGGGTGCAGGAGCGCCAGGTGGATACAATGCCCAAAAGTTGTCAAACTCAAAATAATCTCGGTATACACGTCCTTTAACATTTAACGCATCAGAGATGGTATGTTTGTAAGCAAGGTCTAAAAAGTATGATTTATTGCGTGGAATTGAACGCTGGTTTAACACATTGATCACACCAAAATTCGGACCATCTTTTTTGTTAATGTATTTAGCTTGAAAGCTAAAATCTTCATGGTGAATAGCCATGTCTATATTGTAACTATTTCTTTTTGTATCTGCAACGCTCGGAGCCAGACTGGCTGCATTAGCACCAAGCGCATCTACTGAAACAAAAGGATCATAACCGTTGGATTTCTCAAAGTTAGCATTAATTGCCACATCAGTGTTTGCAATATTTTGCCCAAATTGAACGTTGTATTGTTGGCGTCCAAAGCTGCCACCTTGAATACTAACAGCCGTGCCATTAATAGCATCTCCTTTTTTGGTAATAATGTTAACAACACCAAGAAATGCATTGGCACCATACAAAGCCGATACTGGACCACGAATAACTTCAATACGCTGAATATTTCCCACAGGAAGTCGACCAAACACAAGTGCTGGCCCACCATTGGTAAGTTGACTGTTTAGATTATGACCATCCAGCATAAAAACAATTTTTTCAGAAAAAGTTGTTTTTATGCCACGAACCTCAATCTCTCGAAACCACATGTTATTTCGTGTAATGCCTAAACCAGGAATAATACGCAACACATCAAGCACATCACGCGCACCCATGCGTCGTATTTGCCGTGCCGTAATCACGCTGATAGTCGAAGGTGATTTAGATATACGCTCAACTGATTTTGAGGCAGTGAAAACCATGCGTTCAGACTGCAACCATTGAAGCTCTGCATCCAAAGCAGAGCTTTCGTTAGCCAATGATGATGTGATAGGGATTAAAAACAGAAGTAATACTGCTAAGCTTGATTGAAAAAAACTAATACGGGACAATTGATAAAACCTTAATACCTTAATACTTTAATACTTTAATACTTTAATACTTTAATACTTTAATACTTTAATACTTTAAAAAATAACTATTGATTAAAAATCATACAACCATTGCCCAATGTTTAAATTAAAGTATTCAATGAATCAATAACTTCGCACGGAAATACACAAAAAAAATTCTAACAAGAACAGACTTAGACTTCAAGTGTTTTATAATAGACTTTATTCAAGGTTGGATAATCTGTAGATCAAAAAATAGCAGGCCACCATCTGTGTTTTGGTGAAATACAATTCTACTGCAAGCCATTGTACGAGTCTTAAAAGGGAGACCTCATATGGTAAATAAATAGCATACCTAAATTCAGCATGGATTAATCCTCTTGGTAGACAGAATAAAAAAGGCGGAGCATTGCAGCTCCGCCTTTGCGGTATATGCTAACAGAAAACCGTTGTTTACATATGTTCTGGTGCTCTTGGATTGCCAGGAGCAACAGGCCTTGCACCTGTTAAAAACGCCGCTGCATTTTTGATGTCGTCATCAGTTAAATGATGCGCTACTTTTTGCATCTGTGATTTATAATCGTTGGTACGATCACCAGCACGAAATGCAGTCAATTGATGAACAATGTATTGATAACGCTGCCCACCAATAGCTGGGTACATACGTCCTACACTGCGACCATTAAAACCATGACAACTTTGGCAAGCTGGAACACCATGATCTGGCAAACCATAATGTACGATCTCAGCACCTTTGTATGGCTCTCCAACGTCTACATCATCTTCACGAAGAGCATCTAAATCAGAACCCATAAATGGTGTTTTTAAAGTATAAACAAAAGCAGCTAAATCTCTTTTATCCTGCTCAAGTAAAGACTTGGCAATGTCATTCATCACACCCAATGTATTGTCTGTGCGTTTATCCGCAGCAAAGTCTTTCAACTGCTTAAGAATATACGTATCCACCTGATAAGCCAAACGCGGAGTTCCCATGTCATCGTTACCCAGACCATCTGTACCATGGCAGCTTTGGCATGCAGGTACGTTATCACCTTTGCCCTCTTGGAAAATCTTTCTTCCGTTATCGGCGTTCCCCATGCCCTCATGTCCCATAGCCGACGCAAGTGCGGGGTAAACAGTTGCCATTGCACATGCGCACAATGCACCCAGCAAATATTTCATATAATCCCTCCGTTTGTTTTTCACAAAAAACTCAGCCCTTGTCTTTTTTGTTTGCAGACCAAAACATAAAAAATGCAGTTCCAAACACAGCAGCAATAATCACTAGATACATTAAATAAACAGTATCATTCTGAAAGTTAATGGATGCTTCGATAAAGTCTCCGAGCATGAATGCCTCCCCTTTGGTAGGTTAGAATACCGTGAAAAATCATGATCAATACAAAGATGAAGATGATGTATTGCAATCTTCACGGGATCTTAATCTTCACTATTAATCAGCAACTCTGCATACCCAATATAAAAAGGCAAGCGTAAATCTTACTGAATAGACTCCATTAATAATGCACCACTGGTAAACACAAAAAGACGCAAGATAACAAAGACACGCGCTTGCATCTGATGCGCCTCTCTTTCAGGTGCTGGCTCGCGCTTCATTTTTTTCCCTGAAAGTATTTGAAGCACATAAACTGCATAGAGACTTAACACAAAGAGCAAATGCGCCCAAATAGCAAAAGATAATAGTTCTTTATGGGTCACTAAGCGCAAATACCAATCGTGGGTCGCATACAGATAAACAGGAAACAGCAAATCAAAAACCAATAAAACCATCATCATTGCAGCATGAATGCTATGTTGTTTGCGTAAGAGAATCGCCACGAACAACCACACAAAACTAGCAGAAACCAATACAATAGATGTTTGCATCAATCTTCTCGCCCCAAACGCATGGCGAAGTCTTCTTTAAAGACAGCGCCTGCCTTGCCTTCTTCGTAGTCAATCTCATCATTTTCAACCAAGCGTTGCAAATGTTGATCAAACGTCTGACTACCATACAAGGAATGCCCATTTTCCATCGCCTTTGGAATTTCACCCCAGCGATCAGGATCCATAATAAAGTGGCGAATAACAGAATTGACAATCATAATCTCTTGAGCTGCAACACGCCCCTTCCCTCCTTTGAGAGGAATAAGCTTTTGCACCACAACAGCGCGAAGATTTTCTGCCAAGCGTTCTCGAATAGCATCTTGTTCTTCTGCACCAAAAGCAGCCATCAACCGCTGCATCGTACCCACCGCAGTGGTTGCATGCACGGTAGCCATCACCAAATGACCTGTTTCGGCAGCCTGCAACGCCAATTGAATAACCTCCGCATCACGCGCTTCACCAGCAACAATAATATCAGGTGCTTCACGCAATGCATCCATCAAGCCTTGGGTGTAACTCATCACATCTACACCCACTTGCCGTTGACTCACCGTACCCTTGTGCGTTGTGCCGTAGCGAAACTCCATTGGGTCTTCTAGCGTCACCACATGCACAGGTTTATTGACCACAATATGCTGAAGCATGGCTGCCATCGTCGTTGATTTTCCCGAACCTGTAGCCCCTGCCATCAGAACAAGCCCATTGTGTGCTTCACAAATTTCATTGATCACAGGTGGTGAGCGCAGCTCTTCAAAGGTCGGAATATCTTTGGGAATTACCCGCGCAACAATACCAAAATTATTATTGGTACGCATTACATGAATACGAAAATGTGCTACATCTTCTAATGAGTATTGGTAATCAATATTATTTTGTTCTTCCACATCAATTTTCAAAAAAGAAGCTTTCATCATGTGAATAATCATTTCTTTCACTAACGCACGGGACGGGGGTGGAATTTTATCGGGGGAGATACTGATCCATCCACCAGAAATGCGCATGCGTATACGATCACCCGTCCGCACCAACAAATCGGATGCTTTATGGCGGGTGCAAGCCAACAATAAATCATCAATCAGATGCCAATTATCAGCTTTCTTTGATGCTGCCATTAAATACTTAGCTCACTGTCACCGATAGCATCAAGTTGATCCATACCATCGCCATCCGAGCTTTCTAGCTTCGCCATTTTCATTTTAAGACGCAAATCATTGGCTGCATCTGAATTGGCAAGTGCGCTTTCTTCACTAATAAAGCCTTCACGCCATAAACGCAATAAATGCTGGTCAAACGTTTGCATGCCATAGTTTTTACCCATTTCCATGGCTTCTTTGATCTCGCCGACTGACCATTTTTCAATCAGATCTGAAATTCGGGCATTATTAACTAAAATTTCAATGGCGGCTTTGCGCCCACCATCCACCGTTTTAATCAGTCGTTGTGAAATAATGGCTTTTAGGTTCATCGCTAAGCCTAAGCGAACCTGTGCGTGGGTTTCTTCTGGGAATAAGTTCATAATGCGATCTAATGTTTGATTGGCGTTATTGGCATGCAGCGTTCCTACACACAAATGACCTGTTTCAGCAAACTCTAGCGCATGCTCCATGGTCTCTTTATCGCGAATTTCGCCCACTAAAATAACATCAGGAGCTTGCCGCAAGGTGTTTTTTAATGCCGCCCTAAAGCTTACCGTATCGGTTCCTACTTCGCGCTGGGTAATCACACTCTTTTTATGGCGATGAACAAATTCAATCGGGTCTTCAATGGTGATAATATGACCTTGTTCATTGCTGTTGCGGTAATCCAACATCGCTGCCATGGATGTAGATTTCCCTGAACTCGTCGCCCCAACCATCAATAACAAACCACGTTTTGCCATGATGATTTCTTTCATCACATCAGGCAATTGTAATTGATCCATCGTTGGAACTTCGGCAGTGATTTTACGCACTACCATGCCCACATAAGTTCGCTGGCGAAAGATATTGACGCGAAAACGCCCCATACCATCGTAAGCCACAGCCAGATTCATTTCCATGGTTTCGGCAAATTCAGCCCGCTGCCGTTCGCTCATGGTAGCATTGGCGAGTTGTTCGGTTTGTATCCCGTTCAGTGGTGGTTGCTTGAGGGGGACAACCAAACCCTTGATGCGGTATGCAGGGGGTAAACCTTCTGCCACATACAAATCTGAAGCATCTTGCTTCACCATGACCATGAGTAAACGTCGAATCGATAGTTTTTCTGGCTCTTTTGCGCTCATTGGGTGTTGTTCCTAACCGTTCATAAACAATTTTTTGTTGTTGGCTTTTTCGTAAGCCGCTTCTTCGGTGATTTTGCGTTCAGCGACCAATCGTTTTAAGTTCATGTCTAGCGTTTGCATCCCTTCGCGCTGACCTGTTTGCATCACCGATACCATTTGAGGAATTTTATTTTCACGAATAAGGTTGCGCACGGCAGGTGTACCAATCATGATTTCATGGGCTGCAATACGCCCGTGACCATCGGCTGTTTTTAACAAGGCTTGAGAAATGACGGCCTTGAGTGATTCAGACAACATCGCACGCACCATGCCTTTATCTGCTGAAGAAAAGACATCAATAATACGGTCAATAGTTTTAGGTGCAGAAGAAGTATGCAGTGTACCAAAAACCATATGCCCTGTTTCAGCGGCAGACAGCGCAAGGGATATGGTTTCTAAATCACGCATCTCACCCACCAAAATCACATCAGGGTCTTCACGCAACGCAGCTTTAAGTGAATTGGCAAATGATTTGGTATGCGGCCCTAGCTCTCGTTGAGAAATCAGCGAGCTTTTTGTTTGATGAACAAATTCAATCGGGTCTTCAATGGTCAGAATATGACCTTTTTCATTTTCATTACGGTAATCCATCATCGCCGCCAAAGTGGTTGATTTACCTGATCCCGTCGGTCCTGTAACCAAACAAATACCACGCGGAAGCATGGCTAACTTTTTAAAAATTTCAGGGCAACGCAGCTTTTCCATACTCAACACTTCGGTCGGGATGTTACGAAAGACGGCACTCAGCCCACGGTTTTGTTTAAAAACATTCACACGAAAACGCGCAATATCACCCAATGCAAAGGAGAAATCTAACTCCAACTTTTCTTCAAAGGTTTTTCGTTGGGTATCGTTCATGATGTCATAAACCATGATTTCAACTTCTCGATTTTCCAGTGCAGGCATTTTAATCCGCGTCATGTCACCATGAATACGAATCATCGGTGGTACACCAGCAGATACATGCAAATCTGATGCATCTTGTTTTACCATAAAAGCCAATAACTCAGAAATATCCATTATTGTCCGTCCTTTGTTCTGTACCCTTTCTCATCTGCCTTCCGCAGGATAGAGCAACTGGGTTTTAGCTGCAAGTATTTGCGCATCTTTTTTTCCGCGTAGCATTGCCCTTTTGCATCAATCACCAACGCCATCATCGCTGTTTTTTCTAGTTTGGGTAACAATGAAGAGCCTGCAACAAAGAGGGCAGTACTCCAAGCGTCTGCCATGGTTGCTGTTGAAGCAACAATCGTTGTGCTTTGTGCCTGCATGGCAGGGTAGCCTGTTTGAGGATCAAGAATATGATGATAACGACGACCATTCACTGTAAAAAAACGCTCGTAATCACCCGATGTCACCACGCTTTTATCGCCAGATAAAGCAAGTACCCCAACAATTTTATTGTGATTACGTGGATCACGAATGCCAACCAGCCAAGGTCTTTCCCCATGCATCCCCATCATACGAATGTCACCGCCTGCATTGATCATGGCATGTTGAATACCGACACGTTTTAAGGCGGTAATAGCTTCATCCAGAGCATAACCTTTGGCTATGCCGCCTAAGTCGATCTTGCAGTATTTATTATTACGTTGCCATTGCTGCGCCCCTACACGGTGCAAACAATGGGCTGGCTTGGCAGCCACGATGTTGGCAATTGAGGCTAGCGAAGGTGGCTTGGTGGGTGGCTCAGGACGAGAAAATCCCCACAATAATGAAAGTGCGCCCAAAGAAGCAGAAAAAGATCCATGGCTTTGCATCGACACCGCCTGAGACGTTTGCAGTAATTGATCCACAGGCAAAGGCAAACGCATCGTTTCTTGTGGCACGCCATGATTGAACCGTTTAATAGCATTATCTTTATCGCCATAAATAGTCATGGCTAGCTCAATGGTTTGCATTCGATTTGCTGCTTCCACGATGCCTTTTTGTGCAACATCCTCATCAGCAATAATGGTGAATGTAACCATCGTTCCCATAATAAACCGAGTGTCTTGAACCTCATGAATGCTCTTTTGACAAGCGGACAAAAAAAGAATGACGTGCATCACAGTTATGCCTAAAAGCAACGGTATTGTACGGTGCTGTGATGATGTTTTGTGCCGCATAATAAAAAATCCTATACTTAAGCTGCTATTTTAGCCATGATTCCGCATCATTAATGAAAAACAACGGATAAAGCCATGATCACTTTCAACGCCACGCACGGCAATATAAATTAAAAATACCATGACTAATTCGCATCTACACACGATGTCGTTAACCTGCATTCCTGAAAAAATGCGCAAGTTTAACATCAAACTGCCACTGACAGATCGTTTTTTAATTGATGTCGCCCGCGTGTTGGAACCAGTCAATTTCAGCAAGGGAACGATCATGTTCCACCAAGGCGATCCTGCTGATTGTATGTATTTGATTGAAGCTGGCAAGCTAGAGGTTACGGTTACAACTGCTGCCAACACTCAATTGGTCGTTAGCACTTTGGGTGAAGGCGAATTGGTTGGTGAAATGGCTTTGGTGGTTGATTTACGCCGCAGCGCAACCATTACGGTCTTAGAAGATGTTGAGTTATTGCGTTTATCCAAACATGACTTCGACATACTTACCTGCAAACACCCAGCCTTACTCAAAGAATTTGGTGGTTACATCAAACCTCGCTTACAAGGCGATCGTTTGGCAACGATTATCACCAGTCTTTTTGGGCATATGGAGTTGGAAACTTTTCGTGATTTTTCTGATTGCTTAGAGTGGGTATGCCTTGATGCTGGTGAAACCCTCTTTAATAAAAGTGATCATGGCGATTGCATGTATATTGTGGTTAATGGTCGCCTTGGCGTAGTTTCTGGGCATGACTTAAATAATGACGCATTCTTAGGGGAAGTTCGCCCTGGCGAATCCATTGGTGAATTTTCTGTCTTCACCGAAGAAAAACGAAACTCAACAGTCTTTGCGATTCGAGACAGCAATATTGTTAAACTGTCAGCGAAGAACTTTTTTGTATTATCTGAAAAACATCCACGCACGATGTTTTCGATCACCCGCAGTATTATTCAGCGTTACCAACGTGGCAGCAATCCTGATCGTGTAGACCCCAATAAAAACGGCATGAATATAACCTTGATTTATGTTGGTGATTTGGGTCGAAAGATTCATTTCTCCGACTTGTTGAGCAATAGTTTGATTGAATATGGTAAAACGCTGCATCTTAATAGCCATCATTTTGATCGTCTCTTTGGTAAAAAAGGCGCAGCTCAAATATCAGCGGAATACGCGGCTGATATTGCGATTATATCTTGGCTTAATGACCGTGAAGTTGAAGAAGACTATATCCTCTATGAGGTTGACCCTACCATAACAGAATGGAGCAAACGAAGCATTCGTCAAGCCGACCGTATTTTGATTATTGCCGATGCTGCCGAGTCCTCTGAATTAAGTGGTGTTGAAAAAATTGTTCAGCGCATTAATCCTCGCGCTCAGCAAGAATTAATACTGTTGCATCAAGACCTTCCCGCAGGTCATCCCCAAGGAACAGCGGCTTGGCTTGATGCGCGCCATGTAAAAACCCATCATCATTTACGCATCAAAGAAAAATCAGATTATAAACGCTTGACTCGCCGTTTAACCTCCAATGGCGCAGGTCTGGTGCTTAGTGGTGGTGGTGCGCGTGGTTTGTCTCATGTGGGCGTGATTCGTGCTTTAATGGAAGCAGGCATTGAACTTGATTTTATTGGTGGTACCAGCATGGGTGCTTTACTTGGCGCTGTCTTTGCAACGGGTAAAAGCTATGAAGAAGTGTTAGATTTAGTGCGTAGGCATTCTTCACCAAGGGTGTTGATGGATTACACCTTACCCACAACATCGTTGGTTAAAACTGCAAAAGTTACCAATATTTTAAAAGAAATGTATGGTGATTTACGTATCGAAGACCTTATGGTTCCATTTTTTTGCATGTCAACCAACTTAACCCGCGCCAAAGCAGTGATTCATCAGCGTGGCTTATTGTGGGAAGCCGTGCGTGCCAGTATTGCTATTCCTGCAATTTTCTCGCCTTTTTGTGCAGAAGGTGATGTTTTAGTCGATGGTGGGGTGATGAATAATTTACCCATTGATGTTATGCATGATATTTCAGAGCAGGGCTTATTGATTGCCGTTAATGCCAGTCCAGAAATGGATATGAATAAAGACTACCGATTTTCTGCCAGCTTTTCAGGCTGGAAGGCGCTGATTGATAAACTTAATCCTTTTTCCAAAGGCGAACACGCGCCGCAAATCATGAATATTATGATGCGCACGATTGAGGTCAATACCGTTTCGCACCTTGATGAAAGCAGGGCGTTAACCGATATGTTTATTCAACCGCCTATTCATGATTTTAGTATTAAAGATTTTGATGCTTATGAGGCAATCATTGAAGTAGGTTATGAAGAAGGTAAAAAAAGTATCGCTGAATGGCAGAAAAACAAGAGGCGAAGGTGATACTAGCGTATTCAAAAAACTCTTTCACTTAAGCAAACCTTGCCAAGGAATGTTTTGCTTGCATGATAGAGGGCTTAACCATGCAATTGTTTTAGCATGGTTCAATCATGGAGAGTGAAAATGGCTACGTATCGCAAAAAAGGCAAAATATGTGACTGCACAATGGGTGCAATTTATTTGGCTTACGATGAGGCCAATGATCGGGATGTGGTACTCAAGCAATTAAGTTTCCCCCGCGATAACGACACCCGTTATTTACGCACTTTTGTTGCCACCATTGACGATGCTCGAAAATTAAATCACGAACATATTATGTCTATTTACGGCATTATTCATGAGGCCTTTGATGTAAAAATCGCTATGGAGCTGATGCGTTGTAAAACACTGCAACAAAAAATGGATGCTGGTGCAAACTTTTCTGTGAACGCAACGCTGAGTATTGGCATTCAATTAGTCGGTGCGTTGCAATATGCCCATGATGCTGGAATTTACCACGGTAGCATCAATGCAGGGCATGTTTATTTACGGAAAGATGGTTTAGTGAAATTAAACAATTTTGGTTTTAATTATAATGTGGAAGGGGTGTTGATTGGTCCTGCAACCTCGCGTGCGCCAGAGCAATGGCGGGATGAACCATTGGCTCGTACATCTGATGTGTATGGCTTGGGTATTTTATTGTACCAGATGCTATCGGGTCGTTTTCCCTACCGTGCCACCAGCAGCAAACAACTGCGTGATCGCGTCTTGAATTTACCACCGCTGCAATTGGATGCTTTAGCCCCTAATGTTCCTTTTGATTTGCATGAAGTCGTGATGCAAGCGATTGATAAAGACCCCAGCAAACGATTTCAAACCATGATGGAGATGGACTCCGCTTTGCGAGCGGCAGCGCAAGACCCCAGTATTTCAAATAAAACAGATGCTTTTTTGATTCATGAACTCAATAATCAAGCGTATGTTGCCAATGATATTGATTTTACGCGCAGCCATTGGCCGCTTCAAATTCTCAATGCTTGGCCAGCACGTCGGGTTGAGAATTTATCGCGAGATCGCATGATCGCCTACTTACTGGATAAAAAGCAACATTCCGAATCATTTTCTGGTGCTGCAATTATTGATTTAAATACTATGTTGTTATGCTGGCGAGGGCATTTGATTGCTTGTATTGATTTAAATAATCACAGTTATGGCAATGCCGTATTAGAAGCACTGCCAGAACACATTGAAGAAATGGTGTTATTTACACCGATCAGCTTACATTTACGCCCTTTTGTTTTGTTACTTGCGACGATCTTGAGAAACCCTAAACCGTTGTACGACACATTACATTCAGAAAGGTTCGTGTCTGCTGATTTTATCAGCAAGCTTGAACACGATACATTCACAGGTGTTTTGCGTGCTCAATTTGCTGGCTATACTGCATGGATAGGCTTTGAATCGGGTCATTGCGTGTTTATGCTAAAGAATGATTATACGGCAGTACCCGTAGAGAAAAAAGCTATTCACTGTGATTTGGATGCCATCACTGAAGGTAAACCGTATAAGCTAGATGTGTATGCTACGCGCTTTACGCCATTACAGGTTAGTTTAAAACACACACTGATTGATACCAGCTTACATATATTTACACCGCCTGAAGCTACAAGCCTCACTGGCTTGTTAAAAATGAAGCCCCGCCAATTAAACCCTGCTTTTCTTTTGCCTTGGCGAGAAAAAAATCAACTACTGCATAAAGGTATTGATCAACGTCCAAGTATTTCGTTCGGTGCAAAAAAGATCAAAATTGAAACACTATTAACAATGGATGATAGCTACCATTTTGCTTGTTGGTTTTTATTTGAGTTATACCCTTATTTATTAACCAAAGGTCATAAAGATGGGCTGAAATATATGGTTCCTTGGATGGCAGAAATAGCAGATGTACGCTTACATCAGACCTTAATGGGTAACAAAGGGAAGCGTTATACCTTTGATATTGTGACCTATGATGCCAAAGGTAAGGTATTGCACGTTCTTAAATATGGGAGCAATAATGCCAATGCACTCAAACAATTTGTCATCCAAACAACAGAGGTAAAAGAACACCTAACGGACAATGGTGGTTTAGGGAGTGCAATCTATTGGTGTGATACAGCAGCGACAAAAGATCTCGTTGAACAATTAGAACTTTATACCAAGTTACAAAAGAAATCCATTCTTAGTCTTGGTGCTTTGGATGTATTTACAGGGTTACGGTCATTTATTCGGCTTGGTGCCAGCCGTGGTTACCATTTGTTGTTAGTAGAAAAAAAAGACGGTGTATTTAATCTTGTAGATTATTAACAATGAAGATTATCATGATCTTAGCCACGATGACCTTCATCGGCTTGCAGGCTCATGCAGGGGAAGCAATGAAATACAGTAATGCATTGGTGCATGAATCCAGTCCTTATTTACAACAACACGCGCATAATCCTGTAAACTGGCAACCATGGGGAGAAAATGCTTTTGCGATGGCACGAATGGCAGATAAACCTATATTTTTATCCATTGGTTATTCTACTTGTCATTGGTGTCATGTAATGGAACATGAATCGTTTGAAGATGAAGCTGTTGCAACAGCGATGAATGCGGCTTTTATTAGCATCAAAGTGGATCGTGAAGAACGCCCTGATATTGATCAAGTGTACATGCAAGTTGCCCAAATGATGACAGGCAGTGGTGGTTGGCCGTTAAATGTTATTTTAACCCCTGATAAAAAACCTTTTTATGCCGCGACTTACCTACCTAAGCATAGTGGTCATGGTCGCATGGGAATTATTGAGCTTGCTAATCGTGTTCATACACTGTGGCAAGAAGACCGATCACGCTTGATTGCTTCTGCCGATAAAATCAGTCAATCGTTGCAAGATAATCAAAACAATGCCAAGGGCGATACTCAACAGGCATTAACCTCTGATTGGATCACACAAGCTTACCAAGAATTAAAAGCTTCATTCGACCCGCAATACGGTGGTTTTGGTACTGCGCCTAAATTCCCTGCGCCCCATAAACTCATGCTATTGTTACGCTATGCGCACCAGTATCAAGATGAAGCCGCAATAAATATGGTGGAAACCACTTTAGATCAAATGCACGCTGGGGGAATCTTTGATCAATTAGGTTATGGCTTCCACCGTTATGCGACTGATCGTGAATGGCTGGTGCCACATTTTGAAAAAATGTTGTACGATCAAGCATTATTAATGATGGCGTACAGCGAGGTATTTCAAACCACAGGGCATGAACGTCATGCCCAAGTCGTTGATGAAATCGCTCAGTATGTATTGCGCGACATGCGCGCCCCTGATGGTGCTTTTTATACTGCTGAAGATGCAGATTCTGAAGGCGAGGAAGGTCGCTTTTACCTTTGGCGTGAAAGTGAATTGCAACAATTATTATCCAAAGAGGATGCCGCACTGGCAGTGCGCTATTGGGGTATTCAACGTGTGGGCAACTTCCTTGATGAAGCACGAAAAAAAAGAACGGGGCAAAATATTTTACATATTGCGCAGCCCCTTACAACGGATGATGAAAAAACAGCCTTGCAGCATATTCAACAAACCCTGCTAACAGCACGAGAGCATCGCATCCGCCCTTTTCGTGATGAAAAAATCATGGCTGATTGGAATGGGCTGATGATTGCTGCCTTAGCAAAAGCCTCAGCGGCTCTGAATCGTCCTGACCTTTATGACGCAGCAACCGCAGCAGCAACCGCAGTGCTTACTCGGCTGCGAAACGATGATGGTTCTTTATCACATAGCCGTGCATCATCAACAGGGCAAAGAACGCCAGCGAATTTGGATGATTATGCTTTTTTAACATGGGGACTGCTTGAGTTGTACCGTGTAGATTTTGATGCCCAGTATTTAGCCGATGCAATCGCCTTAAACAAACAGATGATGGCACAATTCTCTGATGCGAAGGGTGGGTTTTACCTAACAGGAAAAGATGCTGAAGCCCTACTGGTGCGACCGAAAGACACTTGGGATGGTGCAATACCTTCAGGCAATGCCGTGGCTGTTGCCAATTTGATACAGCTAGCACGACTCACGGGTGATTACACACTGGAAGACACCGCAGAAAAAGCTTTAAAATCGTTTTCACCATTGATGGAGCAAGCGCCAACAGGACAGACTTTTATGCTGACCGCATTGTGGCAACACCTAAACGCTGGCTATGAGCTGGTTATTGCAGGCAATACCATTGAAAATAAAGAAGCCTTACAACCCTTGCAGCAAGGTTTTTTCCCTGACATGGTGATGCTGGTGCGTGATCAAACAACCATCAAGCTTGCACCATTCATTGCAGGGCAAACACCCATAAACAATCGCTTAACCTTTTACCTATGCCATGATAAAGCATGCCGTCCACCTGTGAATGATGTGCAACTGGTGTTAAAGGCTATGGGTCATTCTGCTCGTCATTGATATCTCCTTTAGAACCATGAAGCCAATCTCGATGAGATTGGCAAAAGTAATAAAACAAAGCGATCATGACGGCATAAATCAACAAGTTAAAAATAATAGGTTCAATCCACGGTGAAATAACAATCATCATGAATGCAGGCGTGGCAATAAAAAAACCATGATCAATTAGGTCAATGAGAAATGAGCCTATTGCAATCGTTATTCCTAACAAAAACCAAAACAATGCGTTTGACAGACATAAATTCAAAACATCTAACATCAACCACTCCTTCGATGAAGCCATGCTCTAGGCAATCAAATATACATTTTTATTTTTTACCACCAAACAAGTCTTTGACTGCGCCCAATACATTTAACATTTCAACAGGAACAATAATCGTTTTTGCATTGTCTGAGCTGCCGAGTTTCCCCATCGCTGCTACTTGTTTTTTTAGTATATCATATTCAACGGCAGCTTGCCCACCTTGGCTGTTAATCGCCATAGCAACAATTTCTACTGCTCTTGCCTCCCCTTTGGCAATGGCAACGGCTGCTTGAGCTGAACGTTCAGCAGCAAACAAATCACCTTCAGCTTTCAATTCAATAGACTTTCTTGTGCCTTCAGCCTTAGCAATCGAAGCGCGCTTTTCACGCTCTGCATTCAATTGTTGTTGCATGGCAACTTTAGTAACTTCATCTACTTCTACATCAAGAATTTCAGTGCGGGTAACATCAACGCCCCAATCAGAGCAAGCCCGCCTTAAATGTTTGGCAATATCCATATTCAATGATGCACGATGGGATTGAACTTCATCAAAATCAATGCTACCAATGGTTGCCCGCACAGCACCTGTTACCGCTGTTTCAACGGCAGGAGTAACATTTTTAATACGGTATACCGATTTACTGGCATCAGTGATTTTAAAAAAGATAGTGACGGATAAGGTAAGTGGAACATTGTCTTTGGTGATCACTTCATGATCTTTTTCAGGAAGCGCGCGTTCTAATACACTGATTTTATGGGCAACATTTTCTAAACCCGGAATCACATAGTTAACACCCGCTTTTAGTGTGCGGTGGTATTTTCCAAATCGTTCAACTACATAGTTTTCACTTTGGGGAACCATTTGAATACTGCGCCAAACCAAAAAACCAACCCCTATTAAAACAATAGGAATGATGATTAATAAATTAATCGTTGTTGCAGTCATGATTGCCCCCTTTGAGTAAACGTATACTTTATATCAGCCGCCATAAACTAGCTAGCATACCAATGCAGGACAAGCATACACGCTATTTATTGCAATAGCGCTATCATTCGTTGACCCAGCAGTGTTGGGTTTCGCTCGATGTATACCCCGGCCTCTGCTAAGGCAGAGAATTTGCTTTCTGCCGTGCCTTTGTTGCCTGCGATAATTGCACCCGCATGCCCCATTCTTTTGCCTTTCGGTGCGGTTGCGCCTGCAATAAAAGCCACCACAGGCTTGTGGATAGACTGGGCAATAACACTGGCAGCATGCTCTTCATCGCTACCGCCGATCTCACCAATCATGACAATGCCATCGGTAGCATGATCCGCTTCAAACAAATGCAATAGTTCAATAAACCCCATGCCATGCAAAGGATCACCACCGATACCAATACAGGTACTTTGCCCCAAGCCACAAGCGGTAAGTTGTGCCACGGCTTCGTAGGTGAGCGTACCCGAGCGAGAAATAACGCCAATGCGTCCCGCTTTGTGAATATGCGCGGGCATAATGCCAACTTTACTGGCATCAGGGGTGATAATACCAGGGCAATTAGGGCCAATAAGCAGACTATCGCTGTTTGCCAAACATTGTTTGACGCGCACCATATCTTGAATCGGAATCCCTTCGGTGATGCAAACAATCAATCGAATGCCAGCAGTCGCAGCTTCCATGATCGCATCGGCAGCAAAGGCAGCAGGTACATAAATCACGCTCGCTTCTGCGCCTACTTCGGTCACGGCATCGGCGACAGTGTTAAAAACAGGGCGATCTAAATGGATATTACCACCTTTGCTTGGGGTAACACCACCAACAAAGCATGTGCCATAATCAATCATCTGTTGAGAATGAAACGTCCCTTGCCGACCTGTAAAACCTTGGCAAATAACCCGCGTGTGTTGGTCTAACAAAATACTCATGAGACTACCCCTTGCGATGTAACCGCTTGCACAATCGCAACAGCAGCTTGATCTAAATCATCTGCCCACAGCACATCAATACCTGCATCGCGGATCATTTGTTGCCCTTGTTGTTCATGCGTGCCGACCAGACGCAGTACGATGGGAACACGATCATCACTACCCGCTTCGGCTATGGCATCCAACAAACCTTGGGCAATAATGTCACAGCGCACAATGCCACCAAATATATTGACCAAAATACCTTTGACCTGTGCATCCGCAAACAATAAAGCAAACGCTTTGCACACGGCATCTGCGGTGACACCGCCGCCAACATCTAAAAAGTTTGCAGGTTCTGCACCTTTTAAATGAATCATGTCCATGGTTGCCATGGCAAGTCCTGCACCATTGACCATGCAACCAATGCTGCCATCAAGGGCAATATAGTTAAGCCCATAACTTCCGGCGAGGGTTTCACGGGGGTCTTCTTCGCCGAGATCACGAAAACGGGTAATGCGCGGTTGACGGTACAGCGCGTTATCATCGACCGACAATTTTGCATCCAATGCCACAACCTGATCGTCAGCAGTGACGACCAAGGGATTCAACTCCAACAAGCTGGCATCATAACGAATAAACACATCATACAATTGCCCTGCTAAATGACAGAATTGCTTGAATACATCACCCGTCAAACCAAGAAAGAACGCCATCCGACGCAAAACATGCGGCGCAGCACCAATGGCAGGATGCAACGGCAGCGTTAAAATTTTTTCAGGCGTTTCTGCTGCAACGGCTTCAATATCCATACCGCCTGCCGCACTGACGACAAAGGCAGCACTCGCATTGTCACGATCCTGCAATAACGCAAGGTAGAATTCTTGCTGAATAGGCAAGCCTTCTTCAATGTAAAGATGCTGAACGATGCGTCCTTTCACACCCGTTTGGTGGGTAATCAAAGGTTTACCCAAAAGCGACACAACAGCATCACGAACGGCATCCACACTGGTGCAAACGCGCACCCCACCTGCTTTGCCGCGACCGCCTGCATGAATTTGTGCCTTCACCACATGCACATGCCCGCCCAACTTTTTTAGTATCTTAGGAATATCATCATACAATGATTGAACTAGCACCCCTTTAGGGATGGCAATGCCTGCCTCAGCCAGTAGTATTTTTGCTTGGTATTCATGAATATTCAACGGGGAGCCTCCAACCATGGGCGCAATGCGGGGGGTATATTTTCAGAATGGTGCATGATCGCCTCCAGCGCAGGCGATTCAAGGCTTAATAAACGCTCAATCTCTGCTTGCAATGCAGGTCGCGTGATTAAGGCATCCATTACAGGTTCCAGCCATGTTTCTAGTTCCAAACTACCAAGCCGTGCTGCACGGTAGCGCAAGCGGCGAAGTACAAGGGTATCTGATTCAGCCAATTTTTTGCAACCAACCTGCCGTTGCAACTTTAACCTTGGGCATACGTTTATGAACCCGCTGGCGGATTTTTTGTTCTAGGTTATGCAGTGCGGGTAGCGGTGTTAATAAAGGCACGCGGTTTTGCTGCCAGCATTCACGGTACATCTGGGTAAGAAATTGTGGTGCAATGGCATGGATGTTTTCCAGTTCACTTACAGGCAGTTCCATCAGTTCTATATCACTCATGGCAATGGCATTAACAACGTGAGAACCCGCCGTTAACGCTGCAACCTGCCCACACACACCGCGTTCACCCAAATGCCCCAATGAATTGCGTTGACCGTGATCCAAAACAAACACATCGACTTGACCACGGAGAATAAAATAAACACCACTAGCCTTGCTATTTTGGCTGATAAACTCATACCCCATCGGGTGCTGATACCAACGCATCAGGGCAGCAACACGGGCAAAAGTTTTTTCTTCCATGGCTGAAAAAAGAGGGTGTGTGCGAAGCATGCCATTGGCTTTTTCGTTATTGTTTAAAACAGGAACACTGGGCGGATGAGTGGGGTGATTGATCCCATGTTTATCGCATAATTCTAAAATAGAAGGAGGGATTTGCACATTATCGTGATCCAATGCTAAAAACTGTTGCAGCACAGCAGCAGCTTGTGAAGGGTCGCTTTTGCCCACATAACGTTCAATGGTCAACAAATAATAACGGGTCATATCATCGGTTAAACCCGCTTTTTGATACGCCTGCGCAGCACGCAGCGGAAGATCAAGATCTTTGACTAGATAGGTTGCCATCGCACCATAAATCACGCCCATTTCAACAAAACGATCATTCCGTTCAGCAAGACGCGCTCGCTGCCGAAAGGTCACTAACGCACTTTTTTCATCCTTGTTTTGTTGCAACGAATGAATCAGTTGTTCTTCTAATTGTTGTGCTGTTGCCATACACTATTCCTTCATTTCTATTTCGTGATGATTGATCGGGGATGATAGCAAAGTATGTGAAAAATACGACCGTTAGAGAATCCGTATACACTCTTTTTCTGTTAGTTTGCATAGCGCAGTAATATTTTTAGCTATATCCTTTCTTGCACAACATCACTTAGCTGGCATTATGTTCGCTCAATCATGCAACGGCTGCTTTGCGGCTGTGATTTAAGAGGAGGCTCTATGTCTGTTAAACACCCTGTTATTTCTGTAACTGGTTCATCGGGCGCGGGAACAAGCACCGCAAAACTAGCTTTGGAACATATTTTCCGCCGTGAAAAAGTTGAAGCTGCAATTGTCGAAGGCGATTGTTTTCATCGTTTTGACCGTTATGAGTTTCGCCAAAAATCAAAAGAGTTTGAGGCTGAAGGCAAGCGTTTAAGCCATTTTTCTGATGAGGCAAACCTTTTTGATCGTATTGCCGCTTTGTTTAAAGATTATGGTGAAACAGGTCTCGGTAAAGCCCGTCATTATGTGCATGATGATGCCGAAGCAGAAATTTATGGTATTGACCCTGGACACTTCACCGATTGGGAAGACGTAGGCAAAGGATCAGACTTTTTGTTTTATGAAGGCTTGCACGGCAATGTTGAAGTTGCCAGCCCTTTTGCAGACTTAAAAATTGGTATTGTTCCTGTGGTTAACCTAGAGTGGATTCAAAAAATTCATCGTGATACAGGCATGCGTGGCTACTCGACTGAAGCCGTGGTTGAAAATATTCTTGCGCGTATGCATGATTATATTCACTTCATTACGCCACAGTTTACCTATACCGATATTAACTTTCAACGTGTACCATTGGTGGATACATCCAATCCATTTATTGCCCGCGATGTCCCCACGCCTGATGAAAGCCTGATGGTAGTTCGCATTCGTCAGCCTCAACGCTGGAACATTGATTTCCCTTATCTTATGTCCATGCTTAATGGTTCATTTATGTCGCGCCGCAACACCATTGTGATGCCATCGAGCAAAATGGGCTTGGCAATGGAGCTTATTTTAACACCGATTGTTCATAGCATGTTAGAAGCACGCAAAACAGCTTAATTAAAAAAACAGGAGAATAGAAGATAGAGGCGTAAACAATGAACATCTGCCCTCTGTCTTCTGTCCCCTGTCTTCTGCACAGGATAGACGATGATTATTACGCTGTTGATGATTTGTGGTATTTTATATTTAGCTTTGCAATTAGAAGATAAGGCGGGTGTGCCTTCGCCATTGGGCTTGGTGATCCTTGCTTTTGTTGCCCACCTTCTCTTTCAGTCACTTCCTGTGGTGACGGTCAATATGCCGCACTTTGCTGAACTTGTGATTCTTCTTTTGCCCATTTTATTAATTTCTGATTCTTTGCAACTGTCGTTAAGCACCTTAAAAACCCATGCCTTGAGTCTGTTCTTTTTGGCTGTGGTGGCAGTCTCTTTATCGGTGCTTGCTGCATTGCTGGTCGCAGACACACTTTTTGCGCCGTACCATCTTTCTTTTGCTGCTATTATTTTATTGTTTGCCATGGTATTGGCAACAGACCCCGTATCTGTTGTTTCGGTATTTTCACGCTTTGAACTTCCGCACCGTTTAAAAATTCTTTGTGAAGGTGAAAGCCTGTTTAATGATGCCACAGCACTGATTGTGTTTGTGTTTATTGGCTTGTTTGCCTTGGAAGGTGGTGAAATAAGCGTCCTTTATGTGCTGAACATCAGTATCCAAGTGATAATAGGCTCGGTTGTTGTTGGTGTGGTGGTGGGGTATCTTGGCTTACTGCTCATGAAAACAACGAGCAATCGCACATCTGAGTTATTGCTTTTGGTCATTACAGGTTACGCCAGTTTTGAATTGGCAGAAAAGTTTTATCTGTTGTTAGAAATCGTGGGTATCCATGGGCATACCCATTTCTCAGGGATTCTCGCTTGTATCTGTGCCATGCTAACGGTTCAATTTATCATGGATCAATCCAATGATTATGCCGAACTTCGCATGAATAAAGAAGAACAAGCCCTGCGCAAAGAAAGTTTACTTGCCCAATCATCGCGCCGCTTGATTGATCTGGCGCTCAATAAAATCAAATCAACCCATGATGAACAACAACGCCATCAACGTACCCGTGAAGACGTGCAATTATTGGCGTTGGTTGCCAATACGATTTTATTTATTGCCTTGGCTGAAATTGTTGATTTTGCATTATTGCAACAATACTGGAAAGAAATTATCAGCATGTTTATTGCCACCACCCTGATTCGTGCCTTAATGATGGCTAAATTTGCTTTTTTGGCGAATAAAGTTGATCGCATGAGCAATATTAATTTTCGCTGGTGGGGAATTTTGACGTTCTCTGGTATTAAAGGGGGATTATCTATCGTGATGTTGATGATGATCCCAGCAGACTTTGAACATATAAGCATGTTTACTGCCGTAGTATTGGGCGTAGTGTTATTATCAACCTTTGTTTATTCCTTAATTTTGATTCTTATCGTTACCCGATACCAAGCACTATTTTTGCAAGAACTTAAAGAAGAAGGGGAACATCATGGGTAAAAGCTATGTACTATTGGTAATTTTATTGGTTAGCATGATAGCTGTGACAGGCTGTAAAAAAGGCGATAAAGACGAAGAAACAACACCCAAAGAAGTCGTTGCCAAAACGACAAAGCATCAACAGACCCCAGCCACGGTAAAGGGTGTAGCAACGCCTAAACTTAACAATGGATCACTCGCAGTCCCTGCGCCAACAGCTGATTTTTCTGGCAGCTATCAAGGTGCGCGTGCCATACTGGATATTTGGAAAATGTCTTCCCAATTATCACATTTTAGCCTTCAAATGCATCCATCAGGTCAATGCACGGGTGATATGAACGGCATTGTTTCTATGGTCACCGATAATCACGGCGAATATGTCGAGCAAGACTGCACACTATCCTTTGATTTTGGCAAGCAACTGGTTCAAATCAAAGAAGAAGGCAATACCTGCCATGATCACCACAGTGATGGCTGTTCTTTCTCTGATGACTATCGGGTTGGTGGTGTGATAAAAGAAAATAAACAAGAAAATGACCAGAGCCTTAACACTTCTCTGGCAGGGCATTATATACACAAAAATATATCCATTGATGGAACACGCTGCAAAGGCTGGGAGATTTGGCTCACAGGGTCGAACTTAGCATTGGATGCAGAGGTGGCTATCTATGGGGGGGCTTGTGATGCCGAACGCATTAGGGCAGAAAATGTGAAATACAATGCAGCATCATCAACATTAGATTTTGATGCCTTACAAGATGATGAAATCCACCATTTTGCAGGTACATTTGATAACGGCTCTGACCTTCATGGGTTGTTCAGCTACTGATGCGCGTTCATGTTTTACAACACGTTGCTTTTGAAGGGGCAGGCATCATTGCTTCGTTGTGCCAGCAAAAAGGTTATGAGATAACGGTGACACGGCTGTATGCGGGGGAGTTATTGCCTGTATCGTGTCAAGGTATGGCACTGATTGTGGTCATGGGCGGCTCGATGAGTGTACTTGATGAGGCTATACACCCATGGCTTGCTGACGAAAAAACATGGTTGCAACAAGCCATTGATGCGGGCGTTCGGATTCTTGGTGTATGCCTTGGTGCGCAATTATTAGCGACCGTGTTGGGCGGACGAGTGATGCCTAACCCTGCACCTGAAATTGGTTGGTTTGCTGTTAAACGGGTCAATAATATACCAACGGCTATACCCTTCCCTGATGATTTTCATGCCTTTCATTGGCATGGTGAAACATTCACGCTGCCACCTGATGCACAATTATTGGCAAGCAGTGATGCATGTGTCAACCAAGCTTTTTTATGGCATGATCAAGTGCTGGCTTTACAATTTCATCTTGAGCTGACAGCAGCAAACATCGATGATCTATGTCTGCATTGTGCTGATGATTTGGTCGCAGGTGAATGGGTACAAACAAAAAATACAATGCTTGCCCATGATGATTATCATGTTCAAGCCCACCTGCTGATGCAAGCAATGATCGCGTATATGTTGCATCAGTGATTATTGTTTCTGATGCATTACACGTTCAAAAAACAAATGCTAGCCTTCATGTCACACTTCACCCCACGCTAGCATTCAAGCCCAGTGCTTACCGAGTCGAATGGTTTAATATGCCCTCGCATAATCCTTTGGCTTGGTATGCTTGGTTACACCGATGTGCTGTGACTGCATGTTTGCTGCCGCATGTATCATTGCATGGTAATATGCGTCAATGCTGGCTTGCATCGCCATACCATGGGCAATTACAAGGGCATCGTTTTCGCGTGATGGCTGAAGCTGAACTGGACTGGCATACTGCTGATGCCCATGCTTTATGCCAATGCCTCAACCCTATGTTAGCCGAAGAAAATATGCGGCTAGAAGCTGTTGATGGTTTTTTATTGCTGTTAAGCACAACAATCATCCATGCTACCCCACCTTCACTGGCGCAGCTTGAAGACGATTGCTTGCCCAATCGACTGCCGCAGGGTAAAGATGGTTTGCAATTAATGCGCATCATGGGCGATATACAAACACAGCTGTATCAGACACCGTTGCAACGTGCCACAAATGATGCGCCTAGTATGCATGGTCTGTGGTTATCTGATGCTATGCTGTTGCCATTTAGCGCGGTTAATTTTTTAGCAAACATTGTGCCGCCTTATCAACCTTTGAACCAAGCCAGCAATAGTTCTCAAAAAAAGTCTATCACCATTAAAACGGTTAAGCAGTGTAATGGCTTAAATATTTTTTCTAAAAACATCATCTTGGCAGGGGATGGTCTTGCAGCGATGCTTTCACCACGTCCTGCATGGCAATGCTGGTTAATGCCTAAGCACAGTGATTGGGTGGTGCATCAGCTCCGCGAAGAAAAAGATTTACATCAACGGTTACAGCACTATGCCCAATAAAAACAATCCTTTACCTACAAAAAAAACAGCCCTTAGTCATGCATTGCGTTGGCGTAAGCATGCATTGTATAGCGATGATGCGGTCGCAACATGGCAAGGTTTGCTTAAATCACGGGGTTTGCATGAAAGCGATGTGTTTTTTGCCCCGCGTTTGGCAGATCTTCCTGACCCTGATGGCATGGTCGATATGGATCAAGCAGCGAATCGTTTGTTAGAAGCAATTATGCAGGGGCAACATATTCATATTTTTGGTGATTTTGATGCTGATGGGGTATGTGGTACGGCGATTCTTTGCAAGGCATTGCAAGCGATTAACGCCCACGTCACGGCATCCATTCCACACCGTAGCAAGGATGGTCATGGCATTGGTGTGAAAGCTGTACAGTCTGCGGTCGCAGATGGTTGCCAACTGGGGATCAGTGTCGATACAGGGACAGTGTGTTTTGATGCCTGTGAAACAGCAAACAAGCTGGGGTTAGATATTATCGTTACCGATCATCATTTGCCTGCCAAAACTTTACCGCCAGCGTTGGCGTTGCTCAATCCTGCCCGCCAAGATTGTGGGTTTGCTGGGTCTGTTTTGTGTGGTGCTGGGGTTGCTTTTTTCTTGTTGATGGCAACATGGAAGCGTTTAAAGAAACATCGCATCGTTGATTATGATTTACGCCAGCTTCTTGACCGTGTTGCCGTTGCAACGGTTGCTGATGTGATGCGTTTGCAGGGTGTGAATCGCACCTTGGTCTACCATGGTTTGATACAGCTTTCACACCGTCCAAGTGTTGGCATGGCTGCATTATTGGCGTTGACACGGCTAACAGAGAAAACAATTACCAGCGAACATATTGGCTTTCAGCTTGCACCTCGCATCAATGCCGCAGGCAGAATGCGCCACGGTAATGATGCTTTGAAATTATTATTAAGCAGCGACCAAAAAACAGCCATGCAATACGCCAAATTATTGGATGAATGCAATCAAGAACGGCGAACGATTGAAAGCACTGCTTTAGCACAGGCAGAAGAGCGATTGCAAGACAGCAATGTGCTTGCGGCTTACGATCCACGCTGGCATGCAGGCGTTGTTGGTCTGGTTGCAGGTCGTTTGGCACGCAAGCATGGCTACCCTGCGGCAATCGGCTTTGTCGCCCCTGCGGGTGATATTCGTGTCTCTTTGCGCGGGGTTGATGGTTTTCACATTGGCGATTTATTAACCCAATGCAGTGAGTCTTTGCATCATTTTGGCGGGCATGAAGGCGCAGGGGGAGGCTCGATTAAAGAAGGGTGCTGGGCTGCTTTTAAACACAGTTTTGGCAATGCCATAGCAGAGCAACAGCGTCAATCCGATACCTCGCTACCCTTGTATATTGATGGTATATTGCATCTTTCAGCCCTGCATGCAGGGCTTGCAGAGCGACTGCAACGCTTTGCCCCATTCGGACGTGGTAGCCCTCGCTGTGCATGGTATATTCCTCAAGTATTGCTAACGCAGCGGCGTGAACTTAAAGGGGGCGTAATTCGCATGCAATTAAGCCAAGGAGGGCATCAGGTCGATGCCATTAGTTTTGCCGCCAATCGTTTTTATCGCTCGCCGCAAGAAGGGGAAGTGATTACGGTGATCGGCTATTTGCAAAAAGACGACTGGCGTGGCGGCGATGCGATTCAATTTGTGATTGAAGATCTATTGTTTAGCGATGAGAAAACTTGATTTCACTGTCTTTCTTTGCCATGCTTGGCTATGAGCCGCGTGAAAAAATTATTGATTTTGGATTTGGATGAAACTTTATTTCATGCATCATTAAAACCATTAGCTATGCCCCATGATTTTATCACTACTGCTGGTTATTATGTGGTTATTAGACCACATGTTATAAAATTTTTACAGTATTGCTTCACAAACTTTTATGTTGCCGTGTGGACATCAGCAACCTTACCCTATGCCAAAGAAATGGTGGCACGGATTTTTCCTTCGCCCCACAAATTATTGTTTTTGTGGCACAGGCAACATTGTATTGCTCACTTTAATAACATCACGGGTGAATACCAATACATCAAAGATTTAAAAAAGGTAAAACGTAAGGGCTTTGATTTAAAGACCGTGCTTGCAGTCGATGACTCACCTGAAAAATTAGCACGGCAATACGGGAATTTGATTCGGGTTAAACCTTTTTTTGGTATCGCTGATCAAGAACTTTTATACCTGATGCATTATTTGGCTACACTTAAAGATCAAGACAATGTAAGAACAATAGAAAAACGTAATTGGCGCGCATCAGCAAAAGCGCATATTTTAGGCGTATAATGCCACATCACTTGTACGTTCGCCCAGCAGAAACGGGCGATATTCCTGCCATGTTGCATACCATGGCAGAATGTATGGATAATGGCACATTGCTGGCGCGTGATGAAGATGATCTTTGCCAGCATCTGCAAGAGTTTATGCTTGCTTTTTATGATGGACAATTGGCAGGTGTGGTTGCCTTGCATATTTATGCCCGTGATTTGGCTGAAGTTCGTTCGTTGGTGGTTGTGCCAATGTTTCGAGCTTGCGGTGTAGGTGTGTTATTGATCAAGGCTTGTGAAAACATGGCGCGTATTCGTGGTGTTTCGCGTATTTTTGCACTCACGTATGTACACAAATTTTTCGTGCGTTTAAATTATCAAATCGTTGCTCGTGAAAGCCTGCCTCACAAAATATGGACGGTATGCATTCATTGCCCCCGCTTTAGCCATTGCGATGAAACAGCCGTAGAAAAAACACTAAAACGAGATACAGGCCATGCCGAGCATCTCCCTTATATTTTAGATAGGAACTCACCTTAATGGCTGCTACTACATTTGATTCACTGCATCTTCCTGCCCCGCTTGATCAAGTGATTGCTGATATTGGTTTCACTTGCTTAACGGATGTGCAGCAATCTGCGCTTCCATTGACCTTGGCAGGCAAAGATATTGCCGCGCAAGGGCGTACAGGTACGGGGAAAACGGCTGCGTTTTTAATTACTGCCATTGCCCATATCTTAAATAACCCAAACAATGAAAAACGCCAAGGTTGTCATCCACGGGTACTTATTGTTGCACCCACCCGCGAATTGGTGATGCAAATCAGCAAAGATGCCCACGCCCTTTGCAAATACAGTGATATTCGTTTGCACACGGTGTTTGGTGGTGTTGATTATAAAAAACAACAACAAGGCTTTGATCAAGGCGTAGATATTTTAATGGGTACGCCAGGGCGATTGATTGATTTCTTTAAACAGCAACGTTATTTCTTAAAATTTGGCGAAATGTTGATTGTTGATGAAGCAGATCGCATGTTTGATCTTGGTTTTATTGCTGATATACGTTTTATGATGCGCCGCATGCCGCATTGGTCAAAACGACAATCTTTGTTGTTTTCAGCGACCTTGTCTTGGCGAGTGATGGAACTGGCTTACGAACACATGAATAATCCAGAAAAAATACGTGCTGAAGAAGGTAATGTTACAGCCATAGCCATTAAAGAAGTAATGTACCATACAGCGATGGATGAAAAGAAACCGTTGATGGTTTATTTGCTGCGTACAATGGTGGTTGAGCGCGGCATGGTTTTTGTCAACGAAAAACGAACAGGTGAATCATTGGCTCGTTTTCTTTCTTGTTATGGTTTTTCGGTGGGTATATTAAGCGGTGATGTACCGCAGCGAAAACGGATGCATATTTTGCAAAAGTTTACCGCAGGAGGCTTGCATATCTTGGTGGCAACCGATGTCGCAAGTCGTGGTTTGCATATTGATGGTGTGACCCATGTTTTTAATTATGATTTACCCGAAGATCCAGAAAGTTATGTTCACCGCATCGGGCGCACAGCCCGTGCAGGTGCTTCTGGTATGGCAGTATCGTTTGCCTGTGAACGCTTTTGTTTTACACTGCCTGATATTGAAACCATGATTGCGCGCTCTTTGCCCGTGAAAGCCATTGCTGATGGGGCATTAAGCATTGGCAAACCAACCCATAGCAAAGCATTGCCTGAAGGCGTTCGACGACAGCGAACACCTCATACGCCAAAAAACAAGAAAAGACATAAGGCGAAATAAAAAAAGGGAGCAGTAAAAACTGCTCCCTTTTCACTTAAACGCGATATTTATTTTTTATTGCTGTCTCCACTGCTGTCGCCACTGCCGCTGCTGTTGCTTCCACCATCACTTCCGCCGCCAGTTGCTGACTGTGTGGTATCTACGCTTGTATCACCACCAGTTGATGAGCCACCAGTTGATGAGCCACCAGTTGATGAGCCACCACCAGTACTAACAGTAGGTGCAACACTCGGTCCGATACTGGGTGTAGTAGGCGTAAAACCTGCCCCACCCAATACTGCTGAACTACCCACGCCGCCGCCGCCAACAGGTGTAGCGCCAGCATGCGCCGTTGCGACACCAATCACACTCATTGCAGCCAACAAAATAAGATTTTTTGTATTTTTTTTCATAAAGTGACTCCTAAAAATATGCATAACCAAGCGAACCAACAAAGCTTGGTTTAGGTTGGTTGCGTTGTAAAATATCGACTAGACCAAGGTTCAACACAATAGGATAATCATGCAATGGAACAATAGAAAAACCAGCATTCAGGTCTTTCCCCGTCCAACTGGCAATCAATGAGCCTTGTGGATGAAAGTGAAAACCAACACTGGCAAAACCACCGATTTTATTATAATTCACATTAGGCGTATAGCTGTTAAACACATTGCTTTGAAAGCGACCATTACCGAAACCACCTGAGATAATCAGGTAATAAGGATGATAAGGATTATCAGGCTGAAGTGCAAAGACTTTGCTCAATGCCAGATAAGCGTTGGGTTTTACATTAGGCGCTCTCTTTGCTGTTCCCCATGTGGCTAAATTTTCCACACCCACAGCAATGGCAGCATTGCCTGGCAACCAGCGATGCAGTTTGGCTTCTACTGTACCACTATCGCCAAAGCGGGTTTTTAAACTAATAATGGATGCAGCGACTTCAAGCCCTACATATTTGGATGGATCACCCAAGCCGAAACCACCAGCAAACGAACCATCGGTCTTGTTTCCTGTCACATTACCCAAACGTCTACTGCCTGAAAGACCAACAAACCCTTGACCCCATTGCGCGCCAAAAGCCATGGGTGTACCAAAAGATGCACCCGGTGGAATCGCTGGGCGATCAAGAAATGTCACCGCCGAAGCTGCCGAAACACTGCCTGCAACACCTGCCATGGGCAAAGCCATAAAAGCAAATGCAGCAAGCATCAGCTTTTGTTTGAAAAAACGCATAATAAAAATCCTCCTTATAATTCCGACACCAATCAAAAACGATTGGACGAAAATTAACTTGCTTGTGGGCGGCTGGCAAGAACTTTGTTTCAATGTGTGACAGTTTGAAGCATGGCTATTGCACATCAAGGTGGCTGAAGCGCATAATTCGCGGCTATGAAAATCATCGTACTGCTTATCCCTTTGTTAATATTGAGTGGCTGTGCCACTGTACACAATGATCATGACCCTTTTGAATCAGTCAATCGTGTCACCAACACAATGAATGATGGCTTGGATAAAATCGCATTAAAACCACTGGCAACAGGCTATGAAGCGGTAACGTCCAAGGATTTTCGCACGGCGATCTCTAATTTTTTTGATAATGCCACTTACTTAAATACCGTACTCAACAGCTTTTTACAAGGCAAGGGCGAACAAGGCCTTAATGATTTGGGTCGTTTTTTGGTCAATAGCAGTATTGGTATGTTGGGCTTTGCCGATGTTGCATCTTCAGTTGGTTTAAAAAAACACAATGAAGACTTTGGGCAAACCCTCGCTGTGTGGGGCGTACCGCAGGGTGCGTATCTTGTTTACCCCTTTTATGGCCCTAATTCGGTGCGGCAAACGCCTGACTTTATCACTGCCACGGCAACCGATGCGTTATTTTGGGGGTCGTTGTTTCTTGCCCCGTCGATTACCATTCCTTTGGCAGTATTAAAATATACCGATCTTCGCGCACGGCTGAATGATGCTGCCGATATGCGTGATGACATGGCGCTGGATCCTTATTTGTTTACACGGGATGCATGGCGGCAACACCGTGTGTATCAAATATACGATGGTCATCCGCCAGAAGTGAAGCAATACAGCTCAGAAGATGACGACCCTTTTGCCGATGATGCCATGTTTTCAGAAGAATAAGGAATAGGAATCACACCATTATGGATATTAACGCTATTCTTCACGGCATCAGTGTTTGGGCGATTCCCGTACTGTTAGCCGTTGTCTTGCATGAGGTTGCCCACGGTCGCATGGCAGCGCTTTTAGGCGATGATACAGCACGGCAGATGGGGCGATTATCACTCAACCCCATGAAACATATTGATCCGATTGGCACGATAGCCATCCCCTTGTTGTTGATTGTGCTTCAGTCGCCGTTTTTATTTGGTTATGCCAAGCCTGTTCCCGTGGACTGGCGTAAACTTCGCAGACCCAAACAAGATATGGTGTGGGTCGCTCTTGCAGGGCCATTGGTCAATGCCTTACTGGTGGTGGTGTCGGTGGTGGTTCTTTGGCTGGCAACACAGAGTCCGCCATCATTGCGTTGGTTTGTAGAGCCGTTGGCGATGATGGCACAAGCATCTATCGTGATTAATGTGATTTTATGCTTATTTAATTTACTACCCATTCCGCCATTGGATGGTGGTCGTGTTGCCGTGGGGTTGTTACCCAGTGCTTTGGCAATGCCTTTGGCGCGTGTTGAGCCTTTTGGTTTTGTGATTATTATTGTTTTATTATTATCTGGGGTATTTCAAGCGGTATTAGGCCCTGTGTTACAGTTTATTGCGGGTGGATTAATCGCATTTACCTTGCCATCATGATGAAAGCTTTTTAATATAGCAGACGATCGTTCTTCTCACAGGAGGTTGAATCATGTCTCGCCTGAACCTTGACAAACCCATGCCTTTATCCCCTCGTTTATCGATCTACCGATGGCGTGCGCCGATGCTTGCCAGTATTGCTCACCGTGGTAGCGGTATGCTTCTTCTTGTTTTTTTGTTGTTTATCATTTGTCTGTTTGATGCTGTGAATGGTTCACCCGAGCAATTTTTATTACTGCAACAATGGATGCAAAGTACGATCGGGCATCTTTTTCTTTGGTGTGCTGGTGCTGCGCTGATCTATCATTTGTGCAATGGCGTGCGCTTTATGTTGCTGGATATAGGCGTAGGCGAATCTCGCCAACAGATGCGTTTAAATGCTAATATAAACCTTATCATTGGCGTATTATCGTTGCTCTTCATGATGGTTCTTTTATGAAACCATCATTAAGAGGTCAACACGGTAGCCCAGAATGGTACTTTCAACGCTTGAGCGCTATTGTTTTATTATGCTTATCCCCTGCTGTTTTATGGTTGGTTATTGGCATCGAACAGGGTCAGCTTAACCAAGTAATGATTCAACATTGGCTAACCATGCCGCTGGTGCAGTTAGCGCACAGTCTTTTTGCTGTTGCTGTATTATTGCATGGCTACCTTGGTGTAAAAATCATCATGGAAGACTACCTTCATCAGGCCAAGTGGCGGGTGGCAACCTTAGCAGTGGTACAACTGATAGCTGTTGCGACACTTATTTTCTGGCTCACCGCTATCTGGTTTTAACGGAGTACTCCATGGCTTATTTATCCAATGAAGACGTTGAACATCATTTTTATGATTTGGTTATCGTCGGTGCGGGTGGCGCAGGGCTTCGCTGCGCCTTGCAGTTGGCACAAACAGGTGCGCGCGTGGCAGTCGTTACCAAGGTGTTACCAACACGCTCGCATACCGTTGCTGCCCAAGGCGGCATTAACGCTGCGTTGGGGAATGTGCAAACGGATCATTGGCACTGGCATATGTATGACACCATCAAGGGGTCTGATTACCTTGGCGATCAAGATGCCATCGAATACATGTGCCGTGCAGCCCCCCTTTTGGTGCGTGAGTTGGAACACTTTGGCGTTCCTTTTTCACGGCTGGACTCGGGTAAAATTTACCAACGTCCTTTTGGTGGTCAGTCGCGTGAATTTGGTAAGGGCGGGCAAGCTTCGCGGACGTGTGCCGCAGCAGACCGCACAGGTCATGCGATTTTACACAGTTTGTACCAACAAAACCTTAAGGCAGGCACGCATTTTCATGAAGAATTCTTTGCTCTTGATTTAATCACCGATCAAGACGGCTGCCATGGACTGATGACATGGGATATTGCCCAAGGTGCTTACCACCTTTTTCAAGCCAAGGCAGTGATTCTTGCCACTGGTGGCGCAGGACGTATTTTTCAAACCACTACCAATGCCCATATTTGTACGGGCGATGGGGGTGCCTTGGCATTGAATGCAGGCTTTGCCGTAGAAGACATGGAGTTTTTCCAATTTCACCCAACAGGCGTTGCCGATGTGGGACCTTTAATCAGTGAGGCAGTGCGCGGCGAAGGCGGTTATTTGCTGAACAGCGAAGGGGAGCGGTTCATGCTTCGTTATGCCCCCACCGATCAAGACCTCGCTTGTCGAGATGTTGTCTCCCGTGCCATAGCCTTGGAAATTCGTGCGGGGCGGGGCTGCGGTGTAAACAAAGACCATGCACTGCTCAAAGTCGATCATTTAGGCAAAGAAACCATCATGCAACGCTTGCCCAATATTCATGAACTTGCGCTGCGTTTTGCAGGCGTAGACTGCACCAAAGAACCCATCCCCGTGCAACCCACAGCACATTACACCATGGGTGGTATTCCAAGCAACCGTTTTGGCGAGGTGGTGAGTTGCGATGATGCAGGGGTAGAACATGCCGTGGCAGGCTTGTTTGCCATCGGTGAAGCGGCATGTGCATCAGTACATGGAGCAAATCGCTTGGGGGGTAATTCGTTGCTTGAAATCGTGGTGTTTGGTCGGGCTTGTGGCAATCGTGTTGCTAAATACCTGCGCAGACACCGTTACCACCCCAGTATTTCGCCCGACTGCTGGCAACGTGGTGTGGCACGAATTGATCGTTGGCTGGGTTCGGCATCGGCAAATAGGGATTGCACCACCAGCGAGCTTCGCCAAAACATGCAGCAATTAATGCAAACCCATTTCAGTGTTTACCGTACCGCAGATGTGATGCAAGAAGGGGTGGATAAGCTGGAGAAACTCGCCACATCGTTGTGTGATGCAACCATTCACGATGGTGCGCGTTTGTTTAACACTGAATTAATCGAAGCGTTGGAACTTGAAAACTTGATGTTGATGGCAAGAGCCTGTGCTGCATCGGCATTGGCGCGCCAAGAGTCGCGGGGAGCGCATGCCCGCGATGATTTCCCTGAACGAAATGATGATGAATGGATGAAACACTCGCTGGCACATATTAACGATGAGGGTGTGTTCATCAGCTACAAACCCGTGCGCACCCGCCCGATGACGGTGGCAACATTCCCGCCTAAAAAGAGGGTGTACTGATGAGCAATACCACTGTTTCTTTACGCATTTATCGCTACCAACCTGAAGCGGATGATGCGCCCAGCATGCAAGATTTTCATATCCCCGTTGACAACCCCAGTATGAAATTATTGGATGCGCTGAATTACATTAAGTGGAATCTTGATGGTAGCTTAACCTATCGACGCTCTTGTGGTGAAGGCGTGTGCGGCTCTGATGGCATGAACATCAATGGCGTGAACGGCTTAGCATGCATCACACCACTGCTGGGGCTGAAGCAACCGATACAAATAAATCCCTTACCCAGCATGCCTGTGATTCGTGATTTGGTGGTCGATACCACGCATTTTTTTGATCAATATAAGTTAATCAAACCTTGGCTGAAAAACGAACAACCCTCGCCTGAAGCCGAACACTTACAAACACCGACGCAACGGGCAGCACTTGATGGCATGTACGAATGCATCTTATGCGGCTGTTGCACTACATCTTGCCCGTCGTGGTGGTGGAATGGCGACCGTTTTCTTGGTCCTGCGGCATTGTTGCAGGCTGATCGCTGGCTAAAAGACTCCCGCGACGAAGCGCAAGATGAACGCTTGGATCAATTGGACGATAGCTTTCGTTTGTACCGCTGCCATCAGATCATGAATTGCATGGATGCTTGCCCTAAAGCACTGAACCCCAGCAAAGCAATCAATGATATTCGTCGTCGTTTATTGTTGCGCGAGCGGTAGTATATAATATCTCTACTCGCCGATTTTTTGCCGCTGCTGCTTCTGTATTGGCGGAGTCAATCGGCTCAGCTTCCCCCACACCTTGGGTTTCAATGGTTAATGTATGCGCAAGTTTGCTGTGCAAGAAATAAGCAACTGCCTTAGCACGCTGCTTAGATAATGCGACATTATAATCAAATGTTCCTTGTTGATCGGTATGCCCTATAATTTGTAAACGACCTGTATTGCCATGAAAGTCACTCAACCATTGTTGCAAAACATGCTTTGCTTCATCTTTTAACACAGCCTGATCAAAATCAAACAACACCGTATCAGCAAAAGAATAACGATTAGCAGAGCCAATCGCGGCAATGGCAGTGATGTCTGCCCCAGGGGTGGTGGATTGGCATGATTGCTTTAAATCAGTGAGGCGCACATAATTGAAGTGTTGCCCTGATGGTATATACGGGTGAATATCCAAACTTGCTGTTGCACCTGCAATATTGCCGATAGCCAACCAGTCCTGACCATTGACCGAAATATCTACCTTGGTGGGTTCAATGTTGGGGCCGATTTCAAAAACATACAAATCATCACCATCAACATCAATCAAGGCATTATCGGTAAAACGTACTACCAGCACGCCACCACAGCCCAAGGTTAAGGAAGGCTGATGATGCGATGGTTTTCCTAGAACCAAATCAGGGCTATTATTAGTTTTTCTTTTAGCAGCAGGTGATCCTTCGGCAAAAGAAACAACAGCATCAGCAAAAACACGAGCGTCTAATGTAGCGGTACTGGTTGCAGCTTCCAATGGTAATACAAACACACCCCAGCAACACAATAGCACACTCAAATGAAAAACATTACGCATTATTTCTTTTCGTTTTTCCATGTATTAATTTCTTGTTCTGCAAGCTTTTTTTCTTGTTGTCGTTTGTTTTTTTTGCCAGCTTCGTGAACACCACCCTTGCGCATGATGGGGGCGCGGACAACAGGGTTGCGAGGTTTGATACGTTTCATTTTTGAACCACCTACTTTATCTGTCTGTGTACACGAGAGCCTACACGGGTGAGCAACTCATAAGCAATCGTAGCCAAACCCTCTGCCACTGTCGAGACCAAGTGCGTTGCATTCCAAAAGGTTAATGGCTCACCTTTCATTGCCTTAGCGTTGCCAAGGTCAACCATGCAATAATCCATGCATACACGACCAACAATGGGGCAAGCCTCCCCTGATAATGTATACAATACACCTAGGTTGGACAAAGCACGGGGAATACCATCGCCATAACCTGCGCCGATGATGCCGATACGCATGCTTTGCAAAGCGGTAAAACTTGCGCCATAGCCGATACTTTCTCCAGCATTTAACTGCCGCACTTGTATCACACGGGCAAACAAATGCATCACAGGGCGCAAACCAAAGGTGACTCCTGCACAAGGTTCAATACCATACAAGCCAATGCCAGGGCGAACTGCATCAAATACTTGGTTTGGCATGGTGAGTACGCCTGCGGTATTTAATAATGATGCCTGTAATGTAGGCAAGAGAACGCGCCATTGGTCAAAGCGTTTGATTTGCTGGGTGTTGAGCGAGTGTTCTGGGGTATCAGCACAAGCTAAATGAGACAATAAACCAACCGTATGCATGCCACATTGTTCGGCATATTGCCACAACGCTGCGGGGTCATCTGCGCCAGTTCGTGCCATGCCTGTGTCAACCTTCAACCAAATACTGCCCTTAAATTTTTGTTTTTTTAGCAAATTAACTTGTGAGGGAGCAATAAGCACAGGCGATAATTGGTATTGTACCGAAAAACCCGCATCATCTTGATCGGCAATGCCTGCTAGCAAGACAATAGCGGCATCAATATGCAACGATTGCAGCAATAAACGAAGTATACGACCTTCATCAGCATCGGTAACAGCAAAGCACTGGCAACCTTCATCGGTCAGCGTTGGTACAATCTGTGCTACACCATGACCATACGCATCGGCTTTGACCACGGCCATCACTGTCGCCTGAGCTGCATGTTTGTTTAATAAACGAAAGTTATGCCGTAGCGCATCAGTATCAATTTCTGCGACAACACCACGCATTTAGCAATCAGAAGAAAGAGGGAAATAATCCCCGACACGGAGGCGTTGACCTCTGGCAAAATCCGCCGCAGCCATCGAAGCTTTTCCTTCAGGTTGCACTTGGCTGATGCGGTAGCAACTACCCTTACCACAGATAATATCGATCCCTTCTTTTAAACCAACAATACCCCCTGTCGAAGCATTGGTATCAGGCATTAAAATCACAGAGCCCGCGATAATTTTTAACCACCGTGCTTGAAAACGGCAACGCGCACCGGGCTTAGGGGTGAAACAACGCACCATGCGATCAATCATCTGGGCTGATTGTTGCCAATCAATATAGCGATCATCGACAGTGATTTTTTTTGCGTAGTTAATGCCTTGTGACGATTGTTGCATGGCACACATTTCTTGATGCATAATATCATTAAGGGCAACAGACAACAAACTTGCCCCTGCATCAGCCAACTGCAACCATAAATCTACGCCTACGGTATCTCCCTCAATAGGAATCGTGACAGTACAATAAATAGGGCCTGTATCCAGTCCTTCTTCCATGCGCATGATGCATACCCCAGTATGGGCATCTCCTGCCAACATTGCCCGTTCAATGGGGGCTGCCCCACGCCATCGAGGCAATAATGAGGCATGAACATTAATAGGAGCAATGCGCACTGCAGCAAGCCATGCAGGTGGTAAAATCATGCCGTAAGCCACCACGACTAAAAAATCAGCTTCTTTTTGTTGCAACCATGCCAATGCTTCATCATTGTCTTTTAATGTATGCGGCGTGATACAATCTAATTGATTGGCTATGGCAATACGCTTAACTGCCGATGGCATCAGCTTCATGCCACGCCCTGCCTTGCGGTCGGGTTGGGTCATGACCCCAACAACATGAACAGCAGGGTTATCTAATAATGTCTGCAAACAAGTCGCAGCAAAGGTGGGGGTTCCTGCAAAAACAATGTTCATTCGATAAAATGCTTTTGCATGCGCTTGGCAATCATGCGGCGTTTAAGCGGCGATAAATAATCAACAAACAAACGACCATCCAAATGATCTAACTCATGCTGCAATGCGGTTGCCATAAAACCATCAAAATCACGTTCATGTTGCTTGCCTTGTTCATCATACCAGCGAACACGAACAGCAATCGGGCGCGTTACTTCTTCGTAAGTTTCAGGTACAGAGAGACAGCCTTCTTCAAAGGGGGTCGTTGTTTCGCTTCGCCACACAATCGTAGGGTTAATCCATACATGAAGTTCACGGGTATCCGTTTTTTTATTTTCTTCGTTGCGCCAAATGGTATCGGTGATGGCAAGCCGCAATGGTACACCCACTTGGGGCGCAGCAAGCCCCACCCCTGGTGCATCGTACATGGTTTCTACCATGTCTTGAATAAGGGTCGTTACATCATCAGCCAAAGGGAAAGCTACAGGCTTAGCGACCTTTGCCAGCAAGGGATCAGGGTAAATGAGAATGCGTCGAACACTCATGAAACAGGGGTATCCAAATCAAATGCCGTATGCAATAAATTGACCGCTCGATCCACATCAGCTTCTTCAATAACAACGGTCACTTTGATTTCACTGGTGGTAATCATTTCGATATTAATGCCTGCTTTTGCCAAGGTTTGAAACATCGTTTGGGCAACACCTGCATGCGACTTCATGCCAACCCCGATGATAGAAACCTTTGCCACATCGTTTGAACCAAACACTTGCTTTGCCTTCATATCCAGACAATGTTGATGCATCATGGTCATGGTTTTGGCATAATCAGCCCGTGTGACGGTGAAGGTAATATCCGTTAAGCCATGATCACTGATGTTTTGCACAATCACATCAACATTGATCCCCGCTTCGGCAACAGGTGCAAAAATACCAGCGGCAATCCCTGGTTGATCGGGGATTCCTTGTAAGGTTATTTTTGCTTCATCGCGGTTAAAGGGTACACCCGTAACACAAGCTGTTTCCATATTTTTATCCTCTTTGCAAACCATGCTGCCGATAACATTATCAAAGCTTGATCGCAAATGAATGGGCATGTCATGCTTCATCGCAAGACCGACACTGCGTGTTTGCAATACTTTTGCACCCAACGATGCAAACTCAAGCATTTCTTCGTAGCTGATACATTTAATTTTTTTTGCTGTGGCAACAATGCGGGGGTCAGTGGTATAAATACCATCCACATCGGTATAAATATCACACACATCGGCTTGCACAGCAATGGCAATAGCAACAGCGGATGTATCTGAACCACCACGCCCTAAGGTGGTAGTATTCCCTGCCGCATCGCAGCCTTGGAACCCTGCAATCACAGGGACTTTTTTTGCTGCCATCGCAGTGATAAGATGCTCTGCATCAACGGTATTAATTTTAGCGCGCCCAAATTGCGCATCTGTACGCAGCCCCGCTTGCGCCCCTGTGAGTGAAAAAGCATCCACACCAAGGCGTTTTAGTTCCATCGCTAGCAATGCTGCACTGGCTTGTTCGCCTGTTGCCAGCAACACATCGACTTCGCGTGCATCGGGGGTGTCGCTGATCGCCTTGCTTAAGGCATCCATGCGGCTGGTTTCACCCGACATGGCAGAAACCACCACTGCCAATTGATGCCCGCGTTGGTATTCATCATCAATAATTTTAGCCGTCGCTTTGATTCGAGCAATGCCATTCATCGACGTACCGCCGAATTTTTGTACGATTTTCATGGGGTTATATTATGACTTTTTTGTAATAAACGTTGCTCAATTAACTTCTGTGTATTTCTTCGTCCATCATAAACACAATGAATAAACACCTGATTTTTAATAACCTGATAAATCATACGGTATGATTTAAAGTGAATCTCAAGAAATTTACAGCTACCAAACTCCATCAGTTCCGCTGGAATATGACCACGGTAAGGCAGTGTTATTAGGCTATTTGATAATTGACGTAGCTTTTTAAGGGTATAGCGCACTCGTGGTATGGACTCTTGCTTTAACAAAAATGCTGTGATCTCAAAGATGTCAGCTTTGGCATCATCGGTATAACGAACAGCATATTTTTTCACGCTTTGGAAGCATTCAACATGGCTTCAGCATCTAAAAAAACATCGCTATCTGAAGTCGTTCTTCCTTCTGCAATATCTTTTTCTCCCAACGCTAAGATTTTTAACAGTGCCAATGTTTTTTGTATCTTTTTGTATGCGTCAATGTGTTGAATAATTGCCGTTTCTTTACCGTTTTCAGTAATGATATAAGGCGAATGCCCCTCGGCCAATGCGTGCAAGACTTCCGTTGTATGTGTTGCAAAATATATTGCAGGTTTTATTGATGCATGTTGTTTCATAAATATCTCACTCAATCGGTACAGTAGCAATGCCAATTTTACCCATACCCAACTCACGCAGGGTGTCTAGCACATAAATTACCCGTTTATGTTGGGTTGCGCCATCGGCTTGTAGTAGCACTTGTGTGTTGGGGTCGCCTTTGCTGATGTTTAAAATTCGGCGGCGCACATCACCATCTTTGACGGGTTCATTTTGCACATAAATCTGCCCTTCCTTATTGATGCTGATATTCACTTCATTGGCTTTTTTATTCTCTTGCGTGGCATGACTGGCGGGTAAATCTAGCTTTAATGTGTTGGATACACTGAAGCTGGTAGAGATCATGAAGAAAATCAACATCAAAAACACCACATCAATCAGCGGTGTAATATCCACCAGTAACGGATCACGGCGGCGTTTACGAAGGTTCATTCAAGCTCACCGCGCAATAAATCAACAAAGTGTAACGCTTGATGTTCAATTTCAATGACAAAATGATCGACGCGAGATTCAAAAAAGCGGTAAGCCACCAAAGCAGGAATCGCCACCGATAAGCCCGCTGCCGTGGTGTTCAATGCAATCGAAATACCGCCTGCAAGTACGTCCGCTTTACCCACGCCTTCAATAGAAATCACACGAAACACTTCAATCATACCAATCACTGTACCCAGCAAACCAAGCAATGGCGAGATAGCCGCAATCACGCCAAGCACCCCGATAAAACGCTCTAACGTGGCAACTTCTTGTCGCCCTGTTTCTTCTAAAACCTCTTTTAATACAGAGCGGCGCACGCCTCGCTTTTGCAGTGCAACCCAAATAATACGGCTCATGGCCGTGCTGTTTTTGCTGCATAAGGTCATTGCCTGATTAACATCACCTGCTTTTACTGCCTGCTCAATTTCGGCAATCTGCTTCACAGGAAGCACGGTGGAGCGGCGCAAACTCCAACTGCGTTCAAATACAATTGCCATAGCAACAATAGAAATAGCCAACAAGATGTACATGACAATGCCACCCTGTGTAATAAACTCGTACACGTTAAATCCTCCGTCGGTGCGCCGATTATAGGATGCTTGTCACCCACTGCAATGCAGTCGTGTGTTTTTCGTGATTTGGTAACACCCATTGCCGACGAGAAACACCATCATCATCCCATCTGTAGATCACTGCACCAGCAGCAGTATTATCAATATGCGCCCCTATCTGGCGGTAGCGTTCAACAATATCAGGCAAGGGGAAATGCCATTGATTATGCAGCCCTGTTTGTGCCACAACGACTTTGGGTTGTAGTGCAGCCAGCAGAGAAACATGGCTGGATGTTCGGCTACCATGGTGTGGCATCAGCATCCATGTGTGGGGTGATAATTCTGTTTGTAGCAAGGCACGCTCGACCATCCCTTCCATATCCCCGCCCATCAACATGCGTTGACCATCAGGCAGGGTGATGGATAAGACCAATGAAGTATTGTTGGTGTTTTTAGGCGCGTAATGGGCAGGTGGCCACAATACATCCATATGCAATGCACCCAGCGAAAATTTATCGCCTCGTTGCAACCACAAAATTTTTCCGCCTTGTGCTTTTACCTGTGTGATGGCTGTTTGCATGGGTTGCCAGTCGCGGTTGGCAGGCACATCGGCAAGGCATAAGGTATGCACCGAACGCAACGATGCCAACAAACGCAACACGCCACCTGCATGATCGGACTGGGCGTGACTGATACACAATATATCAATATGTACCAGTCCCATGGCTCGCAAGCCTGCTGCCACCGTTGTACCACCATTAAAGCGAGAGCCTCGTCGCCCCGGTGCATCCATCTGGAAAACACTGCCATCCGCCTGCATGATGGTACTCGCAGCCCCTTGCCCCACATCCCAATTCACCCATTGCATGGCAGTCGCGGGACGTTCAGGGATAACCCACAATACATACAGCAGCAATGTAACCACCGCTGTGATCGCTGCCCTTGTCGTGTGTTGACGAGAAAACGATACCGTTGCCATTATCATACCCAAGGCATAGGCAAGAGAAAGCCACAATGGCACGCCACTCACCCACATATTCCCCACAGGCGTGGCAAGCAGCATCTGCAATAAAGCATTGCCCCATGCCACGCCTTCCCCCGCCAAGGTAAACATCAACTGTGCCGCAATATTGCCACCCAGCATGGTACAAATCACACCCAGCAAGGCGACAGGTAAAACCCAAAGACCATAGAGTGGCACAAGCAATACATTGGCAAGCAACGACCACACAGGCAACCGTCCAAAACCATCAACAATCAACGGTAGCGTTGCCAAACTGGCAACCATAGAAACCCACAAAAGCGCACGAAGATAACCCACACCACGCGCCATACCGACAGCTTGTGAAGGTTGCCGTAACATCACCAACAATAACGATGCCGTGGCAATAAATGATAACCACAACGACATCGACAACACCGAGGAAGGATCCCACAGTAAAATACCGATCAATGCCAAACACAACACATTAAGTGGTGGGTAACGCAATCGCCACCACCATGCACACATAGCACCGATGAGCATCAATACCGCCCGTTGCGCAGGGAGTGGCCAGCCTGCCAACGTGGCATAGGCAATGGCGCAAAGCACGCCGCCAAGCAAAGCCATGCGGCGCACCGAAACGGCAATAATCCATGCCTCACGTCGGCAACAAAGCCACCATACACAGATCGCTGCCCAGCCTGCAACCATGCCAATATGCAAACCAGAAATAGCCAACAAATGGGCAGCACCACTGGCAGCAAAAGCATCTTGCACCGCAACAGGAATAAGACTACGGTCAGCTAACAACAAGGCTTGCAACACCCCAGCGCGGGAAGCTTCTGTCGGTAGATTATCACGAATACGTTGCCGCAGTGTGTTAAATGGATTGCGATTTTCTTGTTTTAGTACGATCGTTCCGCGCACCCCACCTGTGAGTGCAATATGTTGTTTGCGGCAATAATTAAGGTAATCAAACCCTGCTGGGTTGGCATGATTGTTCGGCAGACGCAAACGGGCAGAGAGGCGCACGCGGTCGCCCTGAGAAAAGCTTGTGCTGCGCCCCCATTGGTAAACATCCACCCGCCCACGCATGGCAACGTCATGGTGTGTTTGATGAATGATCACATCATCCAAACGAAGACGACGCATGCCTGCATGCATTTGTTGATGAATGATCGTCCCCGTTAATGTTTGCGGTGATTGCAACCATTCGGGGTTGATATGCATCATACTTGCATCATAGACAAAACAAACTGTACTCCAAATCATGGCAAGCAGCATCCACCCCAATACGATGCGCCCCTGCCATGGGCGAAACAACAAGCCCAACAATAGCGCAATCATCAGCCATGCTTCAGCCGTAAAAGAAATCCACGCCACCTGTGCCACCGCGCACCCTGCCACCCAAGCCAACGTGGGAAACAAGAGCGGCGGCAACATGGTTAGCTAGCCATCTAAATGAATAGGAATATCGACGTTAAAAGGTGCTTTTTTGAACCATGCTTGTGCATACAATGCCTCAAAACTGGCGTGAACACGACCATCACCATCGGCATAGTTCGCCTCATAATACGCCGTTAACTCACGCAGTAAACGACGACCATACAAACCAGCAGGTCGCCCTTCGATGGCAGCAGATGATGCGCCTAGCCCTTTGAGTTCGCGCACCAACGCCATCGTATTGGGGTACGTTAAAGTAAATAAATCAGAATCGACCACGGGTACTTCTACCGATAATCCTGCCAAGGCATTACCCATAGCAACGACATCAGGGAAGGCAACAACGAGACCACCTTGCCGCCGTTCTATGTGAGCCAATGTATGGCGCAGCTCCGATAAGGTTCGACGACCAAAGGTACTAAATACCATCAAACCATCAGGTGCAAGCACACGGCGCATTTCGCCCAGCATCAAGGCAGGGTCGGCAATCCATTGTAAGGCAAGGTTGGAGCAAACCAAGTCAAATGAACCATCAGCAAAAGGCAAGGCGCAGCCATCGGCAGCAGCATGATAGCGTTTACCATGCCAAGGCATGCGCATCCCCCGATGGGTGCGTGCATATTGCAACATGCCCTCTGCAATATCCACCGCAGTGATATGTGCTTTTTTGTAATGTTGATCCAGCAAACGGGTGAAATAACCCGTGCCGCAACCAATATCAAGAATACGTGACGGTACTATTTTGCTACAGGTGATATGCGCTAGCAAGCGCGTGCCTATCTCGCGTTGCAAGACGGCATGTTCATCGTATGAAACAGCAGAAGAAGAAAAAGCCCGACCAACCCGAGCATGATTAATGCGATAAGAATCCATCTGCATCATTGTAGCGAGAAGCGAAAAATTGCAAGTCTTTTTAGTTACTGTTTGCATGAAAGAGCCGACCATATTACCATAGCATAATAATTATAAACTCTTTTTTCAGCGAGCCACCATGCAACCTTATTTAACATTGATGCAACATATCTTGGATCATGGCGAAGACCGTGATGACCGTACAGGAACAGGAACCCGTGCGGTTTTTGGTTATCAAATGCGTTTTGATCTGCGGCAAGGGTTTCCTTTGCTGACCACCAAAAAGCTGCACCTGCGTTCCATTATTCATGAACTATTATGGTTTCTTAGCGGCAATACCAATATTGCGTATTTAAAAGAAAACAAGGTGAGAATTTGGGATGAATGGGCAGATGAACAGGGAGATTTAGGTCCTGTTTATGGTCATCAATGGCGAGCATGGCCAACCGCTGACGGTGGTGGCATTGATCAAATCCAGCAAGTGGTAGAACAAATCAAAGCCACACCCAACAGTCGCCGCATGATTGTATCGGCATGGAATGTGGCGGATGTACCGCAGATGGCACTGCCACCTTGTCACCTTTTGTTTCAGTTCTTTGTCTCACGGCAAGGACTTTCATTGCAATTATACCAGCGCAGTTGCGATGTTTTTTTGGGGCTTCCTTTTAATATTGCCAGTTATGCATTATTGCTAGCTATGGTTGCCCAACAGTGTGACCTGCCTGCCCATGAGTTTATTTGGACAGGGGGTGACACTCACCTGTATAAAAACCATATTGTACAAGCAAAGCAGCAACTCCAGCGTCAGCCCTACGCCTTACCGACATTGCAGATCACACGCAAAGCAAAGGATTTATTTGATTACCGCTTTGAAGATTTTTTGATGCTTGATTATGAAGCGCATCCACACATCAAAGGCGCAGTTTCGGTATGAATACACTGCCTGCTATTGCGCCCTACCGTTATCATGCCTTGCTATGCGCAGGCAAAAACTGCACTACAGGACTCAACTTGGTTAAATACCTGCGAGCGCGGTTACAAGAAGAAGGGCTGGATCAAGGCAGCAATCATGTTCGGGTCAATAGGGCAGGCTGTTTAGGCATCTGCACCCAAGGCCCGATCATGGTCGTCTACCCTGAGGGAGTATGGTATGCAGCGTTGGATGAAGTCGTGATTGATCGCATTATTGAACGTCATTTTAAATCTCATCAGCCGTTGCTTAGCCATTGTTTTTATCAACGAGTAACTGGGTAAGTAAGAATTCATCTAAGGTAACTCGCAATAAATAATATACCAAAATCGCGCAGAATTTTTATTTATCTTCAAGGCGCAGCAATAGGCGCATAGTTGTTCTATGTGACTGTTGCTGCAACGCTGAAGATGAATAAAAAGACAAGTGAGTTTGGTATATTATTTATTGCGAGTTGCCTAATACATCTAACGCCACACAATCATCTTTCGTAGCATGCAACAAACACGTTTTCTTAGGCAGCCGCCGACGGATTTCTTCGCTCATGGCATCCGCATGTCGCTGATCCTTAATTGGCATACGAGCATTCAGTAGCAACCAATCAGGGGTCATCCCCCTCTGTTGCAAAGCTTCGATACTTAATAATGCTTGATTAATACAGCCTAACTTCCATTCCACGCACAATAAAATATGGGTTAGTGACAATGCCTGCATCCAATCCAACACCAACACATCATCATTCAGTGGTACCATTAGCCCCCCCACGCCTTCGATAATACCATAGTCAATAGCCATTAATGCATGATTGCACCAATCCAGTAATGATGGCATAGAAATATGTTTTTTCTCGCTGGCAGCAGCGATGGAAGGGGCAGCAGGCTCACTGAAACGGTAATGATTAATTGCATTGACATCATGCAACGATTGCGCACGCAATAAACGTTGTACATCACCGTATTGGTCATCAACTTGATAGCCACTTACCACAGGCTTGATTGCCAATGCATGTTGATGTTCTGCTTGCAAGCGTTGAATAAGCTGAATCGTTACCCATGTCTTCCCCACATCTGTATCTGAACCCGTAATAAACAAGCGCATCAATTAACGACGGCGGCGATGGTCTGTACGAAAAGGACGGTGCTGTTTTTTTTCGGGTAGATATTTGTTGTCGCTAGGAACCAGTTGATGCGCAGCAGAGCCAATCAAATCACCTCGCCCCATAGCCAGCAGGGCTGCGCGAAGAATAGCCCAGTTAGCAGGGTCATGGTAACGTAAAAACGCCTTGTGCAAATCGCGTTGTTTCTTTCGTTTGGCAGTGAATACCTGTTCAGTATAGCCTTTTTTGCTGCGGCTGATACGCCGCAACGGGTTGCGTCCGCTGTGGTACATCGCTGTAGCTGTGGACATGGGCGAGGGTAAAAAGGCTTGGACTTGATCGGCTTTGTAGCCATTCTTTTTTAGCCACAATGCTAACTGTAACATATCTTGATCGGAGGTGGCGGGGTGTGCCGCGATAAAATACGGAATAAGGTATTGCTTTTTCCCAGCTTCCTTAGAAAAACGCTCAAACATTCGTTTGAAATGATCATAACTGGCAATGGCTGGCTTCATCATTTTAGCCAGTGGCGCAGACTCGGTGTGCTCGGGGGCAATTTTTAAATACCCGCCGACATGATGTGTCACCAATTCACGGACATAATCAGGTGACTTTACAGCCAAATCATAACGCACACCCGATGCAATCAAGACACGTTTGATACCTTTTAACGAACGAATGCGACGATAAAGATGGATCAACGGTTGGTGATCGGTGTTTAGGTTGCTGCAAATATCAGGGAAAACACAAGAAGGCTTGCGACAGGCGGCTTCAATGTCAGGCGAGATACAGCCCAAACGGTACATGTTTGCCGTAGGACCACCAAGGTCAGAGATAGTTCCTGTGAAACTGGGGGATATTTTGCGAATTTCAGTGACTTCGCGGGCAATAGAGTCTTCCGACCTGCTTTGAATAATCCGTCCTTCATGCTCCGTGATTGAACAAAACGTACAGCCACCAAAACAACCACGCATGATGTTGACTGAATGTTTAATCATGTCGTAAGCAGGAATAGCCGCTTCTTTGGGAGAACCATATTGACGATGCGGCACACGGGAATAAGGCAAATCAAACACGGCATCCAATTCTTTTGTATTCAGAGGAAAGGCAGGCGGGTTCACCCAAACCTGCCTAGTGCCATGCTGTTGAATCAAAGCACGGGCGTTGCCGGGGTTGGTTTCTAGGTGCAATAATCGTGAGGCATGGGCATACAACACACGATCATCTACTACTGCCTCATACGATGGCATACGCAATACATGCCGTGTATGCGGTGCTTTTGCTGTCACGGTATGGGTTGAATCTACCACTTGTTGATCCATTTCTGTCCAACCTTCAGCAATGCTGGCACACATCACGGCTGTGCCTCGAATGTCTCGCAGGGCGCGAATCGGTTCACTCGCAGCCAAACGGTGTGCAATTTCTACCACCTGCCGTTCACCGTTACCATAAACCAATATATCTGCTTTGGCATCCATCAGCACCGAGCGGCGAACACGGTCTGACCAATAATCATAATGCGCAACACGGCGCAAACTTGCTTCAATGCCACCTAATATGACGGGGATTCCCTTAAAAGCTTCACGGCAACGTTGGGCATACACCGTGACAGCACGGTCGGGGCGTTTCCCCGCTTCTTTTTTTGGTGTGTAAGCATCATCCGAGCGAATACGGCGTTCGGCGGTATAGCGATTGACCATCGAATCCATATTGCCTGAAGTTACACCCCAAAATAATCGCGGTGCACCCAGCACCCGAAAGCCTGCCGCTGAACGCCAATCAGGCTGTGAAATAATACCGACACGAAAACCTTGTGCCTGCAACACCCGCCCAATCACTGCCATGCCAAAGCTGGGATGATCGACATAAGCATCGCCTGTCACGATAATCACATCGCATTGATCCCAACCTAAGGCAGCCATTTCCTCGCCGGAGGTGGGCAGTTGAATCGCCTGTTGCGGTGCAGCAATGGGGGGAGAAAGCGGGCCGTAGTCGGGGCTTTCAGGCGAGGATTTAATCATCCAAGATACGCCCCGCTGTTTCGCGTACATGGGAGCCATAACTGCGTGCTGCCAATAATTGTTTATCGTTAATAGCGGTTGGCATGCCTTCATGGTTGCCAGTGCGAACGCATAAGCCCCATTGCAAGCCCGCATCAGCAAAGCCTGCCAAGGTTTTAGGAAAACCCACCACCAACATGCCATGTTGCAGCGCGTGAGAATGCAAACCAATGAGGCTATGTTCTGCCCCGCCGCCGCCACCGCCAAAACCACCGCAAGTAACAAATGCTGCCGCTACTTTGCCCTCTAAAGCGGCTTCCATCCATAAGTTTGAGGTAGCATCAAGAAATTTTTTCATCTGCCATGCCATCGACCCCATGTGTACAGGTGTACCAAAAACAATCACATCGGCGCGTCTTAAATCATCCACATCCAATTGCTCAACCAATTGATGATTGATAACATCGTTGGTTTGACCTGCTGCTGCAATACCCGCTGTAACAGCTTGGGCAATATGCATGGTATGGTCGTAGTCTGAGTGGTAAACGATCAGTGTATGCATGGTGGTTAATTCGTTGATTCTTGAGGGTCTCTTGCTTTTAAAATCACCCCATTGTGTGATAAAGCAATCGTTTCATAATAAGGATTTAATGCAGAGAACTGACGCACAAGCCCTTTGTTGATGGCTTTTGTTGGGTCAAAAATAAAATGCGTGACCCCTTGGATTCGTTGCAAAAACACTTGAGGATCATCGCCTTCACGACCGTAGGGGAGCGGAAACACATCACGTTTAACCGCCAGCATGGTTCGCGCTGGCCATTCACTGGCAGCAAGGAAGCGATGGTTTTTATTGCCCGTTTCAGTCGTTAATTTGGCAATTAATTGATCTGTTTCAGTAAGCAAATGTTGTTGTTCAATCATGCGGTAATGACGGTCTGAAATCATCGCCATCGTGGCAGTCACAAAGACAAGCAACAATACCGCACCACGCTGTCCAACAATGCCTTGCCAGCCAAAGTGTTGGTTCATATCAATCAATACTGGCGCACCCAGATACAACAAGGTGACAACAGCCATAAACAACCATACAGCATTGATATGAAAACTACCAACGATGAGTCCCACCATTAAAAAGAGTGAGAAAGGGTCAGAGGTTCGTCTCATGGCATGCGCAATAAAAGTTGCCGCTAAAAGCACGGCAGCAATCAGTCCTACGCCTGTGCGTGTACTCATCGCCACTGGCAATAAGTCAGGACCTAAAAATGCCGTGGAGACAAAAGGCAGAAAATCCATTGTCATGCCTTCAAAATCAGGCCAACCCATGCGCAATAACAACGGGATTGTTACTGAAATAGCAATAGCAATCAATACATTGCGACGTTTTTTTGGCAATACATCCGAATCAAAAAACCACAACACAGCTAACACCAATGCGGCAGCTAGCCCCATAGCATGAATGCTGATAGCAAAAGCAATCAATACGCCTTGCAAGAAAATTTGCCCTGGCAAATGAAACTCAGCCGCTTGAATGTTTTTATTTAACCAAGCGATCACCAATAGTGCCATCAATAAATAAACACCACCGCCAACAGCGTCAGTCTGCATGATGCTGATGGGTAACAATAGCAATAAGCCACAAGCAATCATGGTTGATTCAGCACCGTGGGTACGTTCACCCCAGCGGTACAGTAACAACGTCGTGGCAAACAATACCAACATGGTAAACACCTTGGCAGCGATCAAGCTTCCTGCCCAATGCAGGTCAAGCAAGACAAAGAAAAAGCCACGCATATCTGGCACACCAAACAAGGCAATAGGGCTGGCAACCTGATGAATAATTGACCAGTTAATCAGCAATGCGCGTGCTGCCGCCTCTTCAATACCATACAAATCATAACGAAAAAGAGCCATATAGACCCACGCCAAAACACAAAGACCCAGCAGTCCTGCATGCCTAGGCGATACATGTTCACGAATATTAGATAACATTAACCCATTCCTTAAAACAACCACGCCCAAAAAGGCGCGACGCATGGTAACTGAAATGGTGAAGGTGGTCATGTATGATTCAATCCATCGTGTTGCTTGCACCTTTGATGACTGTCACTATGATGCATCCCTAATGTTAATTCGTTGCCCTTCTTGCCAGACTAAATACACGCTACAACTGACCACCGCAGGCGCATTATGCACTTGTTTTCGGTGCAATCATGAATTTTACGTTGATGTTCATGGTGCTGTTTCTGCGCCGCCTTCTAAGGTTAAAGAAGAACCCGAGGTTGAAGCACCACCACCACCCGCTAGCGAACCCGATAAACCAGAAAGAAAAGTATCACTGGATGAAAAAATAAAATCCATTGATGCGAAATACAAGTCCTTTGAAGATGATTTATCATGGAATGATGATAATTTACTCACTATTGATGATTTGGGTGATGATGACATCCCTGACGTTGAAGTACCATCAAGCACCCCCAGTTTAGAAGAACACCTTAAAGACTCATCTGCATCCAACCCTAAGCCTGTTGTGAACAACAATCCCAGTGTTTCTTCTATTACCTCTGAATCAACGGCTAGCGCAACAACGCAGCCAAAGAAAAACCGTCTCTTGGCTTGGCGACGCGCTAAAAGAGGAACTAAAAAGAATAGCAGCCCAGCACCAGAGGCTATAAAGAAAGTTAAAAAAAGATGGTCATTACCATGGAAAAAATCAACTAAGGCTAAAAAGCCCCCCATAGTCAAACCTATTGAACCGGTTATTGCTGCGCCAAAAAAGAAGAAGCACCGTATTTGGCCTTGGATTGTATTGATTCTATTGTTATTGATGGCAGCAGGGGTGTGGTTTAAAAAGGATACGTTGATTCATCAACCTGCGGTGCGCAGTGCATTGTTAAAGGTTGGATTAAGCAAAACAGCAAGCGATGTAGATTGGTTTATTGACCATCAAAGTATTCAGATGCGTTGGCAAAAAAATAGCGAAGGCAAACAAGTGTTAATCATTGAAGGAATGATTGATAATGCCTTAGCGATTCCCTTACCGTTGCCTCAATTTGAAGCCAGCTTTGACAACCCTAAAAAAACGCCTCTTTTGTTGCCTTCTATCCTCCCCATGCATCTCAACGAAGCCATTGCCCAGCATGGCAACGAGAATCCTTCTGCATGGTTGGATCAAACCCCTGTTGCAGCACATGGTTCTCGTTTGTTTATATTGGTATTGCGCGATATATCGCCCGAAGGGATTCATCGGGTGAGAGTCCGTGCGCTAGCTGGCGAAAGTAATCCTTAGCAGTGTTTTTATCTGATGAATGCTGACGTTGTATCTATTTCTTTGACTGGCTTAACGGCATTGCAACAGCAAGCACGTTTATTGCGTATGCGCCCACTGCAACAATCTGCCCGTTTAAGCGGTGCGCATCATTCACGCTTGAAAGGGCGAGGCATGGAATTTGATGAAGTCCGCATGTATCAAGCAGGGGATGCCATCAGCAGCATTGATTGGAAAGTTACAGCGCGAAAAAACGCGCCCCACATCAAATTATTTCGAGAAGAACGGGAACGCCCTTTATTGTTGTGCTTGGATTATCGCCCCACCATGTTGTTTGCCACACGCGGACGATTAAAAGCAGTGCAAGCAAGTCACATGGCAGCATTGCTGGCATGGTCAGGCATCAGCAAAGGGGATCGATTGGGCGGGTTAATTTTTTCAGCCGATGGGCATGAAGAAATGCGCCCTGCACGCGGCAACAAAGCCGTATTACATTGGCTTGATCGTTGTTGCCATGCATCGGTATGGTCACAAGGGCGAGGCATGCAAGCGCCTGTTGATGCCTTGTACCAAAGCCTGTTGCGGCTGCGGCGATTGGCTAGACCGGGAACGACCGTCATCATACTAAGTGACTTTCGCGGACTGAATGATGCATGCAAGCAACAGTTATTATGGCTGGCTCGTCATTGCCAATGTTTATTGTGTTGGTTGTATGATCCATTAGAAAAGCACTTGCCTGAGGCAAACCAATACCACATTCATGATGGTGTGCAGCATTTTGTCATGGACGCAGCCGATGGGCGGCTACAAACGCAGGTGCAACATGATTTTACCCAGCGAGAAGCTGTGCTGCAACAGATATGCCAACATACAAACTTTCATTTATTGCCCTTGGCGACCGATGCATCACCGTTAGAAGTATTAAAATCCAGTGGTTGGTGGCTATCATGAACCCGCAAACTTTACCACTGCGCGATATTCATTGGCCAAGCGCAGTTGATTGGTGGCCCTTGGCGTTGGGTTGGTGGGGCGTAATCACCATTTCTATTGCTGGGTTGGTGCTGCTTGGCATATTGCTAACCCGCTGGTGGCAACGGCGACAACAGCGAATTCACCTTGAGGCACAACAAACTACTGTCTTGAATGAATTGAGCATGATTCGTCAACAATTTCAAACAGAGCAAGATGCAGCGTTGGCGTGTGCTTCATTGTCGCAGCTATTACGGCGTTTGTGTTTGCTGTATTTTCCCCGTATAGAATTTGCATCGTTGCATGGCGAACCATGGCTAGCGTTTTTACAGCACAAGCAAGCATGGAAGGGTAAGTGTATTTCCTTGTTGCTCACCTTGCCATATCAACCTCAAGGAACAGCATCACAACAAGACATTGACCGTTTGCTAACTGATGCTGAAGATTGGATGATGGCAGTGATGATTCGCTATGGTTGATCTATCAATGTTATATATTGATTGGCCTTGGGTCTTTGTATTGCTTCCCCTGCCGTGGCTTATTCGCCGTTTGTTGCCTGCGGCAAAACAGGCTGATGGTGCCAGTTTGTATATTCCCTTTGCCGATGATTACCGCTTGCATGATAATAAAAAAGCAGCGCCGCAGCAACATCGAAAAAAACGACAATGGCGCATTGTGTGGGCAAGTTTAGCTTGGTGTTTATTGCTGCTGGCAACGGCACGCCCTGCATGGATTGCTGATCCGATCAACTTACCACTAAAGGGACGCGACTTGATGCTTGCCGTTGATTTATCGGGCAGCATGCAAATTCAAGACTTTACCTTGAACGGTCGCGCTGTTGATCGCCTTACTGCCACCAAGGCAGTCGCGGACACATTTATTCGTCAACGTGAAGGGGATCGCATTGGTTTGATTCTCTTCGGTTCGCAAGCTTACGTGCAATCACCGCTTACTTTTGACCGTAAAACAGTCAATACACTGTTGCAAGAATCTGCCATCGGACTGGCAGGAAAAGAAACGGCCATTGGTGATGCCATTGGTCTTGCGGTGAAACGACTAAAAAAACAATCAGGCTCGCAAAAAGTTCTTATTTTACTCACCGATGGTGTCAACACCGCAGGGCAATTAAAACCCAGAGATACCGCAGCCTTGGCAGCAGACAGTGGCATTCGCATTTATACCATTGGCATCGGTGCAGATTCGATGGTCGTTCCCTCATTTTTTGGCAACAGACAAGTGAACCCTTCCGCAGACTTGGATGAAAAAACATTGACGGCTATCGCAGAAGCCACAGGTGGGCAGTATTTTCGCGCCCGCGATAGCAATGCCTTGCAGAAAATTTACAGCCGCATTGATGCACTTGAACCCACAGAACGAGATCAGCGGGTATTTCGCCCTATTCATGCCTTGTATGTATGGCCGTTAGCTTTCGCGATGTTGATTGCACTTGTCTTGTTGCTATTGAATAAAATAATACGCTTAAAATCGACAATCCAGATAGGTTCTCAACGGAAATAAAAATTAAATGATTAATGAAAATAATTTTAAAGCACTTCTGAAACATTTAAGTTTTGAAGAAAACAATCATGTCTTTAGCAAATTTCTCACAAAAAGCTCAAGTTACTTGAACGTTGATTTTGAAAAAAAAGCACTGAACTATCCAGAATCAGACGGTCTTACAATTAACGAAAGACAAACTTGTAATTTTAAATCAAGCGAAAATATGGTTGTGTTTGAATGTGTATGCAAACTACTTGAAAAAGGCTACAAACCCGAACATATAGAACTAGAACCAAAATGGAAGCTAGGTCACGGGGCAAGTGGTGGACGTGCTGATATTTTAGTGAAGAATCAACAAAAGAAACCCCTATTGATTATTGAGTGTAAAACATTCGGTAAGGAATTCAACAAGGCATGGAAAGACACCCTTGATGATGGCGGTCAACTTTTCTCTTATGCACAACAAATTGCTGAAACAGCATTTTTATGCCTCTACGCCAGTGAGTTTGATAGCAAAGAAAATCAACTATTGATTGAGCAACGCATAATCTCACATAAAGATAATGAAACAATCATTGCGTTTGGCGAACAAGTAAAATCCTACAAAGAAGCCAGCAATGTTAAAAATCGTTTTGAGGTATGGAAAGAAACTTATCAACTTGAATACAGCGAAACGGGTATCTTTGAAGAAGATATACAACCCTATCAAATAGGTAAAAACAAGTACACACTGGATAGTGATACACGCCCCGTTACGGAAAAAGATAAAGAGGGAAAATACCATCGCTTCCGTACCATATTACGCCAACACAATATTGCCAGAAAGGAAACTGCTTTTGAGGTACTGGTTAATCTTTTTCTTGCTAAAATCGTGGATGAAGAAGAAAATAAAAACAACTTAGAGTTTTACTGGAAAGGCGTGGCTTATGATACACATTATGACTTTATAGACCGCTTACAAAAACTCTATCAACTTGGCATGCGTAAGTTTTTAAAAGATGAAGTGATGTATATCAGCAATGAACAAATTGATGGCGCATTCTGGACGGTTAAAAACAAGCACAATGCCACCAAAAAACAAATTCAAAAATACTTTAGAGATTTAAAGTTTTTTTCTAATAACGCTTTTTCATTAATTAATGTTCATAATGAAAGGCTATTCAATAGAAACACCAAGGTTCTGATCGAACTGGTGCAAATGTGGCAGGGATTAAGACTAAAAACCAAAGAACAAAACCAGTTTTTAGGGGATATGTTTGAGTATTTTCTGGATAACTCGATCAAACAATCGGAAGGGCAGTTTTTTACCCCGATGCCCATTACCAAGTTTATTGTGGCATCATTACCACTTGAGAATAAAATACAACAAGCATCAGAGCCTTTAGCCGTTATTGATTTTGCCTGTGGTGCGGGACATTTTTTAACCGAATATGCACATCAGATAAAGCCATTGGTTGAAAAACACAAACAAACCGACCTTAGCGATTATTACGAACAGATTATAGGCATAGAAAAAGAAGACCGACTTGCAAAAATTGCAAAAGTATCGGCGTATATGTATGGACAAGACCAGATAAAAATTATTGAAAAGGATGCACTCAGCGATATTGCAGACATCAAGCCAGCCAGTTTTGATGTTTTGGTCGCTAACCCCCCCTTTGCCGTAGAAGGTTTTTTGCTCAACCTAAACGAGAGGCAAAAAGAAAACTATGAACTGATAGAAACCACGGAAATAAATTCTAACACCAACACTATACAATGTTTTTTTATTGAACGAGCCAAGCAACTGATGGCAGGGGGGGGCGTGGTTGGCATCATTGTGCCATCCAGTATTTTATCGAATTCTGACAAAACGCATATTGCTACCCGTGAAATCATTCTCAAATACTTTGATCTGATTGCCTTGGTTGAGCTAGGCAGTGGTACATTTGGTAAAACAGGCACAAATACTGTGGTACTTTTCTTAAAACGCAAAGACAAAAGACCCGAACCCGCAGAACACTACCAAAACCGCGTCGATGATTATTTTGATAGCAATCTAAGCGAACAGCTAGAAGGCAAGGCTCGGCTCAATAATGACATCAGTGAATACCAAGACATAGGTTTAATCAAAGCCTATTGCCAGCACACTGAATTACCCTTTGATGAGTATATTAAACTCTTTGCGATCACGACCGAAACAATCAACACCCTTGATGAATTATTCAAAATAGAATTATTTACAGAATATAAACAGGATTTTCATACCAGTACAGACATCAAAAACTTGAAAAAGAAAAAGTTTTTTAAAGATAAAAGCAAGCAAGAGCAAGCACTTGAACTCAACAAACGCCTGATTGCCTATTTACAGAAAATAGAAAAAGACAAGGTGTATTACTTTATGCTTGCCTTTAAAAACCCACAAAAAGTCCTGATTATCAAAAGTCCAAGCAACAATAAAGCGCAAAAGAAATTCTTAGGCTATGAATGGAGCAGTGCAAAAGGTAGCGAAGGCATTAAATATCAGGCTGGTAGAACAGTAAACGATATTATTACGCCTTTGTTTAATCCAAAAAACACCCAAGATAAAAGCAAAATAAATCACCTGATTGAACAGAACTTTTTAGGCAACCCTCCTGACGATTTAAGTGAGTTTTTAGAATACAAAGACTTAATCAGCTATGCTAAAGTACAGGATGTTTTAGACTTTAGCCGCAAGGATTTTAATAAGGCGTTTTCCTTGACTCCGAAAAAAGATATTGTTATTGAAAGTCAATGGAAATTAGTAAAGTTAGAAAATATTATGACAATTGTTAGAGGCGCATCACCTAGACCAATTAGTAAATTTATAACGGCTAAAAAGGATGGGGTTAACTGGATAAAAATCGGAGATGTAAATCAAGGCGAGAAATATATCACTAAAGCAGAAGAAAAAATAACAAAAGAAGGTGCATTAAAATCAAGATCTGTTAAATCTGATGATTTTATTTTATCTAACTCAATGAGCTTTGGAAGACCGTATATTTTAAAAATTGATGGGTGCGTACATGATGGTTGGCTAATTATGACTAATTTTGATAAGCAGCTAGATAAAAACTACCTATTTGAAATATTGTCATACTCGACAACTCAACAACAATTTTCAGCTAATGCTGGTGGCGGAGTTGTCGAAAATCTAAATATAGATCGTGTTAAATCAGTGAAAATCCCCCTACCTCCCAAAGCCATCCAACAAAAAATAGTCACCGAATGCGAAGCTATTGACCAAACTACAAAACAAGCACAAGAAACGATTGATAAGGCGAGAAATGAGATTGAAAAGGAAGTTAAGAGAGTTAGTTCTCAATATATAGCTGAAAAACTAACAAATCATATAGAAATAATAAGCGGAGGTACGCCTAAAACAAACAAATCTAAATATTGGAATGGGAATATTCCTTGGTTAAGTGTTGCTGATTTTAGTAATGGAAATAGATTTGTTGAAACATCTGAAAAACATATCACAGAGGAAGGATTAGAAAATAGTAGTACAAGATATTTAAAGAAAGACGATCTTATCATATCGGCAAGAGGTACAGTAGGTGCAATGGCACAATTGAAAATTCCAATGACTTTTAACCAATCCTGTTATGGACTAAGAGTAAAAGAGAAGTTAAATTCAGGTTATTTATTTTATATAATGCAACAAGAAATAAAACAATTAAAAGATAAAGCCAGTGGAGTAACATTTGGGGCAATTATAAAAAGTACATTTGAAAGTATTCAAATTCCCATCCCCCCACTACCCGAACAAAAATCCTTAGTTTTAAAAATAGAAAAGCTGGAACAAAAAATAAAACAAGCCCAAGAAACGATCAAAAAAGTACCGCAACAAAAACAGAGAATACTAGATACATACCTGAAATAAAAAGGCGACAAAATGAACAGGCTTCCCTTTTAAGACGGGACAACAATAAAATCAAGGGGTTACAGCATGTTAGA
>CAYWFG010000003.1:0-35675 GCA_964458185.1 uncultured Zetaproteobacteria bacterium
ATACACAATTGCGAGCAGTTAGTCATTTGTTTTGTCCCGTCTTAAAAGGGAAGCCTTTATTGTTGTAATATGTTCTCTATTGCTTTCATTAACACTTCAGCGTTCCCTTCGATAAAAAAACGTTTGCTGCGCGACTGATGCCCTGCAACAATGCTTACATCTGACTTTGCAATGCACAGCAATGTAGCCAATAATACTGCTATCGCAACATTCGCTTTGCCATCTTGTGGTGCTGCATGAACGGCTAGTTTGATTGCATCGCCATGAATCCCACGCAAGCCTTCTTTTCGCGCCGCTGGTTGGGCGTGAACACGAATATAAACACCTGTTTTAGATAGGGTTAAATACGTAGGGCAATCATTCACAAAAAGCCAAGCGCAAAGCGACTGATGGTCTGTACTGCAAAGGTATCTATAAAATACAAAATAAATAACACAACCATGGGGGTCCAATCCATGCCATAGAATGGCGGAATCCAGCGATAAAAAGGACGCAGCATGGGATCAGTGATTTGATAAATAAGTTTTACGATCGGGTTGTAAGGGTCAGGTGAAACAAACGATAGTATGGCGCGTGCCACGATAGCAAAGATAGCAATATTGATCACCATGCTTAATAGCCCAGCAATGGCTTGCAGCAAATAGCCAATCATATACATCAGCCCAATTCACGAGAACGACGGTCTGCCGCACGAACGCCTGAACGCACCGCATCTGCAATGCCTTTTTCAAACATACAATCAAGGGCTGCCAATGTTGTACCGCCAGGGCTGCTTACTTGCCCACGCAGTGTTGCCGCAGAACGCCCACTTTCTGTTAACATTTTGCCCGCACCTAATGCCGTTTGTGATGCTAATTTTCCTGCTAACTCTGCCGATAAACCCAGCGTTTCGCCAGCGCCTTGCATCAATTCAGTGAGCAAAAAGAAATAAGCAGGACCACTGCCAGAAATCGCAGTAACGGCATTCATCATCGATTCTTTTTCGATCCACGCGGTTTTTCCTGCGCAGTTAAAAATATACGTCGCTCGATCACGGTGTAAGACCGTAGCTTCGCTAAACAACACCGACATACCAGCACCCAGTAAAGCGGGTGTGTTGGGCATGACTCTCACCCACGCAGCATGATTTTGTGTCATGTCATGTTGCAACGATGCAATGGATTTTCCTGCGGCAATACTGATTGCCGTTACTGAGTCTACAAGCACGCCTAGATCGGTTAACACGGTCGCTATTTGTTGCGGTTTGACGGCAAACACCACGACATCAGCATTAATAATGGCTTCTTTATTGGTTTTTTCGGTATGGATGGAAAACTTTTTTTCCATGGTTGTTAATCGCTCTGAGCTAATATCCATTACCGTAATATTTTTTGCATCATGATCATGATGAATCAGCCCTGCAACCAAGGCTTCTGCCATGTTTCCTGCACCAATAAACGTGATTTTTAAACCTTTCATCATGACTCCCTAAATAACATTCGACCTAAGCGCACCATGGTAGCACCTTCGGCAATGGCTTCTTGCCAATCACCACTCATGCCCATGCTAAGCTCTGGCAATCGGGCGGGTAAGGCATCACGACACTGACGTAAACATTGAAAAGCATGACGCGCATTGCCACCGTGGGCAGCCATGCCCATGACACCGACAATATCCAGTGGTCTAATTGCAGAGGCTCGGGTATAAAAATCAACAAGCTGGCTTGGATCAATGCCGTGCTTTTGTGATTCACCTGAAATATTGACTTGAATCAACACAGGCAAGCGTCGCCCCTGAACATGGCGTGCCACTGCCTCTGCCGTAGTCAAATCAGACAATGAGTGCCACATCGCAGCATAACGTGCGACATACTTCGCTTTGTTTTTTTGCAAAGGACCAATCATATGCCAGCAGCATTGTGGCCAACATGTTGCCCGATCGCGCAGTTGTTGCGGCCTTGATTCAGCAAAGTCTTGTTGCCCCGTTTGAATCAATGCGTCCACCGCGTCATCTTCGGCGTATTTACTCACTGCAATCAGGCGGACATGCTGCTTGGCTAATTGTTCTCGTAACTGCGCCGCATCTACCACAGAATCCGTTGTTTCATTGCCTTCTTGGAATAGCCATGATTATAAGCTAAAGCCTGGTGGTAATGGCATGCCTGACATCATATCTTTTTGTTTCTCTTTACTTTTTTGATTGATGGTTTGGGTGGCATGATTGCATGCTGCGGCAACAAGATCTTCAATCATATCTTTATCTTGATCTGCCCAAAGGGCATCTTCGATATTAACACGGCTAACATGATGCTCGCCATTCATGGTAACTTTGACCATGCCGCCACCAGCTTCGCCTGTTACTTCTAATGTAGCCAATTCTGCTTGCATTTCTTTCATGCGGGATTGCATTTCTTGCGCTTGTTTCATCATCTTGCCAATATTCATGGACTCTTCCTTGTTTAAATCGTTTTGTTATTTAGCCACGCTTGCAAAGCATGCAGGGCGCGTTCTGATACAGCTATCCGTCGTTCTGCTTTGCCCAAGCGACGTTTGCCATCGCGTTTAGGTCCTAATGGCAACAGACCAAAGTTGATGTTCATCGGTTGAAAGTTATCGGGCAAGCTTCCTGATATATGCCCAAGCAAGCCACCGTGGGCTGTTGTTTCAGGGGGAAGCACGGGAGATTGACCCTTTATTGTTGCGGCTAAAAAGCGTCCTGCCATCAAGCCACTGGCAGCAGATTCAACATAACCTTCGACACCAATCATTTGCCCCGCAAAAAAGATTCGTGGTTCTGCCTTAAAACGAAGAAATGAATCCAACAAGGCAGGGGATTTAATAAAGGTGTTTCGATGCAACGAACCCAAACGAAAAAACTCCGCTGATTCTAACGCTGGAATGGTACGAAAAACCCGTTGCTGTTCACCGTAGGTCATTTTGGTTTGAAAACCAACCATATTCATCAATGATTTAGCACGATTGTCTTGCCTCAATTGCACCACAGCATGAAAAACCTCACCTGTTCTTGGGTGTTCTAAACCAACGGGTTTCATCGGTCCAAAACGCGGGGTTTCTCGCCCACGTTCTGCCATCACTTCAATGGGCATACAACCTTCAAAAAAGGGAATATTTTCAAAATCTTTAAAGGTAACTTTATCTGCTTGCAACAAGGCATCAATAAACGCTTCGTACTGCATTTTATTCATCGGGCAATTCAGGTAGTCACCTGCTTCACCCTCGGCGACATTCTTATCGTAACGGGATTTCCAGTAAGCGATATTCATATTGATTGATTCAGCATCAATGACAGGCGCGATAGCATCAAAAAAGCTTAATTGCGTTTCACCCGTTCGCTTGGCAATGCTTTGATACAAGGCATCAGAAGTTAAAGGCCCTGTTGCCAACAACACCAACCCTTGATCAGGAATATCGGTGACTTCTTGATTAATCAAATCAATATGAGGGTGCTGTTGCAATACTTTGGTCACTTGGGCGGAAAATTCATTCCGATCCACAGCCAATGCACCCCCTGCGGGGATTCGCGTGGCATCGGCAATGCGCATAATCAATGAATTCATCATGCGCATTTCAGCATGCAATAAACCCACCGCATTGCCCAAGTGATCTGCTCGAAATGAATTGGAGCAAACCAATTCTGCACAATCACCTGTTTGATGTGCTGCCGTCAATTGCTGGGGGCGCATTTCCATCAATCGAACAGCAATTCCACGCTCAGCTAATTGCCATGCAGCTTCAGAACCAGCAAGTCCTGCACCAATAATCGTTACCTTATTGGTCATCAATGGGTCGCGGTAGGTAATCGTTCCTCAACGCGAGTGAATAAATCATCGGCATACTTGCGTTTCAACTTTTTATTAACCCAATGATTACTAATAAATGCCTGCCCTAAAGTGCGCACCTCTAGCCGCGTCATGCGTGATGCATTGCCATCTTTTTCTTGCAATCGCAATACGCGAACAATGTATCGGTAACGAAAGGCACGCGCCTTGCCACCAAACAAATTCATGCCTTTGCCAAAGCTATTGCTGTTGGCATTGTTGGCATCGGTACGAATCCAATCGGTGGTTAATGTGCCGCTTGGAGAATCAACGCTAGCCACGGGTAAATTCAAAGCTGTCATGGCATCCACCACAGCAGAAAAAATACGCCCCGTCGATTCTTTATAAACTTTTGCATCCAATGCTACGCGGGTTCCTGCTACGGCCTTGCGGTAACGTTCAGGAATATTCTTGCTGGTTGCAATTTGATCAGATGCGGGAACTTCTACTGTGCCGCGAAGTTCAGGAGGAATTTCTAAAGCGGGTCGCACTTTGGCTTGCACTGTTTTTTGTGTGATAACCTTGCCATTTGCGCCTTCATCCGTTGACCAAAACATTTTTGGCATACTTGAACAGGCGGTAAAACTCATGGTGATGATCGCTGCCAAAGGCAACATAGCTATTTTTTTCATAATGGCAGATTCAAGCCGTGTACATGAACCACGTCAAGTGTAAGAAGCGCACTCAACTTGCAGGACCACTGGAAACAAGCACCTTGGCTGGGCGAATCAAACGACCATGCAAGGTGTAGCCCGCACAATGTTGCGCAATAATGATGCCTTCGTCAGCATCGGCAGGCATCTTCGATAATGCTTCGTGTTGATGGGGGTCAAACGCTTTGCCCATAGATTCAATACGTTTCATCTCAAATTTTTCCATCACGTCATGCCATGCATCCAAGGTTAATTGAATGCCATCACGAACGCCTTGTTCATTGCCTTCTTTTACATCCAAGGCTCGCTCTAGGTTATCAACCACATCCAGCAAATTGGTGGCAAACCGTTCAACGGCAAACTTGCGCGCATCAGCGATTTCTTTTTGTGTACGCCGCCGAAAGTTTTCCATTTCGGCTTGGGCGCGCAATAATTTATCTTTTAATGCAGCCAATTCATCGTCTACTGGATTATCGCTCTGTACGTCTTCATCAACGACATCAGCACATAATTCTGCATTGATGGGTGCATTCGTTTCTTCGGCAACAGGTTCTTCTTTGCCTTGTTGTTGATCACGCGCTTGTTGATCGTTCATTTACATTCTCCAATAAAAAAAGTCACAGTGGACGTTTAGGTAGGGGCTTTTGCCTTGTGTTTCAAGGGGTGCGAGGGTAGGTGTGGAATCTACCCTTACATTTATTTATCATCGGGTAAAAGACTTGTTATAAAGCCATCGGCATCAAAGGGCATTAAATCTTCCAGTGTTTCGCCGACACCGATATAACGAATAGGTAATTGATAGGTGTCGGCTAATTGCAATACAATGCCGCCTTTTGCTGTACCATCAAGCTTGGTGATAATAAGACCTGTTGTACCTGCTGTTTCACGAAAACGCTCGACTTGTACCATCGCATTTTGCCCTGTACCACCATCCAATACGTGCCATACCTCATGCGGCGCATCGTGTTGTGCTTTACTAATTACGCGGCGGACTTTTGCCAATTCGTTCATCAAACCTTGATCGTTTTGCACCCGTCCTGCGGTATCAATAATGATCACATCATAGCCACGGGCATAACCACGTTGAACGGTATCAAAAGCTACCGATGCAGGGTCTGCGCCTTCATGTTGACGCACCATATCTGCCCCTGCACGCTCCACCCAAACAGCCAACTGATCAACGGCTGCCGCACGAAAGGTATCACCTGCACCCACCAATACTTTTTTACCTTGGCGGCGGAACATGGTGGCTAACTTACCAATGGTGGTGGTCTTCCCCGTGCCATTAACACCAATCACCAACAGTACCAAGGGCTGCGCGGTTAATGGTTTGCCTTGGGTTGCTGGCATGAGCTTTTTCACCATCGCTTGATGCAAGGCTTCCCGTACTGGCAGCCTTGCTTTGCGTGCATATTGCACCAAATCATCAGCCACACCCGCGCCACAATCTGCCATAATTAAGCCATCTTCAATGTCTTGCCACGCAGCCTCAGTTAACTTTTTAGCCTTGCTGCCTGGAATAAGCTGCGCTAAATTTTGCCGACTGCGACTTAAGCCTTTTTTTAATCGTGAAAAGAATCCACTCATTCAAACTCCTAAGGAACGGGAATTAATCGACAGGGTTCGCTTGTTGCGCTCGATCCTGTTGTAATTTTTCACGCAGCGTCATATCGTGTATGGCTAGCATTTGTATTGCCAATAAAGCTGCATTTTTTGCGCCATTGATAGCAACTGTGGCAACAGGAATCCCCGGCGGCATCATCACCGTCGCATGCAAAGCGTCTTGCCCTGCCAGTGCGCCAGAGGCAATAGGCACACCAATCACAGGAAACACTGTTTTCGATGCCACCACACCTGCCAAATGAGCCGCCATGCCAGCAGCACAGATAAACACGGTGCAACCATTTTCTTCAGCTTCTTTAACGGCTGCAACCGTTGCCTCTGGCATGCGATGCGCTGAACGAATTAAGGTACGGTAGGGTACACCATAGGCAGCCAATTCCGCCTCGGTTTTTTGCATGATGGGCAAGTCAGTTTTACTGCCCATTAAAATTAATACATCAATGTTTTTCATCATGATCCTTCAGTGTTATTTAATGCACGATGCCCAATATCACGGCGATAATAAGCCCCTGACCAGCGTAATTGTTTGAGTGCTTCATAGACACGATTGCGTGCTGTTGCAATATCAGCACCTAAGGCGGTAACACCTAACACACGCCCGCCATTGTTGACCAACTGCCCATCGTGCATGGCTGTGCCTGCATGAAAGATAGTAACACCTATTTGTTCTAATGTATTTAAACCATCAATAGGCTGCCCAGTTGAAAAGGCAGCGGGATAGCCCTCTGAAGCCACGACTACACACAAAGCGGCTTCATCGTGCCATTGCAGTGGCGTATCAGGCAGGGTATTGCTTGCCGCAGCCAACAAGACTTGCCCTAAATCAGATGCCAAACGCATCATTAAAGGCTGGCATTCAGGGTCTCCAAAGCGCACGTTAAACTCCAGCGTCTTGGCGCCATCATCACAAAGCATGATGCCAGCATACAGCACACCGACAAAATGAATACCCCGCGCTTGTAATGTGGCAATCACAGGGCGAACGATTTCTTCAAGCACCATCGTTGCCACATCATCACTGACGCAAGGTGCAGGCGAATATGCCCCCATGCCGCCCGTATTGGGCCCTGTATCCCCTTCGTTGAGCGCTTTATGATCTTGACTAGAAGCAAGCGGCACAATGGTATCACCTGCAACAATAAACAAACATGAGGCTTCTTCACCTTGCAAGCATTCTTCAATAACGATTTCTGCGCCTGCATCACCAAAGCTATTGCCCGATAACATATCGCGTGCGGCAGCGACGGCAGTGGCTATATCTTCGGCAACCACCACGCCTTTGCCTGCGGCAAGTCCTGAAGCTTTGATTACAATGGGTGCACCCCAACGGCGAATCAATGCCTCTGCCGCATCAGCATCGTGATGCACTTCAAATGCTGCTGTAGGCACACCTGCTTGCTGCATGATTTCTTTAGAAAACGCTTTGCTTCCTTCTAATTTTGCCGCCGAGGCATTAGGACCAAAGACAGCAAAACCCTTTGCTCGCAATTGATTAGCAAGACCCAATACCAATGCAACTTCAGGACCAACCACCACCAAATCAGGGTTTTCTTTAATCGCTAGGGCAATCAACCCTTCGATGTCTTCTGCACCGACTGCAACACAGCGCGCAACAGCCGCAATACCAGGGTTGCCAGGCGCGCAAATTACCGTCTCTACCGATGGTGATGCATCCAGCCTCCAGCATAATGCATGCTCTCGTCCGCCGCCACCAACAACCATTACCTTCATGGGTTCTCCTTTTTATCGACACGCTGTTCAATTTGATCGCTGATATTATTTGCCATACTTAGGCTTTGAAGCAAGTCCAGTAAATTTTCTTTTACTTGAATATTAAACTCAATCGGGCGACCATGATCATAGGCAGGGTTCTTCCCTTTTACATGCAAGCCCAGCAATAAGCTACCATCGGCATCATAATCTACCTTGGCATCCAATTGATGGTATTGAAAATTATTCAATACTTGAAAGGCAAGTTTTGCCCCCATGTTTTGTGCCGTTATGGCGCGCACGCCTTCATCGGCAATGTATCGAATGATGCCACCAGGGGCGCGTGCCGTCAGCGTTCCTTGTGAAACAAACACCCCTTCACGGCGAAAGTTACTGGGGAAAACACCATCCAAGATGCCCGTTGCTTGGATCTTTTTTTGTTGTTCTAATGCAATTAATTCAGCGATGTTGATATTTTTGACGCGAACGGTAAATGGATTGCCGATTTTGTCATTCAGTTTTGCTGTATCAATGTTAATGTCCGATGCCCATACCTGCCCGCCAAGGGTGTTAAATGCTAATGTAGCAATGTTTAGCCGCGTGGTTCGCCCCATACGATGATCCACTGCAAAATTGATCTTTACGTTGTGTAAAGGAATACCAGCATCAATATCGGCTACTTGAATCGTGGCTTGGCTTAGTTGGATACCATTGCTGTTTAATGTAAAGGGTACATCAGCATTGAGATCACTAAATATTTTTTTTGTATAGCTTCCTTGCAAATCATTCAATGCCAATCGACCACGCCCTTGCCATAATCCTGCATTCAATGATATACGCCCTTTTGCTGCAATATGCCCCTGCGGCAGCGAGAGTTTTTTAAATATTGTACGGCTTGCAGGAAACCACTCTTTCAGACGCACTTCAGGCTTATTAAAGCCAAGGTCAAAATCTATTGTGCCTTTGCCTGTATTGGGCTGCCATGCCATATCAAACTGCCAAGGGCGTTGCTTGTCATGCGCATAATGCAACGATGCTTGCAATTCTTTGTCCCATTGCATGGTGAGGGTAATATCACCCTTAGGCAAGTGCATGGATGTATTATCCCACTGAAAGTCTTGAATAGATAGTGTTGCATTGAAGGCATGATTGGCAGTTGGTGCAGGCAGCAAAAGATGCATGCTTTTACTAGAAAACCGTTGTTTCATCCAAAATAGGGTCGGCAGCGTAATTTGCGTCTCCCATGGGGAGCTTCGCCCCAGCCATGAGCTACGCAGCATGGCTATATTTTGAAACTTTACCCCATCCAATATTACACCGTGCCAACGCAATGTCGCCCATTCCATAAACGCTGCCGCATCTAAAGTGGCATACGCATCATCCTTACCAAGATAAAAACCACCTTGCAGTTGATGCTTACCCAGCCCCATACGCCAATTTTCCCCTTTGGCAGTGAATTGCGGTGCAGCAATACGCCATATTCCCTTATGGTCATGCCATGCAATATGCCCGTTTATATTACCTTTGCTATGCCAACCTGCTTGTTTTAACGCACCTTGAAAATGCCAATCAAGTTCGATGCCAAGGCTATGCAGGATAGCGTTAGAGGTTTGGTAGATACCTTTATTCACCGTGGCTCGCACATCTACCGATGTTAAACCATCACCTTTAAGGCGTTTGCCTGCTATTATCACAGGGAAATATTGCAGCATGGGTTTTACTTGCATTGAAAAGCTTGCTTGTAGCCGCACCGTGTCGCCTACTTCATGCAACATCCCTTGCAGCGATGCCAACGGTTTGTCATTAAGCTGAATAAAAGCGTATATGTCACCTTGCTGCGAAACAGTCAATGCTGCTGTCATGCCACGAAACAGTGAGTCTTCTGATTCACTAAGGCGTGCTTCCACTTGCCCTTGTTTTACGGTAATGCTGCCATGCCAACGTCGAAATAGTTTTTGCTCTACGTATTGGGATAGATCCCATTCATCAATCTGAATCAGCCCTAAAGGAATAACGGCTAACCATGCCAATGGCGAGCCTAGCGCAATTCCTGAGGCATACGGATCTTGAAACCATTTGCCATGAACTGCTGTGGTATGCACCTCTACATCTACTAAATGATTATTGAATAATGCTGTGGGTTGGTATTTTACTGTTAAGTTAGTAATATCCCATTCGGTCTTGTTATTGATAGCGCGAAGGCGCAATGTTTTTATTTGGCTGCTGTACCAACCGATATGATCCCACGTTAATTGTTCAACCACAAAGCCTTGATTGCTTAGGCTGGTCTGTATTTTTTGATTCAACCAAGAAGGCAACCACCAAACCCATGCGGCAAACAACACGATGAACAACAATATAATCATCAACATGCTGCGAAATGGATGTTTTTTCATGTCGGTTAGGATTCCTGTTAGCATTCAAGCCATAATCAATAGTCTCAAGGGGTATTATACCATGACACAACAGCAGCACAATATCAATACAAAGGAACGTAGCCCTTTTGATTTGGCTGTTATTGATCTTGATAACACCTTGTACAATGCCAATAGCGGCGTATTTCAGCGCATGGATGAGCGCATGAATCGTTATATTCAACAGCATGTGCAAGTTGCTGAAGATGAAGCTAACCGCCTCCGCTTTGATTATTGGCAGCGTTATGGCACGACTTTACGTGGGCTTATGCTACATCATGGTATTGATGCCGAACACTTCTTGGATGATGTGCATGATATTAATGCCCATGAGTTACTGGCAGAAGATTTAGCTTTGAACCATGTATTGCATCATTTATCTTGCCGTAAAATTATTCACACCAATGGTACACGGGAACATGCTGAAAGAATTTTGCACACCCTTGGCATTGCTGATCATTTTTCGGCTATTTATGATATTCGTTTTAATCAATACCAACCCAAGCCATGCCATGTAACACTCACCATGTTATTACAACAAGAAAAAGCCACGACAAGACGAACCTTGGTGGTGGATGATATGACTGATAATTTATGGGTTGCTAAAAAAATAGGGCTAAAAACATGCTGGGTGCATGGCAATGAAACAAAAGACACCGCTACTTGGGATTATTGTGTGGCTTGTTTTCATGATTTGGCTAAGTTATTCCATGCACATTCCTAATCAGGTGTAGCAATGCGTTGATCCATGCGTTCAATAAATATTTGATTGTCGTCCACACCAAGTTTCCGCATCGATTCACTGCGCGTTGCCACCTCAACAAGCACTGCCATAGAACGCCCAGGGCGTATGGGTATGGTCACTGAAGAGAGCAATACACCGTTAATCTCAATCTCTTTAACTTTGTTTTCTACGCGGTTCTCTTCTGAAAAATCATCCCAAAGTACGCAATGAACCACCAATGTTACACGCTTGGATTGAGTAATCGCAGCAGAGCCAAACACCTTGCGCACATTGATAAACCCCAGCCCACGAACTTCGAGGTAATCTTGCAAATGTTCAGGGCAGCGACCGACCAAAGTATCGGAAGTTTCACGAAACAATTCAACCACATCATCTGCGATCAAACGATGCCCTCGGGTAATCAGTTCTAGGGCAATCTCACTCTTACCAATACCGCTATCCGCAAGCAGCAACACACCTTGACCGAAAATATCCATAAAAACACCATGATGCGTTGTTTTTGGTGCCAAACGTTTAGAAAGGTATTGCATCATACTGATCATAAATTCGGATGATGATAACTCTGATACTAACAAGGGTGTTTGTGTTCGTTCAGCGGCGGCAATCATTTCATCGGAGGGGGATACATTGCGGGTAACAATGACAGCAGCTACACGCAAATCAAAAAAGTTATTAATGGCTGATGATTGTTGCGCAGCAGTGCGGGTTTCAAGGTAGTGTAATTCGGTTTCACCAATCACTTGCAAACGAAAATCGCTTAAATGATCGATAAAGCCAGCAAAAGCTAAGGAAGGCTTTTGAATGCGAGGGTGATCAATAACACGGCTAAGACCTTCTTTCCCCGTTATTAATCTTATTTTCAACAATGTTTGTTGCGTCGCTAAAATCTCATCCATTTGTACGCTTGGCGCAAGCACTAGATGTTAAAGCCTTCATTGGCAAAGGTGTCAGACAATGCTGCTGCATTCGTGCATGCCATCAAACTTGCTCTAAAACCATCTTGTTGCAACAATCTTGCTAATCGTGCCAGTAATTCTAAATGACTGCCCGCAGCATCATCAGGAACCAACAACATCACAATCAAATGGGCAGGTTGATCATCAATAGAATCAAAATCAACGCCTTCTTCATGCCTTGCCAAAGCAAGAATAGGGGCTGCAAGGTCAGCCAAACGACTATGGGGGATGGCAACCCCATAACCAATGCCAGTGCTACCTAATTGTTCTCGCGCCATGATAGACTCTAATACTTGATCAGGGTCTAGGGCATGAAGCAATGCTGCCAACTCAGTAAGCACGGCACGTTTACTGCCCGCCTTAGAGCATGCAATGATGCGTTCAGGCGGGATCAGTGTAGATGGCATGATTAAACCTTGGGTTCAATCCAGCTTACACCACCATCTTGACGGCGGTACAAGACATTAAGGGTGTCAGTCTCAACATTGGTAAAGAAAATAATATCACGTTTTTCTTCTAATTCCATATGCATTACAGCATCTTCCACCGACATAGGAGAAGCATTGATGGTGCGATGATCATCAAAGCGCGGTGCTTGATAATCGTCTCCAGCGTCATCATTGCTGTTTTTTTTCTCCAATATACGGTGAGCCACTTCAATTTCACGACCTGCTTTGCCTTTGTCGGCAGTGCGGCTGCGTAATTTTCCACGGTAGCGTTTCAGTTGACGGTTTAACTTACCAACCACGCCATCAATCGAAGCATACATGTCTTCGGTTTCTTTGCTGGCATGAATATTAATGCCACTAACTTGCATATTAATTTCACAACGGTGACGGTATTTTTCTACCGAAATCACCACATGAACGTCTACCACATGGTCAAACGAATGTTTCAGGTGTTGAAGCTTTTCTTCAACATGTTGTTTTAAGGCATCCGTTAAATCTACATGATGGCCAGTAATGGATAGTTGCATAGAGTAATACCTCCAAATAAATCAACCGCTTTTGGCCCCAAGCCAAAATACTATGCATGCATGGTATCATCACACATAGTCAAAAAAGCAATCAAACAGTGGCAGTTACACCGCTTGATAGCGATTGTCAAAAAGACAAAATTTTAAACGTCAGATGATGCTTTAGGCAACAAACTTGTTAATTCACCACTTTCATGCAACTCGGTCACAATATCGCAACCACCAACAAATTCACCGTTGATATACAACTGTGGAATCGTTGGCCAATCGCCATATTGCTTAATGCCTTCACGAATATGATCATCCAACAATACATTTACAGCCGTATACGTTGGGCAAGAAGCGGCAAGAATTGCAGCTACACGCTGCGAAAATCCACATTGTGGAAAATCAGGCGTACCTTTCATAAACAAAACTACATCATTGTTTTTCACAACATGATCAATTTGATTTAGCACTTCTTCCATGGTAACTCCAAGGTTTTCACCTGCTACCACGATGGGGAGCAGGTGCATTGATATGGTGGGCCCACCAGGACTCGAACCTGGAACCAACCGGTTATGAGCCGGTAGCGCTAACCAATTGCGCCATGGGCCCGTATAAGGTCTCACCTAAGCGGCGGCAGCATAACAACGCCGCTTCAATTGGCAAATATATTAAAGATCTTTGTCGTATCAAGAATGGGAACCGCATCCTCTTGATAGATAAAACATGAGCATGCATAGTCTGCCCAAACAGGCTGAGGATAATCCACAAGCTCGTTATCTTGCAGCGTGACTTGCATCGGTAGCGCACTGCAAACGATCACGCCGTAATGCAAGTTTTTATCACCTTCTAACGGCGAAATGGCAACCACGACATGGTAACGAGCAAGCGCAGGCGGTGTTTTTCCAACAAGCCCTTCAAGTTGCAAAACAGGAATCAACAGATTGCGCCAATGCATTAATTGATGGCAATAATTAGGCATTAAAGGAACAGTAAACGTGCTGTATGATGCGCGTTCATGCTCGCCAATCACTTCACGAATCCAATGGCTGCCCAATGCCACGCGAACACCATCATTTAAGGTTAATAACCATGCGGTAGCACTCATGTGATGTTCTCTGATATGGCATACAGTGCCTCTGCTGAACTGGCGCAGAGTAATCCATCGTCATGAAAAGCAACATGTGAAACACAACCATTGGGAACTCGCATGCACATAGGCAAAGCAGAAAATAGGATACTGTGCTGCAAATCGACAAACGATAAGTGATTAGCGACTAGCCCAAAACGCCGCGCTGTTGTTTGTAATAATACATAGTAACGAACGTCATCCTCCGCTATTTTCATGGATGATGGCATACGCTGAAGCGGGTAAAGATGCCCTGCATGATGAATACTATGCTCTTCTTGAAGCTCAACATCTGCCACGCCAATCACTGCAATCATATCTTCTTGAGCAAGAAAGAAATGAAAGTTAGCAATGCCCATGATAATATAACCAATGCTTGAATGGTTCATTATTTTCCTGTGGGCAACAAGCGTTCAATGCTCTCAAGCACATCGTCTTCTTGGTAGGGTTTGACTAGGTAATGATTCACGCCTGCTTGCTTTGCTCGATCACGGTGTTTTTGAGTGGCGCGTGAGGTAATCATGATAATGGGAAGTTTCAATGTTGACGCTTGTCTACGCAAGTAGGCCGCCAATTCTAAACCATTCATTCGTGGAAGTTCCAAGTCAAGCAACATAATATCAGGGATTTCTTCTTCAATTTTGGTGATTGCCTCCACACCATCAATCGCCAATACTGTGCGGTAGCCTTCGTCTTGCATTAAACGAGATAAGGTTCGACGAACACTAAGCGAGTCATCAACAATCATGACCGTCGTTTCTTTCGCTTTATGTTCGATATATTGACTTTCTTCGGCAACGACCCGACGTGTTCGCGCTGCCATAGTGTTGCGCTTCCGCAGGATTTCTGCTACGTCTAAAACACTGGCAATGCTACTATCGTTTAAAATACTGGAGCCAGAGATACCATGAATATGCGGCACATAACGCCCCATGTTTTTCATGATTAATTCATGACAAGCATGGATTTTTTCAACCAAGACAACATGTTCACCATCATCAGCACGAACAATAAGCGGGATGTGGTCAGTGAAAAAGGCGGGGGTGATAGCCTCTTTCTCTCCCCACAGCATCGCACCTAAATCATGCAAGGGGTAGACGCGCCCTTCAAAGGCAAAGCCGTTTTCTTCTCCTAGGCGTTGCAAAGCACCATCGCCAAGGTTTAATACACGGTAAACATCACGAGAAGGAATCGCATACTGTTGCGCTTGTGATTCCACCAAAATAGAGTGTACCGTCATCAAGGTAATCGGTAAATACAAGCGAACCATGAGACCGCCATGTTCAGCGGCAACTAATTGCACCCGCCCTTTGACTTGGGCAATTGCCTGAAAGACAATATCCATACCAAAGCCACGCCCAGAAACCTGCGTTACTTCGGTGCGTGTGGTAAACCCCGGTAATAGCGTCATGCGTGCAAGTTCATCATGGCTGGCATCTTGCCCTTTATTAAGCATACCTTTTTTAATCGCAGATTCTCGAATGGCATCATAATTTAAACCACGACCATCATCGGTGCAGGTGATTAAAATATCAGCACCAAAGTGCATCATTTTTAATTCAACCGTACCCACTTCAGGTTTACCTTTGCTGGCACGCTCTTCAGCAGATTCAAGACCATGATCGACGGCATTACGCAGAATATGCATCAATGGATCGGCTAATTTATTCAGTACATCGGTATCCATCATCAGTTCCATGCCGCTGCATACCAAGTTAGCTGGTTTACCTGTTTTTCGGCTGGTTTGCCTCACCACACGTTGCAAACGCATTTCTACATTAACAAACGGTGTCATCCGTGTTTGCAAAATATTATCTTGCAATTCACTGTGTAAACGATGATGCTGATGAAGCATGGCATCCATACCTTCTAAGTTCGCTTGCATGCTGCCTGCCATGCTTCGTGAATCTGAAACAGATTCTAACAAGCGGCTTAAACCACTGTGTAATTCATTGTATTGATCCATCTCTAGCGGATCAAAGCCACCGTGTTCATTGCTTGGTGTTGTTGGCACAGCATCATGCGCACCATGCACTAACGCCATGCCCCGCGCCGACATCAATACATCCAGCTCAATACCATACTGGTAGGCTGAAAATTCTTGTGCTGCCAAACCCTGTGCTTGTTCAATAAGGCTAGAAAACTGATTTCTCATTTGCCCCATTAAAATCGTTATTTCACCGACATCACGCATCAGGTCATCAACCAAATGAGTCGGCACACGCAACGATTCAACCACCGTTTGTTCGGAGCTTGCTGTTGCATCTTCAGTATTGACTGCTGGTTCAACCGTTTTTTCTGCTTCGTCAACTGAAGGCAGCACCACTGTACTAATCGCCACAGCATCAGGGTTACGGCGTAATTCACCACGCTCCATCAGCGCGTGCCAATTCATTAATTGTTGCAGTACTTGCAATGATTCTGTAGGAACTTCAGCATGCCCTTGAACATGCTCAACCATCACTTCCAAACAATCGGCTGTTTCAATCAACGTTGATAACAAAGCTTGAGGCGGTGATAATTTATGTTGGTATAAATGTTCTAAAAGGTCTTCAGCGCGATGGGTAATCATGGCAATGCCATGAAACCCTGTGGTGTTGGCAGCACCTTTAAGGGTATGGGCAATACGCTGCGCCGTAGCCAATGTTTCTTGATCACAATGCCCTGCATCAATGCGTTGCATAATCGCTGAGAAAGTGGCAACGTGGTCTTCTGCTTCTTGAAAAAAGGCATGCAAAAGATCAGGGTGAACATCGCTTTCAGGTACCAATGAGACATCAGCTTCACTGGCTTGTTCTGCGACTGCTTTTTTCGGCGCAGCATCACGGGTAATCTGCCAAAAGGGTTCATCACAGACACAGGCAACCAAATCATCAGCCCTACAAGTTTGAACATTCACGGTATCATGGATCACTTGGCGGAACATCATCATCCATGCATCAAGCCGTTCTGCCCACTGCTTGGCTTCACTCATCGATTCTATATCCATGCTCGATAAATGCGCACCAAAACCAAGGCATGCTGCCTCAAGGGTATCAAAACCTAGCATCTCTGCGATTTGCGTGGTTAATTGATTGGCTTCTTCCCAAGCATCACGAATGTTAAACAACAAGGTATGAGAAGCATCAGGCAATGCCAATAATTCTTCTACACTGCCAATATCATCAAGCAATAATGTTATTTCTTCTTTGAAGGCATCCAAGGTTTCATGGTCATCATCACTCGTCCAACTATCGGTATCAACATCAGCATCTTTTTCAGGCGGGACTTCAGCCTCTGTGCGGCCTTGATTGTCATCTGTTGAATCCAATGTTTCAGCCGTTTCTTGTGATTCTAAAGGTAGCACTGTAACCAATGCTTCTACAGCATCCTCGGTGAGAGGCATTGCCCAGCAGTCATCAATCAACAACTCTAGCAACGAACTTAATGCACCATCATCTTCTGAGTTATGCAACATATTATAAACAAGCTGCACCCACACCAGCATCAGTTGCCCGACTTGATTTATTTCTTCATGCTTGTGAGCATCATCAGTCAACCAAACAATAATATTCTGTTGCACATGATCAACCAATAACTGAACCACCGACGATGATGATTCTTCATCCTCGCCAATAAACTCTAGCCAATAGGCACACAATGCTTGATGTGCTTCATCTTGATTATCGTTTGAGTCAATAATCTTGCTGTATTCTTCCATGCACGTCGGCAACCAATGTTCCAGACGTTTGCCAAACTGATGCAGTGCAGGGTTCATGTTTAATCCAGTTTGAAGGATTCCACCGAACCACGAAGCTGGGTAGAATATTGGCTCAATTTCTCCGTTTCTGCATTTTGTTCAATAATTTTTGCTGCCGTTTGTTCTGTATTATCACGAAGTTTCTCTGCATCTTGCTGCAAGCCTTGCCCTGCTGTTGCTTGATCTTCTGACATGGTGGCAATGTTATTCACCATTTCGGCAAGCTGCGCGGTAATATCACGAGACTCTTCCATGATTCGACCTGCATCATCCGCTAATTTTGAACCTGTCACCACTTGTTCAATGGTACGTGCCATGGTCTCTGATGCATCCACTGTTTCGATCTGAATGTTTTTCACCAGTGTGGCAATCTGTGCCGTTGCATTGCGTGAACTTTCAGCCAGACGTTGAACTTCTTCTGCCACCACCGAGAATCCTTTACCTGCTTCACCCGCTGCTGCCGCCTGCATGCTGGCGTTGATGGAAAGCACATGGGTACGTTCCGCAATGGTGTTAATGATATCGGTAATACTGCTAATTTCTTGCGAACGTTCACCCAGACGTTTGATTCGTTTTTCTGTTTCATGGATGATCTCACGAATATCATGCATACCCGCAGCCGTTTTACCCACAGTTTCACGCGCTTCTTGCACACGTTTACTGGCTAACTGCGCGGTGTTATTACTGGTTTCAGCGATCGATGCAATAGCCGTCTGTGTTTTTGACTCTTGCTCCAATTTCTGCGCCATGTTTTGTACACCAGCAGCTTCTAATTCTGCTAAGGTATTCACATCGGTTGCCAGCTCTTCCAAACGGTTAGAACTGCTATCGACGTATTGTGCTACTTCTCGTACTTCTTTAAGTACCTCAGAGGTTTCTTCGGTCATCAGATTCAACGCATCGGCAACGGGTCCAATAATATCTTCAGTCACAGGCACGTTCACGGTAAGATTACGTTGACTAAGTTCTGCCACCGCATCCAGCACCTGAATGATATGTTCATTCAACAATTCAGAGGCTTCTTCTGAACTCAAAAAGTCGGCACGCTCACTCACCAGTTTATCAATCTGATCACCCAAGGACTGAAACTCATCACCCGTATCCATGTGGCAACGCGCTGTAAAATCACCTTCTGCCAGACGACGCACTGAAGCTTCGATGGTTGATAACGGCGTGGTCAAAATTCGCGCAAATACCAATGCCAAGCCCAATGCTGCAAACAACACCAAGATTGCGACCGTCCATGATGCCTTTTGCAATGAATCTTCTAATTGGGTGACAGGAGCCAGTGCCTCATCTGTATTCATTTGCGTCAAAATAACCCATTTTAAACCATAAATTGTCACCAAACCATAGGCTGATAATACTGATTGATTCAAATAATTAACATCTTCATATACCCCTGAATCGCCCGATAATGCCAGTTTATTTGATTTAGATTCAATATGTAATATACCAAATGCTGAATTACTGGTATTCATTTGTGCGATCTCTTGATCGTTTATGCCAAGACCTTTAGCATTTTCGATAAAGGATTCTTTGTTTTCAATAATAGGACGAAGGTTAGACACCACCACGCCATCTTCAGCCACCAAATAGGCTTCGCCTGTTTTCCCTAAACCAATATCTTGCCATTGATTATTATTGGTTAAAATACGACTAATGGTCACATCTGATAACTGTACCATTAAGACAGCAATTAACTGGCCACCCTCATCAATAATGGGAGCAGCCACAAAACCTGCTAAAACATTGTAGGATGGAAGGTAATGTGAAAAAGGCTCTGCCATAAAACCTGCATTATTCCCTGCATCTTTCATTTTTTTATACAATTTTCCTATGCCACTATTTTTTAAATAGCCATCAATGAGGCGAGTGCCAAAGTCAATTTCTTTAAAATCACTGTAAATCATTCTATCTGTTGAGGTATCAATAATAGATATATTATAATATTTAAAGTTATCGACCACATAACGAAGGTTTTCATGCTCATCTGAATGTACATCATGGTACAAAGCATTACCCGAAAGAGGTCTAGACAGTCGATTTTTTTGACCTAAAGGGTTGCTGTTTTTAACGATATATTGGTATTGCAACCATACGGCAATATCATCCAATTGATCAACCAAGTTCACAGCCTCAATAGTATTTATATTTTTGCGGGCATATTCGTTTGTAAAATCAGTTGCGTAATATTGCCGCAAGCTTTCTCGCATATTAGCAATAGCTCTGCTTGACAACGGCTCCATTTCATAATCAGCAATACCATCCATAAAATTTTTACTGGCATGAAGCATGCCTGATGATCCTGCAAGACTCATTAAGTTACTTTTTACACCATTGTAGTAATCTTCAATCTGTGTCTTTTTTGTATCACGCACCGCACTAAGCAATGCTTCGACTTGCGCTGTAGCCATGACAGAGCCATCATGCACAGCACGACCACCTAAAAAGAAGTTTGATGCCAAAACGGGTAAAATAGCTAAGGCAACACCCGAAAGCAAAATTTTCTGTTTAACAGAGCGACCACCGACCATCGATAACCAGCTACTTTTTTGCGTTTCAACCTGCGCCATAATACCTTCTCCCAATTAACATAAAATATCTAACTTCATTCATTATTCGTGTTTCATGCGCCCTGACAAACCAGAAAACATCGCTTTCATATCTATATCTAACCAAATAATATCATCCAACACGTAAGTTGCTTGAATATATTGATCCAAGCTGGTTTCTAAGGGGGATTGTGCCAAAAGCTGTTGGCTGTCAAACAATGTTTTTTGAGGAAGGTTATCTACATAAAACGCTGCCATAGCATCACCTTTACCGTAGACGAACAAAAACACCTTTTTTTGATTTGAACTTTGATGATTGAGCAACAATGCAATATCAAAAACAGGCACAATATTACCACGTATATTAACCACGCCAGCAAACCATTCAGTCGTATTCGGAACAATATGCAACGAAGGTGCGGGGGAAAAAACCTCCCCAAAGTCACCTTCGGCAAACAACAAACCCGATGAACCAATACGAACAGAGCGGCGAGTAATTACAGTATCATTAGCATCACTAGCCAAACCATAATAATCCGAGGCTGAAGGCCGTTCTTGTAATGCATCGACAGGCGTGCGCATCGTATTCATCGTGTCATTCATTCACGCCTTAAAAAGGAGCAAGTTCTTTTAATACAGCTTCTTCTTCTGCTGGTTTCACAATATACCCATCGCCGCCTTGACGCATCGCCCACATTTTATCTGCCTTTTCTTTTTTACTGGTAACAAAAATGACAGGGATGTTTTTAGTTGATTCATCTTTTTTCAAGGTTCGGCAGGTGCGGTAGCCATCCATTTCTGGCATGATAATATCCAAAAAGATCACGTCAGGTGCATCTAATTTGATCTTTTCTATTGCTGCCAGACCAGAGTTTGCTGTACTGACAGTATAGCCTGATTTATTAAGAATTCCCTCAAGATTTGCACGATCTGTTGCCGAATCATCTACCACCAATATTTTGCGAGCCATATTATTCTCCTTGAATAAACCTTATCAACTTTTTACACCCATCTATCAACTTTTACACCCATCTATCAACTTAACGATTAAATACATGGGTTTCAAACACTTCTTTTAAATCAATCAACGATGCAGGCTTTACCACATAACCATCGCATTTTGCCATCTTACCCCGAACCTTGCTAAACATACCACTTTTTGAGGTGAGCATCACCACGGGTAAATCGGGGTGCAGTTTTTTAATCGTACTGCACGCTTCAAAGCCATCCATGCTACCCGGCATCATTATATCCATAAAAACCAAGTTGTAAGTTCTATTGCTAACTTCATGCAAGGCATCATTGGCATTTTCAGCCAGATCCACCTCAATACCAATAGGCTCTAATTTTAGTTTCATGTCAAGACGCAACGAACGACTATCATCAACCACCAAGACGGTATAAGCTGATTGATCATCAGCCTCCAACATGGTTTCTTTTTTTAATAAATAGATTTTTCTACTGATCATTGCTGCAATAGCACCAAAATTAAGCGGTCGAGTTACCACGCTGGTTTCTGATGTAAAGCGTTCTATCAACGCCTGTTGCGGATCATCTTTATGCACTGCAAAGATACAAGGAATATGATACAGGTACTCAATCCATTTTTCTATTTCTTTTTCAGGTAGATGTTTGATGTGTTCTATATTAATAAAAGCAATATGCGGCTTTTCTTGTCCTAGCTTGAAGGCAAGGTTATAGCGATGTTTTTTATCAATTGCTTCTTTTTTTAAAAAACAATCAATAATGATATGCTCCGATCGTCTAAACCCTAAGATAGCAATAGTAAAGCTATTACTCATCCCAATATCCATAATTTATCTTGGTGGTTAGTTAGGGTCAGGCATCTTTTACTGACCATTGAGTAAGTCCTTTGAACCTAATACCTCACGCACCCCACGGAACAGTAACCATGTCAGTGTAAAAACAACACCAAAGATAACAGCCACGCCCATCATCTGAACCAATACCCGATCAGGATTGAAAAAGTCACCGCTATAAAACACACCTGCTGCCAACGTACCCCAGACACCAGGCATGGCATGGGCAGAGATTGCAGCCGTTCTATCATGAATATTCATATCTCGCAATACCAATACCGAGAAAACAGCAATCGCGCCACCAACCAGCGCTGTCAACAGAGCAAATACAGGTTGCATCATAGTTACCCCAGCAGAGATACTGACCAAGCCTGCGATAGAACCTGATGCAATCATGGTTAAATCAAGCTTATCATTGACCATATAACTGGCTAACGATGCACCAATCATGCCTGCGAAGCCAGCTAAAAAGGTGTTTAATAAAGCATGATCCAACGCCGCATCAGGAAGCGTATAATGAGTATACACCGTTGCGCCAAGCGTAAGCCCTAACCATCCTAACCAAATCAAAATAATCGACATGCCAGAAAAAGCAGTGTTGGGTATTACGTCCATTTCTTTTATTGCATCGCGCTGCTTGCCTAAGCCGATCAATGCGCCTAGTACCATCCAGCCAGCAACAGAGTGCAGCACAGTAGCTCCTGCCACATCAATAAAACCTTGCTTATGCAACCAACCTTGTTCGCTCCATACCCAACCACCCACAATAGCAAAGACAAGAATCAATAGCATCGACATGATTAAATGCATACGATCCGACAGATAATGCATTATCGCACTACCAGTAATCAATACCAATAATGCCGCTAACATGCTATAGAATATTAACACAATACCAACATCACCACTAAAAAAGAACAGTGAAGCACCCCATAGCCCCGTATTGTTTTCGCCAAACATCAAGCCATAACCGACAACAGCAAACACCAGTACTGCCCATGCGCTGGTTAAACTCGCTTTAAACATTACCGCACTTTCAGTTGATTCGTACCCTTTGGCAATAATTTGTAAGGCGATACCAAGCAATAGAAACATTAACAACGCCGTAACAACCGTGGCTAAAAGCACATGGTTCGCATTGGTAGAAGAAACAAGTGATGCAGCAGAAGCAGGCGTAGCCAATAGTAATAGGGCAATCATCAAAAAAATCTTGGTGACACTAAGGTTCCAAGGGGTCATGCTATTCTCCTGATTATGGTGCAGCATTATCGTTGCTGCGCGTGATAGATTGAATCAATGGGTTGACATGCAGTTGAACGCTAGAAGGTTTTTTTGCAACGCCAATAAAGTATTGCTGCAATAGCTGCTGCCCGCGTTTAGAGAGCGTCCAATCAATAAAGACCTTCGCCTTGCCTTGGGGTTTTCCATGGGTGGTTAAGTACAAAGGACGCGTAATGGGATAAGCCGTATTCTTTAACGTTGGCTCTTGCCCATCAACAGCAACAGTATGCACCTGTTGCACATTCATCAACAACGCCAAACTCAATACACCAATACCACCACGATCTCCCTGAATATGGGGGATCAAAGTTATATCAGGTGATACAACCCTATGTTTACCATAGGGCTGACCTTGTAATATGACTTTTTTAAACACTGAAAAAGTTGCACTGCCATTAGATACAAGATAAAGGTGGATAGGGTAATCGCCGCCGCCTACTGCCTGCCAGTTTTTAATATCACCAGAAAAAATCCTACGCAATTGCGCTGATGTTAAGTTGCGCACAGGATTATCGGCATGCACCAATACCCCCATGCCGTCTTTACCAATCAAGGTAGGAACAACACCCATATCAAGGTATTTTTGTTTCACAGAACGTGCAACGCCACCAACATCAGCGTGGTCATGCGCAACCCACTTTTCACCACCCCCACTTTCCATCATGGTTTTAGTGACAATAGTGTTCCGATGATAAACATGCGATGCAGCATCTATATATTTTCCGATGGACGAAGAGCCAACATATAACAATACGCCTGTTTCTTCGCTCATTGATGTTAGAGGCAGCAATATACTACCAAAAAAAACAGCAAAAAAGCATGAGAAAAATTTTATCATCAATGCCCTCCCTTTATCAAACCATGAAAACCATAGTATATGTATACATATTGAGGTGGTCAAGTTGAATTGAATATAAATAAACAATCAATCGAGAGAAATCTATTCCGCCGCATCTTTTTTTGCTTTGATGCGTGCCTTTTTGTTCGCGACAGCGCGAGCATTGCGGGGCTTACGCGGCAAAGGACGATAAATCTCAATGCGATCTCCTGCTTTAACCATGGCATGAAGCTTGGTAAGTTTGGCATAAATACCAAACCCATGTTGCTGTAGATTAAGATCGGGAAACACATCTAATAATTGACTGCTGGCAATCGCTTGTTCAATCGTACAGTCTTCGGCAACATCAACGGTTTCGATAAACTGCTGTTGCGGTAAGGCATAACAAATGCTTACTTGCATGAAACACGTTTTTTACACTGGTAAGCGCGCTGTTCAAACGCTTGCACCATGCTTTTGCAAGCAACCGTAAAAATCGGCGTAGCAACCAACGAAATCATCATATTCTTAAATTCAAACTCAATGGAAAAATGCACGCGACAACAATCATCATTAACGACCTCAAATGTCCACAGGCTTTCTAAAAAGCGAAAAGGTCCATCCAACAAACGAATTTCCACCATGCGATCGGTCACAAAACGATCAACCGTGCGAAAAGACTGTTTCATCCCTGAAAAATCAGCAACCAGTTCAGCAGTTAATTGATCGTCCCCTGCATTTAATACCACAGCTTCTGATACCCACGGTAAAAACTGAGGGTAGCGTTCAATATCCATCACCACAGAAAAAACATCATGGCTAGAACAACGCAATAATCGCGTTTCTTCAAAGCAATGCATTAACGGTATTTGCCCTCATGGGCTTGCCGTTTGGTGCTGCGTTTTTTCGATCTTCGGTGAGCTGCCCGTGCTTCAGGGGTCTCAGTGCGTTGCGGATCAAGCCCTGCATAAGGATTTTTTGAGGCCGAAAAGATGAAGCGAACAGGAACCCCCGGAAGCTCAAAAACACGGCGGAAGTCTTGCTCTAAATAACGCAAGTAACCACCACGAATGGCAGCAGGTCGATTGCAAAAAACCTTAAAGGTAGGTGGTGTGGTTGTCACTTGAGAGATATATTTTAAACGCACGCTCGCGCCATCTGCCGACGGTGCGCGTTGACGAATTTGCACCGCTTCTAACCAACGATTTAATTCGCCTGTCCCTACAGTAAAACGATTTAACTCACCCGCTTTCAATGCCGCTTTCAATGCACCTTTGATGCCTTTTTTGTACTTCGCACTGATCCGCTTGACAGGCACATCAGGCAAACCACGCATGCGAAAGTTTAATCGTTCGGCATAATACTTCCATTCAGATTCTGAAAGAAGATCACATTTATTGACCACCACCATCAAAGCACAACCCGACTCGCGAGCCAATTGCATCAGCCGCATATCTTGTTCAACAATACCTTCATCACCATCAAGCAACAATACTGCCACATCAGCACGACGAAACGCTTGCACCGCCTTCACGCGGGCGACAAATTCAATCACATCGGCAATACGCCCATGCTTGCGTTGACCTGCGGTGTCAATCAAGCGAACAATGCCACCTTGCCATGGAATATCGGAATCAATGGCATCACGGGTAGTGCCTGCAATGGGGCTAACCACCATCCGCTCACGCCCTAGCCACGCATTAATCAGCGTCGATTTACCCACATTGGGGCGACCAATCACACTGATACATGTTAGGGGGGGGGTTTGTGTCTCACTGGCGGGCTCCCAATCGGGTAAGGCTGATTCTAAGGCGCGTTTTAAAGCATTTACCCCTTCACCATGCATGGCAGACACAGGCAGTGGCTCACCAACACCAAGACCATGAAAATCATGCGCTGCATTGGCGTTCTCTGCCTTATTGACGACCAACAGCAAGTCACGTCCACTGCGGCGCAACATATTAGCAATTTGATGATCCACAGGGGTCACGCCTGTTTGCGCATCCACCGCAAACAACACCAAGTCTGCCACATCCAATGCTGCATCAACTTGGGTATCAATCGCCGCTTGCATATCGCCATGCGGCGTTTCGCCAATGCCGCCAGTATCAACCAGTACCATCTGCCGTTTGCCACACAAGCATTGACCTTCGAGTCTATCAACCGTTACGCCAGGGCGATCGCCAACAATCGCCTGCCTAAAGCCAACCAAGCGGTTAAAGAGGGTGGATTTTCCTACATTGGGGCGACCAACAATCGCCACTACGGGTAATCGTGCTATTGCCATTATTGCACCATATACAAGCTGCCAAGGCTGTTGTGATACAACAGACCATCGACGGTAATAACGGGTAAACGATCAAAGCGACCAAGGAAAGCGCGAGATGCCAGCAAATCGCCATCGGCATTCAATCGAAATATTTTTCCTTGATCATCTTGCACCCACAACTGTTGTTGCCACAAAACAGGCCCCATCAATTCCCCTTTTGACACAGTACGATGCCAGATTAGCACCCCTGTTTTTATATTCCAAGCTTGCACTTCGCCATGACTATCTGCCATAAACATGCGTTCTCCCTGAATCACGGGGGATGATTTTAATGAAATTTTATGACTCATTAACGATGCACCATCTTGCCGTTGCAACATAAAAATCTCACCTTGATAAAAAGCTACCAGCAATATATCAGCAAAGGTGTTGCCACCCATTTTCAACAAAGGCAATGCCAAAGGGGTTGCCATCGGAATCTGCATATTGCCCAAAGCACCTGAACGTGCATCCAGTAATAATTGCTTGCGCCACAATAAGTCACCTGTGGTAGCATTCAACGCCAAAGCATCGCCATTGCTGAGCAAGGTATAAACATGGTCATCTTTAAGCAAGGGTGTCGGACTGATATACATGCCCAAGGTTTCAGCCTTGGCAGAAAACACCCATTGTTTTTTGCCATCGCCAGATACACGGTACAAATGATCGTCAATGGTTTGCACCAACAAATCAGCACCAACAGCAACAGGCGTGCTGGTCACTGCTGCCGATAATTGCAATCTCCAGATGGTTTCTTTTTTAACAGGGTCAATCGCATACAATACACCCCCCGTATCACCGATGACAATCAGACCGTTTTTTAACTCTACGCCACCAGAATCTGAATTATCATCTATCGACAAACGCGCTTGCTCATGCCCTGACATCGACATCACATGAATACGGGCATCAAGTCCACCGATGGCAATGGTTGCTTCAGGCAATAAACCACTAACCATAGGGCGAGCAAAACTCATGGCATCTTGGGGTTTTCGATTATCGACATCCGTTTGCCATACAATACTAATCGCTTGTTTGGGTGATGTTAAGGCACCATCTTTTGCAATGTTGTTGGTACAGCCAGAAAACACCGTCATAGCAATCAAAAGGAAAGACCATCGAGAAAATATCATTCTTGATCAGCAACCGACATGGCAAGCAAGGATGTGACTTTGTCTTCTAGCAATGCATCGTTACTTTTAGCAGCCAATGATTTTTTTAAATAATCTATTTTACTTGCGCCCTCACTGATGGTCGCCAATAAATAATAACGCAGTTGCTCATACTGCGTGCCAAGGCGTGTAGCCAATACACTTTTGGCACGATCTGCTTGATCGTGAGCAATATAATATTCTGCCAAATCAAGCCGTGCTTGCCAGCGAAAGGGCTGTGCAATGGTATCGTCATCCATCAATGCTTGGTACATAGATTCAGGGTTTTCAACCAGTGCCGCTAATTGCAGTTGCGCCAACAAACCATAAGCCGTGCCACTGTAATCTTTCACCACATCTGATAAAACGGCTTGTTTTTTCTCAAGGTCAGTTTGAACTAAACCTTGATAATACAATGAAGCTGCTGCTTCACGCTGCGAATTAAGACGTGCATTCCACAAGCTAGCCCCTGTTGCCACCAACAAAAGAACAACAATGCCAACGGTCAGTAATTGTTGATGTTTCCGTAACCAAGCCTGTATTTGTGCCGATTGCACATCCCGTTTTAAATCATCCATTTCAACAGAAAATTCTGCATCTATCGGGGGATTGCTTCCTTGTTTGTTACTGTTCACTGTATTGTCCTTCTTACTAGCACGATCAATTCAAGGCAAAGCCAAGTCTTATTATAGAACCAGCCAAGCTAGGAAAAGCCCCTACGCTGTCAACAAGGTTAGCCAAGCAAGTGTGGGTAATTATAAGCAATCAATGATTTAGCTGCTAGTCCTACGCCCTTGCTTTTCGGCTTAAAAAGCGTTGCCCCAAACCATGAAAGTCCATCGCAATTCCCATTGCCGCAGGAATAGAAAATAAGGTGATAAAGGTAGAAAACAACAAGCCCCAAGACAATGCCAATGCCATTGGCGAGACAAACGGATCATGTCCACCCCAACCATAAGCGGTAGGTAACAAGCCCACCACCGTGGTAATCGCCGTCAACAACACAGCCCGCAACCTGCGCACACCACTATCAATCACAGCATCACGCCATGCTTGACCTTCTGCCAAGGCACGTTGAATAAACACAGCCATCACCAAAGAAGCATTGACCACCACACCCGTCAATGCCACAAAGCCCATCATTGCCATAAATGAAATCGGTTGATGGTGCAGCCAAAAGGCGACCACAATACCAATCACACCAAAGGGAATCGCCAGCATCACCAACACGGGGTAGCGAATACTGTTGAATTGAATGGCTAAAATAATGAAGATACCCGCCAAAGCAAAAGAAAAGCTAAATATCAGCCCTCGCAATGATTCTTTGCTGCGTTCTTCTTCGCCACCTAAATGCACACGGGTGTTTGTTGCACCTGCCAACCATAGGGGTTGATCCTTGCTGACGCGGGCATTCAATTCTTTTGAAGTGATAATATTACGATCCACCTCGGCAGAGACATGCATCACCCGATGACCATTTTTATGGCGAATGCTGTTGCTGCCTGTGGCTTCTACGACTTTGGCAATACGATGCAAAGGAACCAAGCCACCTCGCAAGTTAGGAATCTGAAGTTGCATTAAGGTTTCAATATGACGGCGCGCCGATACAGGGTAGCGAATGGTGACATCGACTTCTTCTTTCCCTTGTTTTAACGTCGAGACTCGCAGACCATCAAACGCTGCCCGCACATGGGTCGCAATCGTTGCCAAATCAATGCCTGCATACGCAGCCAAAGCACGGTCTACCTCAATATGCAGCTCAGGATCGCCTGGCTCTAAATCACTTTCAATGGCATACACACCTTTGATCGCCGTTAAATAATCAATCACGCGCTGACTAATAGCACGCATTTCAGCCTCGCTACCACCTGTTAGTTCTACTTGCAACGCCCTGCCAACAGGGGGGCCTGAGGCACGCATGGCAAAGCTAATCTCCATTGCTGGGAATAATGCAGGTATGTTTTTTTCCAAAGCATCCATCACCGTGTAGGCACTCACATCCCGCTTGGTGAAGGGAGTCATAATCACCCGTACAAAACCAAAGCGATCGCCCATTTGTTTGAGTGCTTCGCGTTGATCGGCACTGTTTTCTCCTGCCACCAATGTCGTGGTCTCTAATAATACGGGATCAATGCGCTCACGCACGGCTTGATCCAGTTGTTGCAACTTAGCATAGGTCGCTTCTAAAGTTGTCCCTGGTGGCAGGGTGACGCGCAAATAAAACTGAGACTCTGCACCCGCAGGAAACAATTGAAATTTCATTTCTTTGGCAAGCAACGCTGCCCCCAACAGTGAAGCTAAGGTAAGAATAATCGTTAAATAACGCCATTTAACAGCCGCTTTTAACACGGGTTTATACAACGATTGGATAGTACGAAACAACCAGCGTTCTTTAGGGTGTTTGCTGGCATTGGCAAAATCACGGATATGATTGGGTAAAATAAAAATCGCTTCGACCCAAGAAAACATCAGCAAAGTAACCACCACCACTGGGATGGAATAAATAAACTTGCCAATAATCCCTTCCATGTACATCAGTGGTAAAAATGCCACTACCGTGGTCAATACAGTGGCTGTCACAGGGCCAAACAACTCATGCGTGCCAACAATGGCTGCATCCTCAGCGTTTAAGCCTCGTTCCATGTGCCATGTGATATTTTCACCGATAATAATGGCATCATCCACCATCAAGCCCAACACCATGATAAAACCAAACATGGTCAACAAGTTCAATGTTACACCCGATAAATAGAGCAATAACAAGCCCGAAAAAAAGATAATCGGCAAACCCCATGCCGTCGTTATTGCTACCGAAGGGCGCAAAAACAGCAGCAATAACAGCAACACCAAGCCCAGCCCTATTGCCCCATTGTTGGTTAATACATGCAAACGAAGACGGGTGATCAATGAAAAATCTTGGTAGGCACGTACTTTTACCGCTGCCCCATACTTGCTGGGAATGGTATCTAAATAACTGCGTACCCGATCCACCAAGGCAATAATATCAGCATCGCCTTTTTTGATCACGATCATGTTTAGGGCTGGTTCACCTTGCGCACCGACATAGCGGCGCGCCTGCACCAATGTGCGGCTTACATCAGCTACATCACGCAAGCGTAACACATCTCCGCGATCGTTAGCTCGCAATACCAAATCACCCGCATCAGCAGCAGAATGAAACTCACCCACGATACGAATCATGTGTTGTCCATTCACACCTTTTAGCGTGCCGCCAGGGGCATTGACGTTCCAACCGTTAATCAGCTTGATGACATCATTAATAGCAATACGATGGCGGCGCATGCGTTGAGGGTCGAGCGTAATGCGGATTTCTTCTTTGCGATCACCTTGCACAAATACGCGAGATACCCCCTTAATTGCCACCACATCATCTTCAATATGGTCGCCCAGTTGCTTTAATGTTACATCGTCAAATTGTCCAAAAATAGAAAATGTCAATACGGGGGCTTGTTCGGATTTTATTTCAGATATCACAGGGTCGGCAGGCATATCAAGCGGTAAACGTGCGCGATTGATCGCTTGCTGCACGTCCGCAACCAAGCGAGAACGGTCGGTAAAGTCAGGGTCTACTTCAATGCTAATTTGCATCGTACCAGGGAACGCCGTACTGCGAATAGCATTGATGCCATCTAGCCCCTTTAATTCTCGTTCAATGGGTGAGATAAGCAATTGCTCAACTTCTTTTGGTGTTGTACCAAGGTATGCCCCAGAGATAGCAATCATATCAAAATTAACACTGGGAAAGGCTTCTCGCTGAATGTTTTTAGCCGCATACATGCCACCAAGCAACAGCATTACTGACAATAAATTAACCACCAGTCCACGGCGAACAAAAAAAGCAATGATTGCACGCATCAATGGTGTTCCGATGTTGGCAAAAAGTCCCCAGCAGCAAACAATAACCGTGCGCGAGCCAAATCAATATTAATCTGCTGCAAGGCAGCTTGCAGTTCTGCGGCGCGTAAGTCTCCCGAAAACTGGGTAATGGTTGCCGTATCTGAGCGTCCTTCACGGTAACGCTGAATTTCAGCACGGTATTTTTTTTGCTCTGCTTTCATGCGCTGCTGCAAAGCGCGGTAATTCTGTTGGGCGTTTTCTAAATCGGTGCGGGCATTGGCTATTTCTGTGCGAATTTGTTCAATGGCTTGCCATTGTTGTAACACTGCTTGCTCACGTTGCAAAGCATTGCGTGCCAATGCCGCTTTGGTGGCATGTTTGCCGATAGTGTCTTTTAATTCAATACCGATACCAACAAAACGATCACGCAAATCAACACTATCGTTGATGGTACGGTTGCTTAAGCCTGATAAGGCACGACTGCCTACTTGCCCGATAAGATCAAGCTGGGGTTGCAAACGGTCTGCTAGCATGGCATGGGTCGATTCAGTTGCCGCGATTTGTGCTTGCAGCATACGAAATACAGGGCGTTGCTTTTTTGCATCGTTCAATAATTGTCGATCTGTGCGTAATAATGATTGCAATACCGTGGTATCAGCTTGGGTATCAGCATGTAATGGCGATGCGGTTGATGGTTGTAACAATAAACGCTTCAGAGCAGTGCGACTGCTTTGCAACGCTGCATTTGCCTGTACCCGTGCTGCTTTTCGGGTGGCAAGCAAGGCTTCGGTTTGCAACCGATCTGCCGCTTCGACTAAACCAAAGTTTTCACGTTTGCGTTGGTAACGCAATAATACACTGACTCGATGCACTGCATCATCAGCAATGCGCAGGCTGATTTCATTGGCTGCTAGCTGATAGTAGGCGGCAATGCCTTGTGCTAATAACTGTTCTTGTTGAACCACCACATTCCAATGTGCCACGGCAACACCATCGGCATTGATGCCTGCTTGAGCATGGTAAGCAGGGTTGTCATGACCTTGCCATAGCGGGTAACGGTATACCACATCTATTTTGCTTTCATAAATAGGATTCAACGATGATTGAAAAAAACCAGGGGTGGTTGCTGGGTAACGCAAACGGGTGCGCGTATAACTCAATGTTGATGTTAGCGTTGCACCGTTTGCCAAAGGTTTCAGTATATTTGCCGACAACACCCCTAAGTTAGTGATATTAGAACCAAAGGGACTGGGGCTGGGCTTTTTTTCATCAGAACCATTCAGTGCCACACCCCATTGACTATCTAGCAATGCTTCGCGTTGTTGATCGTCAATGCGCCGCACCGATTCATTTAGCTGTGCCAATGCAAGATTGGGTTGCTCTTGCAACACACCATGCAATACCTGCGATAAATCAATGGTCTCTGCCAGACTCACCACTGGCTGCATCAGCAGCCAGCCAACTATCATAAAACAACCACGCAACATATTAAGCCCGTTCGATGTATTCACCACTTTCTGTATTAACACGAACTTTCGTGCCTACTTCTAAATAGGGCGGAACCATGATCGACACGCCTGTTTCTAGCACACCAGGTTTGTATGAACCTGTAGCCGTTTGCCCTTTGATCGAGGCATCACACTCAACCACGGTCAAGGTAACACTTTGCGGTAATTGGACACTTAATGGTTGATCGCCATGAAATTCTACAATCACGTTGGTTTCGGGCAACATATAAGGCAATACATGTTGTAACATTTTCTCTGTTAAGGCAATTTGTTCATAATTGCTGGTATCCATAAAATGGTAGGATTCGCCATCGTTATACAAATATTGCATGTTTTTTTGTTCTAGTATGGCGCGCTCTACCCGTTCGGTAGAATTGAATCGTTTATTGGTTTTATTCCCCGTCATCAGATTGCGCATTTCAATTTGCATGCAAGCCACACCTTTACCGGGGGTAACGTGTTGGGTTTTCATCACCCGCCATAAACCACCATCCCATTCCAAGATGTTGCCTGCGCGAATTGCTGTTGCATTGATTTGCATAGTCTGTGTTCCTGCCTGATCTGTAAAAGATAAAAAAGCGTATACTAGCAGCAATGGGTTTACAAGTTTACTGTAAAAAAAGAGGCATCCTTCATATTCCAGTTGACACTTTTAAGGGGAATGAAATATGTTTTTAATAACATATAAATATTTATAAATCAATATGTTAGCGAAATAATAAAAAATATTTTATGGGTCTAATATCCTTTAAAGTGTCAACTACTTTTGGGGTAATATGAAGGATGCCAAAAATTGGGTCTGAAAGGGTTTGGTGAGTCGGTCATTTTTTTTCTTACTCCTGATAATATCAAATATAATCAGTATTGTTACACCATTATTTTTGAAAGATCAAGAGGGAAAATTGGCTTTTTTCTTTTCGGCTAAGGTCTAGTTATCTGCTTGAGTTGATGCGGTATATTTCAAGCCTGCCCCCCCCTCATGATGATCTCATCCGTTGTTATTCATGCGTAACCGCCCAATCTCTTCAACAGTCAAGCCAGTTTTTGCCGAAATAGTCTCATCATTAAAGTCATCAAGAAGCAATAAGGCAATTCGAATAGAGGTATTATGCTCGCCTTCCTCTCGACCTTCTTTTCGACCTTCTTTTCGACCCTCCTCTCGTCCTTCTTCTCGCCCTTCCTTGCGACCTTTCATCATACCTACGCCATAAGTTGACTGCACCATACTGGCTTGCAAATGCAAGTCTTCCAAATGAGACTCAAAAGCCAATTTTTCTTTCTTGGATAATTTCATAACGTCCAAGGCTTTTTTTGCTTGCATGAGTCCTTTTGCGGTAAAACTGCTTTTGATGTCTTCATTTTTTAAAAAGTAGATCCATTCATCCAAGGTGTCTTTGGCGATGTTGTTGAATTGGTTTATTTTTAACAAATAGTATTCAGGATAAAATTCAAATACGCGCTGTTTTTTGTAATAATCGCGTTGTTCTTGATTAAGTTGGAGTTTATCGTGGCTGTGCATACCATGAAAATGGGTCGTTCCGTGGTAAACATAATCTTCGCCTGCGCCCAGATCAAAGAAAAGAATATTGACGGAGATGACCTTGCAAACATGCTCATAGCTTGCACCCGAATACATATGCTCGCTGATGGTTTTAGATACACCATAAAGAATACGTTGCAGGTAATCAACTTCGCCTTCGTATTGCACCTCAATAATTATTAATTCATTGGCACTGTTGCGTACTTTTAGGTCAACACGGTTGAACTTATCATGGGCGTGTTCTTTATTTGCTTCCGATTCTAGCACCTCGTTGATCGTAATATCATCATGCAAAAGCTCGCTAAGAAACCCTTCCAAGATAGCAAAATTCGCTTTACTTCGTAGCAGTTTTTTCATTGCCCAATCGAAAGTAACCAGCCTGCGGTATGTCATGGTATTCTCCTCACAGATAAAGCATATTGCACGCAGTATATCGCATGAATATGAATTAGGAACGAGAATTACATAAGGCTCTTTCTATTCTCGGGTAGATTCTTAGCATCAGCACGGAAAATCAAGCATCAAGGAGACCACCATGCGACCTATCCCCCATCGTTTTCAAGAAGCTATTTCCAAGGCGAAGGCGGAAGGTGCGCGCACACTGTCGTTGCGTGGAGATGGGAAGAAAGACGGTGATAACGTCCTGTTTGAGGTGCCTGAAGCGGTGTTTTCGCTGGAGGGTTTGGAAGAGCTTGATCTAAGTCACAATATGTTGGATCTGCTGCCCGCAGGGCTTGAGTATTTAAAAGAAATTGATCTGGTGAATAATCCATTGCAATGCCTGCCCGATCAAGGTGGTTTAATGTTGAGTTCTGATCAATATATTCAACATCAACAGTCCATTGATTCAAAAAACATTATTGGGTTCAAGCTTCGTGAAAGTGAAATGCAGTGGCTGGATACGTGGCTGGGAGAGGGAGGATCTCTTACGCATCTGCAATACTTGGAGATTGGCGAGACATCAATTGCATCAATTCCAGATTTTATTTGCAAGCTAACAAAACTCACTGGACTTTATTTGATGGGCAATAAAATATCCGCGATTCCAGATTCCATAGGCAAGCTGACCAAGCTCACCAAGCTTGTTTTG
>CAYWFG010000003.1:35775-92629 GCA_964458185.1 uncultured Zetaproteobacteria bacterium
GGTAACAACGAAATATCCACGCTGCCAGACTCCATCGGCAAACTCACAAACCTCATCAAGCTTGTTTTGGGTAACAACGAAATATCCACGCTGCCAGACTCCATCGGCAAACTCACAAACCTCACCGTACTTAATTTGAGGAACAATAAAATCTCCACACTGCCAGATTCTATCTGCAAGCTGACCAAGCTCACCATGCTTTATTTGGGTTTCAACAATATATCCACGCTGCCAGACTCCATCAACAAACTGACCAACCTCATTGCACTTAATTTAAGTAACAATAAAATCTCCACATTGCCAGACTCCATCGGCAAATTGACCAAACTCACCGTACTTAATTTAAGTAACAATAAAGTCTCCACGCTGCCAAACTCCATCTACAAATTGACAAGCCTCACGAAGCTTGATTTGAGTAACAATGAAATATCCACGTTGCCAGACTTCATCTGCATGCTGACAAACCTCACCGTGCTTAATTTGGGTAACAATAAAATTTCCACACTTCCAAACTCCAGCTACGGGCTGACAAACCTCACGAAGCTTGGTTTGAATAACAATGAAATATCTACGCTGCCAGACTCCATCTGCACGCTGACAAACCTCACTATACTTAATTTAAGCAACAACAAAATATCCACACTTCCAGACGCCATCTGCAAGCTGACAAGCCTTACTGGACTTGGTTTGAATAACAATGAAATATTCACGCTGTCAGACTCCATCAGCAAGCTCACCAATCTCACTGAGCTTGGTTTGAATAACAATGAAATATCCACACTTCCAGACTCCATCTGCAAGCTAACAAGCCTCACCAAGCTTAGCTTATATGGCAACGAAATATCCACGCTGCCAGATTCTATCTCCAAGCTCATAAACCTCACCTTGATTAATTTGAAAAACAACCCCCTTGAAACCCCTCCCCTCGCTATAGTTGAAGAAGGAATCTCAGCCATTCAAGCTTTCTTCAGAGACCGTCAAAATGAAGGCATTCTACTGCATGAAGCGCGTATTCTTATTGTCGGCGAGCCGGGGGCTGGCAAAACGACGTTGATGAAAAAATTACGCAATCCCGACTATAAACTACCAGAAGATGGTGAGGACAGTACGCTTGGCATTCAGGTTGAAAAGAACTGGTCGTTCCCCGATTGTAATCAGCCATCGATCCGTTTTAAAACCCATATTTGGGATTTTGGTGGGCAAGAAATCCAGTATATGACGCATCAGTTTTTTCTGCGTCCGCGCTCGCTTTATGTTTTGGTCTGCGATAATCGCAAGCAGGATGCGGAGTTTGATTACTGGTTTAAGGTAATTAACCTGATGGGCAAAGGATGCCCTGTGCTGGTGGTGCTAAATGCACGCAACTATCAAGCCACGACCAATTTTGATCTTGCCTATTATCGCGACCTGTACCCTGAACTGACCATCGACCAGTATGCGGTTGATCTGGGCAAGATGGATGATCGTGGTCGTTTGAATCATTTGGTTGCAGCCATCCAAAAGAGTGTTTGCAATCTGCCGCATATTGGCGAGAAACTTCCAGAGGCGTGGATTCCTATACGTGAGCAACTCGAAGCGCAGAAGGATCGGCATCATATCAGCTACAGTGAACTTGCTGCGATTTGCGCCGAACACGGGCTGGAGCGGGAGGATTCGGTGCTGCTCGTTAGCACCTATTTGGATGCCTTGGGGTTGATTGTGCATTTTCAGAATGATGGCGCATTGCATGATTTTGTGGTCATCGACCCGCAATGGGTGGTCAATGCCATCTACGCACTGCTGGACGATACCACCGTGCAAAATCAGAAAGGGTATTTTAGCCAATCGTGGATCAACGAACTGTGGCAGAGCAAGGGGTATAGCCACATCGAACGGCTGCGTTTTATCAGTCTGATGGAGCAAGATAATTTTGAACTATGCTTTGCCGTGAAAGATTGCGATGAGCATCAATACATCGTACCGCAACTGTTACCCAAGGTCGCGCCCCAATATGCGTGGAACGATGATCATAACCTTCATTTTAGAATCAACTACCCCACCTTTATGCCCAAAGGCATCATGGCGAGGCTCATTGTTCGCCTCAACGATTTACTCACCCACGAAGGCAACAGGCCGATGATCTGGAAGCTGGGGATGCTGCTACAAGCGCATGGGTGCAAGGCTGCGGTGCTGCACAAGCCAGACAATCAATTGGGCGGTGAATCAATTTTTATCCGTGTGGCAGGTCATGCGCTGCATCGCAAAGCGTTGTTGATGGAGATCCGCAAACAACTGCACCATATCCACAGCCGTTCATTCAAAAGCCTTAACGCCAACGAATATATTCCTTGCTGCGGCTCACGCTGTTCAGCATCAGAGACACCATGTTTTTTCAAATTTACCAGCCTGATCACCACGCTAGAAAACAGGCGATCAACCCACTACTGCGAAACGTGCAATGAGGACATCGACATCGGCGAGATGATTGGCAGTGCCATTGTGATCAAAGAGCAGGAGGACGAAACAATGTCAGACAAAATAATGGCAGGCGAAAGAGGCCATCAACAAACCATCAATTTCTCACCGAATATCAGCATTGATTCCCGATTGATCAGTCGCCAAACGACGGAAGTGAGCATATCTATTGAGATTCAAACCATCAACGCCTTTGCAGGCAAGCTTGGTCTGCTAAAGAAAAACCTGCTCAAAGGCGTGGCAGACCCAAGCCAGAAAAAATTGCTGAAAGATACGTTTGCAGAGGTGGAAGCTTCAACGAAAACACTAAAAAAAGCAGAAGAGACCAAGACCAAGCAAGATGAATCGGCAGTGATGCAGTTGCAGGATTTTGTGGAAGATCTTCATGATGCAGATACCACACTGGGCAAGGCCGTCTCATCGGTAGAGAACGGTGCGAAACATGCAAAAAAACTGGGGCAACTCTACAATAAAATAGCCTCGTTTACGGGAATGCCAGTGATTCCTTTGATTGGTTCATAAGGTAACTGATGTTACGCACTTGACCTTTTTAAAGCATATTGATGATTAGAGCATGGGAACGAGAGGCTGATTTTAGTATAACTGCGTAACATCAGTAAGGTAATTCACAGTAAATAATATACTGCGAATTACCTGATTAATGCACTGCCCCAATCGTTCGCTATACTTTGCACCGCTTCTTTGCCCTCGTAGCTCAGCTGGATAGAGCGGCCGCCTCCTAAGCGGCAGGCCACAGGTTCGAACCCTGTCGAGGGCACCATTAATTATAAAGCAGGGCAATACCATGAGCATCACCGACCAAGACGCATTTGACTACCACAGCAAACCAACCCCTGGTAAAATCACTGTGCGAGCAAGCAAGCCCTGCGTTACCCAGCGTGATTTGTCGCTGGCGTATACCCCCGGTGTGGCTGCGCCTTGTCTTGCCATTGAGCAAGACCCTGCCAAAGCAGACGAATACACCGCTCGCGCTAATTTAGTTGGCGTGATCACCAATGGTACAGCAGTGTTAGGGCTGGGTGACATTGGTGCGCTTGCGGGTAAGCCAGTGATGGAAGGCAAGGGTGTACTGTTTAAACGCTTTGCGGATATTGATGTATTTGATATTGAGTTGGACGAAAAAGACCCTATGGCGTTGGTCGAAACGATTGCCCGCATGGAACCAACTTTTGGCGGCATTAATTTAGAAGACATTAAAGCCCCTGAATGTTTTATTGTCGAAGAAGAATTAAAAAAACGGGTGAATATTCCCGTATTGCATGACGATCAACATGGCACAGCGGTGATCATGGGGGCTGGCTTTATCAACGCCTTAAAATTGCAAGACAAGGCGATTGAATCGGTTAAAGTCGTTTGCCTTGGTGCAGGGGCAGCAGGTTTCGCCTGCATGAAATTGATTGAAGAACTGGGCGTGCTGCACCAAAACATCTTATTCCTTGACCGTAAAGGCGTGATTTACGAAGGACGTGGTGATGAACTGCCCCCCCATAAAGCTTATTTTGCCAGTGCGCACACAGAACGAACCTTAGCAGAAGCGATGATTGGAGCTGATGTCTTTATTGGTTTATCGCAGGGTAATATGGTCTCACCAGAGATGCTGTTAACCATGGCAGATCGCCCTGTGGTCTTTGCTATGGCAAATCCAATTCCTGAAATTCCTTACGATGTTGCCATGCGCACACGTTCTGACCTGATTATGGCGACAGGACGATCTGATCACCCCAACCAAGTCAACAATGTGCTGGGGTTCCCCTTTTTGTTTCGCGGTGCGCTCGATGCCCGTGCCACAACCTTCAACGAAGCGATGAAACTTGCTGCTGTCCACGCCTTAGCAGAATTAGCGCGGCAAGATGTGCCAGATTCGGTGCTTGAAGTCTATGGTGAAACACAATTACGCTTTGGCCCTCATTATATTTTGCCCAAACCTTTTGACCCACGCTTGATTGAAGTTGTCCCCACAGCAGTGGCAGATGCTGCCACCCGCACGGGCGTAGCTCGTAACCCGATTACCGATCTTGCCAGCTATGCCGAATCATTGCGTGGGCGAATTGATCAATCTCGTGCATTTATGCGTATGGTGATTCAAAAAGCCACCCACAATCCACTGCGTTTGGTGCTGCCTGAAGGGGAAGATACCACCACCATCCGCGCTGCTGCCATGATGCGTGACGAAGGCATTGCCTCTCCCACGTTGATTGGTCATCATGGTGCGATTCACACCCTTGCAGAGCAAGCAGGTGTGATGCTTGATGGTATTAACATCCTTGACCCTAGGCAAGAGCGTGCCAAGCTAGAAAGCTTTGCTGATGCATGGTATTTTGACCGTAAACGACAAGGGGTATTGCGTGAGAATGCCCTAAGCACTTTACGCCATAACCCCAATATATTGGGCGCAGTGATGGTTCGCCAAGGTTTTGCCGATGGTATGATTTCAGGACGAACCACCCATTATACCGATACCTTAAGTCCGATTCTTAAAGTGTTGGGGCATGATGCTTCAGGTAATCACCACCATGTTTATGGCATGTATGTGATGATGATGGAAGATCAAGCCTATTTCTTTGCTGATTGCACCGTGAATGTTGATATGGATGCCAAAGAACTGGCAAACCTCGCTGTTTTAACTGCCGAAGCGGCTGAATCATTGGGCTGCCCTGCGCGTGTTGCGATGTTGTCTTTTTCTAATTTTGGTAGCAGTCAACATACCGGCTCGCGTGCCGTTGCCGAGGCAGTAAAAATCCTGCACCGTGACTACCCAGCGTTGGAAGTCGATGGCGAGATGCAAGCCGACACGGCATTAAATGCTGCCATGCTTCGCCGCTACCCTTTTAGCCATTTAAAAAGCCCTGCCAACGTCTTAATATTCCCCACCATGCAAGCGGGGAATATTGCCTATAAATTACTTGATCAATTAGGCGGCGGCACGGCTATTGGCCCTGTGTTGCTGGGTTTACCGCAGCAAGTGCATGTGATGCATACCGATGCCAGTGCCGACGATATGCTTAATATTGCTGCGATTGCCGCAGCACGACACAAAGCACAGTGCAGCACCTAAGGCAATGAACAGCGATTACATTGATTTAATCAACAACAGTAAAGTTTATGATATTTGTAACGAAACGCCGTTGCAACATGCCCCTGCATTATCATCGCGGCTGGGCAATACTGTATTGCTGAAGCGTGAAGACTTGCAACCTGTTTTTTCGTTTAAATTACGCGGTGCTTACAATAAAATCGCCCATTTAACCGATGCTGAAAAAGCACGCGGTGTATTATGTGCATCCGCTGGCAACCATGCGCAAGGCGTGGCTATGTCTGCCAAGGCATTGAAATTAAAAGCGGTCATTGTGATGCCCACCACCACACCCGAAATCAAGATCAAAGCCGTTGCATCCTATGGTGCTAAAGTGCTGTTAGCAGGCGATTCTTATTCCGATGCCAGCACCCATGCTGCTGCGCTGTGCGCACAAACAGGCATGACTTTTATTCACCCCTATGATGATCCACTGGTGATTGCAGGGCAAGGCACGGTTGGCGTAGAAATGATGCGCCAAACGCCCGATGATTTTGATGCCATCTTTGTCCCCATTGGTGGTGGCGGTTTGGTTGCAGGTATTGCTTGTTATATCAAATCATTATCGCCGAACACAAAGATTATTGGGGTAGAACCTTACGATGCCGCAGCCATGCATGATTCTATCGCCGAAGGGAAACGAATCGAACTGGCGCAGGTAGGAATTTTTGCTGATGGTGTCGCCGTCAAACAAGTGGGCGAACGCACCTTTGCTATGGTTAAACGCTATGTCGATGCTATCATCTTGGTTGATACCGATGAGATTTGTGCTGCCATTAAAGATATTTACGATGAAAAAAGGGTGGTGGTTGAGCCTGCGGGGGCATTGAGTGTCGCTGGCATGAAAAAATATATTGCCAGCGAACAATGGCAGAATAAAATACTAGGCTGTATTTGTAGCGGTGCAAACATGAACTTTGATCGTTTGCGCCACGTCGCAGAACGCGCTGAAATAGGTGAACGCCGTGAGGTCTTGTTGGCAGTAAAAATCCCTGAACAAGCAGGGAACTTTCTTCAGTTTTGCACTGCATTGGGTGCACGGGCTATTACCGAGTTTAATTATCGACTTGCCAGCCGTAAAGATGCGCATGTCTTTGTTGGAATGAAAGTCAGCAACGAAGATGATATTCAAACCATCATGAGTACGCTTCAAGAAAAAGCTTATGATACCTTAAACTTAATGGACAATGAACTGGCTAAATTGCATATCCGTCATATGGTGGGTGGTCAATGCCAAATAGCCAAATCGGAACGTGTATACCGTTTTGAATTCCCCGAGCGACCTTCTGCATTGTTAAACTTTTTAGAAAAGCTGGCAGGTCGCTGGAATATATCATTGTTTCATTATCGCAATCATGGTGCGGCTTATGGGCGTGTGTTGGTGGGTTTTGAAGTGCCTGATGCTGATCATGCAACATTTTTAGATTATTTAAATCACTTGCATTACACGTATGTGGAAGAAACCCAAAACCCTGCCTTGGCATTGTTTTTATCATCGGCTGAATAATGGCAATTAACGGTATTTTACTCACCCTAAGCATTGTGCTGGTGGCTGCATTCGTGCTGGCTTTGGCGTTACGATTTGCGCGTATTCCGCCTGCTGTTGCCTATATTATCACAGGGTTATTTGTCGGGCCTTCGGCATTTGGCTTGGTTCATGACCGTGAATTATTGGATGTCATGGGTGAACTCGGCGTTATCATGCTGCTGTTTTTTATCGGCATGGAAGTATCGCTCCCTCGTTTGATTGCAGGTTGGCGCGTCGCTGTGCTGGGGACAACAGCACAAATGGGCATCAGTGTTGCCGTATGTTCGTTAGGTGCATGGTTGCTTGGCTGGACGTGGCAGGCAGGTGTGCTGTTTGGTTTTATCATCAGCATGAGTTCAACGGCAGTGGTGTTAACATTGCTCAAAGCCAATGACGAACTGGAAACACCCTTTGGTCAAAACGCTTTAGGTGTGTTGTTGATGCAAGATGTCGCCATCGTTCCGATTATGATTATTCTTGGTAGCATGGGCGATACACCTGTAGAATCAGGCAGGTTAATCATGCAGGTGGTCGGTGGTATACTGCTGCTGGCTGGTGTAATTTGGTTGTTGCGAAACCCCGCATGGAAAATCCCTGTGTTGTTAAAAACAGGGGTGGATCAAAAAATTATGTTGGGTTTGTTGCTGTGTTTTGCTACCGCTGGCGCGACGGCATGGATTGGCTTATCCGCCCCCTTTGGTGCTTTTTTGGCTGGGTTGTTACTGCGAGCCTCCGACCAAAGCCACTGGGTAGAAGAACATTTACACTCGTTGTATGTAGTATTTGTGGCAATATTTTTTCTTTCGGTTGGCATGTTGGTAGACCTTCATTTTGTGCTGGATCATCTTGGCATATTATTACTGCTTACCCTTGCCGTGTTTGTCCTTAACTCTGGTATCAACACTTTAATTCTTCGCTTTTTGGGTGAGACTTGGACAATGTCGTTGATCACGGGGGGCTTGTTAAGTCAAATTGGTGAGTTGTCTTTTTTGTTGGCATCACTGGGACTTGTTCATGGTATTTTGACAGTTGAAGCGAATCACATGGCGATTGTGGTGATTGCATTAACCTTGATGCTTAGTCCATTATGGGTGCTGATGGTTCGCCGTATGGTCAGTGACCATGAAGTACTGGCTAAAGAAGGGATTCATCATGATGTTCAATGGGTGAAAGCCTGCTGTGCCAAGTACAAGGCAAACAAAAAACACCAATGAGTGCTGCGCCATTAACGGCTATTGCCCTGATGGGGGCAACAGGAACAGGGAAATCATCATTGGCATTGCGCTGGGCTGCGCAAACAGGCAATTGTATTATTGCCTGTGATTCGATGCAGGTCTACCAAGGTTTAAATATAGGCACAGCAAAAGCAACCACAGCAGAACAAGCTAACGCACGTCACGCTTTGATTGATTGTGTTGCGCTGCCCTATTCTTATTCTACTGCCGATTGGGCAAAAGCAGCACGAGTGTGCATTGCCAGCGAAAATGAAGCAGGGCGAACCCCTTTGATTTGTGGTGGTACGGGCTTGTATTTACGCACCTTATTGTCAGGCATTGCCGATATTCCGTCGATTGAATCATCCATTCGAGAACGGCTGAATGATCGCCTGAACATAGAAGGTCAGGCTGCCATGCATGCCATGTTGCAACAGGTCGATGCCAGTATCGCAGCCCAACTGGCAGTGGGTGATAGCCAACGTGTGTTGCGTGCTTTATCGGTTTTTGAAGCAACGGGCGTACCATTAAGCGTTTGGCAGCAGAAAAAAAACACTGCGCCTGCGATTCACTGTACGGTGTTCTGGCTGCAAAAGCCTCGCCCCCAATTGCGTGAAGATTTAGCCGTTCGCTTTCACCGCATGATTGATTTAGGTTGGCTTGATGAAGTGCGCATGTTAAAAGACTCTCCTTGCGACAATATGCACCCTGCCAAACGCGCTGTTGGCTATCGCCAATGGTTGGATTATCTTGCAGGAACTTGCGATGAGGCCACGGCGATTGCTGATGGCATTACTGCCACGCGGCGTTATGCCAAGCGGCAAGAAACATGGTTTCGCCATCAGCTTGATGCTGATATTGTCGGCGATACTACTGTTATTGAGGACTATTTATTATCTCATACGATACCGAAACACTAACATCCATCATGGATCGAGCGGTGAGTATTCACCCACGCTTGCCCACATCACCACGCGCCGATAGTGCATGGTTTGCCAGACGGGATGAATTTAAGCAACTGGTAGATTCTAGCGACTGCGAACGGATTGCAGGGCAAGAATTCAACATTCGTCAGATTACGCCTAGCACCCTTTTAGGTGCAGGTCAGGTGGCACAGGTTGCTGATTTTATTGCTGCCGAAGAAGTAGATGTTGCCTTTGTTGATCATCAGCTATCACCCGTGCAACAACAAAAGTTAGAAGCAGCATGGGGAGTGAAAGTCGTTGATCGAACAGGGCTTATTTTAGAAATTTTTGCCAGCCGCGCACGCACCCGTGAAGGCTGTTTGCAAGTAGAATTAGCCAGTCTTAACTATCAACTGGGACGTTTGGTACGCTCATGGACGCATTTGGAACGGCAACGCGGAGGGCATGGCTTTTTAGGAGGCCCTGGTGAACGGCAGATAGAATTGGATCGCCGCATGATCCGTGATCGTATTCAACGTTTAGAAAAAGACTTGCAGCACGTACGCAAAATGCGCGCTACCCAACGCGCAGGGCGTGACCGAAGTGCGGTGCAAACCGTGGCGCTTGTCGGCTACACCAATGCAGGAAAGTCAACGCTATTCAACCGCCTTTGCAGCTCAGATGTCCACGCTGCGGATCAACTCTTTGCCACGCTTGACCCAACCTTGCGTAAATTAGCTCTGCCCAATGGTTTATCATTGATGTTATCGGATACCGTCGGTTTTGTGCAAGACCTACCCCATGAATTGGTTGATGCCTTTCGCGCCACGCTAGAAGAAGTGATGGAGGCTGATTTGATTATTCATGTGCGTGATATTGCCGACCCTGAATCAGCGATGCAAAAAAATGTTGTCGAAGAAACCTTGCAACAAATGGGGCTGCAAGGTGATGCTATGCCCATTATGATTGAAGTGTTAAATAAATGCGACCTTGCGCCCCATGTTACATCACAAATCACCGAAACAATCCACGGCAGCCGCCTTGCACTATCAGCACTGAATGGCGAGGGCATTGAAGCTTTACAAACATTGCTAGAACAGTGGCTACAAACAAGCATGCCCCGCTACAGTTTAAAAATCCCTGTAAGCGATGGTAAAACCTTGGCTTTATGCCATGAAAAAGGGGTCGTTATTACGCAAAAAGTGGATGATGACTGGATGCATTTAACCGTGCAATTACCACTGCGCTATGCGACTACCTTGGGATTGATTGAACCCGATGAGACATGGTAAAGGGGGTAACTGCGGGCTTATCTGTCTAGATTTTTTCAATTGGCTCGTGAATCATTTGTTTTGTTCCACCTTAAAAGGGAAGCCCACATTGATATTAAACAACAAGGTTTATGGAGCCGATGATCCGAGTCGAACGGACGACCTGCTCATTACGAGTGAGCTGCTCTACCAACTGAGCTACATCGGCTTTTTAAGATTGGCGCATGATAACGGCTTAATATGAAATGAAAATACGCAAATAGATTTCATTCCCGTGCATGCCATTGTAGGGTACGCTTTAATTCACCTTACGGAGTTGATTTATGATTGATCCCCAATTGCTAGAAATTCTTGCCTGCCCCCAATGCAAAGGGCATGTTGTGGTCAATGCAGAGCAATCTGTATTGCATTGCACTGCCTGTGCCTTAGCTTACCCTATCCGTGATGATATTCCCGTGATGCTGGTTGACGAAGCAACACCGTTGAAGGAAGCTGCCAGCGAAACAGCCTAGTATACTTCTCATGGCTGTCTGGTTATTAAAAATAACATTTTACATATTGCGTCGTTTTCCTGTTCGGCTCTTAGGTGCGTTAGGGGCTGGTATTGGTCGCTGTGCTTTTTACCTATTGGTTAAACACCGTCGGATTGCCATGCGTAATATTCAACGGGCATACCCAGAGAAAAACATAGCATGGCAACAGCGGATTGCCCGCGAAAGCTTCGCGGAACTGGGACGCAGCATGGGTGAACTCCCCCATGTTTTTCTTCGCTCGCGTGAAGAATTGCTTGCTTGCGTCCACATCGAAGGTGCTGAAGCATTGACCGATGCGATGCAGCATCAAGGTGTTATTTTGGCTGCTGCTCACCATAGCAACTGGGAGCTTGGTGGCTTGATGGCAAGCCTATTGGTTGAACCTTTCGCGATGATTTATCGCCCGATGAAACATGGCAAAATGGATCAGTTTCTCAAACAATGCCGCGAACGTTTTGGCATGCAAACGTACTCCCGATTTGAAGGCATCCGTTGGTTGCCACGTATGTTGCGTGACCAAGGCTGCGTGGCAATCATGGTCGATCAACACATGAGCCAAGGCATGCAAGTTCCCTTCATGGGGCATCTTGCTTGTACCACGACCTTGCCTGCGATGTTTGCACTGCGTCAGCAAACGCCTATTTATTCGATTTGTCTGCATCGTGTTGGGCATGCGTTTCGTTTTAATCTTTCTATTGAACCCATTGCATTACCTGCACTAAGCAACAACCGCGAACAAGATCAATACCGCATCATGGAAGCAGTGGGTGAGCGCATTGCCGACATTATAGATAAACGTCCTGAACTGTGGTTGTGGTTGCATAAACGTTGGTGGATTTTGGAGCATACCCCTGATGCCATGTTGCCATAAAGCATTTAGCAAACAACGATGGGCGTTGACCCAAAAAGCAGAGATGGACTTATTAAGCAAACACAAATGTTTGCAGCATATCACCAATATGCGCGAAGATGCGCGGCTACGCTATATGCCATACATTACGCCTTACAGTGATGCGTTAACTAGCGACGCGCATATATTGGATGTTGCTTGTGGCGCAACCTGTTTGGCGAGTCAATTACCGCACGGACGCAAAGTTTTTCTTGATCCTTTGCTTGACTTTTTTCGCCGTGAATTACCCGGTTCGCTGCCTGATTTACCCGATAAACAAGTGTTGGCAACCGAGGCTGAACGGATGAATCTTTGCTCAAATAGTTTTGATTTCATTTTATGTTTATGTGGCATCAGCCATATGTACAATCCAGAATTGGTGTTGCATGAAATTGAGCGGGTGTTAAAACAAGATGGGGTGTTTATTGTCAGCGTGGTGGTTTGGCCTGTCTGGATATCTCGTTTGTACTACCAATTATCACCATTTGCCCCCCAAGAAATATTGAAAAATCGCCTTTATTGCTATGCCTCACGCGGCATACGAAAAACACTGACACGTCACTTTGAGGTCATCAATGAAACAATTTTACCTATTGAAGCGTGGTATTCACCTAAACGCGAGTTACTTTTTGTATGCAAGCAAAAAGTAACATGACTACACGTTTAATCATGCCACCTAATTGGTTGGGTGATGTGATTATGGCACAACCTGCGATGAGGGCGATTGCTAGGGATGAGCCTGATTTGACATTAATACTGACAGGCAAACCATGGCTGAAAGATTTGCTTCCTTTTTTAAACTTGGGTCATGCGACCTACCATGCCGATTGCAGCCTTAATGTTGATGAAGTGTTTATTTTTCGCAACAGTTTTAGTGCTGCATGGCAAGCCTTTTCGGCGCGTATTGCTCGCCGTCATGGTTTTTCTCACGATGGTCGCAGCATGCTTTTGCGCCCAGCTTACCGCCCTAACTTTGATATGGCATGTGACCATCATCGGCAATACTTTCTTGATTTGGTGCGTCAAGCAGGCATTGATGTGCCGTTGGATACTGCTGTAACATTGCATGCCAGCGAGCAAGATACCGCTGCCGCACATAATTTGATGACACAACATCATATCTCACCTGATCGCGCTATCTGTATCGCCCCAGGGGCGCAATTTGGGGGGGCGAAGCGTTACCCTGAGCTTGCTTATGCTACCGTCTTACAGACCTTGGGGGACGCTGGCTGGCAACCCATTGTATTGGGTATGGGTGAAGAGATTGCCATCGGTGATGCTTGCTTAACTGCCTGTCATGCGCCTGCATGGAATGCTTGCGGTCAAACAAGCTTACGCCAAGCTTTGCAGTTAGTCGCAGCTTCTCGTTTGTTGTTGTGCAATGATTCTGGTTTGATGCATGTGGCAGCAGGGTTGGCACGCCCTGTGGTCGCTGTTTTTGGCGCAACAGAACCCAAGCGGACTGCACCATCAGGCAAACATGTTGCATTGCTTTATCAACCCGCATCATGCAGCCCTTGTTTGCAACGTGAGTGTGATGTGGTGGGACACCCTTGCATGGTCAATGTCAGTGCCGAAGCAGTGACTGATGCCTGTGTTGCTATGCTCACCTTGTGATGAAGGTTTTGATCGTCAAGCTGTCGGCATTTGGTGATATTATTCATGCGCTTCCAGCGATGGAGATCTTGCGTAGGCGTGGTGTCATCGTGCATTGGCTAGTCGATGCACGCTATGCTTTTGTGACTGAATTATTCCCTGCTGATGTGGTTGTGCATGTGGTGGCATTAAAAGGTGAACGCCGTTTGCATCATGCCATGCAGGCAATTACTGCATTACGTCAGCATGCCTTTGATGCGGTGTTGGATTTACAAGGGCTTATTAAGTCAGGCATGATGGCAAAGGCAGTGGCTCAAAATGCCGTTGTTTATGGATTCGATCGCAAAGAAACCCCTGAATGGCCGAATCATTGGTTGGTTCGCCCAGTTCCTTTTCATGCGAATGAACGCCATGTGGTACAAAAATACATGCGTATTGCGGCAGCACCTTTTGATGCCCCCAGTGATGCCATTGCCTATACACCACCAAAAATTGTCATCAATTCTATTCAACATACAGCAGCGGCAAGTATTATTGAATCATGGCAAGGTACGCCCCATACCATCTTGCATGTCGGTGGCGGCTGGCAAACAAAACGCTTAGAGATTCAGCAGTGGAAAGAATCGATCAATGGGCTGGTAGAACGCGGCGCGAAAATTACTTTAAGCTGGGGCAACAACGATGAATTTCACCGCGCATGCCGCATTGCTGATTGTTATGACTTGGCAACGGTATTGCCTGAACGCCTAAGCATTCATGCCCTCGCAGGCATGCTCTATGCAGCCCAAGCAGTCATCGGGATGGATACAGGCGTGCTGCATTTAGCCTCCTCACTTGGTGCACCAACGATCACCCTGTGGGGACCTTCTGCTTCATGGAACGCTGCCCCTCAAGGGGAAACAGATGGTCATGTAGAGTCTAACCCTACTTGTGGTCCTTGTTTTCAGCGTCATTGCGAACGCTTTATTTGCTTGCCTAGTATTCAACCTGAACGGATTGTTGATGCTTGGGAGAGGGTGAAAAGGTTTTCCTTTTAAGACGGGAAAGCCCACCTTACTCGCAAGACCCACAGCCTCCGCCACCACACATGGGAGATGGCGCATTGCCACATGGTGTGTTGGGCAAACCTGAACCAACGGCATGAGCCGATAATAGCTTTTGTAACTCATGCCCTTGGCATTGTGGGCATTCAGGTTGTTCACCGTGGCGAACCAAAGTTTCAAACTGCTGCTGGCATTCTTGGCATTGGTATTCATAAATAGGCATGGCTTAGTTTCCCCTAATAAACAATTGATATTAAGCAAAATACCATAAGCTTCAGAAAAGTATAGCAGAAATAGTTGAGTGTACTCCAGAATAATCTCATTAAGTAATAGTACTGATTCTAGGTACTGAGACTTTCTTTGGCTGACAATCATTGAGTTTTTATAAGCTGTAAGCTACGCTAGCCGCTATGTAAAAACGAGAAACGGTATTCTTTTTTTTATCAAAAGAGTCATTAAAAGGATTCTCGTCATGCCCTTACCCATCTTTGCTTTTATCATTGTTTTTTGTCTATCTTTTGCCCATGCATCAGCAGCAACGTTTGTCCCTGAACCGTTAAAGGCTTGGGTGCCTTGGGTGATGCAAGACCATGAGCAAAACGATTGCCCTTTTTTGTACCGCAATGCCAACAAACGTGAGTGTGCATGGGCTGATGCGTTGGTGATGGATGTTCAGCCACGCGGGGCTAGTTTTGATCAATCGTGGACGGTGTACCAACGCTCATCGGTTGCACTCCCTGGGAACCTTCAGCATTGGCCGCAAGATGTTACTGTGGATGGTGAGGCGGTGGTGGTTGCCAATCAGCGGGGTGTACCCCATATTGAATTGCAACAAGGTCGTCACAAAATTGCAGGTCATTTTAGCTGGCATACGTTACCGAACGCCATGCAACTGCCAAAAAACACAGGTATTCTTGTACTCAGTATTGATGAAAAAAACATTTCGTTCCCTCACTTTGAAGCGAATGGCCGTTTATGGCTGAACGAAACAGGAAGCCATCAACAAGCCGCTGTTGAAGACCATGTTCAAGTTGAAATTTTTCGACGGATTGTCGATGATATTCCCATGCGAATGATTACCTTGCTTGATCTTCATGTGACGGGCAAAGCGCGTGAGTGGGTAATAGAAGGGGCGTTGCCCCGTGACGCGATACCCTTGTTGCTCAAGGGGTCATTGCCCATGCGACTTGAAGCCGATGGAAAACTGCGCATGCAGGTGCGCGCAGGGCATTGGCAAGTGTATGTAACATCCCGTTACCCCGCCCCCGTAGATCGCCTCTCGTTTATTGGCTCAAATGATTCCCCGAAACAAGAAATTTGGGTGTTTGATGCCAAGCCTGCGTTGCGATTGGTCGAAATTGAAGGGGTGGTATCGGTAGATCCACGGCAAACTCGGCTGCCTTCGGCATGGCAACACTTACCCACCTACCAAATGAATCAAGGGGATGCGATGGTGTTCACCACCAAACGCCGTGGCGACCCTGAGCCATCAGCGAACACACTCCAGCTACAACGTGATTTATGGTTGGATTTTGATGGCAGTGGTTATACCTTTCACGATACTATTCATGGAGAAATGCGCCATCAATGGCGTTTAACTATGTCGCCTGAACTTACGTTGGGTCGCGCCGTGGTCAATGGCGTGGATCAATTGCTTACCCGTATCCATGCCGATGATTCCCCCGGTATTGAACTGCGTCAAGGGAATGTCTCTATTCAGGCTGATGGTCGTTATGATGGTGATATTGGGGCAGTTCCTACCGTTGGTTGGCAAGATAACTTCACACAGGTAAGGGCGACCCTTCACCTGCCTGCTGGTTGGCGATTGTTTGCCACTTCAGGTGCTGACTCGGTGGCAGGGGCGAGTTGGTTGGATCGCTGGCGTTTGTTGGATATTTTTTTGGTGCTGATTGCCTCATTGGCAGTGTTTCGTTTGCTCGGTCGAGGCTGGGGTGTGGTTGCCTTGCTGTGTTTTGTGTTATCGTGGCATGAACAGGGTGCGCCGCAATTTATCTGGTTGCTGGTGATTGTATGTACGGCATTGATGCAGGTTGCACCTGAAGGAAGGCTGCGTAAAAGCATGGTGTTAATGCGTTACCTAAGTCTGATTGGGCTGTTGGTTATTGCTATTCCTTACGTGATTGACACCGTAAGAACTGCCATTTACCCCCAACTTGAACGCCCATCGGTGGTGATGGATTATACCATCGCCGCAATAACGGCAAACGATGAAGAAGAAATAACAACACGCGAGCCAAAGGTTGCCATGATGCAAGAACATGCTGAAACATTTGCTGCCATGTCCATGGTTTCACCTGTGCGTGAACGCCATGTGAAAAAACAATCCCACCGTTCTTATTACGATCATGCCGTTGACCCCCAAGCCAAGGTACAAACAGGGCCAGGGCTGCCGACTTGGCAATGGTCCTCTGTGCCTATTCGTTGGGATGGGCCTGTGCAACAAGGGCAGGTTTTGGGCTTGACCTTGATACCACCGCTGATGACTTCGTGGCTGAAGTTAATCTGCGTGTTGCTGGTGTTGCTGCTTGCACTGCGGCTGGCAGGCGTGGCGTGGAAAGAAAAACGGTTGATGGTGAATGTGGTCAAACTGGGGGTCGTGTGCTGGCTCTTGGCAGGAACTTTTGCCATGCCAACATCCCTTAGTGCCGCAGAGTTTCCTTCTTCGTCGATGTTGAAAGAATTGCAATCACGCTTGTTGCAGCCGCCGAAGTGTTTGCCACAGTGTGCGCAAATATCGCGCATGAAGTTGGCTGTTCAGGGCAATACTATGCGCCTATTATTGGAAGTTCACGCCAGCGAAGATGTTAGCATTCCTGTTCCGAGCAAGGTAGGCGGCTGGATGCCCGATCAAGTCATGCTTGATGGTAAGACGAACCAAGCCAAACGTGGGGCAGGTCATGCTTTATGGGTGTATGTTCCCCAAGGTAAACATCATATTCAGTTGGTAGGGGCAATCAGATCGGTGCGTGACCTTGAACTGCCTTTGCCGTTGCAGCCGAGAGAAGTCAGCATTGATGCCAAAGGCTGGACGGTTAAAGGCGTGCATCAAGATGGTAGTATTGAAAAATCACTGCAATTACGGCGCATCATCACACAACGTGACCATCAACCAAACATCCTCTTAGCACCAACAGTATTGCCGCCTATGGTGAGCGTAGAACGCACGCTACATCTGGGCTTACAATGGCAAGTGGAAACGGTGGTCACACGGCGATCACCGTTGGGGTCTGCCATTGCCTTGGATATTCCGTTAATTACAGGGGAATCGGTCAACACCGATGGTATTCGCGTGGTTGGCAAAACAGTGAGTATCCAGTTTGCAGCACGACAACGTCGAGTGGCTTGGCATTCCGTCTTGCAACCCCAGAAGTCTTTAACGCTAACTGCCAGCAAAACACTCGATTGGGTTGAGTTATGGCGCTTGGATGTAAGCCCTGTATGGCATGTAACACTGTCGGGTATTCCGCAAATTCACCACCAAAGCAAACAGGGAGTTTGGTACCCCCAGTGGCAACCATGGCCTAGTGAATCGCTTACTATCCATGCCGTCAAACCGATGGGTATCCAAGGAAAAACCAAAACAGTGGATCACACCCAATTGACGGTCAAGCTGGGGCAGCGTGCGACTGATGTTTCATTGGCCATGACCTTACGCAGCAGTCAGGCAGAACAACATATCATTCATTTGCCAAAGGATGCGGTATTACAAAAAGCGACCATTAACGGGCAAACACAACCATTGCGTTTGGAACAAGATGGTGTCCTTCGATTGCCGATTAACCCCGGTCGGCAAGAGATTGTGGTGGATTGGCAAAGCCCCGTCGGGATCAGTGCGTGGTGGCATACACCATCGGTTAATATTGGGCTGGAAAGCGTCAATGCCAACATTGATGTCGCCGTACCAGAGAGCCGTTGGATACTCTTTGCCTATGGCCCTCAAATGGGACCTGCAATACTTTTTTGGGGCGTGTTGATTGTGGTGGTCATCATTGCCATTGGTTTGGGGCGCAGCAAGCAAACCCCGCTTAGAACGCATCAATGGTTATTGTTAGGCATTGGTTTATCGCAAACGATTATTGGCGTTGCCATGTTAGTGGTTGCTTGGTTGTTTGCGATGGGCAGGCGCAAACAGATGGGCAAAACCATGAGCGTGGGTGTTTTTAATGCCATGCAGGTGTTTCTTGCTTTGTTTACTGTTGTTGCTTTGTTGGGGCTGGTGAGTGCGGTGGCGTTTGGCTTGTTGGGGCATCCTGATATGCAAATCAGTGGTAATGGTTCAACTACAGCTTTATTGCAATGGTACGCCGACCAATCAAGCGCACTATTGCCTGAAGCAACCGTTATTTCTGTACCCATGTGGTTGTACCGAGGCTTGATGCTGGCATGGAGTTTGTGGTTAGCATTTGCGTTGTTGGGGTGGCTGAAATGGGCGTGGCAGTGTTTTTTAGAGGGTGGTTTATGGCGGCAAGAAACGGTCGAAAAAGAAGAGCATAAGGAAGAAACAAATGCTTAGCCATATAAAAATAGAAGGTTTCAAGTCTATTGCTGAACTTGATGTTCCGAGGGGGAACATCAATACCTTAATCGGGGCAAACAGTGCGGGTGTATCGTTCTCTATTTTTTATCTTTTCCCCGTCTAAAAAGTGAAGCCCAATAGCCCTATAAAAAACTATAAAAATTCACTCACTTTATCACTCCAATCGCCTTTAGGGTAATTGTGTCGAAGTAAGATGGCTATTTCATGGGCGTTTTTTTTCATCATCAATGCCGCATAACTGGCTGCAAGATAATACAACGATTCTTCAATCACAGGGCTTTGTTGGTAACGATTAAGCACCACTTGAAAACGATTGCTTGCTGCAACATAACGACGTTGCGCAAAGTAAAATCGGCCTACCGATAACTCATGCCCTGCCAGTAAGTTTTTTAAAATCTGTAAACGTGGCAGCGATTCTTTGGCATAAGATGATTGCGGAAATTTTTTGATAAGGTCTTCAAACTCAGCAATGGCTTTTAAGGTAGGGGCTTGTTCGCGGTGCATTTCCGCTCGTTTTTTGTAGTACGACATCGCCAGCATGTATTGTGCATACGCCAGATCAGGGTGGCGCGGGTGGCGTGATTTAAAGCGTTCGGCAAGCACCTGTGTTAATTCTAAACGCTCGCCTTTGTAGGTGGCAAAAATACGCAGCATTTCAGCATTGGTAGCATAATCACTGTAGGGGTATTTAACAATAAATTTTTCTAAAAAAAGATCGGCTTGATCATAGCCACCATCATCAACCATTTGCTTTGCCAATTCATAATCTGCTTTGGCTGATTCATGTTGGGTAAGTTTTGGTTTGGCACAGGCACTGATCAACAGTAAGGCAATAGTAAAAATAACAAGTTTTTTCATGGGCGAAGTATAAGAGCAGATGCATCAAACGACCAGCGCAAAGAAAAACTACGACAACAATACCAACACTGCTTCTTTTTCAATACGGTGTTGTAAGCGGACATCCCCATTGATTAATACAACGGGAACATCCATACCATAACGCGCTGCCCACATAGGTTCTGCATCAACATCACAGATGGTCACTTGGCAGTAGCCACCGTCTGCCAAAGCATTTAAAACCGCTTCGGCATCTTCACAAAGACAACAAGCTTTGCGTGTCATGAGTTGCAGTGTGGGCAATGCCATCTCAGTCGCTCTTTGTCACAGGGCGAAGAATACGAAATACTTGATTGCCGTGACGATCCAACATAATGCGTAGGGTGTCACCTTGTGCCAAGTTGTTGAGTATCTTTCTTAACACTCGAATGTTTTTTACAGCCATGCCATTCACCTTGTAAACAACATCGCCTACCTGAATATCATTGATAGCAGCAGGTGAACGCGCCAGTACTTTTTTCACAATCAAGCCTGCGTTGACCCTTGCACCCAGTTTTTGCAAGCTTGCGGCATCAGCGGAGTCTAGCATCAGACCTAACATGCTGGTTTCTTTCATGGTTTGTTGTTGTGCAGGGGTATTCGGCGTATCATCCATTTTTTCAACAATGACGGGGATTTTTAGATTGCGACCACCACGAATCACATGCAAAACAATCCGATCACCCGGGTGATGACGAGCAACACGAATGGGTAAGTCGTGCGAACTTTTAATGGGCGTGTCATCAATGGCAATAATCACATCGCCTGCTTGAATACCCGCTTTATCGGCGGCTGAACCTGCTTCAACTTGGGGGACTAATGTACCATTGCGATTTTTAAGCCCTAATGCTTCTTGCACTTGTTTATCAATATCACGAATAAACACACCAATGCGTCCACGTTGAACATGACCATTTTTACGCAATTCATCAAAGGTGGACTTGGCTAAATTAATGGGGATCGCAAAACCGATGCCATTGTTACCACCACTGCGGGTATAAATAGCGGTATTGATACCAATCACCTGACCACGACGATTAAACAATGGCCCACCAGAATTACCAGGGTTAATGGCAGCATCCGTTTGAATAAAATCATCATAAGGACCCGAGCCAATCACCCGACCGCGTGCCGATACAATGCCTGCGGTAACCGTTTGCTCTAAACCAAAAGGATTGCCAATGGCCACCACCCAGTCACCCACACGCAATTGATCAGAGTTGCCCAAGTTGACTGCCTTTAGCCCCTTGGCTTTTATCTTAAGCAAGGCAATATCCAGTTTGGCATCAGAGCCAATCAGTTCTGCGGGGTATTCTTCGCCATTGGATGTTTTCACCACGATTTCATCTGCCCCTTCAACCACATGATTGTTGGTGACAACAAAGCCTTTAGCGGAAATAATAAAACCAGTTCCTAAAGCATGGGATTCTCGTTGAGGGCGTTGTTGATGCGGTAATTGCCCAAAGAAATCATGAAAAAACTGATCGAAATTAGAACCACCACCAAAAGGCATTTTTGGCATCATCTGCGTGCGTGATGATACTTTTTTTGTCGTGCTAATGTTGACCACCGAAGGGCGTTGATTCGCTGCCAAGTCAGCAAAGCTTTCTGGCATGGCAGTAGCTTGGCTGATGGTGACGCAAAACATACCCATTGCCAATAATGTAGATGAAACGAACCGATGTTTCAATGTAGACTCCTTCAACAAGAAATACATCTGATATAATCAGAATAGCAGCAAACCTTCATCATAAAAAATGAAAAAAAGATGAATAGTACAATGAATGATAACCAAATGGTAGCAAATGATCAGCAAGAAAACTTTAGCAATAGCGATAAATCCATTACCATCGCCACATGAACCCTACCACAACCATTGTACTGTCCACATTAAATGCTCGCTATGCCCATGCTTCGTTAGGGCTGCGTTATTTGTATGCCAACCTTGGCCCACTACAATCACAAACTTCGTTGATCGAATGTGTTATCAATGATCAAACCAGCGACATAGCCGAGCGTTTACTGCAACAGCAACCCACCATTATTGGTTTTGGTGTGTATATTTGGAACGCCGTACAAACAGCGGAATTAATTGCCCTGCTGCGGATTATTGCACCTGATCTTATTATTATACTCGGTGGTCCAGAGGTTAGCTATCAACCAATTCGGATTAACACATCGCCTGCTGATTATATTATTCAAGGTGAAGGCGAATCTTCTTTTAGAGAACTTTGCCAAGCTATTGTAGAAGGCAATCGTCCCACAGAACGTCTCATTCAAGGGCAGAAGATGCCATTAACAGCATTGCAACTCCCTTATGCATGGTACACCGATGATGATATAAAAAACCGTTGTATTTATGTTGAAGCATCACGCGGCTGCCCTTTTCGTTGTGAGTTTTGTTTATCGTCGATTGATCCACTCGTGCGTCACGGCAAGTTAGATGTTTTTTTAACCGAGATAGAAGTATTGTGGCAACGAGGCGTGCGAAGTTTTAAATTTATTGATCGCACCTTTAACGTCAATATTAAGGTGGCTAATGCACTGCTTGATTTTTTTCTCGCCAAAGCACCACCTTATTTCTTGCATTTTGAAGTCATCCCCGATCATTTTCCTGAAAGCCTGCGAGCGCGCGTCGCTGCTTTCCCTGCTGCGGCATTGCAACTTGAAATAGGTATTCAAACCCTCAACCCTACCGTAGCTGCCACTATTCAGCGTACAATGAATAAAGAAAAAATGCATGATAATATTACTTTTTTATCATCCAAAACGAAAGCCCACATGCATTTGGATCTCATTGTGGGTTTACCCGGGGAATCCATGACGAGCTTTGGTGAAGGCTTGGATCAGTTGTGTGCCATCAGCAGTTGTGAAATTCAAATTGGCATACTCAAACAATTATCAGGCACGTTGCTACACCGCCATGATGACTTATACCAAATGCGTTATGCCAGTAGCGCACCTTATGAATTATTACAAAACGATCAGTTCAGCTTTCTTGATATGCAAAAAATGAAGCGTTTTGCACGTTTTTGGAATTTATATTACAACAGCGGAAACTTTCAACGCTCCATTCGATTGTTGTGGTGCGATGGGCATGTATTTCAACACTTTTATGACTATACCCAGTGGTTGTATGCACAAACACATAGCACTTGGAAAATTTCATTAGAGCGATTGGCACAGTTTCTTTTTGATTACCTTACCCAGCACCAAGGGCATGACCTACAAAAGCTGGCGGATACGATAATCGGCGATATCATGCGATTGCCTGGGCGAAAGCTGCCTAATTTTTTACGCCCTTATACCCCACATGCTATCCCCATGTCACAACCTATTGATGGTCAAGTCAACACCCGCAATAAACGACAACGCCGTCATGTGTAAGTGTTGCTAAACCTATCTTATTGATTATTATCAACACAAGGAATTTCCATGAATAACTCAACACTTCAATTAAAAATTAACATCGAACGCTTAAGTTTATTTTTATTCATTTCTCTTGTTGGTTTTGAACTTTTTTTTGTGTTAATTGATATCATTATCAATTATGGCAAATGGCTAGATTATGGTCCTATCCGAAGGTTTTGTAATATTGCTCGAGAAGATGGCGTGGCATCATGGTTTATGACCATGCAAACCTTGATGACAGGGCTGGTGTTATGGTTTCTTTATTGGCTCTCCCGTTCATCCCCTGATAGCACCGCGTTTTATCAGCGAGGGTGGCTTATTCTGGCTTTCTTTTTTACCTACATGGCTGTTGATGATGGTGCGATGATTCATGAGCGTTTAGGTTCTACCTTTAGCTTGATGATGGAAGACGCACAAGCTGGCGGGGGCATCTTGGTAAGTATTCATGATTTTTTTCCCACCTACACTTGGCAACTGATTCTCATGCCCTTTTTTTCTTTCATGGGCATTTTCATTCTTTACTTTCTATGGAAAACTTTGGGTAAAGGACGCTATTTGATGATGGTGATTGCTGCATTGTCGTGCATGTCGGTTGCTGTTGGGCTTGATTTTATTGAAGGTATGGAAAAAGATCATCCGTATAATTTGTATATCTGGATTAAAAACAGCTACAGTTTAGGAACCTATGACGTTTATCATTTTGGACGTTCACTGGAAGAGTTTTTAGAAATGTTGTCGATCAGTCTTTTTTTTTATGTGTTTATTTCGCAGGTGAATAAAGTATCAAAGTTTCATCATTGTATTGATTTGCAAAAGAAACCGTAAGCAAACATTGCTTACCTTGGTATTGCCCCTTAGAGTGCGCCGCCTTTTTTAGGTGTTGCCTAAACCCTGCTACGGGCATACCCGTCAGGTGAAATCTTTCCCTGCATTATGCAGGGTATATGAGGAACTTTATGAGCGATAATATATTATTGAATGCTGAACTTCGTGAAGACACAGGACGCAATGCATCGCGCCGTTTGCGCAGGGCTGGGCGTTTGCCTGCTGTTATTTATGGTGGTGGTAAAGATGATCTTCCTATTACCTTAAATGCTAACGATACAGGAAAAGCATTGAATGTGGAGCAGTTCCACACCTCTATTTTAAACATTCAAGTTGCCGATAAAAGCGAAAAAGAAAACGTATTGCTTAAAGACGTACAATGGGATCCCCTTAAAGATACCCCTATGCATCTTGATTTTTTCCGTGTGAAAAACAGTGATACCGTGCAAGTTGAAATTCCTGTGGTTGCTATCAACTTTGAAAAAGCACCGGGTGTTATTGAAGGCGGAATGATTGATATGATTCGTCACGTACTGGAAGTAAGTTGTCGTGCTGATGCGATTCCTGAACGTGTTGATATTGATTGTTCGGTATTGCAGTTAGGCGATACCATCCATGTCGAAGATGTTGTCTTACCTGAAGGTGTGACTGCGCCGCATGAAGTGAACTTTACGATTTTGAATCTTAGCACCGTGAAGGGTGGTAAGGATGATGCTGAAGTCGTAGGTGACGAAGAAGTAGAAGGCGAAGCAGAAGCCTAATGAAATTGTTGGTCGGGCTAGGGAACCCTGGTGCGCAATACCAACAAACGCGGCATAATATTGGTTTTCGATTTATCGAAACCATTGCACAACGTGAGGGACTGGCATTTTCTGCCGTCCCTCGATTTCGTGCTGCCGTAGCCACAGGGCATCTTGCTGGCGAAAAAACATTATTAGTGAAGCCGCAAACTTTTATGAACAATAGTGGCGAAGCGATTGTACCTTTGTTGCATTACTACCAATTATCCACCGATGATATTTTTGTTGTCTTTGATGATCTTGATTTGTCAACAGGGAAAATACGGCTGAAGAAAGGTGGTGGGCATGGTGGTCATAATGGATTGCGATCGCTGCATCAGCATTTACCTGATCATAACTATTACCGCATAAAAATTGGCATTGATCGTCCTGCACATGGCAATATTACGCCTTGGGTATTAGGGCAGGCGAATGAAGCAGATCGCGCTGATGAACAATGCTGCTTTGCCGCCTTAATCACCCATTTATCGACTATTTTGCAAGGTGATATTGCTGCGGCTTCCAATGCAATTCATTTGCAACGTAACCCCACATAAACAACCCATTCACACCAACGAGGAAATCATGGCTCTTAGTATCGGCATTGTAGGTCTTCCTAATGTAGGAAAATCAACGCTATTTAATGCGTTAAATGGTGGTGGTGCAGAGGCTGCCAACTATGCCTTTTGTACAATTGACCCCAATGTGGGTATCGTGCCTGTTCCCGATGTTCGGCTCGATGCGCTCAGTGCTATTGTAAAACCGCAAGCGGTGCAACATGCTGTGGTTGAATTTGTTGATATTGCTGGACTGGTGGCAGGAGCGGCGAGCGGCGAAGGTTTAGGTAATAAATTTTTAGCTAATATTCGTGAATGTTCTGCCATTGCCCATGTGGTTCGTTGCTTTGAAGATGATAACATCACCCATGTGGCAAACCGTGTTGATCCACTTTCTGATATTGAAATTATTGATACTGAATTGATGCTTAAAGATTTAGACAGCATGCAAAAAGCGATTCAACGAACGCAGAAGCTGGCTAAAACAGGCGATAAAGATGCCCGCACATTATTAAGCCTGCAAGAGCGTGTACTCAAAGGCTTAGAAGATGGTGTCACTGTACGGCGGCAATCATTAACGGTGGATGATTTAATGCTGTTGCAAGAGCTGTGTTTGTTGACCATTAAACCTGTCTTGTATATTGCCAATGTTGATGATGGTTCGTTGCCCGATGGTAATGCTTTTGTTGACAAAGTTCGCAGCCATGCCGCCGAAGAAGGGGCGCGTGTTGCTGTGATTTCAGCACAAATTGAAGCCGAGTTGGCAGAAATGGATGAAGAATCCCGCAGTGAGTTCTTAGCGGATCTGGGGCTTGAAGAAGCAGGGCTGAATATGGTGATTCGTGAGGCTTACACCTTATTAAATCTGATCACTTATTTTACCGCAGGCGTAAAAGAAGTCCGCGCATGGACGATTCACCGTGGTGATACTGCACCACAAGCGGCAGCCGTTATTCATACCGATTTTGAAAAAGGCTTTATTCGCGCAGAAACCATTACCTATGATGATTTCATCGACCACGCCGGCGAAGCGGGTGCTAAAGATGCAGGCAAGATGCGTTTAGAAGGGAAGACCTACATTGTGAAAGATGGCGATGTGATGCACTTTCGTTTTAATGTCTGATAGGTACTGATGTTAGGCGCAGCAGGGGCTAAAACTCAACCCCTTGCTGTGCCTTGATGCCTTGTTGTTCAAAGGCATGCTTCACCATGCGCATTTCTGTTACGGTATCGGCAATACTGATGATTTCTGGTGCAGCATCCCGCCCTGTTAACACCAGATGCATCCAAGAAGGTTTTTCTTGCGCAATGCATGTTGCCACCTCCGTTGCACTTAGCCAACCATAACTGATACAATAATTAATCTCATCAAAGATCAATAAATCATACGCTTCAGAGCGCATTTTCTCTTGGCATAACGCCCATATCTTGCGACTGGTTTGAATATCTTGTTCAGGGTTTTTCGTGTCCCACGTAAAACCATCCCCCAAGGCATGCCATTCAATGGTGTCAAATTGAGCCGCAGCTTTTTGTTCGCCTGTTGCCCATTTCCCTTTAATAAATTGAATCACACACACACGCATGCCCCAAGCTGCCGCTCGAAAGACCATGCCAAAAGCGGATGAGGATTTCCCTTTGCCATCACCTGTATGCACCAAGGTGATGCCGTGGCGTTTTTTTCTTGCGCGTGGGGTTAATGCGCGAGCATCAATCACCATGAAGCAGCCATTCTAGCAATGATTTTTGTGCATGAAGGCGATTTTCTGCTTCATCCCAGACAACTGATTGCGCACCATCAATGACTTCCGCTGCCACTTCTTCGCCGCGATGGGCAGGTAGGCAATGCATGAAAATCACCTTGGGGTCTGCTTGTTGCATCATGGCAACGGTCACTTGGTAGCCTGCAAAATCCTGCTCCCGTTTGGCTTGTTCCTCTTCTTGCCCCATGGATGCCCAAACATCGGTGGTAATCATCGCTACCCCTTCGGCGGCTGCCATAGGATTATCAAAGGCAATAATGTTTGCGCCTTGTGCGACAGCCTTGGCAAGCAATGCTGCATCAGGCTGGTAGCCTTCGGGGCAAGCATAATGTAAGGAAAAACCAAAAACAGCAGCAGCATTGATCCATGAATGCAACATATTGTTGCCATCACCAATCCAGCAAAAAGTGCGCCCTGTAATGTCTCCGCGATGTTCCAAAAAGGTCATTAAATCGGCAAGGATTTGGCAAGGGTGGGTGAGATCTGTTAAGGCATTGATTACAGGAACCCGTGAATGCTCGGCAAATTTTTCGACAATAGCATGATCAAAGGTACGAATGGTAATGCCATCAACCATGCGCGATAATACTCGCGCACTGTCAGCAATGGACTCACCGCGCCCCAACTGGGTGACATCAGAATGCAAAAACAATGCATGCCCCCCTAGTTGAAACATGCCCACTTCAAACGATACACGGGTGCGGGTGGATGATTTATCAAAAATCATGCCCAATGTTTTTCCTGCCAAGGTGGGGTGAGGAACGCCTTGTGCCTGCAATCGTTTTAAAACAATCGCTCGTTGCAATAAATCATGACCTGCCTCTTTGGGCAAATCCATTAAGGTGAGAAAATGTTTCATGAAAAAACCTTTGTTACAGCTTGTCTGAAAATCATTAATGCTTCATCAATAGCTGGCTGTGTAACATTTAATGGCGGTAAAAACCGTACAACGTGAGAACCTGCGGGTAATACCAGCAAACCATCGTCACGGCATTGAGTAATCAAGGGGGAGACTGCTTCTGTACAACCAACACCCAATAAGAAACCTTTACCACGAATATCCAGCAATACATTGTCTTGATTCACAATGTCGCGCAGACCATCGGCAAAATAGCGCCCCAGTGTTTGTACATTCATCAATAAATCTTCTGATGCAATCACATTAAGCACAGCCAAAGCAGCGCGACACACCATCGGGTTGCCGCCGAAGGTTGAACCGTGGGTGCCGGGGCTTAATGTGTCGGCAAGGGTCTCACTGGCAATCATACAGCCAATCGGCATGCCGCCGCCTAAGCCCTTGGCTAAGGTAACAACGTCAGGTGTGATGGCCGCTTGCTCATAAGCAAACATCGTGCCGCAACGCCCAACCCCTGTTTGCACTTCATCCAACATCAATAAGATCCCATGTTCATCGCATAAGCTGCGTACTTGCTGTAAATACGCATGGTCTGCAACATGCACCCCCCCTTCACCCTGTATCGGTTCGAGCATAATTGCAGCGGTGTTTTCATCAATGGCTTGTTTTAAAGCATGAAAATTGTTGAGCGCAACATGACAAAAACCTGCGGGTAGCGGGTCAAACCCTATTTTGACTTTATCTTGCCCTGTGGCAGTCAATGTTGAAAGCAGTCGTCCATGAAATGATTGTGTGGCAGTAATGATGGTGCGACGCGGTGAGTCTTGCAAATAAAAATAACGGCGCGCCAGTTTGATCGCTGCTTCATTCGCTTCTGCACCTGAATTGCAAAAAAATACAGTTGATAATCCTGCAAGATTAACCAATCGTTTTGCCAGTTCTTCTTGCGCAGGTATGTGAAATAAGTTTGAGCAATGCAACAGCTCTTTTGCCTGTTCGGCAATGGCTTGTTGGATGGCAGGGTGGGCATGCCCCAATGTGTTTACCGCAATACCAGAGATAAAGTCCAAGTATTCACGACCCTTATCATCTTGGACGCGGCAACCCGCCCCCCGCACTAAAGTTAATGGATAACGAGCATAGGTATTCATGATGGCTGTGTTTGTCATCGGCGAAAGCTAACTAACCAGATTCAGCTGTCACGCTCGCATCAATCATAAATGTCAATCGTTTTTCTTACCCACTGATGTTACGCAGTTGACCTTTTTAAATCATATTGATGATTAGAGCCTTGTTCCCATGCTCCTGCGTGGAACGGATATAACTCTATCTAGCATGATCAAGCTACAGGCGAGCGAATAATCGAGAATTGTCGTCCTGTTGCTCCACCATCACGGCGGTAAGAAAAAAATCGTTCGGGGTGGCATGATGTGCAAGGAGACATCAACTCAATTGAGGCAATGGGTACGCCTTTTGCTATGAACTGTTGTTGATTAATATTCGTTAGATTGGCATGCAAGGGCAACGATGCATCCATGGTTTTAGGCATGCTTTTTGCCAATGCGTGAAATGTGCTGGCATCAACCCGAAAGCAACATACGCCAATAGCAGCCCCGATACTAACAATGATCTCCGCAGCAGGAATCCCGCGTGCTTGTAAGACATCGCATACATGACTGACGATGTTTTGTGCCGTACCACGCCAACCCGCATGAATGGCCGCAACCACCCCCGTTGCAGGGTGCGCTAACAATACAGGAACACAATCTGCCGTTTGCACTGCCACAGAACAGCCCGCTTCAGCCGTCAATAAAGCATCGGCAGCAGCATCGTGATCTTGCCCTAAACCTGCATACCATTGCATCGCAACACCATGGACTTGTTGCGCACGGTGGGGCGTAGGCATGCTCGTCGCTGCACACAATGCTTGTACATTTTTAGCAAAGGGAGGCTGGCTATAACCACCGCAGCGTTCACCAAAAACAGCTTGAATACCATGTTTTGCCATAAGCTGGGATGGTTTGGCGATCGGATTCATTGCGCTGGTTTTTTAAAAAACATAGGTTTGATGGTGTCAGTAGGTACTCCTGTGTCAACAAAAAGTATCCCGTCACACAAAATCTGCTACGTTTCCAAGGATGGATTCTATGGTTTCTACTTTACCTCAACATCAAACGCCATTGCAGCGTATCGCCCTCTGTGTGGAATACGATGGTCGTCGTTTTCATGGTTGGCAACGGCAAGATAATGCACGATCGGTACAAGCGTGTTTGGAAGCATCGCTGGCAGTGATAGAAGACCGTGTGGTTGCCTGCGTTGCCGCAGGGCGCACCGATGCAGGCGTGCATGCGGCGGCGATGCTGGTGCATGTGGATGTGCAACGCGCACGTTTTGAGCGTGCGCCGCGTGCTTATGTGCATGGCGTGAATGCCCGTTTGCCAACGGGGGTCATGGTGCTTGCCGTGCGTGCCGTTGCAGCTAATTTTCACGCTCGCTTTGATTGCACTGAACGTCAATACCGTTACCAGATATGGAACAGAAAAACCTGTTCGGTGTTGCATCCGTGGCGACATTGGTGGATGCCGCGCCCCTTGAACGTAGCCGCCATGCAACAAGCCAGCAAGTATTTTTTAGGAACCCATGATTTTAATGCCGTACGCGCCAGTGGTTGCCAAGCGCATTCATCGGTGCGCACCATGCACCGCTTGACCATCAGCCAGCAGGGGCATGCGATCTATATTGAGGTGCGCGCCGATGGTTTTTTGTACCATATGGTTCGTAATATTGTCGGTTGCTTGGTGGAGGTCGGCTTGGGGCGTTGGCAGCCTGAGTATATTGCGACCCTATTGGAAGGGGGAACTCGTCAGCATACAGGCGTTACTGCCCCTGCGTATGGCTTGTATTTCACTAATGCTTGTTACCCTAATTTTAATGCCTGCGAGTTGATTGAACCATGATTGATTTTAACCCCCAATGCCAACGATGCCCACGCTTGGTAGATTTTCTTGGCAGTGTGCATGGGCAATACCCTGATTATTTTTGTGCACCTGTACCTGCTTTTGGTGATCCTTCTCCCCGCTTGCTGATTGTAGGCCTAGCCCCCGGCATGCACGGTGCAAATCGCACAGGGCGACCTTTTACAGGCGACCATGCAGGGGTGTTATTATACCAGACCTTGTATGAGCTTGGTTATGCTTCTTCCCCTCATGCTGAAGATGCCAACGATGGCTTGCAGTTGTTAGGCGCACGAATCACCAATGCCGTTAAATGCCTGCCACCGCAAAATAAACCGACAGGCGAAGAGATACGTTGTTGCAATGATTATTTACAGCATGAAATAGCATGCCTCCCTACAGATTGTCGATTGCTTGCTTTGGGGAAAATCGCCCACGATGCAGTGGTTCGTAGTTATGGCGAACGGTTATCTACTTACCGTTTTTCGCATGCTGCTAGGCACACCATGCCTGATGGTCGCATACTGTTTGATTCTTACCATTGTTCGCGCTACAACACCCAAACCAAACGATTAACGCCCACCATGTTTTATGATGTGTTGGCACAAACCAAGATGCGAGAATGTTAACGTGAAATCATTGGAATTTTTTGACACCACCCTGCGTGATGGCAGTCAAACCGTAGGGATCAGCTTTTCCGCGCAAGATAAACTGCGTATTGCCGAACGGCTAGCCGACTTTGGTATTGATTGGATTGAAGGTGGTTGGCCAGGCGCAAACCCCAAGGATGATTGTTTTTTCAAAAAGATGCGTGATCGGCAATGGGAGCATAGTCAATTGGTTGCTTTTGGCAGCACCGCTAAAGCAGGTCATCTTGCGCATGCCGATCCAGGCTTGCATGCCTTGTTGCACGCCAAAGCCGATGCAATTTGTATTTTTGGTAAAATATGGCCGCTGCATGTGCAAAAGGCATTGGGGATTTCACGGCAAGAAAATCTTGACCTTATTCATCAGTCGGTTGTATTTTTAAAACAACATATCAGCACAGTTTTTTTTGATGCAGAGCATTTTTTTGATGGCTACCGAGACGATGCCGATTATAGCATAAAAGCACTACAAGCAGCCCATGATGCAGGCGCAGATGCTTTGGTGTTGTGTGATACCAATGGTGGCTCTACGCCTTTTGAAGTGGCTTCTATGGTCAGCCATGTGATTCGTCGCTTCCCACGGCAAACCATTGGCATTCATGCACACAATGATTGTGATCTAGCTGTTGCCAATAGCATTGCCGCAGCACGGGTGGGGGCGCGGCATATTCAAGGAACCATGAATGGTATTGGCGAGCGTTGTGGTAATGCCAATTTAACGTCGGTGATTCCTAACTTGATGCTAAAAATGAAGATGCCATCGCATTTGCAATACCGTCAATTAAAAGAACTGCGATCACTTTCTGACTTTGTCAACGAAATGGCAAACCGCATGCCTTGGCGACATCAGCCTTATGTTGGGCAAAATGCTTTTGCCCATAAAGGCGGTATTCATGTTTCTGCGGTTAAAAAAAGCCCTGTATTGTATGAACATATTGACCCTACGGTGGTGGGTAATCATCAACGTGTTATTGTATCGGATCAAGCAGGGCGCAGCAATATTATTGCCAAAACAGCAGGGCTTTCATTAAAACGAAAAATCAATCCCGATGACCCCGCCATTCAGCGTATGGTTGCACAAGTTAAAGAGTTAGAAAATCAGGGCTATGCTTTTGAAGGTGCGGAGGCATCGTTTCAATTGCGCTTTAAGCGTGCTTTAGGTGAGTTCCGTCATTATTTCACTTTAAAAGCATTCCGCGTACTCGATGCCAAACATGACCACGATATTCAAGCAGAAGCCGAAGCAACCGTGCATTTATCGGTCGGTGAACGCATCTACCACACGGTTGCACTCGGTAATGGTCCTGTCAATGCCATTGACCAAGCCTTACGCTTGGCTCTTTCGAGTCATTACCCCAGCGTCAACAATATGCGCATGACTGATTTTAAAATGCGCGTATTAAGCACCCGAGAAGGGACAGAAGCGAAGGTGCGGGTATTGATTGAATCAACCGATGGTACTAAGAAATGGGGGACGGTCGGTGTTTCTACCAATATGATAGAGGCGAGCTATCAAGCACTGGTTGATGCAATTGAATACAAGTTGATGCAAGATGGGATTGAGCCGCCGTAGGGGTTGTCTGCCCACTTAAATTTTAGGCTTCCCTTTTAAGACTAGAAAGACAATAAAATCAATGGGTTATAGCTTTTTAAAAAAGCACCTTTAACCCCCATGTTTTAACCAAATTTCTAGGTGAGCTTTACTTTTTTAGCCTACAAAACTGTTCTACTTTATACGGAAATCCATTCATTTTGTCCCGTCTTAAAAGGGGAACTCCCAGTGGCATAAGCTTTACTGCAAGTTGCCTAACGCTAGCAAGTTCTTAGCATTGACCGCCCATGACACACAATAATCCACTTCCATCCATTGATACGCTGTTTATTAAAACCTATGGCTGCCAGATGAATGAATATGATTCATCACGCATGATTGATCTTATGAAGCAAGCGTATGGCATGCGTTTGGTAGAAAAGCCTGAAGATGCCGATGTTATTTTAATGAATACTTGTTCAGTACGCGAAAAAGCCGAAGAAAAAGTGTATTCTGAACTCGGACGTTACCGTAAGTTAAAAGATAAAAAACCGTCATTAATTATTGGGGTCGGCGGGTGCGTTGCACAGCAAGAGGGCGAACGCATCCAACAACGCGCACCTTATGTCGATGCGGTATTTGGCCCGCAGGCATACCACCATTTACCGGCAATGATCAACAAAATTCGACGTGAGCGGGTGCGCGTGGCAGATATCGACATGCCAGAGATTGAAAAATTTGATCATTTACCAACCACCCAAGATGCCGTCAAACAGGGCATATCTGCCTATGTGACGATTATGGAAGGTTGTGATAAGTTTTGTACATTTTGCGTTGTGCCTTACACACGGGGCGGTGAAATTTCACGTCCTGTTGATGATGTGCTGGCAGAGTGCCGCATTATTTTGGCATCAGGTTGTGTGGAAATCACTTTGCTGGGGCAAAACGTCAATGGTTACCGTGCCATTGGGGCTGATGGCGAAGAATGGGATTTTACCATGCTGCTTTATGCTTTGGCAGAGCTAGAAGGGCTAAAACGTTTGCGGTTCACCACCAGTCACCCCACTGAAATGAACGAAGATTTAGCGATGGCTTTTGCTGATATTGATGTGTTGATGCCCTTTATTCATCTACCAGTGCAGAGCGGTTCGGATCGTATCTTAACCTTGATGCACCGTGGTCATGACACTGATACCTATTTGCGCACGATTGACACTTTGCGCAAATATACCCCTGCGATTGCATTATCTTCTGATTTTATTGTTGGTTATCCCGGTGAAACGGATGAAGACTTTGCCCAAACTTTGGCACTGGTGCGGCAAGTAGGTTATGACTCTGCCTATTGTTTTAAATACTCACCACGCCCTGGTACGCCTGCCTCAGAGCAAAACGATAGTATTTCTGAGGTGATTAAAAATAAACGCTTGCATCAGTTGCTTGACCTCATGCATGAACAAAGCAGTAAAGCCTTAGCGCGACATATTGGTACGATGATGTCTGTTTTAGTTGAGCGAAAAGGCAAAAAAGAAGGCGATATACAAGGACGAACTGAAGATTTTAAAATCGTACACTTTGCAGGAAACCCACGTTTGATTGGGCATATTGTAACGGTAAAAATCATTGCTGCTTATGGGCAGTCGTTGCGTGGGGAGATTGTTATCAACAGTCATCAGCATGATAACTGATTGCCATTTAGACCTTAGCGAATTATCCGCTGCCACGCTGCGACAGTTGTGCGGCCCTCAGCAGGCATACTTGCGGCGTTTAGAGCATGCCTTAGCGGTATCTTTTTATGGTCATGCTGGCAATTGGCGCATTGAGGGAGAGCAAGCATCTGTAGCAGCGGAACTCTTGCAAACGCTGGTACCACAAGCCAAACAAGGAACAATGAACGAACAAACATTAGAAGAAGCGTTGCGTTTGCGGCGTGCGAAAGCGGCAGAGCCAAGCGATGAAACGCTACCGACAACGGTAAGTTTTCAGGCTGGACGGCGCAATATTACAGGCAAAACCCCTAACCAATGCCGTTACTTGCAAGCCATGGAAGCATCGGTATTAACGGTAGCCGTTGGCCCTGCTGGTTCAGGCAAAACCTACCTTGCGGTGGCAATGGCTGTTGCTGCTTTAAACAGCAACAAAGTAGAGCGTATTATTTTAACCCGCCCCGCTGTCGAAGCAGGGGAGCGTCTGGGCTTTTTACCAGGGGATTTGCAACAAAAGGTTGATCCGTATTTAATCCCTCTTTTTGATGCTTTGTCTGACATGCTGGGGCGAGAAAAAATGCTGGCATTGATGGAGCAACGGCGCATTGAGATTGCACCACTGGCCTATATGCGCGGACGCACTTTAAGTGATGCTTTTGTTATTTTGGATGAAGCTCAAAATACGACCCGTTCGCAAATGAAAATGTTTTTAACCCGATTAGGGTTTTCTTCGCGCATGGTTGTCACGGGTGATATTACCCAAGTTGATTTACCGCGCGATCACCTAAGTGGTTTATTGCATGCCATTCATGTGTTGCGTGAGGTAAAAAATGACGTTCGTATTTGTTATTTGCAAGCACATGACGTAGTGCGCCACCGCTTGGTCGAGCATATCGTCCAAGCGTATGAGCATGATGCTAAACACGATCATGAATAATATTGCTATCATCATGGATGATGGCAATGAGCATGGTGAGCAGTGGCAACAATGGATTGATAGCGAAACGATTGAACAAGGGGTGACAGCGTTATTAACCCTATTAAATACACCATCATTGATGGCTGCGCCTGTATGCATTCGTTTTGCCAGTGATGCCAACGTTCAACAATTAAATGCCCTTTGGCGAGACAAAGATGCCGTGACCGATGTGCTTTCTTTCCCGATGCAAGATGCCCCTGATTTTGTAGCAGCGCAACCATTAGGGGATATTGTGTTGGCCGTGCCTTTTATCAATCATGCGGCAGCATCGTTGCAGATTCCTGCCGAGGATCATGCCATGCATTTGATTATTCATGGTATGCTACATCTTCTTGGCTATGACCATCAAGAGGATGCAGCAGCGGTCATCATGCAATCACTTGAATCTCAATGCATGCAACAACTGGGCTTGCACAATCCTTATTCAGATCATGTTTGAGCGACTGCAACGGATACAACAGCGTTTACGCCATCGAAAATTAAAACAAATGCGTCCCGGAAAGGATGAACAAGAACTGTTAACCATTATTCGCCGTGCTGAAGCGATATCTTCAGAAGAAGAACGACAGGCACTGGAAGATTTTATTCACTTTCAAGAATTGCGTGTCCGTGAAATCATGACCCCTCGCTTGGATATTGTTTATATTGACCGCCATTGTACCTTACACCAAGCCTGTCAAAAAATGATAGATAAAAACATGGTGCGCATGCCTGTGGTGGATGGTTCGTTGGATCAAGTGGTGGGAATGATCCATATTCGGGCATTGTTTGAAGCGTTGGTTAATAAACAAGAAACGCCATTGTATGAGATGTTGCATGAACCTATTTGGGTTTCTGAACTGGAAAAGGTGGGTAGCCTGCTGTCACGCATGCGTTCACAAAGTCACGCCGCGATTGCCCGCGACGAATTTGGCGGCACAGCAGGTCTTGTCACCTTATCGGATTTATTGGGAGAAATTTTTGGCCCCTTAACGGCTGCTGAAGAACAGGAACAATTAGAAGAAATTACCCACACAGAACAAGGTATCATAGTCTCTGCACGGGTACGTATCGAAGATATTGAAGATACCATTAACTTGCCTCAATCCTTATTGGATGGAGATTTTGATACCTTGGGTGGCTTGTTGATTACTCACACGGGTACGATCCCTCATCAAGGTGAAGAAATTGTGCTGAGTGGCTTGCGTTTTGTTATTGAAAAAGCCAGCCCTCGTTGTATTGAAAAAATACGTATTCAAGTAATTGATACGAAATGATTATTAAAAAATATAAGGAGATTTTATGTCAAAGCAAGAACATCATCCACTGATTATTTTGGGTTCTGGCCCTGCGGGTTATTCCGCTGCTATTTATGCGGCTCGAGCCAACTTAAATCCTGTGGTCGTGCAAGGCATGCAACCAGGCGGGCAATTAACCACCACCACTGATGTCGATAACTACCCCGGTTATAAAGATGGTGTGCAAGGCCCTGTCATGATGGAAGACTTGCAAGCACAAGCAGCGCGATTTGGTACAACAATTATTTGGGATCATGTCAACAGTGTTGATTTATCGGTGCGTCCCTTTGTGTTGAACAGTGATGAAGGGAAATACACCTGTGATGCATTGATTCTTGCCACAGGAGCTTCTGCTAAATACTTGGGTTTACCCAGCGAAACAGCATTTTCAGGGCGTGGCGTATCCGCTTGTGCAACGTGTGATGGTTTTTTCTACCGCAATCAAGAAGTCGCTGTTATCGGTGGTGGTGATACTGCGGTAGAAGAGGCGATTTATTTGGCAAACATTTGCAGTAAAGTCACCTTGGTACACCGCCGCGATAGTTTACGTGCCGAAAAAGTGATGCAAGATCATTTGCTGGCTTGCGATAATGTTGACGTGGCTTGGAACAGCGTGCTTGACGAAGTGCTCGGCGACGACAGCGGCGTGACGGGTATGCGTTTAAAATCAACCCTTGATGGTAGCACACGCGATGTCTCGGTGCATGGTGTTTTTATTGCCATTGGTCATCAACCCAACACAGGCTTTTTAGATGGTCAGCTAGATTGTGATGCTGCGGGTTATTTAACGGTGAAGGGGCGCAGTACTGAAACATCCGTGGCAGGCGTTTTTGCTGCAGGTGATGTGGCAGACCCTGTATATAGGCAAGCGATAACCAGTGCTGGCGAAGGCTGCAAGGCTGCGCTTGATGCTGAGCGTTGGTTAACCTTAAAACAGTAAATTAACGCATGTTGCACCCCATGCTTTGGATAAGGCTTATTTTTTTACTGTCGTGGTGTCTTGCACCAACAGCATGGGCTGACCCTGCCGCTGCCTACCAACAGGCGTTAAACATGGCAGCCCAAGGTAAGGTGAATACTGCCATTGCCATGTTGCAAGGTGCAACGCAATCGACGTTTCCGATGTCGCCGTGGCATGCGCGGATGCAAGCTGCGGCAGCATTGTTACGCATGCAACAAGCACAGCAAACAACGGTTGTTGATGATGATAACCCTTACTTGCAATTAGCCTATCATTATGCCCAACAAACGCCGCCGCCTACCAGCAACAGTATTGTTTTTCCTGCGGTATTGGCTGCTTTATTGCCAGGGTCTGGTCATGCATGGTTGGGGCGTTGGCATGATGCATGGACAGCAGCCTTATTGGTTGTACCAATGTTGGGATTAAGCGTGTGGGCCATGCGGCGAAAAATGGGGCCTGTGACGGTGTTCTTTTCGCTGATTACACTGTGGTTATGGTCTGGCACGGTATTTTCTACCATGTCATTGGTACAGCGCGGCATGAGCGAAGGCTATATGCTATGGTGGCAAGGTTGTTGGCTGGCTTCGGGCTTGATGGGGCATGTGCCGTGGTAATGCTGCGTTATTATCTAATCGCCGCAGGAATCAGCTTGACGGTGGCTTATGCCATGTTTTTTTATGGTGCTGCGAGTGGTCAGGTGATTAAACCAGCGGCGATTGCAATGTTTACCTATCAACATTTCATTACCACGGTGGATGGGCGAGATTGCCCTTCCTGGCCTGTTTGTTCAGTCTATGCAGGCATGGCAATCAATAAACATGGCATGATCTTTGGCAGTTGGTTGATGCTGGATCGTTTGATTCATGAACACGATGATCTGCGTACTGCGCCACGAATATTTGTAGATGGTGAGATGCGGATTGATGACCCTTTGCGACGAAATGATGCTTGGTTTCAACATGGTGAGTTTTCTTCGATTTTCTAAAAAAGATGTCACTCCTTAACTTTACTGGTCGTCCCGCCTTAAAAGGGAAGCCCTCATGGTAACACCTCCACAAGGGTTGCATCCATCGCCTTCATCAAGGCTTGAACGTGAGGATCTTCTCGTGCATATTGCCAACGTTGCTTCGTTGCTTGTTCCGTTGCTTTTTGACGTTGGGTGGAAATACTCTCAATATTATCATGGTGATGGCGGGTATCCCAGATAATTTTTTTATTCAACCATCGTTCAAATGCTACCCGTTCATCTAACGGCGTTGCACGCTGATGATGAGTGTCGAGACTTAATCGAATGGTGTCGCCAAAACTGGTACAAACCACATGTTCCAGCATGGCAGTAAAAGCAGGGTTAAGTTTGCTGTAAGCGTTGACGACTTGTTGCCAGTTTTCGTATGTTTTCTTTGAGGCTAACGGCAGAGGGCGGGCTAGGGAGGCAGGGTTATGATTACTGCTGGTGGGGTTTGATGGTGTTTTTTTTTCTGTCGCTGTTGTGGCTTGAATGGGCTGATGACCTGTTAGCGTGTGCAAATGACACAAGCGAATAATAATCATATCAGCACCACATTGTTCATCCATCAACGGTAAATCACGCAGACCATGCAATAAGACTTGATAGTGCATATCCAATACGGGATGAGCCCAACGGGTAATTACCTCGCTGATCCATGGTTGTAGCGTTTCATCGTCAAGATCATCCAGTAGCGCAGGGCAGGCACGGCAACATGATACACGGTGCCATAGTTCGGCCAGCCCCAGCAACATAGGTCGCGCACTGTAACCTTGTTCAGCTGCTTGTTGCATCAGGCTTAGTCCTGCATGGGCATCGCCTGCGATCACGGCATCGGTTAATTGACGGGGTAGGGTAGGGGTGAGCAGTCCCAGTGCTTGTTGCACATCCACGGTCTGGACATGTTGCGGTGTATAAGCCAGCACGCGCTCCGCCAACGATAATGCATCGCGCATGCTGCCATCAGCAGCCATGGCAATGCTGCGCAGGGCAGATGCTTCATACTCAATCGATTCAGCATCAAAAATATGTTGCAATTGCTGACTTATTTCTGCCACCGATAAACGTCGTAAATCAAAACGCTGGCAGCGAGAACGCACGGTGATCGGTAATTTATCGACATCGGTAGTCGCTAAAATAAACATTACCCGTTCAGGTGGCTCTTCCAGTGTTTTAAGCAAGGCATTGAAGGCATTGCGTGATAACATATGAACTTCATCAATGATATACACACGGTAGGGCAAGGCGTTGGGTAAATAGCGGACACTGTCTAAAATATCGCGCATATCGTCCACGCCTGTATGGCTGGCAGCATCGATTTCTAATACATCCAAATGCGAGCCGTGGGCAATTTCGCTGCAAGCGATGCAGTGATTGCATGGCTCGCCATCATCGCTGCGTACACTGCAATTGATTGCCATTGCCATCAAACGGGCGATAGTCGTTTTGCCCACGCCGCGAATCCCAGTGAGAATATAAGCATGGGCTACGGTGTTGGATTGCAGGGCGTTTTTTAGCGTTCGGGCAACAATATCTTGCCCTACTAATTCGCTAAAACGTTGCGGTCGCCAGCGTCTAGCGAGAACTTGGTAACTTGATTGCGTCATGGTTTCAAAGCTTAGCATTGCGCAAACGCAATGCATTGGTAATAACAGAGACAGAACTAAGGCTCATGGCAGCGGCTGCAATCATGGGAGAAAGCAAGATGCCAAAAAATGGGTACAACAGCCCTGCGGCAATGGGTACGCCCGCAGAATTATAAACAAAGGCAAACACCAAATTTTGGCGAATATTTTTCATCGTTGCCCGCGAAAGCCTACGCGCACGGACAATGGCAGTTAAATCACCTTTGATTAAAGTCACGCCTGCCGATTCAATGGCGACATCCGTACCCGTTCCCATGGCAATGCCAACGTGAGCTTGTGCCAATGCAGGCGCATCATTGATGCCGTCACCCGCCATGGCAACAATACGCCCTTCTTGTTGCAAGGCTTTAACCACCTCTGCTTTTTGATCAGGCAGAACTTCTGCCTCAACATGGGCAATACCCAAGGTCTTTGCCACAGCCGCCGCCGTGTGGGCATTATCACCCGTTACCATGACCACCTCAATGCCTTCATCATGCAATGCTGCAATGGCTTCGGCAGTCGAGGCTTTAATGGGGTCAGAAACACCGATTAGACCACACAAAATGCCATCGACAGCCAGTAACATGACGGTTTCCCCTAACTGTTGGTGCTTGCTTAACGTGATCGCCACATGATCAATGGCAACATTTTCTTCTTGCATGAAACGTGTATTGCCCAGTACCACGCGCACATTATTGATCGTTGCAGATACCCCACGCCCTGTTACGGCTAAAAAATCAATCATATTCAGCATCGTTAAGTTTTGTGCTGTTGCAGCTTTTATAATCGCGGTTGCCAAGGGGTGTTCGCTGGACTTCTCTAGTGTGGCAGCTAATTCCAATACAGTTTTCTCATCATAATCCGCTTGCGGTAAAATACTGGTTACGGTTGGTTTTCCTTCCGTTAATGTGCCTGTTTTATCGACCAGTAGGGTATTGACCTTTTCCAGCACTTCCAAGGCTTCAGCATTTTTAATCAGTACCCCTGCCGTTGCACCACGCCCCGTACCGACCATGATTGAAATTGGGGTCGCAAGCCCCAAAGCACAAGGGCAAGCAATAATCAACACCGCTACAGCATTGATAATAGCATAGGCAAAGCGGGAATCAGCAGGGCCAAGAAACCACCACAATACAAACGTCAAGGCAGAGATAGCCACCACAGCAGGAACAAAATAGCCAGCCACGGAATCTGCCATTTGCTGAATAGGGGCGCGAGAACGTTGTGCCTCGGCAACCATCGAAACGATTTGCGAAAGCAAGGTATCTGCCCCTACTTTTTCAGCCCGCATCAACAACACACCATTGCCATTGACCGTGCCACCAATTAACGCATCCCCTGTTGTTTTATCGGCGGGAACAGGCTCACCTGTCACCATGGATTCATCGACATGGCTGCCGCCTTCGATCACTTGCCCATCGACGGGGACTTTTTCACCAGGGCGGATGCGCAATACATCACCAGCAATGACTTCGTCTAATGGCACATCGGCTTCGCTGCCATCATCAGCAACTTTGCGCGCTGTTTTAGGTGCCATGCCTAACAATAGTTTGATGGCATCGTTAGTGCGTGAGCGAGCGCGAAGTTCTAGTACTTGCCCCAATAACACCAAGGTGACAATCACCCCCGCCGCTTCAAAATAGACAGCGACCACACCACCATCGCTGTGCATCACGGCAGGAAAAACGCTGGGCAACAATAATGCCACCATGCTGTACAGCCATGCTACGCCCACGCCTAGCCCCACAAGGGTAAACATATTGAGGTTCCACGTTTTGACCGACAACCAAAAACGCTCAAAAAACGGCGCACCCGCCCACAGCACCACGGGTGTTGCTAAAACACATTCAATCCATTGAATCATGCCCATGCTCATTTTCGTCGGCAGCCATGAGGGCGCAAGGTCTGCGATCATTGCCAACAAAAACAAAGGCGTGGCTAAAAAAACGGCGACCGTGAACCGTCGTGTCATATCATCAAGCTCTGGGGTTTCTTCTGTGATGTTTAAGGCAACTGTTTCTAATGCCATGCCACAGACTTGGCAGGTACCAGCGCCTTGCTGCTCTTGACCAGGGCACATGGGGCAAAAATACATGGCATTGGGGTTATCAGGCAGACTGGTTTTTTTAACATGAACATGGGCAGGTGAATGATCTTTGCCTTCATAATCTAAAGGATTTGCAGAGAATTTCTCCACGCAATGTGCTGAGCAAAAATAATAATCATGGTCGTGGTGTTGCACATGATTTTTTGATTGTGGGCTGACTTTCATGCCACACACAGGGTCATGGGTGCAATCATCGCCCAGATAATCATCAAAGTGTTCACCAAACTTTTTTAAGCAATGCGCGCTACAAAAGTGATAATCAACGCCACGAAAACTTCGTTCATGCGGCGAGTCTTTGGCAACGGTCATGCCACATACAGGATCAATACTCATTGGTTAGTCCTTCTCATCGGTTAGTCCTTTTTGTTTCGCTGAAGCCATTGTTCATAGGTTGCATCATCCCATTGGCTTTGAAAAAATGCAATCACAGCATGTTGCGCAGTTTCGTTCAACTTTTGATCAAAGGCAGGCATCTGACCATCATACAAGCTTCCTCCATGCTGAACAATGCTTAGCAATAAGGGGAGGTCATGGTGCCATGTATGCCCACTGCCATTCAGTGGTGGCGCAGGCAAATGACCATCGGCTTGTTTTTGCTTCCAATTTTTAATTAGCCCTTGGGCTTGTATGCCATGGCAACTGGCACAATGGCTAGCAAACAATGATGAGCCTACAGCGACTTGCTGCGGTGAATACCAACGCTCAACAGCATCGCTCCCTGCTTGGCAGCCATACAGCCATAAACTGAGCATGATTACTCCATGCCGTAGCCATTTATGCATCAGGTTCATAATTGAGCCGCGACAAGGTAGAACGTATGGGCAAGATAAATTCAGCCGTCATCGACAATGTGTGAATACCCATGTTTAAAAAGGTTTTTGTCCACGCGCTATTGCTGGCTAATTCACCACAAACAGAAACGGGAATCCCCGCACTTTTTGCCGCTTGAACGGTTAATGCAATCATTTTTTTTATCGCAGGGTGTTCTGCTGTATAGTATGCTTTACAGGCCTCATTATTACGATCCGCAGCCATCGTGTATTGAATCAAATCGTTGCTTCCGATAGAAAAAAAGTCTGAAACCACTGCTAATTCATCAGCGACCATCACCGCTGATGGTACTTCAATCATGCACCCTAATAAAGGAACATCGCTTAGACCAAGCTCTTTGGCACATGTGTGCAACAATGCCCGCACGGCTTCCATCTCAGTTTCAGAACTCACCATAGGAACCATAATGCTGATCGCACCATGCGCTGAAGCGCGTAATAATGCGCGCAATTGTGTGGTTAGTACTTGTGGCCAAGTGAGCAATAAACGAATGCCTCGTAAGCCAAGCGCGGGGTTTTCATGTTTGGGGTTCTTTCCTGTTAATTGTTCAAATAACAAGGGTTTATCAGCACCAATATCAAGCAAGCGAAAAACACAGGGGCGACCTTTCATCATGCTAATGATTTTGCTGTATTGTGCATATTGTGCATCTTCATCAGGTGGGGTATTTTCGCGCAAGTAAATAAACTCGGTGCGAAATAAACCAATACCATCTGCACCAACGGCATCAATGGCAATCATTTCTTCTTCAAATTCAATATTAGCCATTAATAGTAAGGGGTGGTTATTTTTACTGGTGGAAGGTTTTTTAGAAAAAAACGCCAAATCATCGCGCACTACTGCCAGTGCAGTACTGAATAGTTTGCAGTCAGACAAGTCCGATGCATTAGGGTGCAATAGATAACAACAGCGTTCAGCATCAAGAATAATGGGGTCGCCATCTTCTGCTTTTGCCATTAAATCTTTGGTGCCAACCAACATCGACAAGCCCATACCGCGTGCGATAATCATGGCATGGGCATTGATACCACCTTGATCAACAATCAACCCAGCCGCGCTCATACGCCACAACATGACTACATGGGCAGGGCTGATATCATCGGTTACAAATACAGTCGGTGCAATAGGGTTATGGATGCTCGCAAGAAAAATATCGTTATCTTGGGGGGCAAGGTTTTGCAATACACGTTGACCAATATACCAAATATCTTCAAATCGATCACGGAAGTATTGTTCTTTGATGGCAGCAAATAATTTTTTCACGCAGGTTAAATGCTTGCGTATTGCCCATTCTGCATTGATGCATTCATCGTGAATGCGTTGCCGTACACGATCAATAAACTCAGGGTCTTGCAGTATTAAACGATGGGTTTCCAGTATGGCAGCAACCTCATGGTGACCACTGGCATGAACCTCTTTTGTTTCTTGTTGTAATGCTTGTAGCGATTGCTCAACAGCATGATCCAAACGCAGTTGCTCGTTGATGATCTCTTCGGGCGGCACATTTCGTTCTTCAACAGGAATTTCACCCGATGCTAAAATTTGTACGCGGCCAATCACCACCCCAGAGCTGGATGCAGCAGCGATGCCTTGATAACGCATCATGCCATTAACCGCCTTCGCCAAAACAATCGTCAACCAAAGTAACCAATGCCTGCAATGTAGCTTCTGCATCAGTGCCTTTTGCACACAGCATCAACGTTGTACCTTGTGAGGCAGCGAGCAGCAATACGCCCATAATGCTTTTGCCATTCACTTCCATGCCGTCACGACGGACAAAAACATCGCTGTTAAAGCTAGCGGCGGTTTTAACAAATAATGCGGAAGCCCGTGCATGCAAACCCAAACGATTTTGAATACATACTTCTTGTTCAGCCATGGGGCGATATGTTGGCAGCCGATGCCATAAAGTCAGAGGTGACACACATGTATTGCTTGCCAGTTGCAACCACATCTTGGGCAAAAACTTTCACATCTGTTGCTTCGCTACGTTCTGATACTGCTTTGATCAAAGCTGGAATATTAAAACCAGAAATAACTTCACAGTGTTCATCGGCCGCTATAGATTCGGCAATATTACAGGGTGTACCACCAAACATATCAGCAAAAAGCAGCACACCAAGTTCGGTGTTGCATTGCTTGATCGCCACCTTAATGTGTGCCAATGAGGTATCAATATCATCGGAGTTTTCAACATCAATAGCAATCAAAAAAGGTTGTTCACCCAGCACATGCTCAATCGCTTTTTTTGATTCACTTGCCACTTTAGCATGTGCAATCAATACAATACCTATCATACATTCTCCAACATCAGTGATTAGGTCAGTTCATTGCTTAAGCGGTCTAAAAGGCTAGAAAATGGGCGAAACAATAAGGGGGATACAATGAGAATAAACAATGGCACACCCCAAGCAATTTCTTTTTCACCCTCGCTAAACAGGGAAATGTTATTAACACCAAAGCCTGTCTGGATCATTGCCATCCAAAGAAAGAAAAAACCAATAAAACAAAATCCAAACAACCCAACCTTAATAAACGTAGGCATCACCATCTCCTTTAAATAGATACAATTACAAAATTATTCTTTCGCAACTTTTGATATGCTATGGTATGCTTGAATCGCATCAACAAATACTTGCCCATACCGTGTTAATTTTTGTTCACCCACCCCTGATATTTTCCGCATGGCGACAAGATTATCGGGCAAGGCCGCCACGATTAGCTTTAATGTGCGATCATGAAAAATAAAAAATGGCGGCACTTCTTGTTCTTTGGCAAGGCGCAATCGTAGGCTACGCAAGCATTCAAACAAGGATTGATCAATCGGTGTAGTATCAATGGTTGTTGCTGTGTCTGCTGCATACCTTTTCTTGCTGGGGCGTGCTTGCTGTTGTTTGCTAAGTGCAATACTGATTTCACCGCGCAATAAGGCACGGCTATTGCCTGCCAATTTAAGCGCGCCACCGGCATCCATATCGACCCGCAAATAACCTTGTGCTACCAATTGACGAAAAATGGTGCGCCATTCGATTGCCTTGTGTTCACTGCCAATGCCAAAGGTTGATAAACGATCATGCTGATTGCGATGCATGCGTGCATCGACCTTGCCAAGCAATACTTGGGTGACATATTGCACACCAAAATTTTGCCCTGTACGGTAGACACAAGCCAGTGCCTTTTGTGCCGCTTCTGTGCCATCCCACGTTTCAGGCGGGTTGAGGCAGTTATCACAATTACCACAGGGTTTATCTTGGTGTTCACCAAAATAATCCAGCAGGGCGACACGGCGACAGCTACTCATTTCACACAAGCCAATCATCGCTTGAAGCTTTTGATGCATCACCCGTTTGTGCGATTCGTGGGCATCGGATTGTATCAGCATATTGCGTTGCAATACGACATCGCGCATGGTGTAAGCAAGCCATGCATGGGCAGGCTCGCCATCGCGCCCTGCACGCCCTGTTTCTTGGTAATACGCTTCGATATTTTTAGGTAAGCTTAAGTGTGCCACAAAACGCACATCGGGTTTATCAATGCCCATACCAAAAGCGATGGTGGCAACAATAATAATGCCTTCTTCACGCAAGAATCGCTGCTGATGATTTTGTCGTTGTTCGTTGGGTAAGCCTGCGTGGTAGGGCAAAGCCTGCCTACCACGCCCTTGCAGCCAACAGGCGGTTTCATCGACTTGTTTGCGTGATAAACAATACACAATGCCTGCATCATGTTCATGGTGTTCGGTAATAAAACGCCATAATTGTTCTTTATTGTTGCCATTGTTGTGAATAATATAGCGAATGTTGGGGCGATCAAAACTATTGACAAAGACAGTGGCATCATGCAATGCCAATTGTGCAATAATCTCTTGCCGTGTGCGTGAATCAGCAGTGGCAGTCAAGGCGATGCGCGGCACTTGCGGGTAGCGTTGATGTAACACTGCCAATTGTTGGTACTCAGGGCGAAAGTCATGCCCCCATTGTGATACGCAATGCGCTTCATCAATGGCAAACAATACAGGCGGGCGGGCATCCATCATGGTTAGCATGGTTTCCATCAACAAACGCTCTGGTGCAACATAGAGCAAGTCTAATTGCCCTTCTTGGTATTGCCGTGTCACATCATTGCGCGCATAACTGGGTAATGAAGAATTTAAAAAAGCGGCGCGAATTCCCAATTGTTGTAAGGCATCGACCTGATTTTGCATCAAAGCAATCAAGGGTGACACCACAATGCCCGTTCCCTTCAGCAATAGCGGGGGAATTTGATAACACAACGATTTTCCACCGCCTGTCGGCATCAGTACCAGCGCATCACCACCGTTTAATAAGGTGCTGATAATCTCATCTTGCTGATGGCGAAAGGCGGTGTAACCAAAGGTGCGCTGCAATACCGCAGTGGCTTGTGCCAACATCAATCAATCAGCGCAAAACGCCGCATGGTATTGGTGGTGCATTGCGCTGCCAATGTTGCCAGTGAAACCCCGCGAACATCAGCGATACAGCGTGCTACATCACGAACGAACGTAGGGTCATTGCGTTTGCCACGATGGGGGACAGGTGCTAAAAAAGGAGCGTCTGTTTCGATCAATAATCGTTCAGTAGGAACCATGGCAGCCACTTCACGCAAAGCATTATTGCGCTTGTAGGTCACATTACCCGAAAACGATATATCCATGCCCAAAGCAAGCGCACGTTCAGCATAGGCTAGCGTTGAAGAAAAACAATGCATAATACCGTGAATAACGCCATTTTCTGCCATAGCCTCAAGAATACCCATGCATGCTTCATCAGCATCACGCATGTGAATAATCAGCGGCAGCTTCAGCGTTTGGGCAACGTGAATATGCAGCCTAAAGCGTGCTTCTTGTGTTTGGGGCGTAACATGATGACGGTAAAAATCCATGCCCGTTTCACCGATGGCGCGGCAACGCGGATGATCTGCATACTCTGTTAATAATGCCGCATCTGGTTCGGCATCAACGGCATGATTGGGGTGAACACCCACTGAAAAATAAAAACCATCATCCGATTCTGCCAAAGTACGAAGTCTTGGCAGATGCGATAACTCGGTAGCGACTAACATCGCACGATGCACACCCGCTTGTTGCATGCGTTCCCGCACGGCATCACGATCTTGATCAAAATGGGGGAAGTCTAAATGACAATGAGAATCAAAAAATGAAAGGGTAGGCATCAAGGAAATCCTTGTGTCACATCAGAAAAGATTAAAAGAAACATCGTGGTATGATGACGTATTTTATACTGCTTGCAACTCATCAATGCGTTGCATTAAGTCTTCAACGCATTGTTTGAAATGATCTTGTAAAGATGCTGGAACACACAGTTCAGGCGTGGCAATCAAAAACTCATGAAAATCACAGCTTGCTTCATACAAGGGCGTGGCACAAATATTGCCTGACGTGCCTTTGATATCGTGCAATAAAGTCATTGCAGCATCAATATCACCGTTTTTCAATGCAACATCAATATCCATCACGATATTGCCAAAGCGTTCTTTAAACATGGTCAATAGTTTAAGTAACAAGGGCATACTGTTAAGGATTGCCAAGGCTGCGGTAACATCTAAGGCATTATTTTTCACATATTCAGATTCAGGAGTAACCACGGCTGGAGGATTTTTTGCAACAACAGTAGGTTCTGTTGTGATAATCTCAGAGACATTCGCTACAGGTTTCAGCCAACGAATTAACGTAGCAAACAAAGTATTGGCATTGGTTGGCTTGCTGGTATGATCGTTCATGCCAGCATCAAGACAACGCTCTACCTCTTCTTTCATGGCATGTGCAGTCATGGCGATAATGGGAATATCTGGGTTATCTAAGCGGATTAACCGTGTCGCTTCAATGCCTTCCATCACAGGCATTTGCAAATCCATCAAAATAGCAGCATAGCTGTGTGCTTTGACCATATCGACAGCTTCTTGCCCATTGTTGGCAATAGATACATCAAAACCCACATCGGCTAAAATTTCGCTGGCAACCTGTTGGTTGATCGGGTTATCTTCAACCAACAGAATTTTACTTCCTTTTAGCTGTTCAAGCTGGCTATGGATTTTATTTTTTACCACATGGCTTTGATGTACATATTGATTGTCTTGTTCAAAAGCATTCATAATGCTGTTAAATAAGAGTGATTGATTCACAGGTTTGGAGAGAAAACCATTCATATTTAAAGCATCAGCTTGTTGCATGATGTCGTCTTTACAATGTGCTGTAACCATGATGACGGTTGGTGTTTGTTGGATTTTTGTTGAAGATTGAATGAGACGGGTGGTTTCTATGCCATTCATCTTTGGCATTTGATAATCCATCAATACCAGATCAAAAGGTTTCCCTTCGGTGCTGGCCGCTTCTAAAAGCGCAATGGCTTGGTAGCCTGACTCAACACATTGCACATGCAGCTTGAAAGATTGCAAATAGGCTTGAAGAATCTCCAACGATGTTGGATTGTCATCCACCACCAAAACACGCCGTTGCCACAGTGTGTTTGGCAATAAATGGCGTTTTGTATTGTCGCTTTTGGAAGTTTTTTCGAGTAATACAGTAAAGATAAAACGACTGCCTACTTCAGGCTCTGATTCTATCCAGATGCGACCATGCATCAGCTCAACCAAACTTTTGCAAATCGCAAGCCCTAATCCCGTGCCACCATATTTACGTGTGGTTGAGCTGTCTGCCTGAGTAAAAGATTGAAACAGATTAGCTACTTGTTGCGGGCTAAGACCAATGCCTGTATCGCGAATGGTAAAACGAAGGCGAATTTGATGGGGTTTGATGTTTGCATCAAGCGCGTGTTCAATACGAACCACGACTTCACCCCGCTCGGTAAATTTTACAGCATTGCTGATTAAATTCAACAAAATTTGATGAATGCGCAGCGAATCACCGATCAAGGTTGATGGAATATCGGGGTCTTTGTAAAAATGAAGTTCTAACCCTTTGTTTTCTGCCAATTCTGAGGAAACATCGGATAATTGGGTTAAAACATCGTCAAGCTGCATTTCGATAGGGTCAATATCCAGCTTGCCTGCTTCAATTTTAGAAAAATCAAGAATATCGTTGATGATGCCTAGCAAGGAGCGGGAAGAAATTTGAACTTTATTGAGATAATCTCGCTGTTTATCGGTTAAATCTGTTTTTAGTGCAAGGTAATTTAAGCCCAGTATGGCATTCATTGGGGTGCGAATTTCATGACTCATATTCGCCAAAAAGTCACTTTTGGCTTGGGTTGCATGTTCTGCTTTTTGTTTGGCTTGGGAGAGTTCTTGGGTGCGTATTTCGATACGATGTTCTAAACTTTCATTGAGCTTTTGCAATTCATCAAACTCACGGCGTTGGCGTTGGTCTGCCCGTGCAATGATTTTATCTTGACGTTGAATTTGTTTGATGATTTTTTTTGCCAAATCAGGTGAATGATCAGCAAGTGCTGATCGTATTTCATCAACAAGATTGTCGCTTAATGTACTCATTTCGGGTTAAAATAGCGCATGTGAATTTTTTCAGTTTCTCCTGAATCTTTCAACGATTGTAGGGCTTTGGAAAACTTATAAGCAATACTTTGAGGATCCAACTCAGTAGGGAAATTTGTCGGACTTATTGCGATCTTAGAGTCATAATCGGGGTTTTCACGTTCCTTAAAGTGTTTGGAAAAGCGAGAAAACCCTAAATGCATCGGGTAATCACCACCGCAACAATCTTTGTGAATTTTCATACCTCCAGATGCTAACGAGACCAAGCCTGAACGTGTGGGATAGTAATCAACTAACTCTTTGTCTGCAACATAAAATATATGCCGTTTGGCTAAAATAAGCTTATGTACAACATCAAGATTAAGGTATTTTCTTTGTTGAAAGTGAATACCTAAAGATTCTGCAAGTTCTAATTTAGAACTGTTGAGCTCTATCACCCAAATAAGCCCACGACTTTTTAAATCTTCATAGCTTGTAAGCGGCGGTTGTTGCAATGCGGTAATGCCGTATTCACCCGTCAAAAAACCATTCTCAATATAAAAAAGATAATGCGCACGCTTTTGAGAGAATGACGCACCTGGATAAAAATCTAATGTTCCTTTTGCCAACATTTTATGCAATCGTTTTTTAGGTAGACGAATAACACGAAGCTTACAATCAATACGCTTTGCAGCTTCGCTAAAAAGATCGAGATATGCACCAGTATTATCGGGGGCTTTCGCAATCAACGGACGTTTATCGCCTTCTTTGTAGGTCATTTTGATCACACAATCAGCATAACCCAAAGAAGAAACAAAAAACAATAACAATGCAACGATTGGCGTTGCAAACATTGGACGTATGTTCACCTTATCATACCACTCTTTTTAAATTTCAATGCCAATAACCGTAACATCATCATTGCGTTCATAATCGCCTTGGTACGATGTTAACGCCGACAACAATAATGCTTGCTGTTGATGCATCGGTTTATTCTGAATTGATTCAACAGCTTGCCTAAATTTCTTTCGCCCTAAACAAAAGCCTTTGTCGCCACCACTTTGATCCAAATAGCCATCGGTAGATAGATACAAGCGCATACCTTTTTTTGCTTCAATCACGTATTCATCAAATATAAAATCAGGATCTGAACGTTTGTAACCTACCGAGTGGCGGGAGCCTTTGAGGGTTTTAAATATGCCATCGTCAATATAACACAAGGCTGTTTCAGCCCCTGAAAACTTAATAATATGTTCTTTTCGATTAAAATAAAGAATACCACCATCAAACCCTGCGTTAGATACTGAATTTTTATCATTTTGTTTCAATAAATTCTTCATCGTTTTATTGAAAATAGACAATATTTCAGCAGGACTTACAGGTTCTTTACGGTGTATAATATCTTCAATAATTTGTTGTTCAATAGCTTTCACCAGCATGGTAACAAATGCACCTGCCACACTATGACCTGTACAATCAATAACCATCAATAGACATTCATCATCATTGCTTAGCACATTAAACAAATAAATATCACCACCAACCACATCTTTTGGCGACCACAAGGCAAAAGAATCAGAAAAATATTGTTCAAATAATTCTTTTTCTGGAATCAATGCGCCTTGAATCAAGGATGCATATTCGATCGATGATTTAATACTTTGATGGGCGTTTTCAAGTGCAATCGTTCGTGCTTTTATTTTTTCTTCTAGGTCTTCGTTGGCATCGCTAAGCTCACAAATCAACGTCTTAATAGATTGCCGCATAGTTTCGCAAGCATCACCAAGGCGACCAATTTCGTCGTTGCTGCGTTTGGCAATGGGTTCATCCAAGTTGCCGCCAGAAATCAAGGTTACAGCATCTTCAAGCTCTTTTAATGGCGTGAAGATAGATGAACGCATGGTAGAAAACATGCGTGATGTCACCACAATAATCAATAACAAAGTTAAGATAAAAATATAAGCAATATCTTTATAAATATCAATTTTTAAGCTTTTGTTGGAAATGGCAATATTTACGGTTGCAATGGTCTCATCATCATACAAAATTATTGTCGATGTAGTAGAAAATGACTGTCGTTTTTCAAAATATGAAAAGTTTCGTTTGCTGTACTTTTTTTGCACGCGGTAGGCAAGCGGCTCGCCTTCTTCCATAATTGCAATATAAGCAATATCCGTATCTAAAAAAACCGCATCCAAAATGTCATTGGTGCTTTTATCATCCATGTTCCACACTGGAATAGGCAAACTTGTTTGCACCAAGTTAGCAATATAAAGAACCTTCTTTTCCATCATGGTGTGCATGCGGTTCAATCGATCCAACCCCATAACCAGCAAAAATATCAGCATGGTGATAGCTGAAGCATAAACAATGGCGCGTTTAACACGCGCACGAATACTTATCGTGTCCACGGTATTTATTTTATCTTCAATCGGATATTCAGGTATTCAAAGTCTTCCACAAAATCTTCCCCTGCTTCTTTTGCCGATTCGTTTTCTTCATCGTACACCCAGTTGATTTCAATCTCATGTTGATCTTTGTTTTCATCCAGTAAATCAAAAAAATCAAAAAATAATTTAGAGCTGCTGGAGTTAAAATAGATCAATTCTATATTCACCACTGTTTTTTCTGCAGGCTCACCCTCAAAATAGTCTTTGACCCATTGCAGCACAGGCGCATAGAATTCAAAGGTGTTTTCAGGGTATGATTTTCCTGATAGTGACAATTCACCCATAGCTTTAAAATATATCTCTGGCGTATAAGCCGAAGGCATAATGTGCAAGTCTATTATCATGGTGTTACTTTAGCCCTACGAACATAAGATTTAAAAACATAATAAAATTGATCTTCACCTGCTGGGGTGAACTCAAAAGCAATGCGATCACAGCGTTTTGCAACTTCATAAAAACCAATACCTGCACCACCGTCATGGGCATGTTGACCACTTCTTCGTAATTCTCGGTAACGCTTTTTAATGGCATCACGATCCATGCCTATCACTTCATTGAGCTTGTCTGTGATAATATCTTTGTCTTTTGATGTGACCAAGTTTCGGCTATGAATGTAATAAGTGTTTTGTTGATCTTTCCCGACTACAATAATACCTTCTCCGCCAGATGTTTTTTTATGTGTTTTGGAATACATGACCATGTTTTGGGATATTTCAATAAAAACCGTGAATATATCGCTAGAAATGCCCATGCCTAACTCAGAAAACGTGCTATCTTTCTCTAGCCCATTGGCAAAACTGGCAATAATATCTTGCGTCAGCACACTGCCGTAAGCCAAGAAAATGATGCCATTGTCTTCAACGATGGATTGAACTTCATGAAGTTGCACGCTGTTACCTACCTGTCAAATCAACATCAGAAGAAGACTTCATTTTTTCGATTGCTTGATCAAAGGCATCCACCAACACAGGGTCTATACCTTTGCGAAAGGTTAAAAAATAATCTTTTGTTGCCAAAGGAATGAATGATGCCTCAAATTCATCGGTATACCCTTCTTTTTTCATCATCGCTTCAGCAACTTTTTGTGATGCAGGGAAGGTCATCAGCTCACCTTTGAGTAATTTTTTAAAATTTTGTTCGAGGCGACTAACTTCCTCAATATGGTAACAATCACCACAGGCTTGAGGCGTTTCCCAAAACGCTTTAGTATAAGAATACCCCCGCATGGCTCCAATTTTACCATGAAGATGGGAAACATTCCCGTCAAAAGTAAAACCACTGCCTTTTTTTGAATAAAAAAGATACTTCACTTGATAAATAGGATGTTTGGGGTAAATCAAAAACTTTGCCCGATCAGACTTGTAAGAAGCCGAATACAATGCATCTCCTTTTCCTTTTTTCAGCATTGCTACCGCACGTTTCCATGGTACAACTCGAAAAGTAACAGGCACATTCATATCTTGAAAAACAGAGCGCACCACATCGGTGATTGCACCCTTCACTTGACCATTTTCTTTGTAAGAAAATGGAGCCCAAGACTCGGTAATAATTTTCAAAGGGGCTTTATCATCAGCCCATACAGAGGGAGATGCCCACCCTATTATCAAAATAAATAATAATAATTTACCCATCATTTTTTATGCCCTCTTAATTAAGAAATTTAAAAATCAACCTGCGCACGCATTTGAAACACATCAGGACCAAAACCCGTTTGTGTAGGCGCAAGAGGCGAGCGATCCACCGAGCTATGGATCCAGTTAAACATCCAGCGCACATGGGAATGAGGGTACCAGTTTAATGCTACGGTAATGTTTTGTGCTTTACCACCCGCCACGCCAACATCTTCTAAATTCAACTGACTAAAACGTGTCGCCAGCTCCCATGCGCCCCAGCCTTCGCCTTTGGCATTAAAGTTTTTTAGCGGATGGGTACGACCAAAGGTTCCTTCATCGACGGCATAAGAGCGTGATTCCCCTGTCATAAACCAACTTGCAGTGACATAATAACCACTAAATGCAGAACTTGGGGTTAATGCAGTCTGATATTTTACACTGCTATGAATATATTCTGTTTGCAATGATAACGAATTCATCACTCCCGCAAGTTCCAGACCGTATTGAAAAACATTTTTAATATTGGTTAAATTACCTGTATCAACAAAGCGCATGCCTGTGATATGCGATTCAGGACGCGCCCGAAAACGTGCTTTTCGATTGGAGTTTGGCAAACGATAATTGATGCTTGTACCCAAATGTAAAATGCGGTTTGAGGCATGAAACGGGGCAATACTCAAACGTGCCGAAGCATCAAATTTGGAGTCAATATTTCGTGTTGTACCCGCAGCATTATTGGTATACACCCCTGCCACAGCGCCCCAATCATCGCCGTGGGAAAGCATGCTCAAGCCCATGCTGCGCCCTGGTGCAAAGGTGTTGTTCATGGCACGTTCCATGAATATAATATATTTAGAACTGGTATTATCTTCCATGCTAAAAGGCTGAACGCTGCTGCCAAGGCGAATCGCTACAGGAAGACCTCGGTATTCAAGGTACATATCTTTCACGCTCACGCCGTTGCCTGCAAAATCATATTGGGCTTTGTAATGAAAATCACCAAATACACCCTTGGCAAACAAACGAGAACGACGAACTTCCGCACCATTGGCAAGATCTATGCCTTGTGGGTCTTTGTAGGCAGCAAAATCAACCTGAATGCGACCACCGATAATAAACTTTTTCTTTTGTTGCTTGTTTTCTTTTTTAATGTCTTTGGCTTCATCGGCGGTTAATACGCCTTTGGCAGTAAGAATGTCTACCAGAGCAGTCTCTTTTGCTGTTGCTAAGGTACTATTGTTGACCGTTGCTGCCAGCAACAATATGGGTAATGCATACAATGTATGGATATTCATGAAATAAAACTCCCTTAAGCCGTTAAAAAAACGCCCTAGAATAATGATGGTTACTTTATATTGCGCAATATACTGCATAAAATAAGTCAAGCAAGCATTGCAACATTTTTTTGCTTCCTGATATTCGATAGGAACAGATGAACTGGCTGATTTCTCAAAAGAGCCATCAAGTGGGCTTCCCTTTTAAGACGGGACAGCTAGTAAAATCAATGGGTTACAGATAGCTCTTCGTTTTGACCTTCTTGGCAAAGGAAGC
>CAYWFG010000004.1:0-86129 GCA_964458185.1 uncultured Zetaproteobacteria bacterium
CAACTATAATAAAGTCAAAGCTTCCGAATGGGTCGAGGCAGTGGGTCAATTATTTTGACTCGTTTGACTCGTTCCCACGCTCCTGCGTGGGAATGCATAATACGGAGCAGAAGTACAGAGGCAGGTATGGGTTCCCACGCAGGAGCGTGGGAACCAGTAAAGAAGAGGTCGAGTTGTGGGAAGTGATCCAAAGTAGGGTGCGCCGTGCGCACCAGTAATGAATCGCGTCGCAAGGTCTTGATGCTACAAAGGTACTCGCAATAACAATGGAAGGTGACCTATGAATGATTTTATCAAACAAATCTTGTGCTTCACACGGTTTTTCTCGGTGTGGTGCTTGCCGTGGTGCGCACGGCGCACCCTACGGTTTCTCTTTGCCTTCGTTCTTCTGTTGGGTGTTGCGCTGCCTGCTTCTGCGGAGCAATTTCAATATTTTTATGATGATACCAGCCAACTGACCAAGGTGGTTGATTCTGCTGGTACGGTGGTTGAATATATTTATGATGCCGTTGGTAATCCGCTGGAGGTGCGGCGCACTGCGCCTGCCATGGCTGTGTTGGCGATGCAACCCAGCAGCGGTAATATTGGCGATATTGTTACCATTTATGGGCGTGGTTTTGATCCACTGCCTGCCAACAATAACGTAAAGTTTAACGGTACGCCTACCACAATCACCCGTGCAACCGTTGATACCCTCACCGTCACCATACCCACCGCTGCCACGAGCGGCATTGTAAGCGTCACGGCAGCAAGCATCACAGCAAGTTCCAGCACAGCATTCACCGTGCTGCAAGCCCCCGTGATTACGGGCATCACCCGCAACGTTGCCGTCTCTGGCATGCAGATTCCCAATTTTATTGTTAGCGGTAAAAACCTCACTGCTGCCACCATCACCTTTGAGCCTGCCTTCAATCCACCGCAAATCACCGTCAACAGCAAGACCATGGCTGCCAATGGCGATGCCATTCTCAATATCAGCATTGCCCCTGAAGCCGTAGGTGGTTTCACCGTTATTGCCAGCAAAGGCGCAGACGTATCCAGCCGTTTTCCAAGCTCGGCAAACCTGCTCAACGTCATCAACCCAACAAGCCGCGCCATGCCGCATCTCAGCGCAAGTCTTGATACCAGTTATGTGTTGCCCGGCGCACCCATTACCGTGCAAGCCAGCGTGGCAGATGGCACTGGCACACCATGGAGCAACGAGCATGTGCGCTTTGCTATCCAGAATGCAGCGAACAACAACGGTAATCTCAATACCAATCAAACCATTGTCGATGCCTACACCGATGCCGCTGGCATGGTCAGTGTTATCGTGAATGATCTTTACTCAGAAAAAATAGGGGTGCAGGTTTCCATGCCTTATTTTGCCATCAACAAAATGGTATACCCAAACTTTGGTAAGCACACGCTGATTACTCCGCCTTTAGGGTTTTATAACAATTACGATATTTCTGTTGCCAATGCCAATTGCAACACAGTATGGGATATTTATGGCTCACCCTATTTTGTCGACAGCGCTTACATCAACATTACCAACGGCTGCCGTTTGCAAATTGATACGGGTGTGGTGGTGAAGTTGAATAGAGCCTCTATCACAGCAGCCTATGGCGGCACACTGGATATTTATGGTCAAGCTGGTGCTGAAGTCAGATTCACCAGTGTGAATGACAATACCGTGGGAGGCACACTGCCCACATCAACGGGCAACCCTGCGGCAGGTAATTGGTATGATATTACATATGCCGCAGGCAGCTTAGGTATGGTAAACAACATAGAATTACGCTATGGCGGTGGCTTGAATATCGCCTCGTCCCCCCAAATCAACAACTTGACCATTCGCGATTCAGGTGGCGGTATTAGCATCTCAGCAGGCGCACCAACGATTTCAAATCTAACGATGATGAATGTACCCACTCATGCGATCAATGTGACAAGTGGCACACCCGTAATTAACCAAGGCAGCATCACGGGCTTGGCAATAGCCACAACCTCTTACCCTTGGGACAAGGCAATCACCGTCTCTGGCGCAACAACCGTTTTGACCATGAGCAATATGCTGGTGAGTGGCGGTTGGTACAACCTAAGCATCTCTGATGGGGCTACGGGTACTTTTTTCAATAACATCTTCGATAGTGCCGTAAAAGCAGCTATTGAGATTGCAACTACAGGCTTGGTGAAAATAGATTCCAGCAATACAATCACCAATACGACAGTTCCCTACTACTATGCCAATTCCTATAACTCTTGGGGAAGAGCAACCACAGGGTTTTCCACCGCATCTTTAGGCACAGATCTCTATGCCACACTGGGTTCAGGTGTAGGCAATGGGGTGTATTTAAATGGAATGCTGGCTGCCAACACCACCCTTAGCCCCAATCCACTGCGAACCATCAACGCATCGACATGGATTGTGGATGGAGCATTGACGATACCCAATGGCGTAAGGTTACAGATTGATGCAAATACCATCATCAAATTTACGAAGTCGGCAGGTATATGGACGGAAAATGGTGGTACGCTGGATATATATGGTCAACTTGGCGCTGAAGTTATATTCACCAGCATCAACGATGATGCGTATGGTGGGGTATTCCCTGGCTCTACGGGCGTGCCGGGTTTGAGTGATTGGGGCGAGTGGGAAGGAATTAAATATAAATTTAATAGTAGTGGTAGCATATCAAATGCACATATCCGCTACGGTGGAGGTCAAAACTCAATTGTTGAGATTTCTTCTTCAATACTCGTAAATAATCTTACGATGGTTGATGGAACTGGTCGGGTCAGTAGGAAAGGGTTAGAAATTTTAGGAGGCAACCCCAAAATAAATAATCTCACAATACGCAATAGTGGTGGTATCAATGTCAATGGTGGTACGGCAGTGTTCCGCAATATTGCTATTATAAATGATACAATAAACCTATTTGCTCCATTCGCTATTATAGTAACTGGCGGGCAAGCAGACATTTATTCTGGTGTTATTCATGTTTTATCAACGAATCAAGATGCAATTGAATGGTCAGGTGGTTCACTAAATATGGATAATGTATTGGTCAGCGGTGGAAATCATAATCTCCGCATGGGTGGAAATATCACGGGGGTTTTCACTAATAACACTTTTGATGGGGCAGCAGCTGAGGCAATTTCATTATCAAACAATGGTAGGGTGCTAATTGATGCCAGCAATACAATTTCTAATGCTGGAGCAACCTACCGACTTGACAGTTATAGTCCGCTAATGCGTGATCTTTATGCCTCGCTTGGAGTTGGCATTGTGGATCGATACAGCGTTCATATTATTGGCTATTTTAGCTCACCCAACACCATTCTTGGTGCTGATCCTTTACGCACGGGTAATTCAGTTTGGAAAGCCATACTATTCCAGCATGCACAACTTGTTTATTCTATATCTATTGGCGATCGCATAAACCCAGCACGGCTACAAATTGATCCTTACACTGTTCTAAAGTTTGCCGCAGGCGCAGGTATAACTGTGAATTCAGGGGCGACCTTAGATGTATACGGTCAATTGGGGGCAGAGGTCATCTTCACCAGTGTCAATGATGATAGCATCGGGGCAACGCTTTTAGGAAGCTCTGGGACACCAACTGTTGATTGGAGAGGGATCATCTACGAAGTTGGAAGCCAAGGCTCAATGAGTAATGTTGAAGATCGCTATAGCGGGGGAATAAATATTTCAAGCTCCCCCATCCTCTCGAACGTTTCCACTTCATCTATTTCAGTTTCAGGCGGTGGACAGCCTTCAATTTCAGGAGGGGTGAGTAATGTTGTTTATGTCTCAGGTGTTGGATCACACCTATCCATGGATGGCGTTCGCGTTATAGGTGGAATTAGCATAGGTAGTGCTGGATCTTGGCAGATTAAAAACCCAACAGCGACATTGACGAATAATATCATTGAAGGCTCGACAGGAAGCGGCGTTTTGATTAATACCACTGGCTCTGTGACCATGAGTGGCAATGCCGTGCTTAATAATAGCAGCTCAGGTATAGCAATAACGGGTCTGGGAGCAAACTCAATCATTGAAAACAACTTGATTCGTGGTAATGGCAATGATGGTATCATTTTAATTCCTGCATATAACCGATGGGGACAGATTACCGCAACATCGAACGATCCACTTCTGCGTAATAACCTGATCATTGAAAATAATAGCGGCATCACCATCGCTACTGGCGCATCAGCAACACTGGAATCCAACACCATTGCCAATAATGCCGCTACGGCTGGCACAGGCGCAGCGGTGCGCATTGACGGAACGGTCACGATGCGGAATAATATTATCGCCTTAAACCTTGATAGCTATGGGATTCCCTACGATCTCTATGCCGCACCCACGGCAACCATCAGCACTTACAACAACCTGACAACCGATGGCATGTTACTTGGTGCGGGCGATCTGTATGCCAATCCATTGTTTGATTCCAACTGGTTTGTACAGGCTATCTCGCCAGCTATAAATGCTGGTTCTCAATCTGCCATTACTGCTCCGTTTATAACGGTCAATCCCTATGCTGAAATTGCAACCGTTGATGCGGGCGTGCTGGACTTAGGTTATCACCATGCAACACCAGCGATAACCGTGGATGCAAATTTTTCTACGCTAACACCAGCAAACACAATCAATGCTGGCAAAGCTGTAATCACACTCATGGTCACGCCAAAAGATGCCGTTGGTAGTATCATCGGATCGGGTTTACGTATAACAGCATCGCTGGGGGTATCTATTAGCGGAGCAACCATTGGCGCAATTCGTGACTTGGGTGATGGTAGCTATCAGGTAGAAATCAATGGTAATCAGGCTACGCTTGGCATAACTGATCAGGTCAGTATCAGTGTCGAAGGTGCAGGAGGCCCCGTGGTGTTGGCAACCTTTGGCTCTATTACTTGGTAATGGCTTTATTGTTGAAGGCTTCCCGTTTAAGAGGGGAAGCCTTCGGAAGTAACTGGTTTTTCTCTATGCTGATGGAGTGAAGATTGATGCTATTATTTTACCGTGAATATGAACGTGCTTTTTGCCACAACAAGCGATCAAAACCCACTGCCACCACAGCAAAACCGTGCAATAGTATCGTTTCACCGTATTTATTTTGTAAGCGTGGCAGGTATTTGTCTAATTGTGTGTGAGCCTCTGTGAAGGCTTTTTTCACACACGGCACAGCCAGTAATTCTGCATCGCTTGCAGCACCAACAGCATCGGCTGTTTGCATTGGCGTATCGCGCAGTTTGATAAATTTAAACTCCAGCAACACATCCAATAACTGCCCGTAATGACGCATATCAGGACGAACAATCATCGTCATATCGGCGTAACTGCGTTCAATCTCGGTTTCAGAATCCATGATGTACAAGCGATCATTGAATAAGGCAGTCAAAAATGCTGTTTTGATAATCAATTCATTACTCCATCGGTAATCACGGTTGCTGAATAATGTGAAAATGCCTGCTTGTAAACATTGGCATAAGGGCGCAATATTGGCATGGAGGTATAAAGCTTCCGTTGCTTCGGTAATATGTTGCTGTTGTCGGTGAGGTAATAATGCAGCCTGTAATTCTTCTATGTATAATTTACGCATCACCAAATTAGGAATGCATAACCCCACAGAGCCAAGTTTAGGTGATGCTGTTATCGTTAATGCCCCCAAATAATAGAGCAATGAAGCAACAAAGTTCTGGTCAGTTTGGGTATTATTTATATTGCGCACCGTAAAACGCTCGCAAAGCTGCGGCACAAGCAAGGCTTGTTTATCATCCAAGGCTTTACCAATCACTTCACGACCATCAGCAAGTGCAGCAATATAGTGAATTTTATTGCTATCCATTGCCAGATTTTCATCAAGGATATTTTTAGGGAACTTACCATACATAAGAAAGTGGCGCAAAAAATAGAGTGCCATGGTTGGATTATAAACATGATAGTCGGCATCTTCAGCAAAGCGGTAACCATTATAAAAAGTACGCATCATGGTCAAAGCATGGTTGATGTCATTGTCAGAGACTGTGTGTTCTTGGGCAATGCCTGCCAGCGCATCAGCGATTTCATTTTCTGTGAAACCGCATAAACCATTAAAGTCTGGCAGTAGATAAATATTGCTTGCTACATTATACGCCGAGGTAATATCGCTCATCGCAATCGGTGAAACCCCCGCGACAAAAACGCGCTCCAAGCCCATCCCTGCCGCTGCTGCTTTGATGGCTTTAAATATAGCACGCACCGCACCTTCACCATGAACCAGCGAGGTATATTCCCCACCCCCCATCATTAATTCATTGGCAAAATTATCGTATTCATCAATCAGTAAATAAAGCTTTAACGAAGCGTTATTGATGGCACTCACCAACGATTGAAACGATGCAATGGCATTGTCGGGTTCAATTTCTACTTCAGTGCTAAGCCATGGCGCATATCGTTGCGCTACACCCGTGATGCTTGTATTGATATGCATATGCAAACGCTGGCGAATAGCATCAACACTGCCGTGTGCCTCCACCGTAGAAAAATCCCATTTCATCATTACATATTGATTATGCAGCAGCGTGGGTTGTTTTCCAATCGCTAAATGCCCAAAGAGTTGTTCAAATTTATCAGCTTTCGCTATATCGTAATAATTTTCTAGCGTTGATAACCACAATGATTTACCAAAACGGCGGGGGCGCAAAAAAATTAATTGCAGCCCAGCACGTTCTACCTTGGGAATAAGGTAGGTTCGATCAACATAAAATAAATTATTATCAATAATATATTCAAAATCACAAATACCGTAAGGAAAGTCCATCACTCATACCTCTATTACCCATCATCCAACAAGCGACGCACTGCATCTTCATTGGCATCAATAGTTACAGGGCGGGGCATGTTTAACATGGCTGTGTCGGGGTCTTTTAAGCCATTGCCTGTTAGTGTGCAGACAATTTTTTCCCCTGCTTTAAAAAATCCTGCTTTATTGAGCTTGATTACACCAGCGATAGAAGCTGCTGAAGCGGGTTCACAAAATACGCCTTCTAACGATGCCAGCATACCATAGGCTTGTAAAATCTCGTCATCGGTCACGGCATCAATGCGTCCGCCTGATTCATCGCGGGCATTTTCGGCTTGTTGCCATGAGGCAGGCTTGCCAATGCGAATGGCAGTAGCAATGGTCTCGGGGTTTTCTACAGGATGACCATTGACGATAGGCGCAGCCCCTGCGGCCTGAAAGCCCAACATGCGTGGCAATGTTTTGGCAATGCGTAGTGTGTGGTATTCTTGGTAGCCCATCCAGTAAGCGGTAATGTTTCCTGCATTACCCACAGGCAGGGCGTGGTAATCAGGGGCAAAGCCAAGTTCATCAATCACTTCAAAGGCAGCGGTTTTTTGCCCTTGAATTCGAAAGGGATTGACCGAATTAACCAGCGAAATTGAACCGTCTGCTGATACATCACGTACAATTTTTAAGGCATCATCAAAATTACCGCGAATCTGAATCACTTTTGCCCCATAACGAACGCCTTGCGACATCTTACCTAGGGCTATTTTACCATCAGGAATCAACACATAAGCTTGCATGCCACAATTCGCAGCGTAGGCAGCGGCAGAAGCAGAGGTATTGCCTGTTGAGGCACAAATAATCTTGCGTGAACCCGCATTATAAGCTTGGGTGACTGCCATGGTCATGCCACGGTCTTTAAAAGAACCTGTGGGATTTAAGCCTTCAAACTTCAAATAAATATTCAGCTCTGGGTTGATCGCATTGCGCAAATTCAATGACTCATGCAAAGGGGTATTGCCTTCGTATAAGGTGATAACAGAATCATCTTTGGCAATGGGTAAAAAAGCACGATAACGTTCAATAATACCTTGGTAATAAGACATGGTGTGAACTCCAATAATTAATGTGTTTGTTCTTTGCGTAAAATCAATACGTCTTCTTGCACAGCATCAAGCGCAATAATGCGAGAGATAGCCGCTTGCAGATTGCCCTCGGTGGTGGTGTGGGTGAGTAAAATGATGGGGACTGATTGGGTGGCATGGCGTTCTTTTTGCATCACAGCTTCCAAGCTGATGCGGTGATCTGCCAAAATCGAGGTGATACTCGCCAATACACCCGAACGGTCTTTGACCATCAAGCGCAAGTAATACTCACACTCTGCATCCAGCATTGGCATAGTGACCATATTGCGGCGTTCTTCGGCGACAAAACCCATTGCAGGGGCAAGGTAGCGGACACCATCAGGCAACACACGGGCAATATCCATCACATCAGCAATCACTGCCGAAGCAGTCGGGCGTTCGCCTGCACCACGACCAAAATACATGGTATGTTCCACAAAATCGCCCGATATTTGCACTGCATTGTAAGAATCAGATACTTGTGCCAACTGGGATTGCAGTGGAATCAATGTCGGGTGAACACGCATTTCCACCTGTTTACCATGCGGTTTGGCAACGCCTAACAGTTTGATGCGGTAGCCAAGTTCGTGCGCCGAACGAATATCATCAGGGGTGATACGGCTGATGCCTTCGGTAAAGACTTCATCAAAATGAATGTGAGAACCAAAACCCATCGCCGCTAAAATGGATAATTTATGCGCGGTATCAATACCATCGACATCAAACGAAGGGTCAGCTTCAGCATAGCCCAAATCTTGCGCGTCTTTTAATACATCAGCAAAGGCAGCACCTTCGTTTTCCATGCGGGTAAGAATATAGTTGCATGTACCATTTAAAATACCATAAATAGATTGCACTTGATTGGCAGCAAGCCCTTCACGCAAGGCTTTCATGCAAGGAATACCCCCGCCGATAGCTGCCTCAAAAGCAAGCACGACACCGTTTTTTTCTGCCAAAGCAAACAACTCATCGCCATGCTTAGCGATCAATGCCTTGTTAGCCGTAACCACATGCTTACCTTGTGCCAATGCCGTTGCCACAAAGGTGCGTGCTGGCTCATAACCACCAATAAGTTCAATCACAATATCAACATCATCAGCCGCGACGACATCATTGGCATCGTCTGTAATGCGAACGTTACTAAGGTCTAGCCCAAAATCACGATCAATACTGCGATCAGCCGCTGCGACCAAGACCAATGTTTTTCCTAACCTGCGAGCCATCAATGCCTGCTGCTCTAACAAAATACGGGCTGCACCCAAACCAATAGTTCCTAGCCCCAATAAACCAACGCGAATTGTATTCATGTGTTTGCTCCTAAAATGTAATAATTATTTATCGACACTCTAGGAGGGTGTCCAAGAATAGAAAGAGCTACAGTATCGCACCATACAGTAACGGTTCTTAACGAATGATATCGGTTAAAAATGAGAGTAAAGAGCGTTCGGAAGAATGATGTTGTTTCGTCAACAACCCATTTTTTTTTATTAGGTTTTCTTAGGCAGACCTTTACGCGCAAGCGCATCGGCTCGTTCATTGCCTGCATTGCCTGCATGCCCTTTTACCCACTTCCACGTAACGGTATATTGATTTCTTAACGCATCAAGTTCTTGCCATAAATCAGCATTCACCACGTCTTGTTTTTTTGAGTTTTTCCAGCCGTTTCGCTTCCAGCCATGAATCCATGCGGTAATGCCTTTGATGACATAATTAGAATCAGAATAAATGGTGATCTTGCAAGGTCGCTTTAGCGATTTTAATGCCTCAATAGCGGCTTTCATTTCCATTCGTTGGTTGGTGCTATGGGCTTCACCACCAAAGAACTCTTTTTCATAATCACCCATCTTTAACCATACGCCCCAACCACCAGGGCCAGGGTTGCCAGAGCATGCGCCATCGGTATAGGCAATCACTTCAGGCATGTTTTCTGCATTATTTTTCTGGGGCATTGCTGCTCTCATTGGTGGCATCTGTCGCGTCTTCAATCAGGCAACGAATCTCATCAAGTACGCCTGCTTTTTCGCCCTCCACCTGACCGATGATAAAATTCTCAATCAAACGTGGAAGTAGGTCTGGTTCATCGACTGAACCGCGAGAATAAATAATAAGTCCGTTTAAAAAACCTTCTAAATGCTCATGCGATAATTTCTCATAGTTCTTATTTTGCGAGCCAGCCATAAATGCTTTCACCTGACTGCTGCTAAACAAAAATCCACCCAAGCCAAAAATTTCTTTGATTTCAAAATGCCTTAAAGTGTTGGCAATGGATAATTTTTTTAAAATGTTATTGTTGTTCATCGGGCAAGGCTAGGTGTTGTGATTGTTTCGTCCATAATCGCGTGCGTATTCTTGGCTTTTTATCTTTTGTTGCATCAATCGTATTAGTGCTATATAGTTCGATCCATGAATATAACACTAAGTGATTTAGCGCATGTTTCTGCTGGATATTCATTCAGAGAAAAAATCGTCAACGAGCTAGCTGGGGAGGCGCGAGCGATTCAGATGAGGGATGTCTCAAAAGAAATAGGTATTAACTGGCAGACAGTCGTTTACACAAATGTGCCGTTAAAAAAACTTAGCGGCGATTCTGAAGCATGGCTAAGGGATGGTGATATTATATTTACGGCTAGAGGCAACCATAATTACGCCCTTGAAGTAACAGATTGCCCCTCGAAAGTGGTTCTTTCCCCTCATCTTTTTAAGATTCGGGTCAAAGATACTTCGGTTGTTTCGCCTACATTTCTATCATGGCAAATCAATCAGCGTCCAACGCAAGTCTATATTTCAAAAAACACCGAAGGCTCTGCGATAGTGGGGATTAGGAGATCAGTTCTTGATCATGCAGCTATACTTTTACCCCCGATCGAAGAGCAATATAAGATCGTAAAAATCATCCGCTGTTGGGAGAATGAACGTGATATTCTTAATGCCCTACAAGAAAACCAAAGAAACATAATGAATGCAATCGCACACAACGTATTACAGGGGAATAAATAATGCCAAACACACCAATCAATCAAGATGACATTAATAAAGCAGTATGGCGCGCTTGCGACATTTTTCGCGGCGTAGTTGCCCCCTCAATTTATAAAGATTATGTGTTAACTATGCTTTTTCTCAAATACATCTCCGATGTATGGAAAGACCACCACGAGCAGTACGAAGCCGAGTATGGCAAAGAAAAAGAATTGATTGATGAGCTGATGAAAAACGAACGCTTTGTACTGCCTGAATCGGCCAGCTTTTATTCATTGTATGAATTGCGTCAAATGGCAAGCATTGGTGAGCGTATCGACAAAGCGTTACATGCTATTGAAGAAGCCAATATCGGTAAATTACGTGATGTATTTCAGGATATTAGTTTTAACTCCACCAAGCTTGGCGAAGAAAGTCAGAAAAATGATATTCTACGTTGTTTGCTCGAGGTTTTTGCAGTCACTGAGTTGGATCTTCGCCCCTCCCGTGTTGGCACTTTAGACATCATTGGCAATGCTTATGAATTTCTGATTAAGAATTTTGCTGCCACATCAGGCAAAAAAGCGGGTGAATTTTACACGCCACCTGAAGTTTCAACGCTTGTATCACGTTTAGTAAAGCCAAAAGAAGGCGATGAGATCTGTGATCCCACTTGTGGATCAGGCTCGCTATTAATGAAGTGTGGTGGGCAAGTTCAGAAAAAATTTAATGGTTCTAAACGTTATGCCCTGTATGGTCAGGAAGCTATTGGCTCCACTTGGGCACTTGCTAAAATGAACATGTTTCTGCATGGCGAAGATAATCATCAAATTGAATGGGGCGACACGCTTCGCAATCCCAAACTTCTTGCAGGTGAAGGTAAGCTAAAACACTTTGATGTGATTGTCGCAAATCCTCCATTCAGCCTAGATCAATGGGGGCATGAAGCAGCAAAAGATGATCCCTATGGTCGCTTTCGCCGAGGGATTCCGCCAAGAACAAAGGCAGATTATGCCTTTGTGTTGCACATGATTGAAACCATGAAACCAAGATCAGGGCGTATGGCTGTGGTCGTACCTCATGGTGTACTCTTTCGAGGTGCTGCTGAAGGAAAAATTCGCACCAAGTTGATTGAAGAGAATTTACTGGACACCGTCATCGGCTTACCAGAGAAACTGTTTTATGGCACAGGTATTCCAGCAGCTATTCTGATTTTTAAAAAGCACAAAAAAGATAACAATGTACTCTTTATTGATGCCAGTCGTAAGTACAAGGATGGCAAAAATCAGAACTTTCTTACCGAAGCGAATGTAAGTGAGATCATTGATACCTATAAAGCGCGTGAGTCCATCGACAAATATGCTTACCTCGCCAGCTTCGATGCAATCAAAGAAAACGACTTCAACCTAAACATCTCGCGTTATGTCGATACCTTCGAGGAAGAAGAAGAAATTGATTTAATGGAAGTAATTAAGGAACGTGAACAACTTAAAGCTAAGTTGGCTGGTTTGGAAACGGAGATGGCAGGCTATTTGAAGGCGTTGGGGTATGAATGAGTGTCTACCCATCATCGATTTAGGCTTCCCTTTTAATACGGGATAGCAATAAAATTAAGGAGTTACAGCATGTTAAAAAATCACCAGCAATGAACGAAAAAATATAGAAGAACGTGACTGCCTATATCAAAAAATTCTTAAAAAGGCTACAGGGTTGCTCAAATAAGTGTTGCGAATAGATGCCGCATTATTGACTCAACCCATAAAAAAATGCATGTAGCGTAGCATAAATAACAAGGACGGAAAAGACCCTTATTTGGCTTAGCTGGCTAACTGTACTGCTGATTAGCCCTTCAAACTTTTTATCGCACCTGCTTATACCTTTTCATTCGTCCATGAAATGATTACCGTTGCCCTTCTACTTTTCTATATTTTTCTACCATCAGGAGATTCACCTTGAATAACAGTTTTGATGCGCGCAGTACCCTACATGTTGGCGAGCAATCGTTTGATTATTACCGCTTGGATGCCGTAGGTGATGTGCAGCGATTACCTTTTTCGATGAAAATCCTGTTGGAAAATATGCTTCGCCGTGAAGATGGCGAGACCGTAACGGCGGATGATGTACTCGCCGTGGCGCGCTGGGATGCTGCCGCAGAACCGACTACCGAAATAGCCTACATGCCAGCGCGTGTATTGATGCAAGATTTTACAGGTGTGCCTGCGGTGGTTGATTTTGCAGCCATGCGTGATGCCGTGGTTGCCCTTGGTGGCGATGCAAAATCTATTAACCCTTTGGTGCCAGCAGAATTGGTGATTGATCATTCGGTGCAAGTCGATGTAGCTGGCAGCCACGATGCTTTTGCGCGCAATGCGGCGTTAGAGTTTTCTCGCAATGAAGAACGCTATTCCTTTTTAAAATGGGGGCAGGGTGCGTTTGATAATTTCAAGGTTGTGCCGCCTGATACAGGGATCGTTCATCAAGTAAACCTTGAGTTTTTGGCGCGGACGGTGTTTGTTGACGATGCAGGCGTAGCCTACCCCGACACCTTGGTGGGGACTGATTCACATACCACCATGGTCAACGCCCTTGGTGTGTTGGGTTGGGGTGTGGGTGGCATTGAGGCAGAAGCAGCCATGCTGGGGCAACCTATTTCGATGTTGATTCCGCGTGTGGTTGGTGTTGAACTGACAGGGCAGTTACCCGAAGGCACAACGGCCACCGATTTGGTATTGACTATTGTTGAAATGTTGCGTGCGCATGGCGTGGTGGGTAAGTTTGTCGAGTTTTACGGCGAAGGTTTGTGCCACTTGCCGCTTGCCGATCGTGCCACCATTGCCAACATGGCACCTGAATACGGTGCAACCTGTGGTATTTTCCCCATTGATGATGAAACCTTGAACTATTTGCGTTTAACAGGGCGCGGTGATGATGTCCCCTTGGTGGAAGCCTACGCCAAAGCGCAAGGCATGTTCCGCGATGAAAGCCAAGCAACCGATTATAGCGAACGGCTATCGTTGGATATTTCATCCATTGTCGCATCGTTGGCAGGGCCAAAACGCCCTCAAGACCGTGTGCCACTGAAAGAATCAAAAACACGTTTCAACACTGCCTGTGATACCATAAAGGCTGAAGCAGGTTTAAACAGTCATGCCGTAGATTGCACCATCAAAGGGCAAGCAGCCCGCATGGACAATGGCGCAGTGGTGATTGCTGCGATCACCTCTTGCACCAACACCTCCAACCCATCGGTATTGATTGCGGCAGGACTCGTCGCACAAAAAGCCGAAAAACTGGGCATCAGCGTTCAACCGTGGGTAAAAACATCGTTAGGCCCTGGCTCCAAAGCCGTTACCGAGTATTTAACCCAAGCAGGGCTGATGCCTGCGTTGGAATCGTTGGGCTTTCATGTGGTGGGCTATGGTTGCACCACATGCATTGGCAATTCAGGGCCGTTGCTGCCTGAAGTCTCTGCGGCTATTGCCGAGGGTGATTTGGCAGTCTGTTCGGTATTATCGGGCAACCGCAACTTTGAAGGTCGCGTGCATGCCGAAGTGCGCATGAATTACCTTGCCAGCCCGCCCTTGGTGGTGGCTTATGCCTTGGCAGGTACGATGAATATTGATCTTTACAACGATCCCTTGGGTGAGGGCGTTGATGGTGCAGTCTATTTAAAAGATATTTGGCCAAGCCAAGCGGAGGTAACAACGACCCTACAAGCCTGTGTCACATCGGCACAATTTGACCGTGCATACCAAGGGGTTTTTGATGGCGATGCCCATTGGCAAGCATTGAATGCCCCCACAGGTGAGCGTTTTGCTTGGGCAAATGATTCGACTTACATTCAAAACCCACCGTATTTTCACAAGATGAGCAAAAACGCCCCCGAGAGAGCCTCTGTTATTACAGGTGCGCGGGTGTTGGCAATGCTGGGTGATTCCGTCACCACCGATCATATCTCGCCTGCGGGCGCAATCAAGGCAGATTCTCCTGCGGGTAAGTATTTGAGTGACCATGGGGTCGCGACTAGCGATTTTAACTCCTATGGCTCACGCCGAGGCAACCATGAAGTCATGATGCGCGGCACGTTTGCCAATATCCGTTTACGCAACTTATTAGCACCAGGTACAGAAGGCGGGGTCACGATTCACCAAGGTACGGGTGAGTTGATGAGCATTTATGATGCTGCCATGCGCTACAAAGCGGCATACACGCCGTCGTTAATTTTAGCAGGTAAAGAATACGGTTCAGGTTCGTCACGCGATTGGGCAGGCAAAGGCCCTCGTTTGTTGGGTGTGACAGTGGTGATTGCCGAATCTTACGAACGCATTCACCGTTCAAACTTGGTCGGCATGGGCATTTTGCCGTTGCAGTTTTTGGCTGGCGATACCCCCACCACCTTGAGGTTAACAGGCACAGAAATATTTGATATCTCAGCCGTTGATTTAACCACTTGCGACACCACCTTAATTACTGCCACAGATGAGGAAGGTAATAGTTTGATATTTAAGGTAAAAGTGCGTATTGATACGCCGAAAGAAGCAGATTATTACCGTCACGGTGGTATTTTGCATTACGTGTTGCGGCAGTTGGCGAAGGATTGAATGGATGTCTTGGGGCAGATTCTATACCTGCCCCAAGACCAACTCAATGCAAATAATCACATTAAACTGATATAACTGATGTTACGCAGTTATATTAAAACCTGCCTCTCGTTCCCACGCTCTTGCGTGGGAATGCATATTATGGGTAGGTATATTACATATCCGTTCCCACGCAGGAGCATGGGAACGAGGTTTTAGTCATTAATATGATCAACTGCGTAACGTCAGTGATATAATTATTTGTGATCTTTAGCATCGCATGGATTATGTTTGTGACCATCGCATGGATTATGTTTGTGACCATCGCATGGATTATGCATTTTCTTCATATCGCATGGATTATGCATCTTCTTCATATCGCATGGATTATGCATCTTCTTCATATCGCATGGATTATGCATTTTAGCATCACATGGATTATGATCGCCACTGGCTTGTGCCATTGGTGTCATTGCCATTACTGTAAAAACGGCAGCTATTGCCATCTGCGTCATTGTTTTTTTCATATTACTCTCTCCATTCATTCGGACTATCAAGTGCATGGTCGCTTGATGGTGGCAAAGATTACATGTTTATGTCATATAAGCAGGGCGTAATTTTTACACGGTAACCACAATTATAGTGATAAAAGCGGCGTAAAAAACACCATTGCTGACCAACATAGCAGCCGTTAAACGTGAGGTGTGCTGTAAAAACCACAACCATGCTGCACCTAACAACGCCAATGCAGCGGCAGTGAGGGCATACATTTCAGAGAAATGCCACGGCATCATCATGATTCCTATGGCTGGGATGATCGTGCCTTGAAAGACCATTGCACCTGTAATATTGCCAAAAGCAAGGGTATCACGTTTGCGTCTTACCCATAAAATAGAATTAACCTTTTCAGGCAATTCAGTTGCCACAGGCACAATCAATAATGATAAAACCAATGCCGAAATGCTTAATAGCCCTGCTCCCTCTTCAATACCATGAACAAACAAACGCGCACCCATGACCAAAATAATCAAGGCAAACAATAATTGCAGCACGGCAATGACATTGGCATCGCCCATGATGCGGCTTAAATACAAGGGTTCATCAGCTTCTGTGCCATGACCTGATTGCACCAAGTTACTGCTGGCACGAATGGTTTGCATCAGGTAGAAAAAATACGTGAGTATCAAACTAACAGCAATGAGTAATTGAATATTGCGCCAAGCAGGTGGCATAATACCAGCAATCAAGACCAATGAAAATCCACCAAAGAAGGTCAGCAAGTCACGCTTTAGCCCTGTTGGTTCTGGTGTGAATGGATGATTCCAACCAAACTTCATGCCCGCAGCCACGCCCATCAAGCAAAGGCTTAATGTTGCCAACATAAATGGCGCACCAAGAATTGCCCCCATGCCAACGGCATGGTTGATATGTTCGGCAGCACCACCTGCAACTATCGCAACAATCGGAACAATCGTTTCAGGCATGGCTGTGCCAATCGCTGCAAAAATCGAGCCTGTCACGCCTTCTGAAACCCCCATGCGTTCGCCTAGGCATTCTAGCGCGTTGGTGAACATTTGCGCGGCAATAAAAACAATCACCAAGGCAAACAGAAGGTTGAGGATAATATCCATTAAGTATCTCCCAAGGCATCTTGGACTGCGGTAAACAATAATGGTAGCAATAATTCTTCTGCACCCGATAAAATATAACGATGGCTTGCATCTGCGGTAAGACGGGCAAGCATGGTGTTTGTGGTTTGTGTATCTACACAGGTAGCCAGCATGACTGCCGTTATGCCTTCTAAGGGGTTGGCAACTTGCCGCGCTAAATCAGCCGCCTGCACCAACACCCGTGGTAACACCATCGAAGAACCAATATTGAGAATAACCGCAGGATTTTTTCTACCCAATACTGCAGCAAGCAGTTTGAAGTCAATCATGCCCGTTGCCCCGAGCGATTCACCATGCGAGGTGGGGTGAATCGCAAAGGCATCCATGCCGATAGCAGGGTGAACAGTGACAGGAATACCTGCACGTTGCGCTGCTGCAATCATGGAATATTGCACAAATTCGGCTTCAGAATCCAGCAGTGCCAACGCCGTTGCTTGACCAATACCTTGATTTTCTTGTGCGCCAAGATGAATGGCATGGTTGATTAATTGCCCTGCTTCAGCACTAACATCAAAGACACCTGTATCTGTCGGTGTTTTTTGACGCAACACGGTATGCCCGCTTAATGCAACTTCAACATCTTGTAGCAATGCATCTCCCGTTAAGGCAAGTGCTGTAATGCGCCGTTGTTCAATGGCACGCACAATCAATGGACTTAAACCTGCTGAAACGACCTTGCCACCACAAGCCAGCACGACGCCTCGTTGTTGTTTTAAAGCATCGACCACGGCATCACGCACAGCAAAAAGATCACGTGTTAAGCCCAATTCGGGCAAGCTGCTCAAAAAATCTGCAAAACTGCTATTGGCGGGGCATAATGTGGCAAAATCAATGTCTTTGGCATCGCATGCACGCGCAGCCAATGGCGTTGGGTTTAATGATTGAAAGGAAAGGGGACGAATACTCATGATGTTTCTCCAAACATGGTGTGGTCAATTAAGGTGCATACAATATGCAAGCAGGTGATATGCATTTCTTGAATGCGAGGTGTGGATGCATGGGGAATACAAAGATGTACATCAACATTAGCATGTTGGGTTATTTTTCCACCATTAGCGCCTGTAAGTGCAATACAACGCATGCCACTACGGGCAGCAGCGGTGATGGCTGCCAAGACGTTGGCAGAATTGCCACTGGTAGAAATCGCTAGCAGTACATCACCTGAACGCCCGAGTGCTTCTACTTGGCGAGAATAAATATCAGCAAATGAAAAATCATTGGCAATACTGGTAATCACTGAAGCATCATGGGTCATGGCAACGGCAGCCAGCCCAGGGCGATTGATTTCAAATCTGTTGACCAATTCACCTGCAAAATGTTGTGCGTCGGCAGCCGATCCACCATTGCCACAGGCTAAAATTTTGCCACCTTGGCGCAGGCTTGCTACCATCAATGCAGCAGCAGCAAGCAAGGGTTCATCCAGTTCTGCCATACAACGCTGCCGCAAATCCACGCCTTCAAGCATGGCGTTGCGTATCATCTCTTTCATGTTGTTCGTTCCTTAACTGCGTAACGTCAGTTATTAATGGGCTCCACTATAGTGAATCATCGGCATTGATTCAATCATGGCAATGTGTTTTTGTTTGCATGCTACATTGCCAATGCATGACTGGTGGTTAGTATAACTACCATGCAGTTTTCTCCCTTTGTCCACCTTCACAACCACAGTGATTATTCCTTGTTATCAGGTGTGATGGATGTCAAATCCATGCTTGCTAGGGCAGCTGCGTTGCGTCAACCTGCTGTTGCGCTGACGGATTATGGTAATTTGTTTGGTGCTGTGTCTTTTTATGCTCAAGCGATGCGCATGGGCATTAAGCCTATTTTGGGCTGTGAGGTTTATGTCTGTGATGATCATACCCAACGCATCAGTGAAGGGCCGCGTGCGCCGCGTTATGGACAGTTGGTGTTGCTGGCACGCAATCAACATGGCTGGAAAAACTTACTTAAATTGGTGTCTTCGGCGTATTTGGATGGTTTTTATTACAAGCCACGGATTGATCGCACCATGTTGCGCCAATGGGGGCAAGGGCTGATTGGGCTGTCTTCAGGCTGGAATGGCGAAATTGAACAAAGTTTGCAGCGTGGCGACCCTGAAGTGGCAAAGCAAATCGCGCTAGATTACAAAGATATTCTCAATCAAGGTGGGCAACACGATTGTTTTTTTATCGAACTTCAACGCCATGGTCATTCACTGCAAGAAGACACCAACCGTGCTTTAATTGAGCTTGCGCGTGAAACAGATATTCCATTGGTTGCCACAAACAACTGCCACTTTTTGCAACGGGAGGACTTCCCCGCATTAGAAGCGATGCTCGCCCTTGGTAGCAATCGCACCTTAAACGACAATGTTGCAGGAAACTTCACCCCAGAATGTTATTTTCGCTCGTTTGATGAGATGAAAACAGTGTTTCATGATGTGCCTGAAGCTTTAGAAAACACGCTGCATATTGCTAACCGTTGCAATGTTGATTTGCGTTTTGGGCAATACCAACTGCCTGACTTTGCAACGCCCAATGGTATTGATCTTAATATACACATGCGCCAGCAGGCAGCCGAAGGGCTTGATGCTCGTTGGGCTGTTATTCTTGCTGGTGAACCTGATGCTGATCGAGCAGTCTACAATAAACGACTCACCTTTGAGCTGGATATTATTATCCAAATGGGGTTCCCTGGTTATTTTCTTATTGTTGCTGATTTTATCAAGTGGGCAAAGAAACAGACTATCCCTGTAGGGCCAGGGCGTGGTTCGGGTGCTGGCTCGTTGGTTGCCTATGTGATGTTAATTACTGACCTTGACCCGATTAAATATGGTTTATTGTTTGAACGATTTTTGAACCCTGAACGGGTATCTATGCCCGATTTTGATATCGACTTTTGCCAGAGCCGCCGTGAAGAAGTCATTCGCTACGTGACCCAAAAATACGGTGAAGAACGTGTGTCGCAAATTATCACCTTTGGTTCTATGAAGGCAAAAGCGGTGGTTCGGGATGTTGGTCGTGTACTCGGTATGGATTTAGGTAAGGTCAATAGTATTGCCAAGCTAATACCGACCGACCCGAAAATGACCTTAGACAAAGCACGCACGCAAGAAGAGCGGCTAGAGAAAATGATTACCAGCGACGATGAAGTCGCCCGTTTATTTGATCTTGCTGCCAAACTCGAAGGCAAATACCGCAATGCAGGCAAGCATGCTGCGGGGGTGATTATTGGGCGAGAGCCTTTGGTAGAAAATGCGCCGTTATTTAAAATGCCCGGTGAAGAAAGCAAAGTCGTGCAGTGGGATATGGGAAGTTCTGAAAAAATGGGCTTGATTAAGTTTGATTTCCTTGGACTTAAAACGCTGACCGTGATTGATATTGCCTGCCGCCTTATTGCCCAGCATGACCAGCGCAGCAAGGCAAAAGACTTTGATCTTAGCCGTATTTCTATGGATGATGATGCCAGCTTTGCGCTGATGCAGCGGGGTCAAACAGGGGCAGTGTTTCAAGTAGAATCATCAGGCATGCGTGATTTGCTGGTTCGGTTAAAACCTGATTGTTTTGAAGATATTATTGCGCTCGTTGCCTTGTATCGCCCTGGACCTTTAGAATCTGGCATGGTTGATACCTACATTGAGTGTAAACATGGGCGTAGAATTGAGTATTTATTGCCGCAGCTTGAGCCAATTTTATGTGAAACCAATGGTGTGATTTTGTACCAAGAACAGGTGATGCAAATTGCGCAGGTATTGGCAGGCTACTCTTTGGGGCAAGCTGATTTACTGCGCCGCGCAATGGGTAAAAAGAAGCCTGAAGAAATGGCAGAACAACGCAAGATTTTTATGACGGGCGCAGAAAAACTAGCCGTAAACCTTGCCAAAGCAGAAGAAACTTTTGACCTGATGGAAAAATTTGCAGGCTATGGTTTTAATAAATCACATTCTGCTGCCTACGCCCTGATTGCCTACCAAACGGCTTATTTAAAAGCGCATTTCCCCCAAGCATTCATGGCTGCGACGATGACCTGTGATGCAGGCAATAGCGACAAAATCGCTGCCTTGGTGCGTGATTGCCAGGCTATGGACATCAGTATTTTACCGCCAGACATGAATGCTTCCCACTGGGGGTTTACCCCCGAAAAAAAAGCCATTCGCTTTGGCATGGCAGCCGTCAAAGGCGCGGGTGAAGCAGTCGCTGAAGAAATTGTTGCTGCGCGTGACAAAGGCGGGGTATTTCCTTCGTTTGAAGACCTTGTGCTTCGTTTGCCTCCCCGCACCCTCAACAAACGCTTTTGCGAAGTGATGATCAAAGCAGGCGCATTCAATGCACTTATTCCGCACATGCGCGCAGGGTTAGAAGGATTGCCTGAAGCGTTGGTTGAGGCAACACGCCATCGAGAGGCGCGGTTAAGCAATCAACGCTCATTGTTTGAAGTCGCCGAACCTGAGCCTGATGGCGGTAATTTGTTTGCAGCGGTTAAACCATGGAATCGTGGCGAATGCCTGCAAGCAGAGCGTGAGGTGTTGGGTTTTTACCTCACGGGGCATCCGCTAGAAGAATACGCTTTTTGCCATCATCTAGCCAATGCTGATTTGGCACATTTATCCGATCAGCAAGATGAAAGCAAAGTGGTGATTGCCATTGGCATCAATAGCGTGCGTGAACATCGAACGGCGCGTGGAGTGATGGCGTTCATTGAAATTGAAGACTTGCATGGCAATGCTGAAATGGTTTGTTTTGCCAATATCTATAACAATGCCCGTGATTTATTGCAAGGTGATCAGCCGTTGTTGTTGGCAGCACGGGTGGATCGCAGCAAAGAAGAACCCTCTTTGATCGCTGAAGGTATTATGGCGATGGACGAAGCATTAACGATGTTGGTCAACCGCATTGATATACAAACACACAGCATTGCCTTAGATGATACCTGCCTTGCACAGTTGCAACAACTTCGTAAAGATGATAGTGGTGTTCATTGGCAGTTTGATGTGCAATTACCTAACGGCAGTACAACACGCCTCAATGCTGCCGCAGCACCCTCATGGAATGCATCCACGCAAGAATCTTTGCATGATCTCTTTGGTGTCGATCATATCCATGTTCAATGCGAAACATGGAAGCCCATTCAAGTTAAGTGAACTTACTGTATCACTTTTTTCCTCGCCCGCTGCAAGGTGTTATAGGACTTTCGTATGATTGACTCCACGCGATATTTAGCCATGATTCAAAGTATGCAAAATCCAGCTTACCCGATATACTGATTGATGATACCATTCGGTTGTTTTAGCGACTGATCAGTGAAGCTGTTGATTAGGAATATCTACAGAATTGATAACTAAAGGAGTTTGCGATGACGGATGAAACCTCGCAATCAAGCGATGACCATGAGATAACCCGAATAAGTTTGCAAGAACAAACACCATTGGCTGAGGGTGTAACCAAAAAAAGCTTTAAAGACTATTATGCAGCTGGTATTTACCCCTACCAGAAAAAGATGTCGCGGGCTGAATACGAATCGCTAAAAAAAGAACTTCAAGTTGAATTGCTTAAAGTACAAAGCTGGGTGCGCGAAACTGGCAAGCGTGTGTTAATGCTCTTTGAAGGTCGTGATGCGGCAGGTAAAGGTGGCACGATTAAGCGTTTTATGGAGCATGTTAATCCCCGTCATGCGCGAGTGGTTGCATTAGAGAAACCCACCGATCGTGAAATGGGACAATGGTTTTTTCAACGGTATATTCAACATCTTCCGACTGAAGGTGAAATGCTTTTGTTTGATCGTTCGTGGTACAACCGTGCAGGTGTTGAACGGGTGATGGGCTTTTGCTCTGCCAAGCAATACTTAGAATTTATGAGGCAATGCCCCCAACTAGAACGCATGTTGGTCAACGAAGGTATTATTTTAGTTAAATACTGGTTTTCAGTATCACGCGAAGAACAATTCCGCAGGTTTCAATCTCGCAGGGTTGATCCACTGAAACAATGGAAGTTATCCCCTATTGATTTGGCGAGTTTAGATAAATGGGATGATTATACTGCTGCCAAAGAAGCGATGTTTTTTTACACCGATACCAATGATGCACCTTGGACAGTGATCAAGTCTGATGACAAGAAACGGGCGCGAATCAATTGTATGCGGCATTTTTTATCAAAACTTGACTACCCTAATAAAAACACCGAAGTGGCAATACCTGCGGATCCTTTAATTGTTGGCGATGCTGATAGTGTCTTTGAAAAAGGCGAACACCACTTGATGAAAGATATACTCAGCCTTCAGGAGACACGCCATGAATGAATGCAAACACGCACAAAAAGTTGTATGCCAATTTAAATCATTGTTGGATGATGATGCTATCAAGGCGATAGGCGACACACATTTTCAAGAATTGGCATTAATGATTGAATCAGCGATTGGCTCATCTACGTTGGGTGCGATTCGCAGTGCTGCAGACATATCCGATAAAGCCGCGAAAGATATTCTTCATATTATTGAACGGTATTGAAGACCGATAAAAAACAGAGGGTAGACCGATGATGCAAGTGCGAAATGTTTGTTTTGAGTACCCACAATTGCGTGCGCTGGATGAAGTGTCTCTTGATATTCGCAAGGGTACGATTACTGCCTTGGTCGGGCCTAACGGCGCAGGAAAAAGTACCTTGCTGCGTATTTTGGCAGTACTCAAACGCCCGTTGGCAGGCACGGTGAAGATGAATAGTCAGGATGTATTCCTTCACCCAAGAGAATCACATCGCAACATTGGTTTTTTGCCTGATTTTTTTGGCTTGTACGATACTTTAACGGTTGAACAATGCTTAACTTACTTTGCTTTGGCACATGGACTAACAACAGGGCAGGCTGCCCCTGCGGTAGCCAGAGCCGCTGATTTATTGCAATTAAGTGACCGCATGATGCAAGCAGCAGGCAGTCTTTCGCGTGGTTTGCGTCAACGATTGGCGATTGCCCAAGCAATTGTCCATCAACCACGTTTTTTATTGTTAGATGAACCAGCTTCAGGGCTAGATCCTGAGGCAAGGCATTCGTTGGCTGAAGTGTTTTTGCGACTGAAGAAAGAAGGCGTTACACTGCTTGTTTCTTCTCATATTTTGAGCGAGTTGGATGCTTATTGTGATGATATGATTGTATTGCGCCAAGGTGTGATTGTTGACCATCAACACAACACACAACAAGAGCATGCACAATTATGGTTAAGCGTTGAACTGCTCACCCATTCGATGAGTGAATATCAAAATGCCATCAATACCATTAAGACAATTCCCAATATTGGTGAGATTCATGAACATGAACCCAATGTACGATTTTTGTTTGATGATAGCCCCCGCGAACGACAGCAATTATTGCATGAGTTAATCAGCCGTGACATTCCTGTATTATCGTTTTCAGAATACAAGCAAGGTTTGCAAGATGCCTATTTGGCAACACAGGAGGCAGTATGATTCCTTCATCGTTCATCGCCAAAAACCCCGAGTTTATGCGTCAGCTTTGGTTGGAGTTAAGCCTCAGCCGTATAATTAGTTTGCCTATTATCATTGGCTTACTCTGTTTGATGGTCTGGTATATGGGGCATGACCCTGATGATTTCTCTGGGGTTCGCAGTATAGTTTTAATAATGTCGGCATTGTTGATTGTTTGGGGTTCACATTTAGCATCAGACGCTTTACTCAGTGAATTGCGTGGGCAAACATGGCATGCCCAACGGATGTCTGCTTTATCAGCGTGGCAATTGGTTTGGGGTAAATTGTTGGGCAGCACGTTATTTGCATGGTATGGCGTGATTTTATGTTTGCTTATTTACCTGTTTGCCGCTGCTGAACCGTGGGGAATCCGAGCGGCTATCATCTTGTTTATTGTGTTGACAGGATTTTTGTTGCAGTCCGTTGCTTTTTTGTTTTCGCTGTATTCTATTGCTCGCGGCATACTATCAGGGCGTAATCAATCATTTCCTTATGTGATCTTGGTATTGGTGTTGTTATCACCGTGGTTGATTGGTGGCTTTATAGATATGAATCAACATGTTAAATGGTATGGCATGGTGATTGCCAAAGCCTTATTTGTGAATATCAGTGCAGGGGTATTTTTGGCATGGGCTTTGATTGGGCTTTACCGTTTGATGCGTGTTGAATTGCAAATGCGGCAAGGTTTTATGGTTTGGCTACTCTTTGAGTTGTTTGTCATGGTTTACGTATCAGGTTTTTTTATTGATATTCCTTTTTTAGATATTAAGGAGCGATGGCCAACAGGCATTGCCATTGCTTTGATGATGGCTATCGGCATGGCTTATATGATGTTTTTTCTTGAAGACACCACCGCGCTTGATATTAAACGCGGCTTGATGGCATGGCGCAAGGGCGACAGTACAGCATTGATCCAGCTTATCCCTTGTTGGTTGGTGAGCCTTGTTTTAGCCGTGCTTTTGTTGCCTTGTTTTCTTGTTGTGGTTCAATTTACTGGCTATGCCAATATCTCATCCTTTTTGGTTAGCGTGTTGTTGTTTGCAGTGCGTGATGTGATTTTGTTGCTCTGGGTACGCTTTCGCGTTGACTTTAAACCTTCTAATATGGTTGGCATGGTAATTTATTTGGCATGCAGTTACAGCATTTTGCCTGCTATTTTTTACGCTTCAAGCATGCATGAATGGGCTGTGTTATTTTTTCTTCCTGCCCCTGTGGAAGCATACCCCATGCTGCAATGGCCGATTGTATTGGGTGAAATTGGGGGTGCTTATTGGTTGTTGCAACGGCGTTGGCAACAAGCATCGGTAACGACATCAGATGTTGCTTAATGAACCATGATTATTGCAGGCGTTGATGAAGTAGGGCGCGGGCCTCTTGCTGGCCCTGTGGTCTGTGCAGCAGTGATTTTGCATAACAATGACCCTTGTTTTGATGCCTACCGTGATTCCAAAAAACTTAGTGCCAAAAAACGCATGTTTTTTTACCATCACTTGCGCCATCATGCACACTGTTATGCGTTGGCATACCTACCCCCTGCAGACATTGATCGACTCAATATTTTGCAGGCAACCATGCAATGCATGCAAATGGCAGTAAGCGCACTTGCGATTACGCCTGATCATGTATGGGTTGATGGCAATCGTCTGCCAGAGCTTAGCATGCCTGCAACGGCTATTATTGGGGGTGATGATAGCAAACCTTGCATTGCAGCGGCTTCGATTATCGCCAAAGTCGTGCGTGATCGGTTAATGGGTTTGGCGGATGTACAATACAAAGGCTATGGTTTTGCCAAGCATAAAGGCTATGGAACCAAGCAACACATGGAAGCATTACAAACCCTTGGTGCATCACCGTACCATCGTTTTTCTTTCGCACCTGTTCGGCGAGCACCGTCGCGTTGAAAACAACTTGTTATTTCCCCTAAACTATTTAGCGTCCGCGCCGTTTTCACATCGTCATTCAGGCGATAGCAGGAGAGATGTCTGAGTGGTTGAAGGAGCACGCCTGGAAAGCGTGTGTATCTTAACAGGTACCGAGGGTTCGAATCCCTCTCTCTCCGCCAGATTTATATGCCTGCCTAACACCAACAGGCTTTTATTTTAAGACTAGACAGTAATAAAATCAAGGGGTTACAGGTTCTTCTCCTGAACGCTATCATCAAAAATAAACACTCCCGAATCATCTTCTATCTCTCGGACTTCCTTTTTCATAGCTATCCAAAGATCCTTAGAGTCATAATCCTTTTTGGATAAAAGTCGAGTTACTTGATCGTGGCTTACCTGATCATCAAGCATCGCCGAAAGACCTGTAGCAGTTATTTCATCGTCGTAGCTTGCGGCTAACGGTGACTGTTCCAGATAATGTATCATCTTGATGCAAGGGTGCTTCGTTGGTTTCTAATGTGTAGCGACAATGGTGATGATCAACGGTTTCTTCTGTTAGACTATGCGGCTTGTTTGTTTTAACGACTTGTTGATGCAGTTTTTTCAAGCGTAATGATCGTTCAGTAGCAAACAAAGTATCATCCGTTTTACCCAGTACATCTTTTTTTCGCATACCAATGAATGATGCAAAAGCCTTATTGCAGCCTAGGTAATAACCATTTTCATCTTTATAAGAAACAAGATCAGGCATCGAATCAACGACTTTGGTAAGAAAGTACTTGGCATGAATAAGACGCAATTCATATTGTTTGCGCTCGTTGGCATCTACAGCGACACCAATCAAGCCCGCTACATTGGCAGCATCATCATAATAAGGTGCGAAAAAGACATCCAAACTCACGCCATGAATGGTGAGTGTATCGCGCACGACACTGCCTTCACTGGCGCGATACAAAGCATGGCTGATCTCTGGCCAGCTTTGGAATACATCAAAAATATTTTTTCCCACAGCCAAACCATGAGAAAACTCAGGCAAGGCAAGGCAATCACCTTCAGACACTTCAATCGTGCCTGAAACATGCGCTTGAAAGATCACGCCCTGTTCACGCAAGCTGAACTGACTAAATTTTCGCGTGTGGCGATTGCTTAACGCAACAGCAGGTTCAGGAATCCCTGCATCTTCTTTGGGTAAGCTAGGCTCCATGGTGAGTAGCATGCCACATCGTTCTTGTGCGTGGTTGCGAATGCAGGCAAGTCGCCAATAACTGTGTTGCACACTGATATGGTTTGGGTAGTCAGCATCAAGCCATTGGCTGACAGCCTCACGAAACATTGTTTCTCGTTGTTGATGCGGGTCAACAACAAAATAGGAATGGTCTGAAAAAAAAGCAATAGGCTTATGGTGAAAATCAGCGAATGCCTGATTCACCCGAATAATGCGAAAAGTATAATCCATATAGGCAATCGGGGTAGAAATATGATCAAGGATTTCTCCTGACCAATTTAAAATAGATATGTCAGACATTGTATGTGGGGCAGCCTCCTGCGTGGCTGATTTTGGCAAAGTATAGTTATATATTGGTCGAAAGAAAAACAATTATTCACTTCAGCATTCCCTAATGTTGCTTCCTTGCATAGTATGGCGCATGCCTTGGTATGAACTTTGTATCCAAACTCATTTTTCCGCAGCCCATCAATTGCGTGGTTATGCAGGCGATTGCGCCCGATTGCATGGTCATAATTGGCATGTGAAACTGTATGTTTCTTGCGAAACCCTCGATGAACTTGGCATGGGGGTTGATTATAAAATTTTAAAACATGAACTTAAAGAGGCAATTAGCATCTGGGACCATTACAATTTGAATGATATTGCGCCGTTTGATACCGTTAATCCAACCAGTGAAAATGTTGCACGGTTGTTGTTTGAGGCGATGTCACACCGTTTAAACGATGCTCGTATCCATGTTTCTCGCGTTGAAATTGCCGAGACTTGCGCTGCGCGGGTGATTTATCATGGCTGTTGATGCGCATCAAAGTGCTAGATATTATGCCATTTGCGCCCTTAGCAATATTATTTACCGAGGCAAACAAACCGATGAAGTGATGCCTGCCTTATTGGCAGCACTAGCCAACGATGCAGACAAACGTTTTTTGCATACTTTGGTCTATGGCGTATTGCGGCATTATTTTTCTTTAGAGGCGGATGTTTCTCGCTTCACTCGTGAAAAACCAGAGCCAACCGTTGCTATGGCATTGATGCTGGGTGCTTATCAATTAAGGCACTTGGGTACGCCTGCCCATGCTGCCGTAGCTGAAACAGTGAGTGCGATTCGCCCCCTACAAGCCCGCGCTGTGCCACTCGTCAATGCTATTTTGCGACAACTAACACGCAAAAATCCTCCTGAAAAGCTCAAGCCGCATCAACGCCTTGAGCTTCCCCGTTGGATGTATTGCCAATGGCGTGACCACTGGGGAGCAACAACGCTCAGTGATTTTGCTACCGTATTGCAATCGCCCCCGCCATTAACCATTGCTGTGCTTGGTGATAGAGAAGCGTGGTTGAGTCTGGCGTATGATGCTGGTTTTGATGCGGTAGCTGGTGAACTTTCTACCACGGCAGTATTGTTGCCCACTGGCACGCCAGTAACACGCCTGCCATGGTATGAAGAAGGGCATATTTTGGTGATGGATCAAGCCGCACAAGCCAGTGTCCACTTACTCTGCGATGGTTTACAACAATCCCCCAACCTAGTTGTTGATCTTTGCGCTGCCCCCGGTGGAAAAACAGCTTTGTTGGCTTATTTATTGCCTACGTCCACTATTATTGCCGTTGAATACCATGCCCGCCGCTTGCCTACCTTGCAGCAAAACTTGCACCGTTTACAGCTTGCCAACATTCATGTTATTCAGGGGGATGCTCGTCAATTACCGTGGCAAGATCAATCTGCTGATGCTGTTTTTCTTGATGCGCCATGTACGGCATCAGGTTTGTTGCGAAAGCAGCCTGATGTTCGTTTTCATCATGATGAAAAACAGTTACAAACACTTGTTGCGCAACAAACCACCATGTTGCAAGAGGCATTTCGGCTATTAAAACCCAATGGCTGCATGGTTTATGCCGTTTGCTCCATTCATCATCAAGAGCAAGCTGTCGTTCATGCATGCCCTGCAACACTAGAAAAAGAGATGCGCTTGTTTCCTGCTGAAGATCATGATGGTTTTTATGCAGCGCGTATGCGGCGATGATGGGGTCAAAGTAACGGCTGTATCAGCTTTTTCTTTCACCCACTTTTTTATGCGGCACTTTCCCTGACGGCACAACTTTCGATGCTGCATACAGGTGAACGTCTTGATCATCAAAAAAGATATGGGCGCGAAAGGCTTTAAGGACCTGATCTTTGGCTAAACCGCCAAGGAAAAACGCTTCATCCAGCGTAACACCCCATTCTCGCAAGGTAAACAACACACGGGCATGGGTAGGACTGTTACGCGCAGTCACCAAGGCAAGGCGGAAAGGGTTGTCTTTTTTTGGTAGGTTTTGTTGCAAAAAGGCAATGATTTTTAGCAGCTTGGCAAAAGGCCCTTCGGCTAAGGCATCTTGACTATGGGCTTGTTCGTGCGCAACAAAGGCAGGTAAGCCTTTTTCTTTAAAAATAAGTTCAGAAGCCTCAGAAAATAACACGGCATCGCCATCAAAGGCAATACGAACTTGATGTTCTACGGGGGCGTAATCTTTCGGCGGCTCACAAATAATCGCGGCAGCAACGCCATGATTGATGGCAGCTTGCACATCACTTTCTGACTTAGACAAAAACAAATCGACGCTGAATGCATCCAAATAGGTATACAAGCCTTCACCCCCTGTAAAAGAAGCACGGGTGATGGTCAAGCCATAATGATCAATCGAATGAAAAATACGCATGGCCATATCGGGTGTGTTGCGTGACATAATCACCACTTCAACCAAGGGCTGTTCTGATTGTGCATAGGTATTGATGCGCAATAGCTCTTTGATCATATGAAATGCCGTGCCATGCTGCAAAATAGTTTGCTCATGGGCGAATTGATAATCGCGGTAGGCATCTACGCCTTGTTGCTCAAAAATGTTGTTTTCTTCTTCTAAATCAAACAAGGCACGAGATGAAATACCAACCACCAAACAGTGTTGTAAGTTAATTGAGATAAGATAAGCCTCGTAACATAGCCGCGACATTTTGAAATGACCCTAGCAATAAATAATGCCCTTCAGGGTTGGGTTTGATTGTTTCATGCATCGCTGTGCGTATAGCATCTTGATGTTGATCCAAATGTTTCTGTTCATACAGCACTCGGTTAGCAAAAGGCGTGAGCAATGCAATGGCGGGTGTTAAGTCTCGATCTTCTCGCGGGGCAATGACAATCGCATCCAATGGCGATGCCAGTGTGGGGAGCAAGGGGAGCAATGCTTCAATGGCATGCCTATTGTGTGCTGCATCTAACCATAGCGTGGCTTTGTCGATCATCACCTTTTGCATGCGCCCTGCCACGGTAGTGGCTTCAATGGCTGCGGCAGCATGGTGACTTTGCACAACCCCTGCGGATTCTAATTGTGTGATAGCAGCCAATGCCAACGAGGCATTGCTTTGTTGATGCGCGCCTTTCATGCTACAGTGTAGATGAGGGTTCACAGCAATGCATTGAAGTTGCGTGGCGCGTTGCTGCAACACCGTTAATGCCGTGGCAGATTGCGTGTTTTTCACCGTCAACGCCCAGCGGCAGCCTACCATAGCATACGATTTCTCTACCGTAATCGCTTCCAGTGTCTCACCCAACCATGCTTGGTGATCCAAGCCAATGGGGGTGATCAACGCCATATCCGCAGGGATTGCGGTGCAGGTATCCAAGCGTGCGCCAACACCAGCTTCAATAATCTGAATATCAACGCCTTGCTGATCAAATAGATACAAGGCTAAGGCGGTTGCTGTTTCAAAAGGGGACGTGCCAATGCTTTCGGCAAGCGGTAAAATGATATCTAGGGCTTGCAGCAAATCACCATCAGAAACAGGTGTGCCATTGATGCGAATGCGTTCGTTGAAACAAAGAATATGCGGTGAAGTGTACAAGCCAATACGCAAAGAACTGGTGGCTAAACCATTGGCAAGCATATGACATGTTGAGCCTTTTCCGTTCGTGCCTGCCACCCGAATACGAAGCTTTGGCGCAGCAAGATCCAGCTTGCTTAATAATTGCTGTATACGCGCATGCCCCGGTCGATAATCCCTATCAGCTTGAGGGCGTTGTAAGGCATCAAGTGCCTGACGCAAGCGTTGTTGCACAGCGTTCCTTAGCCTTGGCTAAAACTACGCTGCATGAGATGACCAAACAAGGTGTGTAAATAGATAGCTTGTTCTCGGCGGTCAACAATGGCATCAATAAGCCCATGTTCCATCAAAAACTCTGGTCGTTGAAACCCCTCTGGCAAGGTCTCGCCAACGGTTTCTTGAATCACCCTTGGCCCTGCAAAGCCAATTAAAGCCCCCGGTTCAGCTATCACCACATCACCCAGCCACGCAACCGATGCAGAAACACCGCCCATCGTTGGGTCAGTAAGAATACAAGCAAAAGGAATTTTTTTCTCGTGCAAGCGATTGACCATCGCCGATGTTTTTGCCATTTGCATTAACGAAAGCAAACTTTCTTGCATGCGCGCGCCGCCTGATGAGGCGACCAAGATAAAAGGGCATTGCCGACGAAGTGCACGTTCCATGCCCAACACGATTTTTTCACCCGCAACAGAACCCATGCTGCCGCCCATATAAGCATATTGAAAAATAGAAGCTGAAACAACCATGCCACTAAGATGTGCTAAATAATTGCGGACGGCATCGCCTTTTCCTGCTTTTTTATCGGCATCTTTGAGGCGGTCTTTGTAACGTTTTACATCTTTGAAATTAAGGGTATCAACCGAATGCAAGCCCGTGTCACGTTCTTCAAAACCCTCATCAAACAAGATGGCAGCACGTTCTGGTGCATTGACGCGGATATGGTAATCACAGCGAGGGCAAACCATCGCGGTACGCATCAGTTCTTTGTTGTACAGTGTTTCAGCACAACCCGAACACTTGATCCAAATACCTTCAGGGGTGTCGTTGCTAGAAAGAATAGCCTTTGGGCTTTCAATTAAACGGGTCAGCCAATTCATTCAATATCCTACGCTTGGAAAACATATGGTTCATGCGTATTATTTATTTTCTACGCTAAGAAAGGTAGTAGGCATTGTTTTAAACAATGCCTAAAGTGGTACCGGGAACGGGAGTCGAACCCGTACAGACTTTCATCCGAGGGATTTTAAGTCCCTTGCGTCTACCAATTTCGCCATCCCGGCCGAACAGACAGTTGCTGTGCGGGGGCGCATTCTGCCAACTATAACTTTTTTTTCAAATATAAGATGAATAATAGCCAAAAAAGTAACGTTTTTAGTGGTGCAACATCTCACGAATCATTTTTGCAAGTTCACCCACGCGCAATGGTTTGAGAATTAACCGTGTATTATCACGTTCTTTAACTTGCTGTTCAAAATACTCTTGATCATAGCCCGTCATAAACACCACGGGGAGATTTTCTCGTATTTGGCGCATGCGTGCAACGGCATCGACACCACTCATCTCAGGCATAATCATGTCAGAGACAACAAGATCAATCATATCGCTGTGTTTTTCATAATACAGCATCGCTTCAAGCCCATCATGCGCCTCAACAACATCATAATGCAATGAGCGTAAAATTTTACTGGTGATTGCCAACACTTCCACTTCATCATCAACCAAAAGAATCTTCTGTTTTTGTTTTGTCGCTGGTACGTCATCGGTTACGGGGGTGCTATGACCTACAGCATTTTGTTCGGCAACAATGGGAATGTAAAGAGAAAAACAGGTGTCGCCTGGTTGACTTTGAACATCCATCGTTCCGCCTAAACGCTCTACCGCACCAAACACGGCAGCAAGACCAAGCCCTGTACCATCACCCGTATCTTTACTGCTATAAAAAGGCTCAAAAATATGCGGTAAGTCCTTTTCACGAATGCCAATACCGTTATCGCGCACCATTATTTTAGCATAATGACGGGCAGAATTTTCTGTATGTTCTGCCAAAAAACTGGCTGTTGCTGCCCATCGATCTAACTGAATGGTAATCTGACCATGGCTGGCATGTGCCAATGCATCGTGGGCATTTTGTACTAAATGCAATAATATTTGTTGAATCTGCGTCGTGTCAGCGCGAACAAGCAGCGGTTGATGGTGCAAGTTAATATTGAAACGAATATTTTTAGGGATAGAAAAACAACCCAATGCATCAAATTCTTTAATCAATGCATTTAAATCGAGTTCTTTTTCTTCGACCCAATCTTTGCGCGCAAAAATCATCAGTTTTTGAATCATCTCTGCCGCTTTAAAGCCTTGATCTTCAGCATTTCCCAAGTATTTATTCATATCAGGATCATTGGGGTAAAGCATTTTAGCAAGGTATAGATTGCCCGTCATGCCCGCTAAGATGTTGTTGAACTCATGGGATATTCCCCCCACTAAGGTACTGACAGCTTCCATTTTTTGTGATTGCGCAATTTGCTTGGCGATATGTTCTTGTTGGGTAAGGTCACGGTAGATGCCCACAAAATTGATGATTGTGTTTTGCTCGTCAAAGATGGGGGATATAGATAAATTAATTGATTTTAATTGCCCATCGCAGCATTGGTTGATTAATTTTCCTTCCCATAAGTTACCCTTCATGATCTTTTGCCATAGTGTTGCATAAAAAGCATCATCATGCTGCCCGCTTTTAATCATAGAAGTTTTATTGCCCAAAACGTCCGAAGGAACATAGCCCCACATGTTAAAATAGGCAGGGTTTGCATACTCAATAGTGCCTGTAGTATCGACAATGACAATGGGTTCTACTGCCGCTTCCAATGCCCGTGATAATTTAAGCAAGCGTGTGCTTCGCGTTGATACTTCTCGCTCTAATATCACCCTGTCGGATTCATACTGCAATCGTTCGGCAACTTGAGTGCTAATATCTTGAACGGATAATAGCAGCAGTTCCCCGCCTGCAATACTGATAGAAATCAACGATAATGATGCGGTAATGGTGGAACCATCCCGCCGCAACATCGACGCTTCATCTTTACGAAAGATTAGACTGGTATACTTTCGCTCGCGTTGATGGGTATTGGATTGTTTCATCAGTGCTTCGTAATCAGGAAGAATATGGCAAAGGTGTACGGGGATATGATCTTCAGTAAAGCCAAAAATACGCAACGCCTCAGGGTTCATGGTTTGAATTTCCCCCGCAGTATTGGCTACCAACATGCCATTGGTGGCATGTTCATACAAGGCAAGAAAACGATCTCGACTTTCTTTTAACGATAGTTGTGTTTCGCTCAGTTGTTCACTGGCAAGTTGCCACTGAATTTGCACACGGTTCGCTTGGGTTAATGCTGTTTTTAAAATGGCAATGCGTTGCTTTAATTGCTCTATTTCTTCGTAAGGATCAATCATGATAAATGCGGATATTCAATATCCGTTCCACAGCGAAGGTTGCGTAAATAGGCTAAGGCATCAGGCACAGTTTCTGTTGGAATAATCGAACCGTGTTGCGGTAAAATAGCTGCAATATCGCAGTCCTCTAGTTTATCAATAAACCCCCGTGCTGCGATATTCGATGCCATATAATCCATGTGAAACATATTCATGTTGGTACAATGAACGGCGAAATTATCACAGACTAATTGCCAATCAAGCGACAATGCTGCCCAAATATCACCCGAGAAAAGAAATTGAGACGTGGCATCCCAAGTGGTAAAAGCAGCAGGTGAATGCAAATGCGGTGCAGTAATAAAATGCAATGCATGCCCCTCACCACAAGAAAACACGGGATTTTCTTCAATGTTGTAATACTGATAATCAACACAGCCATAATGGGGCAATAACACATGCGAACGCGGTGAAGTCATCACGCATACCTCAGGGTTGATGGCTATCCACTCAGGAAGCGATGACGCAACATCAGGGTCTTGATGACACAGCACCAATGCTGTAATATCTTCAGGTGGGGTGATTTGTGCCACACGTTGACACAATTGCGCTGAAAGGTTGATCGAGCCAGGGTCAATAAGGATCTTGTGCGTGCCTGAGCAAATCAAATAACTGTTGCAACGAAATGCAGTATGGTCGGTCATGCCCAGCCAATAAATACTGTGATTGTCTTTCTTAAACAATAATGTAGGCGTATTTAGGTCTACAACAATATCAGATAAGCATATGTTTTTAGTCATGCCTACTCCCTAGCAGTTTTATCTTGTTTGTTGATGTTATTCAGTCACCAAAGCAACGTTGATTTGCCCCAAAACTGGCTCGCAACTTTCAATCCGTACATGCGCGGTATCACCCAACGAAAATAATACACCACCGCGAGGGGAACGCAAGCAATGACGGCGTTCATCCAGTTCAAAATTGCCTGGTAAGGCTTCTAAAGCAATGGATGCTTCTGCCAGTGTTTCGAGCAGCTCAAAAAACACCCGTCGCTTGCTAATGCCAGAGATAACGGCAGCCATCACCTTACCCACATCTGTACTGTGATACAATGCAGCACACATATCTCGCGTATCCCACTCGGCACGTTGCGCCGTGCGTTCTTGACGTGAAATGTGTGAGCCTATCATCACCAATGCATTGTTATCGCTACTGTAAGGGTCTTTCTTCTGTGTAATCAATGCTTTAACTTGGCGGTGAATGGTTAAATCAGCATAACGTCGAATGGGGCTAGTAAAGTGACAATAGCAATGGTAAGCAAGACCAAAATGCCCTTTATTATCAGTGCTGTACGATGCTTGTTGCATACTGCGCAACATTAAACGATGCAACACATGCCCCCAAGGTTGCTGGTCTGCTAAAAATAAAATGCGTTGTAAATCAGCAGGTCGAAAGCCCACACCTTTGCGCGGGAGCGAGATTGGTAAGCCGAGCGGTGCAAGGAACTCATTAAGGCGATTGATCGCCGATAACTCAGGCGCAGGATGGGTGCGGTATAAAAAGGTGCGCTGTTGTTTTTCTAATTCTTCAGCGACGGCAATATTGGTTGCCAGCATCATTTCTTCAATCAAACGATGGGCAATATTGCGCTCATTGCGCTTGATTGCGCTTACTTTCCCTTCGCTTAATACAATGCTTGATTCTGGTAAGTCTAAATCCAATGCACCACGAAGCTCACGGCGTTGCAGCAGCATACGGGTAAGGCTGGCAGCATCAAGCAGCATATTTTGCACACCACTGTCTTCAATGGTCTTGCTGTCGTTATCATCCAGCCAACGGGTCACTTGTGTATAGCTAAGCCTAGCCCGAGAACGTAACAACGCCTCAGAAATACGCACTGCGCGACAGCGACCACTGACATCAATACGCATCCGCACCACCATGGCTAAACGCACGACATGAGGGTTAAGTGAACATAAACCATTAGAAAGTGATTCAGGCAACATGGGGATCACCCGATCAGGCAAGTAGTATGAGTTTCCTCGTTGCTGTGCCTCAATATCCAAATGACTACCCGCTGGCACATAATGTGCTACATCAGCAATGGCAACCCATAACTCAAAGCCTTCGCCGCGTGGAATGACACAAATAGCATCATCAAAATCTCGTGCATCTTCACCATCAATGGTGACAAAAGGTAAGTGCGTTAAATCGTTACGGTTCTGATACTGGCGAATATCAACATCAGCAGGGCAACCATTAGCTTCGCGGAGTGCAGCATCAGGGAATGCTTCTGGTAATTGGTGTTCACGTTGCACAATATCAATCAAAGCACCCGCATCCATAGAATGCCCAAGAATCTCTAACACCTTACCCTTTAAAGGGTCGGCATGACGATCAAATGATAAACGCACCCAATCACCATGCTTTGCCTGCTTGGCATCGCTAGTTTTCACCAAAATACTGCGTGGAAAACGGCGCGAACGGGGGTTGGCAAGAATAATGTTCCCCGCTTGTTCAATGCGGGCTATCATTTCTGAAGGCGCAGCATGCACCAACACAATAAAACGCCCCGATTCTCGTCCTTTATGCTGCTGCAATGCCACTTCAATTTCATCGCCATGAATCAATCCTTTGATTTCATGATGAGCCATGTACACATCATCACTGCGCCCATTGACGTTAACAAAACCAAAACCATCAGGATGCACATGCAATAAACCCGACACATACTCCGCCCCACTGTGCAACAAACGCCCCCGTTGCACCAATTCCCCTTTATGCACAAGCCGTTTAATGCGGTGTTGCATTTCTCGCACGTCATTATCGCTGGTAAGCTGTAAGCCATCAGCAAGTGCTTTTACACCCATAGCACGATTTTCTGCACGATCAATTTCACGCAAAATATCAGCACTACTCACACGCGGTGGCGGCAAGGCATCGCCCCAAACCGAAGTTTTATGTGACCTGCCGCTGTCTGCTGGGGATGTGCTTGATTGGCGCAAATGCTTGCGAGCGTTTTTTTTAACTGTGCGGCGATCAGGGCGTTTATGCCCTGATTTCTTGCCCTGTCTCTTGCTTGACACTAAGAAACTCCTTTATAAAATGACGCACCTCTTGCCGAGATGGCGGAATTGGTAGACGCGCTGGCTTCAGATGCCAGTGATCATTGCGGTCGTGCTGGTTCGACTCCAGTTCTCGGTACCAGACAAGGGTTTAAACCCGTCCCAAAAAAGCCTGTAGGCCTTGTTTTTACAGGCTTTTTTGTTCGCTTGTTGTTTCATGCCGTGCTAACTTGCCCCAACGAAGCGTAGAAACTAGGGGGCGGGTATAAATGGGGGATGAGAAAGCATATACCCCCATAAACCTGTTTTTGTACCCTCAGAACATAGCGAGGCAATAAGCATGGCATTAACTGAACTCAAAATAAAAAATGCAAGGCTACCCGATAACAAGAAGACTGCTAAGATTTGGAATATGCAAACACCTTTGAAGGCCTTGCGATGTGGTCAAGATAATTATCGCTGGGCTATGGCGTATATTTTTTGTTGGAAATCACCTAAACTAATGGTAAGAAATAATTGGTCACAATTATTAGTGCGACTGGTTGCTTCACAATAGTGAAGGAAGTTCCTCATAATCATGAATCCGCTTGCTTGCAACGTGCATGTTTACGCAAGCAATATATTATTCGTACTATTTGGAGTGGCTTATATGCCAAATTAGCAGCTATTGTTGTTTTTTTAGCAATGGTTCCATTGGCAATAAACAATCTTGGTAGCAATGCTTATGGTATATGGGTTGCTTCGGTTTCATTGTTTGCTTTATTAAACGGTGGTGTGGGGAAAGCGGTCATCAATCGCATAGCTTACGCCAGTGCGGTGACAAAAAAGAAACATGGCGAAAAAACATGTAAAATTATTTCATCAGCATTTTTCTCCTTGTTAGCCTTGGCATTACTGCTAGCCATAGTGTTTTTATTGCTATTTGAATTTGATTTAATTCCTTGGGGTTCACTGCTTGCTGTTGAAGATCACGAAATAGATCATGTAGAATATGTTTGCGCTGTAGCAGCACTGTTTTTCTTACTTAATCTATGGTTGGGCATAGTAGGAAAAGTACAGTTTGGCTTACAACGCGGTGAACTAGATCGTTTTTTTTCAGGAACAGGGGCGCTTACTGGCTTATTGTTTATGTGGTTAGCTATTGTATGGGATTATTCTTTTCCTCTGGTTATGGCTGCCTTTCTGGCGGGTGAAACACTGCTGCTAATCATTAACAACATTTATTATTTTGGCTTATATAAACGTCATTTAAAACCTAAACTAAAGCATATATCACATAAAGAATTGCGTCATTTATATAACCTAGGGACGCTTTTTTTTATTATTCAAGTTTCTATATCGATAAAAAACAATGCTGATAATCTTATTATTGCCCATTTACTGGGAAGTAATTTATTGGCTATTTATGCTGCTAATCTTACATTATGTACGGCACTTGCTTCGTTATTTATGCTTACTCTTACACCAATATGGCCAGCCTACAGAGAGGCGATGGCTTGCGGTGATATGGCTTGGGTCCGAGTAGTTTTTATTAAAAGTTTATGTTGGGGCATGATAGGCAGTTTCATTTGTGCTATTTTGTTTGCTACAATGGCACAAACTATTGTTTCAGTATGGATAAATGATACCTTTGTCCCTTCAAGATTATTGGTCTTAGGTTGTTCTATTTGGTTGTGTTTGCTTGTATTTGATACAATTATAATGGTTCTTCTCAATGCTTTACAAATTATTTACTTACAAATAAAAACAGCGATTGCTTGTGCAGTATGTAACGTTGTGTTGAGTATTTATTTTGTGCAACAGATTGGCATCGAGGGGGCTATTTTTGGCAGTATTATTGCTTATTTATTTTGTGTGGCACTGCCCTATGCGATAATGATTCCAAAGTTTCTAAAAAATTTAGAGCAAGGGCAAAAAAATAAAAAAAATCATCATCATATGGGATAAATAACTGCGTAACATCAGTTATTATGCATGTCTAGTTAGAATGTAGATTTTGTCAATCGTTACAGGATCAACCCATCAAAAAAGATCATCCACCACCGCAGCCAAATCAGGGTAGATGCTAATGCTCGCATCCATTAGGTGTGCTTGCTTGGCAATGGCTGCGGCATCACCATAACCTGTTTGCACCAACACAGGGCGCACCCCCGCTGCCAGCGCGGCTTGCACGTCTCGCAAAGAATCACCGATCATGATGGTTTCGGCAGGGGTGGATTGCAAGGCAGCTAAGGCTTGATGCAGCAAACCTGCTTTGGGCTTGCGGCAAGGGCAATGGTCTTCGGGTGTGTGCGGGCAATAGCCGATAAAATTCAAATCGCCGCCATGCGCCCGAATTGCCGTGATCATTTTATCATGAATCAAGGCAAAGGTTTCTTCTGTGACCATGCCGCGTCCTCTGGCTGACTGGTTGCTGGCAAGCCCTAGCCTGATGCCTGCTTGGTGCAATGTGGCAATGGCTGGCAGACTACAGGCTACGGGTTGCCATTGGTCGGGGGTTAAAATGTAGTCGGGTGAATCAATATTGATTACACCATCGCGATCCAATATAACTGTGGTTATTGTCATGGTTTATCCTTCGGTTCGTACATCAAAATAATCGCGCAAGGTGTCGCCCAGCAGATTGATTGCCATGACCACCAAAAACAATAGCAGTCCTGGCCAAAACACCAGCATGGGCGCGGTAAGCATCAGCCGTGTACCTTCTCGAATCATCGTTCCTAACGAGGCATCGGGGGCTTGCACCCCAATACCAAGGAACGATAAGCCAGCCTCGCCGATAATCACCGCAGCAATACCAAAGCTTGCCTCGACCAGTAATGGGGCTGCAATACTGGGCAGTAGGTGACGCAATGCCAGCGAGGGGAAAGCAACACCAAGACCGCGCAACGATTCTACCCACGGTGTGTTTTTAAGGGATAAAACCTGCACCCGTGTTAATCGTGCAAAGCCCACCCAGCCTACGGCAACCAGCGCAAAGACAAGGTTTTCAACCCCTGGGCCAAGCATGGCAGCAAGGGCAATAGCGAGTAAAATACCAGGGAACGATAATACAATATCTGCCACCCGCATCAGCAAGGCATCTACCCAACCACCGACCCAACCAGCAATCATACCAATGCTGATACCCACGATTCCACCCAAGGCAACCACACCAACGCCGATACTAAAAGAAAGCCACAAGCCTTCTGCCAAGCGGTCTAGCACATCACGCCCCAACATATCGCAACCTAATGGGTGTTGCAGCGAAGATGTGGCTTGAATAATGTCTAAGTTGACGGCATGCCCATCGTTACCCATCCATGCTGCGGCAAACAACACCAGACAGGGAACAAACAAACACAACGATGCCAGCTTTACCCCTTGGCTATGAATTAGTTCACGCATGACGTTGCCTAGGATCTAGCCACAGGGCAATCATATCGGCCAGTAAATTTGCCAGCACATAAAACACAGCAATCACCAACACACAACCTTGCACCATGGGGTAATCGCGTCGCTGTATGGCTTCGATGGTTAATAAACCCAAACCTGGCCAATCAAATACCGTTTCGGTAATCACAGCACCGCCTAGCACTGCACCCAATTGGAGCGCAAACAAGGTTAATACGGGAATCACAGCCAAACGGGCAGCATGCCGCCACCAAATACGCGACTCGGCAATGCCAAAAGCTCGCGCTGTGCGGCAAGCGTCCATATGCATTGCCTCTAACCAACTGGCGCGTGCCATGCGCGATAAAATGGCAGCCAATGCCGTCCCCAAGGTGATCGTGGGTAAGACCATGCTGCCTGATTGTGCGATACCTGATACGGGTAACCAGCCAAGAAACACAGAAAACCATAAAATAAGCATCGGCCCTAACCAAAAGTTAGGAATAGACACGCCCAGCAAGGCAACGCCCATCGTCGCTGTATCTTGCCACTGCCCCCTGTGACGGGCTGCCATATACCCCAGTGGTATCGCAAGCAACACTGCCAACAACAAGCTTGCTGCGGCAAGTTGCATCGTCGCCCCTATGCGGTTGCTGATTTTCTCTAATACATCCACCTTGTTGATAATACTATGCCCCCAGTCACCATGCATCAGACCTTGCAGGTAATGGGCATACTGTAAGCCCAAGGGTTGATCCAAATGCAATGCTTGCCGCAATGCCTCACGGTCTGCTGCCATCGCTGTTTCGCCAAGCAAAGCATCGACAGGATCACCAGGGACAAGGTGCAGTAAAAAAAACACCAAAGTAGCGACACCAAAAAGCGTGGGGATGGCTTGAAGCAATCGAAGGGTCATTAAACGTAGCATGTTTTTAAGCCATGGGGATGAATTTTTCTTAAGGGGATCACTTGCCAAGCATAAGCTGATGATTGTGCAGCGCAATAGTGCATGATGAAGCCATAAAACTTTCTCTTTCTTGCCATTCTTCAACAGCCTTCTAGCCTTGCCCTTGATTGTAACCGTAGGAGAAAGAATGCATCATTTACAAATTTTAATTGAAAACGCATGGGATCAACGCAGCGATTGGGACTTGCACAGTGTGCAGGCAGACTGGCGGGAAGGCATTGAGCATGCGGTTCAATTGTTGGATGATGGCGGCGTGCGCGTGGCAGAGAGAAACAGCGGGGGTCAATGGCTAACGCAAGCATGGTTGAAAAAAGCCGTGCTGCTTTATTTTAAAATGCATGATAATGCCGTGATTCATGGCGGTGATGCCAATTATTTTGACAAAGTGCCGTTAAAGTTTTCTAACTGGGGTGATTCAGAGTTTCGCAAGGCGGGCATTCGTGTCGTGCCACCTGCTACCGTGCGTAAGGGCGCGTACATTGCAGCCAAAACAGTCTTGATGCCATCGTATGTGAATATTGGTGCTTATGTCGATGAGGGTACCATGGTTGATACATGGGCAACCATTGGTTCTTGTGCGCAAATTGGACGCAACTGCCATATTTCTGGCGGTGCGGGTATTGGCGGCGTGTTAGAGCCTATTCAGGCATCGCCTGTGATTATTGAAGATAATTGTTTTATTGGTGCGCGGGCAGAAGTCGCTGAAGGCGTGATTGTTCGTGAAGGCTCTGTGCTTTCGATGGGTGTTTATTTGGGGCAATCGACACGGATTGTTCACCGTGAAACAGGCGAAGTGTTTTATGGTGAAGTACCGCCTTATTCGGTGGTTGTTTCAGGCTCTATGCCCGGTAAATCAGGTGGACCTAATTTGTATTGTGCTGTGATTGTGAAGCAGGTTGACGAACGCACCCGTGCCAAGACAGCTATCACGGAGTTGTTGCGCGAGTAATTGAACAAGGTCAAGGCGTTCCCCATGAGTACAGAGTTATTGGTCAATATTGCGCCTTTTGAGACCCGTGTCGCACGGATTGAAAATGGTCTTGCTGAAGAAGTGTACATTGAACGTGCGCGTGGTTTAAAAGGCAACATTTACAAAGGTCGCGTGCAACGGGTGTTGCCGGGGATTCAAGCTGCGTTTGTGGATATTGGCTTAGAGAAATCAGGCTTTTTGTACGCGGGTGATATTATTCGCACAGAAGCCAACGATTTGGACGACCGAGCCGAGGATGATGATCATTCTCCTGACGATACCGACAATGAGGCAGAACAACGCAGGCAACGCAATGTACCTGCGATTGATTCATTGATTCGTGAACGGCAAGACATTTTGGTGCAAGTATCGAAAGATCCTATTGCCTCTAAAGGCCCCCGTTTAACGTCATTGGTGAGTTTGGCGGGACGTTACTTGGTGTATTTACCCGGTGTTAACCATGTGGGTATTGCCAGACGGTTAGAGAGTGCTGAAGAGCGTGATCGTTTGCTGATGATTGCCAATACGATTCGCCCTGATAATGCGGGGCTGATTGTGCGCACGGTTGCAGAAGGTCATAGTGAAGAAGATTTGCGCGAAGACTTGAGGTTTTTGCAATTACTGTGGCAAGATATTGAAAAACGGGCGAAAGATGCGCCAAGTTGCTCTATGCTGCACATGGACTTAAAACTCTACCTGCGTGTAATGCGTGATTACGTTGATGATGAAGTGAAAAAAATTCACGTTGATTCGCGTGAAGCCTACCAAACGATGAAAAAGTTTGCTCGCCGTTTTATGCCCGAAGTCGCCAAGCGTTTGTATTATTACCCAGGGGAACGCCCATTATTTGATGTCTATGGCGTAGAAAAAGAAATTGATGCCGCCTTAGATCGACGGGTGGGCTTGCGTTCAGGCGGGCATCTTGTCATTGACCAAACGGAAGCATTGATTGCCATTGATGTGAATTCAGGTTCTTTCACAGGTTCGCGCAATATGGAAGAAACAGGTTTTAAAACTAACTTGGAAGCGGCGCATGAAATCGTGCATCAATTGCGTTTGCGTAACCTAGGCGGCATCATCGTCATTGATTTTATTGATATGCGCGATGAGGATAATAAACTTCGATTAATGGAAGTGCTGCGCGAAGCGTTAAAACGCGATAAAACCAAAACCCATATGGCACAACTGTCATCGTTGGGCTTGGTTGAAATGGCACGCAAGCGAACCCGTGATTCGTTAGGGCGGATGCTGCTGCATACATGCAGACGTTGCGATGGTACAGGGCTGCGTAAAAGCACGTTAACCATTTGTTATCAATTATTTCGTGCGATTGTGGCTGAAGGTCGAGCATACCCATGTGAAAAACTGATGATTATTGCCCACCCACAATTAATTGACCTCATGTTGGGCGAACAAAGCGAATGGGTTTCTCGCTTGGAAACCTTCTTAGGCAAAGAAATTATGCTAAAAAGTGATTCTCAGTTTTCACCCGAGCATTATGAAGTGGCGTTACTGTAAGTTATTTCATGCACGTTGCTTATTGGGTGATGGTGTGAATTGGAGGGGGGTATAATGAAAAAAGTTTGTGTTATTGGTGGCAGTGGTTTTGTTGGGCGTTCTATCGTACGACAAGCGTTAGCTGCGGGGCATCAAGTTCGCGTTGCTTGTCGGCATCCTGAAAAAGCTAGAGCCTTACTGGTTATGGGTGTTACTGATTTATGTAAGGTTGATATTTGTGACGGCAAAGGTCTCAACGATGCGGTCGCAGGCATGGATTGTGTCATCAACTTGGTGGGACTACTGTTTGAACGTGGTCGCTATACCTTTGATGCAGCACATGTGCATGGCACACGCAATGTCATCAAGGCTTGCGAGCAAGCAGTGACCTCACGTTATATTCACATGAGTGCATTGGGTTCAAGCAATCAAAGTGATAGTGAATATGGTCGCAGTAAACATGCAGCAGAAACAGCCGTTCGTGAATCATCATTGCATTGGACGGTCATGCGTCCTTCCGTTATTTTTGGTGCTGAAGATGACTTTTTTAACAAGCTGGAGCTGATGTCTCGTTTTCTTCCTGTCTTTCCTGTTATTGCGGGCAATACGCGCTTTCAACCTGTTTGGGTAGAAGACGTTGCCCGTGCTTTTGTCGCAAGCATCGAGAATGTGGCACCGGTGGGTCAAAGCTACGATCTTGGTGGCCCTACAGCTTATACGTTTTATGCCTTGGTGGGTGTGTTGTTGGCACACAAAGAACGGGCGCGTTTATGTTTACCTGTGCCAGATGGCATTGCAGGTATCATGGCATCGCTGCTACAGTTTTTACCTGTGCCACCATTAACACCCGATCAATTGGCAATGCTTCAATCCGATAATGTTGTCGATGGTGATATGCCGTTCCCTGCATGTTTTGGTGCGCCGTCATCGGTTGAAACAATTTTACCAACGTATATCAATGGTGTTCAAGTCAAACGGCTACAGCAGCAGTTTAATATCAACCGTAAGAACTACCGTAAACTGTGATATGCCATGATTGATTTACTGACAAGCCCAAGCTTTTGGTTGTGGTGTATCGGTGCATACTTGCTAGGAGGCATTCCTTTTGGCTTGTTGTTTAGTAAAGCGATCAGCAATAAAGACCCTCGTGACCACGGCAGCGGCAATATTGGTGCAACCAATGCCTTGCGCACTGGCGGAAAGCTTGTCGGTGTTTTAACCTTGCTGGCTGATGTTGGCAAAGGTGCATTAGTGGTGGCTTTGGCGGCGCATTATGCTGGCGAAGCATTGGTGATTTATGTCGCATTATTGGTGTTTATTGGGCATATCTTTCCTGTGTATTTAAAATTCCGTGGCGGCAAAGGTGTTGCCACTATGTTTGGTGTGCTGCTGCCATGGTTGCCGTGGGTGAGTCTTATCGCGTTTGCAGCATGGTTATTGCTGTTTTTTAGCACCCGCTATGTTGCTGTTGCCTCTATGGTTGCAGCGGCATTGGTTCCAATACTGGTGCTTTTGTTACACGCTGGCGGTCAAGCTACGCTGTTGGCAACATCGGTCTTGGCAGTGCTGGTGATTATTCGCCATATCAGTAATATTCAGCGTTTATTGCGCCACGAAGAACCGAAAACTGGAGCGAAATAGGAGCAAGCGTTATGGCAATTCGACACATCATGCATACATTCATCGTATGTATTGGGTTTATTCTCTACCCAAGCATGACCATGGCTCAAGACAATACCAATGGCACAGCTTTAAGAATACCGCTGTCACAGCCTTATACTGTCAAAAAGAACGATACATTGTGGGATATTGCCAATCACTTTTTTAAAGACCCCCAGCGTTGGATGAATATTTGGGAGAAAAACCTTTATATCACCAACCCTGACCTCATTTACCCTGGTAATAAAATTTGGTTTGATGGCTCGCATATGCCAAGCATAGCCAATGGCAATACTGCCTCTGCTTCTGAAAATAAACCTATGCGTGCCAATGGTGCTGCCATAGCAGAACCAACGATGAACCATGAACGACTCATGACCCCACAAGAAATCAAGGCGGTGGGTGGTTTAACCACGGTACGTCCTCGCCCTAGCATTATCGTCAAAGAAGTAGAACGCCTTGAAAGCAATGCTGACCGTAGCTTTGAGTTCCCCGAGATGTTGCGCCGTGATTTCATTGATCCTAAAGAATCCTTTGTCTCCATTGGTTATATTTTAGACTCTGAAATGCATCGACTTAATTATGGTGAAGGCGATCTCTTGTATTTGCGTTTTTCTAGGGCTGTGCAACGCGGAGAACAATTTGATATTTTTCGCAAAGGGCATGCTGTGGAAGATAGCCAAAATGGCGGCAGCCTTGGAACATTGATGCATCACCTTGGCAAAATTGAAGTCACGGCTATTCAAGGTGGTATTTACAAAGGTCGTATTTTGTATGCCTTTGCAGAAATATCTCGCGGCGACAAGCTCGTTCCCAGCATCAAAATAGAAACAACAATATCATCCTCTGTCTCGCTTTATAATATGCGTGGGCAAGTAGTTTATTTGCAAGATGATACCACTGAAGTGAGTTCAAGCCAGATTATTGCCATTAACCTTGGCAAAAAACAGGGGTTGCGTGCAGGCATGAAGTTCGTTGTTTACCATGCAGGTCGTGTCATTAAAGATGTGGTGACAGACAATGACGTACAATTGCCGATGGAGCGTATTGCCAGTATTATGATTATCTCTGCTGTTGCCAACAGTGCCATGGCGTTTGTCACCGAGGCAATATCTCCAATTCACATGGGGGATCATATACGTCCCGCAGGTCGATAAAGCAATCAACTGAATATTTTTCAATGAACAATGATGATCTTATTGCCTGTTTACGGCTGTATCTTGTTCGTGGGATTGGTGCTTATCTGGGCAATCGTTTGATTGCCTCGTTTGGTTCGGCAACACGTTTTTGGCAAGCTGATGCTGAAGCATGGCGGCAACAAGATGGCATTGGCCCTAAGCTGATGGCGGCATTGCAACAAAGTAACCGTGATACTGCCGATGTGCTACGCACATTATGCGATAAACATCATATCGCTATCATGGTGCGTGATGACCCGCTGTACCCTCAATCATTGGCTTCACTGGATGATGCACCGCTGGTATTATTTTTGCAGGGCGCATTGATGCCCCTTGCGCATGAACGCCAGTTGGCAGTGGTCGGCGCGAGGAAAGCCAGCAAAGAAGGGCGTGTGATGACCCGCCGTTGGTGTGAGTATTTATCCAATAAAAATGTGGTGGTGATCAGTGGCATGGCGTATGGCATTGATACCGCTGCCCATGGCGGTGCTTTGGCGGGGAGTACGCCCACTATCGCCGTATTAGGTTGTGGCTTAACCAGCATCTACCCCATGCAACAACGACAAATTGCTGCCATTATTGAACATGGTGGTTGTGTCGTCAGCGAATACCAACCTGAGCAAGCAGCAAGACCCGAATCGTTCCCCCAACGCAACCGAATTATTGCAGGTTTATCCGCCGCAACACTGGTCATGGAAGCCGATACTGCATCAGGCTCATTGATCAGCGCACGCCATGCGGTGCGTTATGGTCGTGATGTGTTTGCCGTACCGGGTTCGGTACTCAATCAAACCCATGCAGGCTGCCACCAATTGATTCGTGAAGGTGCATTGCTAACAGAGTCCGCCGATGATGTATTGCAAGAGCTACACTGGCATCACAGAACGACAAGCGATAAAAATGGAGCCATGGCAACCTTAATGAAACAATGCAGTGTTGAAGAACAAGTCATTATTCAAGCCTTGCAACACGATATTTTGCATATTGATCAATTAGCAGAAGCATGCCAATGCACCGTTCCAGCATTAGCCTCATTGTTACTGGGGCTAGAGATGCAACATGTTATTGAATCATTACCTGGTAGCCGTTACACCTTGCATTATCATTCAGATTGATGAACCTTCAGCACAGGCATCAGGAGTTCAGGAATGCGGCATGGGCGGTTATTGTTGTTGATGCATGCTAGCTGCACGTCGGCAGTAATTAACTGTATGCTGCGCTCACCACTTTCTTTATGTAACAAGTAAATATCTTGGCGAAAAGCCAACCTTGCACCTTGTGCCATGGTTAGGGTTGATTCTACCTCTAAGCGATCATTAAAATCAGCACCATGCAAATAGCGGATGTTCACGCCTGTGACAGCGAACTGGACATGGTATGTTGCATCCAACACATCCAATTCAAGCCCGCAGTCACGCAGGTATTCGGTGCGCGCGCGCTCCATAAACTTTAAATAATTGGCATAATAAACACGCCCACCGTGATCTGTGTCTTCATAATAAACACGAATAGTAAAACAATGTACCAAATGACTCATTCGCAATTGCTCCTTATTTTATTACCAGTTACTTTAACAAATCAATTAACTTTTGCTGGGCTGAAAACATGATGCTTCGTTTGGTGCGTAGAATGCGTTTGTATCGACCATTGGGCAATAAACGCCATGAACCACAGTTATCTTTGAGGTAATAACGCAAGCCTTCACGAATTAAGCGTCGCCGTAAATTGTTTTGTTGAATAGGAAAAGCAGTTTCTACACGCTTTTTCAAGTTACGCACCATACCATCGGCACTGGAAGCATAAACAATCGGTTTACTGTGATTGCCAAAGTAATAAATACGGGTGTGTTCTAAAAAACGCCCTAACACTGAGCGAACGCGAATATGCTCTGATAAACCTTTAACCCCAGGTCGCAAGCAACACACGCCGCGTATAATAAGGTCAATGCGAACGCCTGCTTGGGATGCACGGTAAAGGGCATCTATAAGTTCAGGGTCTTCTAGCCCATTGACCTTGATAATCACTCGCCCTGTGTAGCCTTCGCCGACCAACTTGATTTCTTGGTCAATTAATTTAAGCAGCAGTGGGTGCAAATCAAACGGTGCTTGCACCACTTTTTTCATTGGTGAGACACAACCCAAGCCCGTTAATTGCTGAAACAATAGATGGACATCGTTGCCAATGGTTTCATTGGTTGTAAGCAAACCAAAGTCGGTATAAAAGCGCGTGGTTACAGCATGGTAATTGCCCGTTCCTAAATGACTGTAGCGTACCAGTTTTCCTTTTTCTCGGCGGACGACCATCATCATTTTTGCATGGGTTTTGTAGCCCACGACACCATAGACGACATGGACACCTGCTTGTTGCATGCGTTCAGATAATTCAATATTACCCTGCTCATCAAAACGGGCGCGAAGCTCTACCACGGCACAGACATCTTTGCCATACCGTGCGGCACGGCACAATGCTTCGACAATGCGTGAATGGTCGCCTGTGCGGTAAAGGGTTTGCCGAATGGCTAATACATTAGCGTCATCGGCTGCCAGTTCTAATAATTTAATCACAGGCTCAAATGATTCAAATGGGTGATGCAACAATATATCTTGCTTGCGTAAGCGTGCAAACAAATCAGCACCGTTACGTAATGCTAGCGGTGTGGAAGGTCTAGTATCGGGGAACTTTAAATCGGCGCGTTTAACTTGGTCGTAAACATGGTCAAGGCGAGGTAAATTAACAGGGCCATCACAAAGATAGGCTTGCGCTTCGTTTAATTGAAAATTTTCTAGTAAATAATGGCGGCTTTCTTCAGGGCAATCATGGGCGATTTCAAGACGAACAGCGCGACCAAAACGGCGCGTGGTTTGCAAGCGTCCTTTCACTTCTAGCTTCAAATCTGCCATTTCTTCTTCATCTAAATACAATTCAGTATCACGGGTTAAACGAAATTGATGGCAGCCTTTCACTTTCATCCCAGGGAACAATCGTTCGACAAAGGCGTGCATGATCGAAGAAAGAAAGACAAAACCATAAGGCACATCAGAACATTCATCGGGCAGGCGTACAATACGCGGCAAAGAACGTGGTGCAGGCACAATGGCATAGCTATGTTGGCGACCAAAGGCATCACTGCCTGAGAGTGAAACAATAAAATGCAGTGAGCGATTACCAATGGTGGGGAACGGGTGTGCAGGATCTAGCCCCAAAGGGCTGATGACAGGCAATACTTGTTCTTGCATGTAATTGCTAAGCCACTGATGCTGCATTTCATTCCAATGGGTTCGACGGTAAAAACAAATACCTTCAAGCTTTAACGTGGGCAATAATGTATTACGAAGCAATTGGTATTGTGCTGTCAGCATTTCTTTTGTTTGCTCTCGAATGCGTGCCAGCAAAAGAGGAAGGTCCATACCATCGACACTGGAGATATGCAGCCCAAGTTCTATTTTTTGAATGATAGAGGCGACGCGAACTTCAAAAAACTCATCCAAATTAGAACTTGATATGCACAAAAAACGCAACCGTTCTAGTATGGGAATGCTATCATCTTCTGCCATCGCCAGTACACGCCGATGAAAGGCAAGATGGCTAAGTTCACGATTAAAGTAACGGTATTCCGAATCTGGCATGAGGGTATCCGTTGATTTTATTGAGGTTGTACGACTGGCACACGTCCGTATGCATCTTCAAAGCGTTCAATATCATCTTCACCCAAATAATCACCCACTTGAATTTCAATGATGACCAATGGAATTTTACCACGGTTCTCTAGTCGGTGTAACTCACCAATAGGAATATAGGTGCTTTGATTTTTAGCTACGATTTTTACGGTATCGCCACGGGTGACGGTTGCCGTCCCCGACACAACTATCCAATGTTCAGAACGATGTTGATGTGCCTGAAGGCTAAGCCGCGCCCCAGATGCCACCATAATACGTTTCATTTTATAGCCCGTATTATCCTCTTCTTCAAGCACCGTATAAGAACCCCACGGGCGTTTCACGGTAGTGTGTTCAACATGCTCGCTGGCATCATTGGCTTTTAATTGATCGACAATTTTACGAACGTCTTGACTCTGCCCGCGTGGTGCAACCAGCACCGCATCGGCAGTTTCGACAACAATCACATCATGCATGCCTACCGCAGTGAGCAAACGTGACGAACTGCGCAATAAACTATTGTGGCAATCAACGGCAATGACATTGCCTTGCAGTGCATTGGCATCGTCATCGTGGGTTGAGATTTCATGCACTGCATCCCAGCTACCAACATCCGACCAACCAATATCGCATGGGATCAAGCGGATATCAGTCGTTTTTTCTAATACGCCGTAGTCAATCGAAATATCAGGCATGGCAGCAAATTCTCGTTCAATCACTGTTGCGTAAGGCTCACCATGTTGCCACGCGGTGCGCATGGTTTGCACCACTTGATACACATCAGGTAAAAACTGTTGGATATACCCTAAAATGACTGAAGCGCGCCAAACAAACATGCCAGAGTTCCAAAAATAATCACCACTGGCTAAAAAAGTCACCGCTGTCGCATGATCAGGCTTTTCGGTAAAGCGTGAGACAGAGCAAACGGCATCATCACCCGATTCAACTTGAATATAACCAAAGCCAGTATCAGGTCTGGAAGGTACAATACCAAAGGTGATCAAATGCCCCTCCACGGCTTCTTTAATCGCCGTTTGTAGCGCGGTATGAAATGCAGCTTGATCTTTAATCATGTGATCAGCAGGCAAAACGACCATGATCGGGTCATCATCTTCTTGATCCAACAACAGTGCCGCAGCAATCGCAATTGCAGGGGCAGTGTTTCGTCCTGTGGGTTCTAAAATCGTATGGTAGGCTTGCAATGCGCTGTAAGCTTCGCCATCAGCATGGGATTTACCCGTGACAACCCAAATATCATCGTGTGTTAAGACAGGAAACAAACGTTTTACCGTAGCGTCTAAAAAGGTTTGCCCCTCTGACTCTAACGATAAAAACTGTTTCGGCAGTTGTTTGCGCGATAACGGCCACAGCCGACTACCAGCCCCCCCTGCTAAAATCACTGCTTTCACGGGAGTATCATGTAAAGTTTCAGGTGACACGTTGTTATCCTTTAGCGTAACCGCCTCTTTATAAAAAGAGGCGGTAAATATTCATCAATGCTTAATTTTAGCCAGTCTTTTTGCTGCTTCAGCCTTGCGACCCTTGCTGTACACGGGGCGACCTTTAACATCAGGAAGACTGATGACTTTTTCTAAAAAAGGTGCGGCTTTTTTATAGTTGTGATCTTCCATCCAATAATCACCCATAAAATAATTGGCATCCATATTATCAGGTGCAATCGCCAAGCCTTTTTGTAAATACTCTAAGGCGGTATCATCATCACCAAAACCAATAGGCCAACCAGGTACCATGTAATAAAAGCTGCCTAGTGTTGTGTAAACAGCACCACCTAACGCTTGTGGGTCAATTTTTTCAGCAATCAGCAATAAATCACGGGCTTCTTCCATCAATGATAACGCACCAAGCCCGCCTTTTGCCCCTGCATAGGTTGATTTAATAATAGCGTTCCAAATCAGCGCATCCGCTTGTTTAGGGTTTGCCACCACAAAATCATGTGCCTTCTTCGCCAATGCGGCAAACGCCTTTTCTTGATCGTCTTCGGCAACCAAATAATTAATTTTTGCCCATTCTTTCATCAAGCCCATCACGCTGGTGTTTTCTTCAGCATAGACGGTCGTTGTTAATAATCCTGCTAGAATGCAAGATAATAGAATATTTTTCATTGAAAAGTCTCCTTAAAAGTTCATTTGAACGTTAAGCATGAATGCATTGACATCTAAGCCCTGAAAGCTGATGTTTTTTACTGTTGCATCAGCCTGTGTTGCATAACGCACCCATTCTATACCAATCAATGTATTATAATTCAAGTAAAACTCGCCACCAAAGCCAAATGAAGGCGCAGAGGTTGTTTTGGTTTGCTGTTTGCCTGTGATCGAGGTAAATGATGTATTCATCATGGTCAAGCCTGCAAGCGCATAAATATTGGCATTACCAGCAATATCATACTTGGGTTTTGCCATAATCGCCGTTAACCAATTGATTTTTGATGTCTCACGGTTACTGGTGACGCTCTGGGTGGAGGCAAGTCGTCCTTCAATCGCCAACAAAGGCCCTAACTCCACGCCGCCAAACAATTGCGCGCCAATGCCGCTTTTTTTATTTTTGCCAGGATCCATCTCAAACATACCCAAACCTACGCCAGCATAAGCACCTTCTGCTTGTGCAATCTGTATGCTGCATAATGCTGCCATAGATGCTGCTAATGCATATTTTAACCAGTTATTCATTGATTACTCCTCTATATATTATGTTGTTGTCTTTTTTGCAAAAGGCTTAGCTATAGCATTTTGATCTGCCAGTGCGCCATCCACCAAGTTGGGCAAAACGCCATTGAGACGCGCAAAAAAAGATTCAGGGAAGCCAATATACACTTCTTTTTTCTCAGCCTCAATGGCTGCAAATATTTTTTCTGCGACATACTCGGGTTCATCCATATTCATATCCGTTGCTTCACCCATTTGCATAACCGCATCGTTATTGATAGCAGTTCGCACAGCACGCGGCGCAATATACGAAACACTCACACCCGTGTCACGCAGCTCACGACGCAATGCTTGAGAAAAACCACGCAAGCCAAATTTACTCGCAGAATAGGTGGTAAACCATGCAAAGCCAATGCTACCAAATACCGAGCCGATGTTTACAATACGACCGCGTTTTCGTTTGATCATTTCAGGCAGTAAAGCATGGGTTAAATACATGGGAGCCAGCAAGTTCACTTGCAAGACTTTTTCCATGTGTGCGGTTTCTTCTTCTTCAAAACAGCAAAAACTAGAGATCCCAGCTAGGTTAATCAGGCAATCCACGCCTTCCATAGTGTTCCATATGGCAGAAACAGCAATGCGGCAGCCATCGGCTGACGATATATCTGCCGAAACTGCAAAACAGCCGTTACCCAAGCGTGCCACCAAAGTATTCAGTGCTTCAGCATTGCGATCAAGCAATGCCACTTTTGCGCCTGCATCAACCAGTTTTTCGGCAAGGATTTGCCCCATGCCGCCTGCTGCACCTGTCAATAAGATACGTTGATCTGCTAAGATGCTCATTCTTTTCTCCTCATGAAACCGTCCCCCGATACTTTAACCCTTGAGCGCAATCACAGGCAAATCTCGAAAAATATTACCGTATAAACGGTAAAACATATTGCCAGCATGAATAATTGCCTGCCTATCCTTTTTTCGTTTCACCTTGTTCATCAACTGTTGGTAAAATTCGACATGACCAACATCTAAGGAACCATGGGATACCAGATAAGAAAAAGCACTTTCAGGCAGCCCAAGGCTGGCACGAATATTGTCTGCCGCATGGGTTGCCAGCGCAATACTGGTCCCTTCTAGCACCAATACCATACCAAAAAAACCTATTGGGTTACCACGGGCTATGGTATCGTAGGCATAAGCGACCATTAATTCGGTCGCAGGCGCAGGTTTTTCTGCTCGAACAGCCTCTTTATCACCACCACAGGCGGCAATATCGTTTAAAATCCATTCCTGATGCCCCATTTCTTCGTCGATGTATTCACCGATAGCAACCCGCAACCATTCTAATCGCTCGGGCAACCGACCACCACAAGCCATTAATAATGGCGTAGTATGTTTAACGTGGTGGTAGGCTTGGCTAAGAAATGCCACATAGCTTTTTAATGCCAAGTCACCCGCCGCTCCTTGAGTAAGAAAGGGAATAGACAACATCGCTTGCCGCTCTTGCGCCGTCTCTTGTAATAAATAATCATAAAATAACATATTTACTCCTACAGTAGATGAGCAAAGTGTACGCTGTGATGTGATTTTAATCTGAAAAAGACTGTTCGCGTGTTTTATGAAACTTTATATCAGGCCATTGTTCTACGGTATAATTAAGCTTCCAAAGGCTGGGTGCAAGGTAGGTTAAACAACCATCACCATCTTCAGCTAGATTCACTTCAAATTGGCGGGTAAAATCACGCAAGCGCGCAGCATCATCGCATGTGATCCAGCGAGCTATTTGAAACGCTGTACCTGTATATTCGGCATCGACGCGGTATTCTGTTTTTAGCCGTTCTACGGTCACATCAAACTGCAATACACCGACCGCTCCTAAAATATAATCGCCACCTAAACGGGTGCGAAAGACTTGCACCGCACCTTCTTCTGATAATTGAATCAGCCCTTTATGCAACTGCTTGCGCTTCATGGGGTCTTTTAAACGAACGCGGCGAAACATTTCGGGGGCAAAGTTAGGAATACCTGTGAAGCTTAACAATTCTTTTTCAGTAAAGGTATCGCCAATGCGAATGGTGCCGTGATTATGCAGTCCAATAATATCGCCAGGCCATGCTTCTTCGACATGGGCGCGGTCTTGTGCCATAAAAATAGTTGCTTTGGCGAGTTTAATATCTTTGCCAATTCGATGATGACGGATGCTCATGCCACGGGTGAATTTTCCTGAGCAGATACGAAAAAAAGCAATGCGGTCACGGTGGGCAGGGTCCATATTGGCTTGAATTTTAAAACAAAAAGCAGAGAAGGACTTTTCTTCAGGGGCAACCATGCGCTGTTCAGCGGCACGGGGGCCAGGCGCAGGTGCAAATTCAACAAAAGCATCGAGTAGCTCACGCACACCGAAATTATTGATGGCACTGCCAAAAAATACAGGTGTTTGGCTACCCGCAAGAAAATGATCTAATTCAAAAGGTGCGCATGCACCTTCGAGCAATTCAATATCATCGCGCAGCTCATCGGCCTGAGTGCCAAGTAATTTATCCAATGTAGGGTCTTGTAAATCTTTGATGATGACCGCTTGTTCATCTTCACCCTCAGTACCAGGGGTAAACAAGTGTAAGGCTTGACGGTAACGGTTGTAGACACCTTTGAATGATTTTCCCATGCCAATAGGCCAAGAAAGTGGCGTGCATTCAATTTGCAGTTTTTCTTCAATATCTGCCAATAAATCAAGCGGCGATTGACCTTCTCTATCCAGTTTATTGATAAAAGTAATGATGGGGGTGTTACGCATGCGGCATACTTCCATCAGTTTTTCAGTTTGAACTTCGACCCCTTTTGCCGAATCAATGACCATCATTGCTGAGTCAACAGCGGTTAATACACGGTAAGTATCTTCTGAAAAATCTTGATGCCCAGGGGTATCCAGTAGGTTGACTTCAAAGTCGCGGTAGTTGAACTTCATCACCGACGAAGCAACAGAAATCCCCCGATCTTGCTCAATTTTCATCCAATCACTGGTGGCATGACGGGTCGCTTTTCTTGCCTTTACAGCACCAGCCATTTGAATCGCACCGCCAAACAATAGCAATTTTTCCGTCAATGTGGTTTTACCCGCATCAGGATGTGAAATAATACCAAACGTGCGCCGTTTTTCGATTTCCAAACAATCAGCCATGAACAGGGGAACCTCAAATCTACAGAATAGAACGCAAAGACTAGAAGGCTATTGAATAATAGAAAGCTTTAACTCTGCACCGTCGGGAGTGGACGAAAGCCAAGTAAAATCTAGCATGCCTCCCTTTGGAGCATGCTATGGGACAAACATTATTTGAAAAAGTATGGCAACAACACGTTGTACAAGAAAACGACGATGGTTCAGTGCTATTGTATATTGATCGTCATTTGATTCACGAAGTAACCAGCCCGCAAGCGTTTGAAGGCTTGCACTTGGCTAAACGACAGCCATGGCGCACGGCAACGGCACTGGCAACACCCGATCACAATGTTCCGACACTTGATCGCAGGCAAGGGATTGCTGACCCTGTTTCTCGTCGTCAGGTCGAGGCCTTGGATCAACACTGTGAAGAATTTGGCATTCGTGAATTTGACATGAATGATATTCGCCAAGGCATTGTGCATGTGATTGGCCCTGAACAAGGTTTAACATTGCCCGGTGTGACGTTGGTGTGTGGTGATTCGCATACCTCCACCCATGGTGCTTTTGGTGCCTTGGCGATGGGCATTGGAACATCTGATGTTGAGCATGTATTGGCGACCCAATGCCTGATTCAGAAAAAGCCAAAAACCATGCGTATTACTGTTGATGGCATGGTGACTGCATTAACAGGTAAAGATATTGCCTTGTATATTATAGCCCATATAGGTACGGCAGGCGGCACAGGTTATGCCATTGAGTTTGCAGGTTCGGCAGTGCGTGCCTTAAGCATGGAAGGGCGCATGACGTTATGCAATATGGCGATAGAAGCAGGCGCACGCTGTGGCATGATTGCTGTCGATGATACCACGTTGGACTATGTGAAGGGTCGTCCAATGACCCCAACGGGTGAGCAGTGGGCGTTAGCGATTGTTGCATGGCAGCAATTGGTATCTGATGAGGATGCGCTATTTGATCGTGAGATTAGCTTAGATGCGAATGTTATTGCACCCCAATTAACATGGGGGACGAGTCCTGAAATGGTGGTTGCGATTGATGGTCGTGTCCCCTTGTTGACTGAAGCCCGTGACTCGCTGCAAGCCGAAGGTTGGACACGCTCAATGGCGTATATGGGTGTGCAAGAAGGCACGCCGATGACAGATATTGCCGTTGATAAAGTATTTATTGGCTCTTGCACCAATGGTCGAATCGAAGACTTTCGTGCCGCAGCGGCAGTGCTAAAAGGGCGGCATATCGCGCCTAACATTCGCCAAGCATTGGCAGTCCCCGGTTCTGGCTTGGTTGATACTATGGCAAAAGAAGAAGGCTTGGATGTGATTTTTAAAGCCGCAGGTTTTGAATGGCGAGAACCCGGATGTTCGATGTGCTTGGCAATGAATGCTGACCGCTTGAATGCAGGAGACCGTTGTGCCTCTACCTCCAACCGTAATTTTGAAGGTCGCCAAGGCGCAGGAGGACGCACCCATTTGTTAAGCCCTGCGATGGCAGCAGCGGCTGGTGTAGCGGGGCATTTTGTCGATGTTCGCACCTTGACCGAAGGAGATAACCATGGAAAAGTTTAACACCCATCAAGGGCTGGTTGCACCACTGGATCGTGCCAATGTCGATACCGATGCGATTATTCCTAAGCAATTTTTAAAAAGCATCAAGCGCACGGGCTATGGCCCTTATTTGTTTGATCAATGGCGCTATGAAGATGTGGGCGAGCCTGATATGGATTGCACCCATCGCCCGTTGAAACAAGATTTCATTCTCAATCAAAAGCGTTACCAAGATGCGAGTATTTTATTAACGCGAGATAATTTTGGCTGTGGCTCTTCTCGTGAGCATGCGCCGTGGGCGTTGTTAGATTATGGTTTTCGAGTGATTATCGCACCTAGTTTTGCAGATATTTTTTACAATAACTGTTTCAAAAATGGTATATTACCCATTTGTTTGGCGGCAGATGATATAAGCACGTTGTTTAAGGCAGAGGGTGCAGGTAAAGGCTTTAGCTTATCTGTTGATCTTCCTAAGCAATCCATTGTGTTAACCGATGGTCAATGCTTCAAATTTAACATGGATGCCTTTCGTAAACATTGCTTGATTCATGGGCTTGATGATATTGGCTTAACCTTGCAACAAACAGGTGTGATTCGTGATTATGAGCAACGGCAGAAATTGCTTACGCCTTGGTTGTTTGCTGATCTTTTAGAGTCTTGATGGTGTAGGGATCGAAATGAAACAGGGCAGACATAAAGTCTGCCCCTACATGGATTGTTATCCCTTTGCTGTTAATTGCGACAATGATTTTTCTACAGTGCTGTCCAATAACTGAAGCACCTCATTGGCGACAAAACCTTGCGGTAAGCGTGCGCCTAGTTGGGCAACGATTTCTGCGGCAGCATGGCTGGCAATATGCCCTGATTGTTGCCAGCTTAATGGGCTGGTAATGCCAAACAATACGCCTGCGGCATACATATCGCCTGCACCTGTGGTATCGACCGCATCAACGGCAACGCCCTCGATGGGTATGACTTGACCCTTATGCATGATAATCGAGCCTTTTGCACCCAGCGTCATGGCAACATTTTCACAATGTTCATGCATAAATTTGGCGCAAGCGATGGCATCATCTTTGCCTACCAAGGCTTTGGCTTCTTCTTCGTTGCAAAACAACAAATCAACAGGACCTTCCATTAAACGGATAAATTCATCACGGCAAATACCAATCAAAAAGGGATCAGAAATAGTTAAGGCAACTTTTACGCCGTTTTTGGCTGCCAAATCAATGGCTTTTAATGCTGCCTCTTTGGTTTGTTCGCCTGCAAACAAATAGCCTTCAATATAAACATATTTGGCACGCGCAATCTCTGCCTCATTAATATCATCGACTGATAAAGTGGTCGATGCACCAAGGCAGGTGAGCATGGTGCGTTGGGCATCAGGTGTAATCAATACCACGCATGTACCTGTTGCCCCCTCGCTAGCAGTGTCAACATTCATGCTTACCGTTAAATGCTTCATCTCTTCTAGGTATTGCACGCCAAAATTATCACGTCCTGTTTTGCATGCATAGGCAGTGCTTCCGCCCATATTGGCAATACCGACAATGGTATTGGCACCTGAACCACCAGAGCAATAATTCACCGCATGATCGTCCAGCGCATGAAGAATTTTTGCTTGCTGGGCTTCATCGACCAATGTCATCATACCTTTTTCAAGACCATGTATTTTCAAAAAATCATCGCTGCAACGGACTTGAATATCCATAATGGCATTGCCTACGCCATAAACGTCATAGCTCATTGTGGCTCCTTGTGTTATAAATGTTGAAGAATGCTGTCGCTTGTTTATCTTTATGCAACAGATGGTGGCGAAACGTATTGGGTTTGCCAGACAGGCATATCACCAATGCCTTTTAAATGATGCTGGGTTAACGAAAAAGATTGTTCATAATCATGACGCAAGGCTTGTTTGGTCGGGTCATCCAGCAAGATAAAGCCAGCAGGGGCTTTGGACTCTAGCCGTGCAGCCAAATTAACGTGGCGACCAAAGGCAGTAAACGCACGCCGTTCATGCGTGCCGACAATACCCACCACTGCTTCACCTGAAGCAATACCAATGCCAATATTTAATTGTTCCAAGTTGTTTTTTGCGCGTTCTTCATTTAATGCAATCGTGTTTTCCATCATCATCAATGCTGATTCAAAGGCTAAGGCTTCGCTCGCTTGCTGATGTGGCATGACACCAAATACCACCATCGCACCATCACCTGTAATTTTATCGACAATGCCACCGTGGGCCAATACTGATTTTAGCATCACATCCAAATATTGATTGACGGTGGTCATCACCACTTGTGCATCGTGCGCTTCATTGAATACGGTGAAGCTACGAATATCAACAAACAAGGTGGTAATATGTTGCCGTATGCCTTCTTCTTGCAGTTGAAAATCACCGCTATGAACTTTTTCAACAATCGTTGAACCGACGTGCCGCTCTAGCATTTGTTTGTAGCGACTGTTCATCAAGTGTAAATCATTGCTGGTTTGCTGCATGTCTTGAAAGCGTTCCATAATGGTCGTGACATCGCTAAACAATAGCCAACACCCACCATCATGCCAGATGATATCAAGGTCAAAAAAAGCACCGTTGTCTAATGCTACCTGACTTAAACGAAAGTCTTCTTCCATGGGTAGCAAGCCAAACAAAACAGGGTGAAGGTTTTCGGCAGCCATGCCTAAAGACAGGGGAGCGTTGCAGTAGTACACCCAATCACCATCAAAGGCTGCAATATGCAAGCCATCATCTTGCAGCGTTGCCCATGCAGGTCTTAAACCTTTTAAATGCATATTGTTTAGGTGTTGCAATAAATGCAGTGGTAGCGAGCCCAAGGTCTTAGCCTTTAATCATCATTTGGGCGAGTTGTGCAAAAGCTGTTTCAACATTTTCCCCTGTTTTGGCACTGCTTAGATACATCGGGCGTGATTCTGCCGATAACGATTCAAGCTGAGTATCAGAGATTGCCCATTGATCAGTTAAGTCATGTTTATTGATCAACAACACCCATGGCACTTCACTTTTTAACGCGTCTTGCAGGCGTGCCAACAAGACGATGGTAGTGTCCAATGTTTCTGGTCTTGTGCCATCTGCCACCAAAATAGCCCCCGACGCACCTTTCATGTAGGAGGTGGCTACTTTTCGTTTGGCTTCTTCACCATAAATATCCCACACCATCATATTCACGTCATTCCCACTGCTCGTTAATCGTTTGCGGTAGATTTTTAGCCCCATGGTAGAAATATACTCATCGCTAAAACGACTGTAGACGAAGCGTTCAACCAAACTGGTCTTGCCGACACCAAAACCACCCAACATACAAATCTTTTTTTGAATCACAATTTATTCCTTAGGTTCATTCAACAGGTCAAATTCAACGCCCCACCCTGATCTGGCTACTTTGGTCAAGGTCACTTGTTGTATCGCTCTGATGCCTTGCTCTAACAATAGCCTCCCTGTCAACACTGCCCGTTGCGAGGCGATTTTTTCGGCAATCTGACCGTATTGCGAAGATATACCCGTAACTTTGAGTCGTGAGTGTTTGAATAAACCTTGCGCTTTGATCAACAATGCTGCGACCTGTTGAATTTTTTGCTGTTCGACCGTTGATAAAAAGGTGGCAGTCCCCGCTTGAAATGATACATGAATGCTACGAATAGATGCACGCAAGGCTTGCCACTCTTTGATGGTATCAACCACTTGCCGATCGTCATATACCATCACCCCACGAATCTTGGGTGCTTTTTTTTGCGCCTTTGCAATCCAGTCCCCTGTTGCCTGACCACCTGCATACAATCGTCCTTCTCGGTAATCTAAAGTAATGCTCTTCGGTGGTCTTAATGCTTTTTTTGCAGCACGCAACACCCGCGCCCGATCAAAGGGATCAATCACGCCATTATCACGGTAGCCTGTAAGGTAACGCATCTGTTTGGCTTGCTTGCGTGCTTGGGCGATCCACACCGTACTTGCTTCACCACGGGCATGCAGTACGCGATCATCTGTTACTGATAAAGCAATGCTTTTCGGTGGTTTTAGGCGTGCCTTGGCTTGTTGTTGTAAATAAGCAGGAGAATCTAGCAGCAATAAATCAGTATGGCGGTACGATGCAAGGTAGGGAATACCAACGGCATGCTCACGGGCAGCATTCGCCCATGTGGTTAATGTTTTGCCGCGTGCATGCAGCACTCGCTTTTTATCAACCGTTAGTGTTACATGGCTGGGTGGTTGCAGTCGCGTAATGGCTTGTTGTAATAAATACACAGGATCATCAACAACGATCACGCTTGATTCATCATGCTGTTGTAATTCAGCAATGCTTTTTAGTATACGCCTTGCTTGAGCAAGCCAAGCCATCGTCGCTTCTCCTTGCATGGTTAGATTTTGATCATGAAGGTTTAATGCAATGCTATCAGGCGGTGCAAGCTGGCGTATTATTTTATCAATCAGTGGCTCACGATCCATGTCACGCAATTGAATATCAGTGGTAATAATACCAAGAATCAAAGGTGCGCGCAATGTTAACGCATCAATCCACGGGGCATGGGCTGCCCCTCGTGCTGTTAATGTTCCTGCCTTAAATGACAAGGTGGTTTCAGGCGAGGGCTTGAGTAGTTGAATAATTCGTCTAAGCACCAACGCATCTTCAAACGAATAATAGGGTCGCCAATGCATTTCAATATTTTTTAGCGATAGCGTTGGGGGAATCAGCGTTACAGGCTCTTTTGCCTGTGGGTCAAGCATACCATAGACAACAAAACTCCCCCCCTTTTTTTCTTCATGCAACACGACGATGCCCGCAGTATTGCGGAGGGTTTGAATAAAACCCTGCCATTGTTGTTGTTTATACCAGCCCCATCCGAACCAAGCAATCGGTGCCAACAATAAAGAAATGCTAATAATCACAGCAAGAGTAGGGAACTTTTTTCGTTTTTCTTGATCTCGGTAATCTGAAATCATGAGTGGGCGCAGCATACCTTTGATGCCGACAAATAACGAAGTATCACCCTCAAAACTCGCAAATCCATGCCCATATTCACGCTGCAATGCCTCAAGATGTTCATCCATCAGGGTGTATAAATCGTTCGGGATGCTACCACGACAGACCAATGCCAAGGTGATATGGGGGCTTTGCCCAATCAATAGTTCTATCTTACCCATGCGTAGATTATCAATAGATTCATCACTATCTGATGCGAAGGAGTCACGCACAAAGTCGCTTACGGCAGTCAACATGGCAGAGATTAAATCTGCATCTTCTTCCATGCTTAGATCGCTTGCCATGTGCTGGATTAACAAGCCACTTTCTCGATGAATAACAAACACTTGCTCAACACGGTAAACCAAGGTGTTGAGCAACACGATCTCAGCAAAACTCTTACCCGAACGCTTCGCTTGAATCCGCCAGCGAAGCCCTTGAATAGAAAAAGAATTTTCCACCGCTTGATTCATGGATTGTAACATCGTATTGATGGTGTGATTGATCGACTTGCGAATCGCAGGCCCCATGATGGGAAACAGCGCGTCTGACAATGGTTTAGGGTTGTTACGAACGGATTCTTGAATCGCTTGTTCGGTTACGGGCTGCAAGGCGTGTTGCAGGCTTTTGTCTTCGCTGATACGCAAGCGGATAGATTCTGGCAAGGCACGGGCAATATCTTTTACGGTGGCAACAGGATGCGCGATTTCATTGATGTGCGTTTCTAGCACTTCAATTTTTTCTTGTTCAGGCCCTACGATCAGATCCCTTAAGGCTTGCATTGCTCCTTGATCGTTATCGTTAGAGCCTGATGGTGTATTAGCCATAAAAGTTTTTATTTACAAAAGAAATGGGCTTAATTACGAAACAATTCCTCGCTGGGGATTTCAAACTCTTCGTTCAAACGCAATGCCATTTCATTGAACATCGCTGCCAGTGCCTTTTTATCGGTTTTGTCATCGCGCAGTTCTGCATTGTGGCGATCCATTAGTGCTAAGGTGCTGGCGCGAATATGTTGTAATTCATCGCGTAATGTTTTGGATTGTTCGAGCAAGCCTTCACGCAAAGCACTTTGCCCTTTGTTGATCTCAGCATGCAACGATTTTGATTGTGCCAACAAGCCTTCACGCAGTTCATTTTGCCCTTGGCTAAATTCAGCATGCAAATTGGTTGATTGTGCCAATATATCTTCACGCAAGGCATTATGTTCTTGGCTAAATTCATTGTGCATGGTGCTGCTGCTTGTTTGCAGTTGCTCTGTTAATGTAGCCAAGCCTTTGCTTGTTTTCTCTGCCAATGCAGCATGCTTTTGTTCTCCATTAACGGCTATTTTTTCAATCGCTGCCGCTGTTTTTTTACGCAGCATTTCTTTGTCATCATGCTCTGTCTCAAGCTGCTGATGCAATGTACCTAATTCTTGTTTTAGGAATGACTCCAATGAGTTAAGGCGGTTGTTAATCTCATGATGAATCGCTGCTGATTCATGGGTAATGCGTTCTTCCATGCGGATAAATCGTTTTTCGTAGTCACGCATTTGCGCACCAAAGAGTAACTGCCGAACTTTATCGACATTACCCGAGTCCATGCTTTCGTTCGTTTCTTCGGTTTTCGTTTTGCTGGTTGGTTGTTGGTCAGATTGTGCCATAGTATTATGGTGTCCTTACGTGTTAAACTTAGGGATTAACGTGTCTTGCGCACCAAGCGCATGGGTTTGCCATTAACGTAGCCTAGCGCATAAATAACGGTTCGATAATTAGTTTGTAGCCAACCACTGTAAGCATCGCAGGCTTGCGCAAAGGCAACATTAGGGGCTGTCGTACTACAGAGAGTTCTAGGTGGGAGTGGGGTTGGGGATACGGATACAGGGTATGGGGCAACGGTTTGCCCGTTGGGGTAAGTAACCGCAGTTCCCGCCGTTGCAACATGAGGGTAATAAGAATTCACCCTTGGCGCGTTGGCAGCAACCATAGTATCACACTGTCCCAATTTTGCATCACCTGCCGTCCAAGTTGAGTTAATCGTTCCCCAAGCACAAGAGTATGCATCCAAAGGAATAATCTGAAGATCACGCTCTCCTGTTGTTGGGTCATCCCAACCACCTGTAATCCACACAATCGCACCATTATTGGGTATTTGATTTGCACCGCTATGGGGCAGTGTCGGTATGCTGGGCGTAATATTACCAGTAGCGTCAATCTCAATCATAATATAGCGAGGGAGTAGGGTGTAAATATCTTCAAACACGGGTGGGTTCGTTTTTGCATCGGGCCATTTGATAGCACGCGCTACCAAGGGGGTGTTATCAAAATACTTTATCTGCCCCAATACGCCATTCGCTGTTGTGTCAGATATTTCAACAGGCCCTGGATTAAAAAGATAAGCAGCCAGTTCACTGGCATCACCGACATTACTAAAAGTGCCATAAACAGTGGGGAAGTTTCCCAGTGGTTCGCCAAAAGCCCCTGAGCCCGTGGGATAGCTAGCATAATTATCCATCTCGGCATCTTCTGCCAACACCCATTGCATATAGTTCGCTGCTGTTTCGGCGTAATAATAGCCTTGCGTGGTACGTTGCGCGGCAGCACTCATTTTTTGAGTCGATAAACTGCCAAAATAGACACTCAAGGCGAGCATGGTTAATAAAGCAAGTAAAACCAAGGAGGTTGGTAATACAAAGCCAGCTTGAGATAGGGATGGTTGTTTGGGGCAATACATTAGTTTCTCACCCATACTTTAAAGCTCAAGGCAATTGTTTTTGTAGCTTGATTGGGATTGGTATACACGGAATACAAATCAATCCCCAGTAATGATTTGTAGGGATCAGCGACAGGGTTTAATTGGCTCACAATCATTCCAATAACAGGATCTAAATTACGAATTAACTCTTGTGCTGCGCCATTATTGCAATAAATGCCATCTCTTCTTGTAGGGCGTTTCCATGCAATTTGAGAAATAGCATTGGCAGTATTAGGGTTTTTTGTTTGGTAGGTGAATGATCCTTGGGCAGGCGCAGGTAAACCCAAAAGGGTGGTACAGTAAGGGTCTAAAGGAGTATAGGTGATTTTGTTGTTGCCTGAAAGGATTATCGAAGCTTTTTGCGCACCACGCAATTCTGTTTGCATAATATGCGATGCAGTATATAAGTCTCCCAATCGTTCGGTGCGGTCTGCCAAACTTGCTGATAAACGGGTATTGCTGATGAATACAGAAATGACCCCTGCTAATACCACCATCCCAATTACCAAGGTAATCATTAACTCAACTAAGGTGAAACCGCGTGTAGAAGAATCGTTCGTCATAAAGTACCTCATGGTGCTGGCGTTAAATGGGTCAGCATGATGGATTTTGGTTGACCTTTATAATCCCAGCTTACTGTTACAGTGCGAATCTTCGGAGTAATGCCCGCCATAGCCACCATATTGCCCCAAACAACTTGCCCAGCAGCTTTCGCAAAGGGTGCTTGGGCAGTAACACTTGTTGGCGTGATTGAAAAAACCGTGCCTGTACTATTACTGGGGGTGCAGAGGGTCGCTGTAGCCAGTGTTAAAGGTGTCTTCGGATTGGTTGTGCAATTAACCTTGGGCAAGATGTTACTTTGTTGCCATTCTTCAATGATTTGCTCTGCCATGTGAACTGCAATGATTCGATCTTGCGATAATTGTTCACTGCGAAGAATGCCAGTATAAAAAGCCTGTAAAGCCAATACACCAACCGTAACGATGGTGACAGCAACCATCACTTCAACCAAAGTGAAGCCTGATGCTTTTGTGTGATTATTTGACATAGGCCCTACCGATGCTATTTACAGTAACCTTTGATGTATAGTTTCCTGATGTAACCATAATACTGCCAGGTTTAATAGTACCGCGTGATGAGAATTTAAAAATTGGTGGCACTATATTTGTTGTAACTTTAATACTGCTAGAAAAGTCGGCATACAAAACATTTATTTTTTTGCACCGATTGCATGTATAACTATCATAGGTGTAACTGTAGGCATCAAAAGAAATTTGAATTTTTCGGCTTTCAGCCATGGCAGTCACTCGTGCTTCTTTCATATGAAACATGATTGAACGCGAGAGATTCTTGACTGCACTTTTTTGGAGACCTTCTTGAAAAGCAGGAATGCCTATCAAGGCAATCACCCCAATAATAGCAACCACGACGACAACCTCCACCAAGGTAAAACCTTCGCTGGAAGAATTCGGTTGCGTGTGGGCTACAGTTGTGTTTAGCTTTGGCTCAATGCGTAAATTCATCTTCATATCCAAAGTGTTGTCGGTTATTGCAATCATTACTGTGATCTGCGGCACAATAGCATACTATCATTTCTCTCGCAACTTACCTACATTGGTTTCGCTCGCCGCTTACCAGCCGCCCCTTGCCAGCCGTGTGTACAATACCGATGGTGAGTTACTGGCTGAATATGCTGACCAACATCGTATTTTAACGCCGATCAACAAGATTCCCAAACGCTTGCGCGATGCTTTTTTGGCAGCAGAAGATCAACAGTTTTATCAACATCCCGGTATTAACCCTGTGCGTATTGTCTCGGCTGCCATCAGTAATTTTTTTGCAGGCCATGCCGTGCAAGGGGGCAGCACCATCACCCAGCAGGTGGTCAAAAACTTTTTATTAAGTCCTAAACGGACTTATACCCGTAAGATACGGGAGGCTATTTTAGCATACCGTATTGAACAAGTGTTTTCTAAAGACGATATTCTTTATTTGTATCTCAATGAAATTTTTCTTGGGCGCGGCTCTTATGGCGTAACGTCTGCTGCATGGCGGTATTTTGGCAAGCGTTTGAATGAACTAAGCTTGGCTGAATGTGCTACCTTGGCAGGCTTGCCTAAAGCACCATCAGCTTATGGCCCTCATTTGCACCCCGTCGCGGCAACCAAACGCCGCAATATAGTGTTAACCCTGATGGAAAATAGTGGGCTGGCAACAGCAGAGCAGGTAGCCAAAGCAAAATCAGAACCCATGCATGCCATCAGGCATCTGCGGGGTAATCGCTTGAAAGATTCTTATGGCAACGAAATTTACAATCAATTGGTGGCACAATTCGGCGAGCGAACGCTTCGCCGCCAAGGCATGACGATTATTGTACCCTATCAACCCAAGATGCAAGAAGCTGCAATCCGTGCCGTGCGTGAAAACCTGTTGACGATGGAGCAACACCAGTTTTACCGTACCCCCAAGGTCTTGCCCGTTGGGCAATGGGATGCTTTGCTAGCAACATGGAAAAAAGCACAAGGCGTTCCCCATGCCTTGGACACAGATGAGATCATCCCTGCACTGGTTGAAGTGGTATTAGATAACGGTGATTTGCAGGTGAACGATGGCTTAAATCGGTGGCAAATAAGCAAACCCAAATGGGCATGGGCGCGGGGTAAAAATAAACAAGAACGCAAGCATCCACGCCATTGGCAAGTGGGTGATCAAATTTATTTGCAAGGTGTTGGCGATGGTGGCATTCGCTTAACACAGCAACCGTCGATTGAATCTTCTTTGTATGCCATTGATTTAAAACGGGGCACGGTGCTTGCACGGGTGGGTGGTTTTAATTTTAAATTCAGTGGTTTTGATCGTGTATCACATAGCAAACGGCAACCGGGGTCTTCTTTTAAACCATTGCTGTATGCAGTAGCGATGGATCATGGCTTAACCCCTGCATCTATTATTATGGATACCCCCATTGTTTTTGATTCGGGCAATACCGATAGTTTTTGGCGACCAGAAAATTATAAAAATAAATTTGCAGGCCCTGTAACAGTGCGCGATGCGCTGGAGCATTCGCGTAACCTTGCCTCGATTAAAATCTTGCAAGATATTGGTGTTTCAACCTTTACCCGAAAACTGGCAGAGTTTCCTTTGGAGCGGATGTTTCCTAAGCAATTAGCATTGGCTTTGGGCGTTACTGAAGTGTCATTAAAAGCACTGACTGAATCTTATATCCCCTTAGCAGACCAAGGCTACAAGTGGAAACCTATTGTGGTGCAACATATTCAAGATCGCAGTGGACGAACGCTACACCGTGCAGTCTCTGGTCAACGCTGCCAAGTGTGTCATGTTGATCCTGTATTGAGCGTCGGTGAAGGCATGCAACCAGCCACCCAAATTTTATCGCCTGCAACTGCCTTTTTGGTGAACAATATGATGCAAGGCGTGGTGGAGCGTGGCACAGGGCGAAGGGCAAAAGCATTAAAACGCCCTGTTGCAGGCAAAACGGGAACCACCAATGATCAGGTAGATGCTTGGTTTATGGGCTTTACCCCACAAGTCTTAACTGGTGTTTGGACAGGGCGCGATATACCAAAAACAATGGGGCATAGTGCCACAGGAGCGCGTGCAGCATTGCCCGCTTGGTTGCAAGCCATGCAAGCCTTCCATCAAGATAAGCCTATTGTTGACTTTGTTGCCCCCGATAGCATCGAATGGGTAATGATCGACCGCAAAACAGGTCGCCTTGCCAATGCTTCAACGCGCAATCGTTTTCTTGAATCGTTTAAAAAAGGGACTGCGCCACAGGAAGGCGATGTTTATCAAGATTACCCCGCCTATGTGCCACCTGCCGCTATGGATCAGCGTATTCCTGTAATATCATCCAACCCTTCGCTGGCAACAGGAGCAGCCCCTACATCAGCACAGTCAGCATTACCACCTGTCACACGCAGTAATGCCCATGATTTTTATAACGATGATTTATAATAATCATGGGCGATGAGGCAACCACCCACCACCGCAAACGGCTAAGACAACGCTTTGCTAGCCATGGTTTATCGGGCTTTCAAGACTATGAAGTATTGGAACTGTTGTTGACCTATGCCATTCCACGCAAAGACGTAAAGCCGATGGCAAAGCGTTTGCTACAACAATTTGACTCATTGGTGGGGGTGTTAGATGCCCCCATTGAAGCGATTGAAGCAGTCGAGGGGCTAGGGCAACAAAGTGCGATTTTATTGCATTTGATCCGCGAATTAAACATCCGTTATGTATTGGCAGATTTACCCCAAAAACCTATCTTAGACACACCCGAAAAAGTAAAAGAATCACTTCGATTGTCGATGCAGGGGCGAAAAACGGAATGCTTTGGCGTTATATTTTTAGATCAACAGCATTGTTACTTGCAGCAAGAGATTATGTTTGAAGGCACGGTTGACCGTGCTGCCGTTTACCCGCGAGAAATTGTGCGTCGCGCCTTGGCAGTGCAAGCAAAAGCAATCATCATTTTTCACAATCACCCCGCAGGAAAAAAACAAGCCAGCACTGCCGATATTGATGTCACGCGCAATATTGAGACTGCTTGTCATACCTTAGATATTCGCTTGCTTGACCACTTTTTACTAGCAGGAACAGAGGTGCTTTCTTTTCGTGAGCATGGCTGGTTTTCACCTGCTTATTAACCCACCGCTAAAAAGGTCGCACCACTACCAATACCACAATAAATAATAACGCCATCGTTGGTATTTCGTTGTATTTCCGAAAAAATGTATGGGGGCGTTGATTATTCCCTGTTTTGAAATCAGCAATCACGCGACCATTATGCCAATGAAACACCAGCAGCAGAACAACAAGCAATAATTTTAGCCAAAACCACACGCTATCAACCAATATGCTCCACTCTAAATGCACCAAGCCAAGACCACAGACCAGCGTCACCACCATCGCTGGCCACATGATGTAATAATAAAGTTTATGCTCCATCACTTTGAATTGTTCATGCACTGCACCTGTGGCTTGATCGGCATGGTAGACAAACAAACGGGGAAGATAAAACAAGCCAGCAAACCACGATACCATGGCAATAATATGCAATGCTTTGAGCCATAAAAACATATTATTTCCCTTTCGCTGATGTTGTTGGCTGCAACATGGTCGCAGGGTCTAGCAATGCGTTTAATTGTGCTAGCGGCAACACTTGCTTTTCTTCGCAGAGTTGGCGCACAGTTTTATGTTCGGCAACGGCTTGTTTGGCAAGTGCCGCAGCTTGATCGTAACCAATGACGGGTGCTAACGATGTTACCATGCTCATGCTCCATTCAATTTGTTCGCGGCAATGTTCCGTGTTGGCTGCTAGCCCCGCAATGCAGCGATCAGCAAACAACTGGCAGGCATGGGTTAAAAGTTGTTCTGATTGCAAAATATTATGCGTCATCATCGGCAACATCACGTTTAAATCTAACAAGCCTGAAGCACCACCAAAAGCAATCGCAGCATCATTGCCAATCACTTGCGCACAGACCTGTGCCAATGATTCTGCCATCACAGGATTGGTCTTGCCGGGCATAATAGAAGACCCCGGTTGCACCGCAGGAATATGAATCTCACCCAAACCACAGCGAGGCCCTGCATTTAATAATCGTACATCATTGGCTATTTTAATCAACGATACTGCCAGCACACGCAACTGCCCCGATAATTCAACCATCACATCTTGTGCCGCCTGTGCTTCAAAATGATTGCTCGCCTCAACAAAAGGAATACCGTAAGCATCAGCCAATGATTGTGCCATCATCGCACCAAAATCCACATGGGTGTTTAGCCCTGTGCCTACCGCCGTGCCACCTTGTGCTAATTCACACAAGCGCGGCATCACATCAGCCACTCGCGCCATGCCAAGCTCAATTTGCCTTGCCCATGCCGATATTTCTTGCCCCAAGGTAATAGGCGTGGCATCCATCAAGTGGGTGCGCCCAATTTTTAATACTTCGCTAGTCTCTTGTGCTTTGGCATCAAGGGTTTGATGCAAATGCTTTAAGGCAGGCAATAATTGATGCTGCAATAAATCAGCAGCAGCAAGATGCATCGCCGTAGGAATGACATCGTTGGAAGATTGTCCTTTATTCACATGATCGTTCGGGTGAATGACAATACTGGTGTTTAATTGCGCGCAACGATGGGCAATCACTTCGTTGGCGTTCATATTGGTTGATGTACCTGAACCCGTTTGAAAAATATCTAGCACAAATTGCTCATGCCATTGGCCCGCAATAATTTCTTCTGCGGCAGCAACAATTAAACAACCGTGCGCAGCATCTAAGCCACCCAGTTTGCCATTCACCATTGCCGCAGCTTTTTTGATCTGCCCCAAAGCAACAATAAACACAGGCGGAAAGCCAATGCCAGAGACAGGAAAGTTCTCGACGGCTCGCGCTGTTTGCGCGCCATACAAGGCATCAATAGGAACGTGCATCTCTCCCATAGAATCGCGTTCAATGCGCGTGGTTGCTGTGGTCATGGTATAAAAACTCCTGACGTTAATCATATTTGTAATGAATCAATTTAGTATTTGATTCTACCATGTCAAATAGGCACTTGACTAAAAAACGGTTTAAAATCTGGGTCTCCAGTGGCAGCATAGCGCATTTTCAAGGCAGTTATAAGCCTTTACACGTTATACCAATGATTAAAAAAGGGGCAGGTTAATGGCTTTTAGCTACCTTGAGTTTGAGCGACCCATTGCTGAGTTGAGTGAAAAAATTGATGAGTTATCTCAAATGGGTAGCAATGCTGCCATTGATATTGCCGAAGAAGTGGAAAAACTCACTAAAAAACGCGATAAATTGATCGATAAAATTTATCAAAATGCCACGCGCTTTCAAATTGCGCAATTATCGCGCCACCCTGATCGCCCTTATTTTATGGATTATATTCCCTTACTTTTTGATGATTTTCAAGAGCTTCATGGTGATCGTACCTTTGCGGATGATGCTGCCATTGTTGGCGGTACAGCACGCTTCGGTGAGCATGCAGTGATGATTATCGGGCAACAAAAAGGACGCGATACCAAAGAAAAACTTAAACGTAACTTCGGCATGGCAAGACCCGAAGGGTACCGCAAAGCCTTGCGCTTATTTAAAATGGCAGAGCGTTTTGGCATGCCTGTGATGACGTTTATTGATACCGCAGGGGCATGGCCCGGTATTGATGCCGAAGAGCGTGGTCAAAGTGAAGCGATAGCCCGTAACCTGATGGTATTAGCCGCATTAAAAGTTCCTGTGGTATGCACGGTTATTGGCGAAGGTGGTTCAGGTGGAGCCTTAGCTTTGGGCGTGGGCGATCGTTTGTATATGCAAGAATTTGCCACCTACTCTGTGATTTCTCCTGAAGGCTGCGCCGCTATTTTATGGCGCGATCGTGCTTATGCCGAGCAAGCGGCAGAAGCTTTAAAACCTACTGTGGCAGATTTAGAGAAACTTCATTTGCTTGATGGTATCATCAAAGAACCTTCACAAGGTGCGCATCGTGATGTGACCACTGCTGCTGCCTTGATGCAAAAAACATTGCATCAAGGGTTGGAAGAATTATTGGATCTTTCATTGGCTTCGTTACTTGAGCAGCGTTATGCCAGACTACGGCAAATGGGTGAGTTTCAAGAGCATGTTTGATTGTTTTGTTTGATCATTTAGCTAGCAAAGGTGTATTGAATTAATGACTTGGGAAGCATTCTTTTCGCATCTTCTGTTTGCATTGGTATTATTTAGCTGCGCTTGGGCGATTACCCGTTGGATGATCCACCATACAGCATTTATTGATATTCCTAATGCCCGTTCTTCGCATGATACACCCACACCGAGGGGCGGCGGGGTAGCCATTGTTGCTGCTTTTTTAATGGGTTTGATCATGATTGCTGCCATCGGTGATCGGGTCTATTTAGAGCAACAGTATTTTATTGGCTTTGTTTTGTCGGCTTACAGCATTGCTTTGTTATCGTTTTTGGATGATATCCATAATTATCGTTTTTATATTAAACTACTGTTGCATTGTGTTGCGATTATGGTGGTCTTGTTTGCTGGGCTGGTGCTTGATCAAGTGGGGATACCGTGGCTGGGGATTGTTTCGCTGGGGGTTGGCGGCTATGTGCTTACCTTTCTTTGGTTGCTTGGTTTAACCAATGCCTATAATTTTATGGATGGCATTGATGGTTTAGCAGCATCAACAGCAATCATTGCCGCTGCTTTTTTTGCTTACATCACCTTGCATCAGGGCAGCACTTTTATTTACCTTGTTAGCTACACTATCTTGGCAGGAAGTGCGGGTTTTTTATATTTTAACCGTCCGCCTGCCAAAATATTCATGGGGGATGTGGGCAGCACCTTTCTTGGTTTTACGCTCGGTTGCATGGCGTTGATTGCGGCACGTTATGATGCCTCTCACACATCTTTTTTGGTCATGCCATTGTTGCTGGGGCATTTTATTTTTGATACCGTGTTTACCATGCTGCGCCGTATTATTGCAGGAGAAAACCCTGCACAAGCGCATTGTAGTCACTTGTACCAACTGTTAGTGAGGGGTGGGCTTAGCCATAAAAAAGTCACCTTGATGTATGCTGGCTGTGCTATCGCGCAAGGTATTGCAGCAGTATTCATGGTGCAGTTTGAAGGGGATCAACGTTTATTTGTTTTTTTGCCGTTTTTGTTATTGTATGCGCTGGCTGCTTGGAAAATTATAGCGCAAGCACGAGAGCAAGGGCTGATTGGCAAGTATTCATAAAACGACAGAGCAACGAGGTGACGCATGACCGATGCCATCCATGTACCTTTTGAATTCAAAGGGTCAGTGTTTTCTTTACCTGTGCTTCAATTGCACAGCGATGATTTATTACTGGTTAAACAAGAACTTAGCCGTAGATTGGATGAGTCACAGAAGTTCTTTTTGCATGCGCCGTTGGTGATTGATTTATCGACCTTATGTGTGCAAGACGATGACGATGTACTTGAGCCTGATATTGATTTTATTCGCCTGATGGTGGTCTTGCGTGATGCTGCCTTGATGCCAGTGGGTATTATTCACGGCAACAAGGTGATGGAGATGGCAGCCGTTGCAGCGGGGCTGGCTGTTTTACACCCGATGGCACAACATGGAAAAAATGAAAAAAAATCCCCCGCACGCCAGATTGAGCCTGCAAAAAAGGTGGCGACCAAAGTGGTCACGCATACGGTTCGTGCAGGGCAACAGGTGTATGCTCAGGGCGGTGACTTGGTGGTGATGGCAACGGTCAATGCTGGTGCAGAAGTTGCTGCTGATGGTGATGTTCATGTCTATGGTGCATTACGAGGTAGGGCGTTAGCAGGTGCGCGGGGTGATACAAAGGCATGTATTTTTTCCCATTCTTTTGCTGGCGAAATGTTGGTGATTGCTGGCTTCTACCGTGCGTTTGAAGCAGCATCACCCGATGCACAGGGAGCAGCCGTACAGGCTTGGCTAGAAAATGAACGCCTCATGCTTGCGCCCATTGATTGTTTTTCATGAGGGTATGAACTTGTCAAAAATCATTGTTGTTACATCGGGTAAGGGTGGCGTGGGTAAAACCACTACCAGCGCGAGCTTTGCTGCAGGACTGGCTTTAAAAGGGCATAAAACAGTCGTGATTGACTTTGATGTTGGACTGCGAAACTTAGATTTAATCATGGGTTGTGAGCGTCGCGTCGTCTATGATTTAATTAATGTAATCAATGGTGATGCAAGCTTAAATCAAGCTCTTATTCAAGACAAACGCTGTGATCAGTTGTATATCTTACCTACGTCCCAAACGCGAGACAAAGATGCTTTAGATAAACAAAGTATTGGTCGTATCTTGGATGAGTTGCAGCAGCAGTTTGAGTACATCATCTGTGATTCTCCTGCGGGCATTGAACGTGGAGCTTTGATGGCATTGTATTATGCTGATGAAGCCATTATCGTGACCAATCCTGAAGTATCATCGGTGCGGGATTCTGATCGTATCTTGGGCATTATTAATTCAAAGTCGAGGCGCGCAGAGCAAGGGCTTAGCCCCGTGCGTGAGCATTTGTTGATTACCCGTTATATTCCAGAACGGGTTAAAGCTGGCGAAATGTTAGCCTTGGATGATATTCGCGAACTACTGGGCATCCCCTTGATTGGCGTGATCCCTGAATCTGAATCAGTATTGCAGTCTTCCAATGCTGGTATTCCTGTTATTTTTAATGACCAAGCGCATAGTGGTATGGCGTATGCTGATTTCATTAATCGGTTTTTAGGAAAAGACTGCCCACTTCGTTTTATTGATGTCGAGAAAAAAAGTTTGTTGCAACGTGTGTTTGGGAGGTGATAGATGGCGTTGATGGATTACTTTCGGCGATCAACCAAAATAAACAGTGCAACACTTGCCAAAGAACGGTTGAAAATCGTTCTCACCCATGAACGTGGCGATGACAGTAATCGCGAACCTGAATATTTACCTGCTTTGCGACAAGAGTTGCTTGAAGTCATTAGCAAGCATGCAGGCATTGATTTAAATGAACTTTCAGTCAAGCTAGACCGTAGACCTGATAAAGAAGTGCTTGAAGTGAACGTGATATTGCCGCGCCATTGAAGATCACCTTACCCCCATGACAAACATACATATTATTGCCAGCAATGATGCCTTAACTGAACTGGCGCAAGCAGGTGTTACCCCTGGTTGGTTAACCGCATGGTTGCTAAGCACAGGAAAAAAACGTGTTTTATACCATCATTTGCAAGATGAATCGTGGCAATCGCTGACAGGGGCGCAATTGTTTATTGCCGAACGTCCAGCGTTAATGCCCGTAGCCATGGCACACGGTCGAAGGTTGGGCGCAGATCGCCAAGGAAAGCTACAAGTGATTGGTGCTGAATGCGAACCATTACAAAACCCCTCCCGAGTATTTTGGCATTACCAACATCAAGGTGAAACCATTATTTTAATGCCGCTGGGGGATATTGCTCAGCAACGAGTGCAGTGGTTAGCTAAGTTTTCTGATGGCAGTGCTTTTCTTCCTATACATGTAACCACTGCCCCGACTCATCAAACGGGCGCGCGATTAATGATGCTAGAGCCAAGTTTATATGCCCATGTTGATGATCCTCAAGGGCATCATTTAACGCTTGATGATGCTGTTTGTTATATTAACCATACAGGAGTGATGCCAGAGTTACAGTTGCAACAATTGTTGATTCAACGGGGGTGGCGATTAAATACTGCTGAATCTTGCACCGCAGGGGGCTTTGCCGCACGTTTTTCTCGCATGGCTGGCGCATCAAAGGTATTAGACCGAGCATGGGTAACCTACAGCAACAATGCCAAACACACATGCTTAGGTGTTGCTGAATCACTCATTCAAACCCATGGTGCAGTCAGCGAGCCTGTGGTGCTAGCCATGGCAGAGGCGGCAACTGATGACCATACCATGGCAGTAGCCATCAGTGGTATCGCAGGGCCTGATGGTGGCTCAGAAGAAAAACCTGTCGGCACGGTGTGGGCTGCCATTGCCATGCCTCACATGCCAACGCGTGCTTTTAAATTGTCGCTAACAGGAAGCAGGACAAGCATTCAGGCGCAAGCTACCCTACAAGTCATGGTCGAGGTCTGTGTGCGTTTGATGGTGTGATTTTCTGCTGCCTTTTGCCACAATAACCGATCAAAGCCCACCGCCACCATAGCAAAACCTTGTAACTGCATGCTATCGCCATATTTTTTTGTCCCGTCTTAAAAGGGAAACCCTGTTTTGTATTATCTCGCTAACGCTCCCGTGGATGAAAGCGAATATCATTGCTTTTGAAAACAGCATACTGCTCTCTTGGTAGCGTGAAAGGTGCTGCGGCGCGAATGGCAGCGACTAAGGTTTGATCCAAACTTTGGATGCCTGATGTCTCTAGTATGGTAATCCGTCGAATATCACCATTGCGTTGAAGTTCTACCCGTACCAACGGATTTCGCACGCCAGCGGGCAATCCACGGGGGACTGTCCAATGCTTTTGTACTGCCGCTTGCATCATGGCAATATAACGATCCAATTCACGGCTAGAGAGTTGATGCCTTACGAGTTCTACACGGTCAATTTTAGGCGCAGCCTTCTTTTGTTGATGGTTTCGTTTGGAGGCTGTCGGTGCAAAGGGGTTTTCTGTTACGGTTGATGGCTTAGGCTTTGATGGTTTAGGTGATGCCTTTGGTTTGGCTTTTGGCGTTGATTTTTTAGGCTCAGGCTTGGGTGGCGGGGCTTTTTTGGGAGCAATGGGCTTGGGTGGTTCAGGGGTTGGCGGAACAATTTTTGGCACTATCGGTTTCACAGGTGCTGGTGTTTTTTTAACGGGCGTTGGCTCGGTAGGTTTGGGTGTTTTAGGGGTAGGTTTAGGCGTTGGTTTGATGGGTGCTTCGGGGCGTTGAAGCTTCGCCAGTTCTTGAGCAGTAATCATATTGATTTCAATGCGTTTTAATGGTTTTTTTTGTGGTTCAGTAGGGTACAAGGCAAACAATACAAAACTACTGATGACTAGCACATGCAATGCCAGTGCAAACAGTATATCACTATCAATCACATCATAAGAAGAGCTATTGTCTTCTTGCTTTACGGTAGCATCTGTCATGTTGTTTATTGGATAGGTTCGGTGACCAAACCGACTTTATTGATGTTTGCCTGCTCCAATTGACTCATAATTTTTGCAATCAACTCATACGGCGTTTTGGCATCACCTCGAATATAAATTGGCATATCTGTTTTATTTTTACGAATGGCTAAAATACGTGCGGTTAATGATTCCAGTGTTATTTTCTTTTTTTGCAAAAAAACATCGCCATTGCTGCGAATAGTGACCACCAGAGGCTCAATATTTTGTTGCATCGCTGCTGATTTGGCATCAGGTAAATCGACATTCACCCCTTGCGTCAGCAAGGGTGCAGTGACCATAAAAATAATTAACAATACCAACATCACATCCACCAATGGGGTGACGTTTATTTCTCCCATGGGTTCGATATCTTTACCCCATTTGCTTTGTCCTGCCCACATAATTAATCCTGAATATGGCGTGCCATAATATTGAGAAACTCTGATGAGAATTGCTCCATATTCGCAGCCATGCGTTTAAGGTCAGAAGTGAAATGATTGTAAGCGACCACCGCAGGGATAGCAGCAATCAAGCCAAAAGCCGTTGCCACCAAAGCTTCAGCAATACCGGGGGCAACAGCAGTGAGCGACGTGTTTTGCGTCATGGCAATGCCCTGAAACGCGGTAACAATCCCCCAGACAGTGCCGAATAAACCAATAAATGGCGAGGTTGAACCCACCGTAGCAAGAAACGATAAATGCCGTGATAGATGTTCCATCTCGCGGGAAAAGGCTGCATCTAAGGAACGCCGCACACCATCAAGACCGCCTGCGGCAACGATTTTCCCTGCTTGAATGCTGCGCGCATCTTTGCGGTGGCGCAGGTATTCACGGTAGCCTGATTGAAAAATATTAGGCAATGGACTGTTGTCATACATTTGAGGGATGCCTGCCAGCAAGGTATCCATATCGGAACCACCCCAAAAATTTTCAGCAAACATGGCAGCTTCTTTTTTTGCCTTGGTGTAGCTTCGCCACTTGTTAAAAATGACTGCCCAAGAAGCAACCGATAAACCAATCAACAGTATCAACACCCCTTTGACGACAGGACCAGCACCAAGAATTAAAACCCAAATACTTAATTGCTCTGGCATGTGTGATACTCCTACGGATGTTCATTGTAATGTTGCGCAGCCTGATAGTTCAAAATAATTTGGCAAGAAAGGAGCAGTATGCATACACAAATAACAACGGTTTTGCTTGTGGCGCATGGTTCACGAAGGGAAGATGGCAATGATGCTGCGCAGCAGTTTTCGACCTTGTTTCAAGAGAAGTTTCCACGCTACCGCACTATGCTTGCTTTTCTTGAATTTTCTCATCCACGATTGGATGAAGCTTTAAATCAAGCTGGCAACGAATCAACGGCGGTGATTATTGTTCCTTTAATGCTGGGGGCGGCAGGGCATGTGAAACGGGATATTCCTCACTATGTTGCGGCTGCAAGACGCTGTTATCTTGATGTTGTCTTTACAATCAGCCAGCATTTGGGGGCAGAATATGAGGTATTGCAGGCTTTGTTGCAACAACTAAAACAAGTTGTCCCCGCTATCAACCCATCCACTGCTGCGGTATTGTTGGCGCGTGGTTCATCGAACATGGTGGCAAACAGCGAACTTGAAAAGATGGCGCGTTGGATTTTTGAATCTTGCGACTGTAATATGGTTGATATTGCCTTTAGCGGCTTAACCACCCCTTCGCTTGAAACAGTGGTGCAACGTCAATTATCTACGGGCATAGCACGCATTGTTATCATCCCTTATTACTTATTTACAGGGGTATTGATGGCGCGTATTGTTTTGCAGGTAAAACAACTGAGTATTGCACACCCCACAATGCTGTTTGATGTAACCGATGCCATCGGTATGAGCGATTTTATTTTGGCTTTGGTTCACCGTCGTATTACTGAATGTTTAACACTGGAGAAGAGATGAAACAATCCCTGTTTGATGCCATGGGTGGTTTAGCAGTCATGGATCGGGTTCATCGTGATTTTTATGATCGCGTTTATGCCCACCCGTGGTTGGGGCAGTTTTTTATGGGGCATGATCAACGCGCTATTGAATTGCGTCAAACGCAATTCATGGCAGAAAAGATGGGCTCAAAAGCACCTTACCCTGGGCGTGAATTACCTGTTGCCCATCGTCGTATGTATATCACGGTGGAATTGTTAGCAACAAGACAGGAATTGTTACGACAAGCACTTGAACAAGAAGGGCTTGCCAGTGATTTAATCACACGTTGGTTAAAAATTGATCGCGCCTTTTGGGGGAAGATCAAAAAAGATTCGTTGGATGCATTTAATGCCCTTGATTTAAAGTATGAAAAACCATTGATTGTGGAAAAACCTGCGCCGTAGGAGCGATAATCATGAACGATAATACCACTCTTGTATTCCATCAAATAGAGCAACAGTTATTGCGCGCCCTTGCAGGGAAGAAAGACGCTGTTCGTGCTATTCTCATTTGCCTGTTGGCAAAGGGACACGTATTGATCGAAGATGTACCGGGGGTGGGAAAAACGACGCTGGCACAAGCCTTGGCAGCCAGCCTAGACAGTGACTTTGGGCGGATTCAATTTACGGCTGATTTATTACCTGCCGATATTGTTGGTGTAGAGATTTATAACCCCAATAAACAGTCATTCACCTTTCATGCGGGGCCTATTTTTCATCATATTGTACTCGCTGATGAAATTAACCGTGCCACACCCAAAGCGCAATCGGCATTGCTGGAAGCGATGGCTGAAGGGCAGGTGAGTATTGAACGAGAGACGCACCTTTTACCGCAACCATTCTTTGTCATTGCCACACAAAATCCACAAGAGCATTTAGGCACGTTTCCTTTGCCTGAATCACAGTTGGATCGCTTTTTTATGCGTATTGCGATTGGTTACCCTGATCGTGCATCGGAACGGCTTATTTTGCTGGGCGAAGCAGGGCGAGAGCAATTGCATAATTTTATCCCAATCGCTAATTGGCAACAAGTAACAGCAGCGCGGAAGGCGATTGCTGCGATGCCCGTGAGTGAACCTTTAATGGACTATATTTTAACATTGCTCGAAAAAACACGCCACCGTGACTGGCTAACCCAAGGCGTATCACCACGGGCAGGGCGTGATGTATTGCGCGCAGCACAAGCCAATGCATGGTTGAATCAGTATGATTATGTGTCAGCCGCTGATGTACAACAAGTATGGTTGCCAACGCTCGCTCATCGCGTGATTGCACAAGGCGATGCCTCAGCAGCGTTACAACAAATTATAGAACACGTTCCTGTTCCTGCCTGATGGCTTATGATCCTGCTGATCTTCGGCTGCCACCGTGGTTGATTCACCTGCTGGATCGCTTGGTTGCCGTCACTCTACCGCTCGGTTGGGGCTGGCGTATTGGGCTTACACGCCCCGGTGCTATGTTATTGGCTTCTGTTCTTGGTGTTTGGGCGGCAGCTTTTTATTCGGCAAATAATTTATTGTATTTATGCGGTGCTATGTTGTTGCTCATTGCGTTGGGTAGCATGGTACAGGGGGTAAATATATTGCGTCATATCCCTAAAGTTTCTTCCGCTATCCCATCATACATTGAGGCAAAAACGCCGTGGATTGTGCATCAAGAAATAACATCGAGCGGTAACAGTATTGGCTTAACAGATATTACCATTGCCAAAGCCTATGATGATGGTGCATTGGCGTTGCAATGGTGGTGCAATGGTACACAAGCATGGTTGCGTGGTCGGATTAATGGCAGAGAACGTGGTGTTATTGTCGTCAATGGATTGAGTTATTGTTCGTCAGCACCCATAGGTTTATGGAATATGCATGCCTACCGTTCTGTTGCATTAAACATTGCTGTATTGCCTGTCCCCATGCCATGGCCCCAAGGTTATGAGCAAAGTGAACACAGCGATAAAACACAGGCGCGAGAAGGGGATGATTTTCATGATTTACGTAGTTATATTGCAGGTGATTCACCCTCGCGTATTCATTGGCGAAAAGCAGGCAGCAACCTGCATGATTGGCGAGTAAAACGTTTTGCTGAACACGATACCCCGCATGAAGCTGCCACGCTGGTGGTTGATCTGCGCATGCCTACGCATGGCAAGGCAACAGCATTTGAACATTTATTAGGCATGGCATGGGGATGGTTTAAACATCATCTAGACAATCATCTTGCCATTGAAGCGATTATTATTGGGCAATTCCATTACCCCTGTCAAACCTCTGCTGAACAACAAGCATGCCGCATGGCTTTGGCAACCGCAATACCAGAAACGACAGCACCCAAGCAGCAGCAAGGGCTTTATTTATCGTTGATTGAGTCGCCATGATGGAAAAACGAGCCGAACAATTAACTTTAGCAGTATTGCTTTGTGGTGTGGCAGCATTGGCATTGTCTGATTTTGTCAGCCCTTTGTATTGGGGTTTATCGGTGGTAGCTGCGATGCTGCGTTTATGGCGAGGGTCAAGCTTGGCATTAACAGAAATGCAAGCCAGTATGATTGGTTGGTTTGGTTTTGTTTGGGTGGGCTTAGAGTTGATTTTAGGGCGCGCATGGATTGTTGCATTCACCGACTTTTTGTTAATTTTAGCCTTGGCAGTGGTCATTGAAGCAGCAACACCACGCAATCATTTACACCGTTTGCTCACAGGCACGTTTTTAATTCTCGCCGCATCGGTGTTGACCGATTCTTTTCTTTACGCGCTGCCGTTGGCTGCTTTTATGTGGTTTACATGGCGTGCGGCTCATTGCCTGTATATGCAAGGATTTCACGGTACTGTGCCACCGCCCCCGATACGCCAAGATTTACGCTTGATGGTATACTTGATGCTGGGCGTAAGTTTTGTGTTTATTATCATGCCACGGTTTGATATGCAAAACTACTTAAAAGGCGTACAGCCACGCATGGCAACCAGTGGTTTTAATGATCAAGTTACCTTAGGCGCTTTTGCCAGATCATTGGATGCGACGGTCGCTTTTCGGGTAGAATCCATCAATACAGAGCCAACGGCATTTCGCAAAGCCATGATGGGGCGTTATTGGCGTGGCATCACCTTAAGCCAATACACAGGGCGGGGTTGGCAACGACAAGATACCCCCATGTTTAAAGAGTGGTCAGCCAATATGACCATGCATGTTGGCGGTAAGAAAGCTGCCAATGATGTCACGATTGCCGTGTTTCGTGAAGCCAGTGATCATGCTTTTATCTTTTTACCAGATGGCATCAAAGCGATGGAGCGGTTGCCGTACCGAGGCATGCAAGATGCCCATGGCGATGCTTATTTTAATAACCCACCATCAAGACGCTTACGATTGATCATGCGGTTGGGCTATACGCATCATTCGCGCATGACCCTTGCGCCACCGACCTTGCGCGAAGCTGAAACAAGGCATAGCCCGCCTGCTATCGCAGCATGGGTAAAAACCGTGTTGGGCGATACCCCTTCACCGAATCAAGCCAGCATGATGGCTTTGCGGCAAGCATTGTTGCAATGGACGTACGATTTAAACGCCCCCTTGGATGATGCACAGCCGATCACTTCTTTTATACAGAATCGCCGTGGTCATTGCGAGTTGTTTGCTACCACACTAGCACTAGCCGCACGAAACATTGGACTGCCTGCACGGGTGGTGAATGGTTATTATGGTGGCAAATGGAATGAAACAGGGCAATTTATTATTGTCCGTCAACAAGAAGCCCATAGCTGGACGGAAGTGTGGCTTGATGGGCACTGGCAAGCGATGGATGCCACACCGCCCAGTCGTTGGGGTTTATCTGCCGTTCGTTTCCCTGCCTTTGATGATGTTTGGGAAAGTGTGCGCCTTAGTTGGTACCGTTATGTGCTAGAGTTTGAAAATGATGATCGGCGAGCGTTTTTTAATCAACTCATTCAATGGTTTCGCGCTGCATTGCCCCGCCTTATTTTTTGGGGGACGGTATTGTTCAGTCTTTGGTGGAGCTGGCAGCTATGGCAGCAACGTCGTTCCGTGCGACGTTTTGAATGGCAGTTACGCATCGTTGACCGCTGGTTACGGCAGCATGGCATCAAACGTGATTCATGGCAGACTGTTCGATCCGTTAAGCAACCTGAAGGCATCAACACCACAGAATGGCAGCAGTGGCTACAAGATTGGGAGCGTCAGTGTTATCAACCAATGGCTACGCCTTGGACATCATGGGTGTTGCGTAGGCGATTGAAAGCATTGGATGCTTCTTATTAACTGATGTTACGCACTTGCATCTCTATCTGATATAATTCAGCGTATGAAAAACATGAATCTATTTGATCTTTACATAGATTACTTAATCACATCATTTGGGCAAACAACTGCTACAGGTCTTTCGGCGATGCTTGATGGTCAGGTAAGCCACGATCAAGTAACTCGACTTTTATTCTTGGATATACTGATGAGGATCAAGGTGTTTATGAAGCCTCAAAGCATCCTGTGATTATTTTTGATGATTTTACAACGGCTAATAAATAGGTTGATTTTGACTTCAAAGCTAAATCATCGGCAATGAAGATGATTACGTCAATTAACGAGGAAAAGTTCATGCTGAAGTATGTGTATTATTGGATGAATACATTGCCCGCGACCTCATAGATGGCGATCATAAACGGCAGTGGATTAGTAACTATCGCAATAAAAAAAATCCCCATCCCCTGCCCAAACAACCCCGAAAGATCGCTGGCGATACAGGGGGATATTCTGCGGATTCTGGACGCTTTCACCGAGCTGACCGCCCGCAAAAAGCAATATGAATATTATCGTGATCTGCTGTTGAGCTTCCCCAAACCTGAGGCTGCGGCATAAGATGCTATCACAAAACCATCACTGCCGATCCATCCGATTAAAAGGATACGATTATGCACAGGCGGGGGCTTATTTTGTGACTATATGCACGCAGAACCGACACCATTTATATGGAAAAATCACGGTTGGAAAAATGATTGAACAATGGTATTGGAAATTATATATTTCCCGATATTCAATGCGACGAAATGGTAATAATGCCCAACCATATCCATTTTATCATAATCAACGTAGGGGCAGACCTACGTGTCTGCCCTGATGACCTACGTGTCTGCCCTGATGACCTACGTGTCT
>CAYWFG010000005.1:0-83171 GCA_964458185.1 uncultured Zetaproteobacteria bacterium
GCACCACAGGGATTGCTTGCACCACAGGGATTGCTTGCACCACAGGGATTGCTTGCACCACAGGGGTTTATACCGCCTGCAATAGCAGTATTAGCAAACATCATCAGCGATAATACCACACCCATCACCCTTAGCCGTCGTGATACTTTACTTTTATTGTTTTTCATAGCTTATTCTCCTGTACTTTTTAAGTGCGGAACTTTTATTCATCCGCCTTAATACTGTATAGGGTCGGTATGGTGTAGTATAACTTACATTCCGTACCATCAACCTACAATAAAAAAGCCCACCAAAAGGCGGGCTTTTTTATTGAAAAAATCATGCATAATAAGAGTGGGGCAATTCTGTTCTGCGTATCAAACATTCCACAAAGGGAATTAGCAATCTTGATTGATCCTTTCGTTATGTTTCTATATTTTAGAAACGGTTAGGACGTGGGCGTGCTTCGTTCACTGTTAAGTCACGACCTAAGTGGTCTTGACCATTCAATGATGCAATCGCATTGGTTGCGCCTTCATCACTGCTCATTTCAACAAAAGCAAAACCACGGCTACGTCCTGTTTCACGATCTGTAATGATTTTAACAGATTCGACATCACCGAATTCTGAAAACACATCACGAAGGTCGTCTTCCGTAGAACGGAAGGAAAGATTGCCAACATAAATATTCATCTAATACAAGTCCTCTAAACACACAATACACAGCATGTATTGCTTTAACTAACAATATAATTGTGCAACTGCTATTTATAAACAGTGCAACCAGCCACCCCTACCTTCAAATAAAAAAAGATTCGACGAAACCGAGCGCAATCATTCGTTTTTTTCATGTCATATCAAGAAGGAGTGATGGCAAGTGTATCAAAATGATTCACCTAGTTTTCATGTCCCTCTTTTTTACGCTCCTCACTGTGGCGTTCAATAAGACTGGTGAAGTTGGCAATCACCAACGAATAAATCAACACGCCAAAGATCATATTTAATACGGCAATAATACGCCCACCACCAGTCATGGGTACAATGTCACCATAACCAACGGTGGTTAATGTTACCACTGCCCACCACAATGAATCATCCAAAGTTGCAAAAGCAGGGTTCACCGCATGCTCAAAGGCATAGCCTGCCAAACCAAAAGTAAAAATTAAGGCACAAACCAATGCCATAGCAACAGGGAAGCTATCTTGAGAGAATATAATCAAATTTAGCAATCGTTTACGATGCATGTGGATAAGACTGCCAATGCGAATCGCAGGCAATAAGCCAACCAAGTTGAATAGCATTAACAAACGCAGCAAAGGCATGGTCATAATGACAATCAAAAACAAATCAAACCAGTTTTTTCTTAAATACTCTATCCAATCACCGCTGGCGTAGGCATCCAACACAAAAAACAATAAAAAAACAGCCAACGAAGCCACTTGCATCCATGCCGCTGCGCCTTCCCACATGGAGACAAGCAACACCAATAAGGTTGATGCAACCAATGCTGCCCCTAAAAAACGACGGTACCAAACAAAGCTGGTGCGAGGCTTAGGAGTAGTTATGTTCATTAGTTATTTGTGCGAACCTGATTTATGACTAAAATAACCTGCCAACGCAACACATAAAATACCTCCACCCATGTATAAAATATTAAGCGGGTCATCAAACTTAACGTGCAATACGTTTTTAAAAAAAGCAACGATAAGAATCATTAAAATAACTTTTCCCAATCGGTCTTTTAAATCATCCAAGCTCGTAATCATCAATACCTTGGAATGGTTATTTCCTTCTCTGGCAATATCAATATCACTGATAAATAACTCATACATACCTAGCGCAAAAATAAGCAATACAATCGCCAACAAAAAATCATCGACAGCAGTAATAATATGACTTACAGCAGTGATATGAAAATCAGGATCAACGACACCAAAAAATATGATATCAATAAACATCTTCATCAAATGTACCATATCCATGGCAGATAAAACAAACAATAAAATCATACCTGCTAATGATGAAAATACCGCCAACAATACAATATAACGCGAACGCCATAACCATTTTTCAAACAATTGTTCCATATAAGCCTCCTATTAAAGTATTTAAAGCTATTGCGTTAAGCAATAAAAGCATCTTTGTGAAGAATTGTCACGAGTTTACTCAAAAATTCAAGCGCGAAGTTAAATCCCTCACTTGCGCCAAAACTCAGGCACTAACAACACAAAAAACGTATAAATTTCCAAACGCCCCAATACCATAGCAAACATCAAGATACACTTCCCTGTCGTCGGAATGTCGGCGTAATTTGAAGCGGGGCCAACACCGCCAAACCCAGGCCCTGTATTGGTTAAACAGGCTGCTGTTGCGCTCAGTGCGGTAAGCATGTCAACCCCTGTTAAGGCGAGTGATATGGCGACCATTAAATAACACACAATGTACAAAACAAAAAAGCCCCAAATAGCCTGCACAACACTGGGTTCAACGGTTTGATCGCCGAGTTTGATATAAATAATCGCATGCGGATGGATCATGCGGCGAATTTCACCTAAGCCTTGGCGAAATAAGAGCAATACACGAACGACCTTCATGCCGCCGCCTGTTGAACCTGCACAAGCACCGATAAACATGGCAGCAAACAAGAACATCCCCGTCCCCGGTGGCCACTGTGCATAATCACTGACGGCAAAGCCTGTAGTGGTGGCGATTGAAACCACGTTAAAAATTACTTCATGCCAATGCCCTGTACCGCTGTATAAAACAACCACGCCAATCACCACAATTAAAAAACTAAGAATCGACACATAAGCACGAAACTCATCGTCTTTCCAATAACTATGAAACGATAAGTTATTGTGCATGGCAGCAAAATGAAGAGTGAAATTAATGCCAGCAAGAATCATAAAAACAACGGTGACACTTTCAATCAAGGGTGAGTCATAATAGCCAATGCTCGCATCATGGGTAGAGAAACCACCAATCGCCACCGTACACATGGCATGATTAATAGCATCAAACCAACCCATCCCTGCCAGTGCATAAGCAATGGCACATACCACCGTCATCATCAAATAAATATACCATAAAACCTTGGCTGTCTCTGTGACTCTCGCCGTGAGTTTATCTTTCACAGGACCTGGGGTTTCTGCGCGAAACAATTGCATGCCACCGACCCCTAGCAACGGCATGATTGCCACGGCAAGAACGATGATTCCCATCCCCCCCAACCATTCTTGCATCGAACGCCAAAATAAAATGGAATGGGGCATGGTATCAAGATTGGATAAAACCGTTGCGCCTGTTGTGGTTAAGCCAGAAGCTGATTCAAACAAAGCATCAAAGATCGACGGGCAGACATTGGTGGTCATGAAAGGAAGTGCGCCCAAGATAGATAAAAGAACCCAAGCCAAAGCAACAATCAAAAAGCCATCACGGTGGCTTAAACGTTCGGGTTGTTCACCAAAATAAAAAAATGCAACTGCGCCAATAACCAAGGTAAGCATGCAGGCAAAGGCAAAGTGATAAAACTCCCCTGAGTCATAAAACAAAGCTATCGCAGCAGGGATAAGCATGCTGATGCCGTACAACAGGCTTAGAATACCCAAAATCCAGACGATGCCGCGAATATGCATGGTTTAGAAAAACTCTAAACTGACTTCAAACATGGATTCAACCTGTGGCACGCTCTCTGCCTGAGCCACCATCAGTACATGGTCGCCTGAGATAATGACGCTGTTTCCATTGGGAATAATCACCCGTTCACCGCGAATAATCGCAGCAACAATAGATTGTTTGGGAAAGTTTAATTGGTGCAATGGCGTATTGACAATCGCCGAAGTTTTTAAGGCTTCTGCTTCTAGCACTTCAAGCGAGCCATCCCCCAGCGATGACATGCCATAGATTTTACCTTTACGCACATGACGCAAAATAGATGCTGCCGTTGTTAAACGTGGAGAGACTACAATATCAAGCCCTATCTCACGCACCAAACGCGAATAAATAGTGCGGTTCACTAAGGTGATAATATGGGGGACTTTGTATTTTTTGGCAATCAAGCTGCCTAAAATATTAGTTTCATCATCGTTGGTGAGGGCTATATAGTCATCCATATCATCAATATTCTCTTCTTCTAACAACACCCGATCCAAGGCATCGCCACAAATAACAACGCTGCGCTCTAGGTTTCGCGCCATCCAATCGGCGCGCTTGGGATTGTGCTCAATAATTTTGGTGTGAATGCCGCGCTTCTCTAATTGTTTGGCAACAATATAAGCAATATGACCACCACCAATAATCATCACATTTCGTCGCCCTTGGTGTTCGGTCGTCGCGCTGCCTTCTAAATGGTGAAATAAATCTTCAACCTTGATGCGTGCCACAGCCAAATACACACTGTCACCCGCGAGCAATGATGTACTACCATCAGGAACACGCCATATTCCATTGTGTTCATGCGCAACCACGCAAGCAGCAGTATCGCCCAGTCGTTCTGAAATATCTGCAATCGAAATACCTGCCAAACGACTTTTGGGTGATATTTTAATACTTAATAATTGTACCCGCCCTGATGAAAAATCTTGTGCGTCCAGTGCCGAACTCACCTGCAAACGGCGCATGATTGAATTGGCTGCCTCACGTTCAGGCGAAATAATGGTATCAATGGGTAAATCATCACGACCAAATAATTTGCTGCTGTATTGAATAAAATCAGGCTCACGAATACGCGCCATTTTGGTGGTGACTTTAAACAATGAATGCGCCACCTGACAAGCCAACATATTGCTTTCATCGCTTACTGTGGCAGCAATCAACAACTCTGCATCGGCAGCACCAGCGCGTGCCAAAACACTGGGGTGACTTGCCTCCCCCAGCACAGTACGAACATCCATATTATTGGCGACACGCTTTAATCGGTCTTCGTTATTATCGACCACTGAAACATTATTGCCTTCTCTGGCGAGGCGTTCTGCAATATGGTAGCCGACTTCACCCGCACCAAGAATAAGGACATTCATATTTTGCTATCATCCGTTAGCTCATAGGCTTTTATTTTGCGGTAGAGTTGGTTGCGTTCGATGCCTATTTCTGTCGCTGTACGCATAATATTCCAGTTATTTTTTTGTAAGTGGTACTGTAAAAAGTTCCGTTCAAAGGTTTCTTTAGCATGGTTAAAGGTCTCATGGTTGAACGTGTTTTTTTGCGCCGATGACGAGCTACCTTGGTGGGTTACGGTATCTAACGGTGGCATGGTTGCAGGAGTGATCATCTCCCCCGGTGAAAGAATATGACAACGCTCAATATAATTACGCAGTTCACGAATATTACCCAGCCAAGGGTAGCTTTTTAACAGTGTAATCATATCATCAGAAAAAGAAACCGCTGAACCACCAAGGGTTTTGGTTTGTTCATCTGCCAAGGTTGATACCAACAAAGGAAAATCACTCAAATAATCACGCAGTGGTGGTAAATGAATAGTGACGATGTTTAAACGGTAATAAAAATCTTCGCGCAAACGCTGTTGCTGTAACAATTGTTCAGGGTCATGAGAGGATGCTGCAATCACGCGGACATCTGCGGCAACAGGCGCAGGCAGCCCTTGACGGGTGATGCGACGCTCTTGCATGCCACGCAATACCCGTGCTTGGATACCCATAGATAAATCTGCTAATTCATCAATCAACAAAATCCCTTGATGCGCTTGCTCAAAGCGACCGATTTGCTTATGCAGCGCACCAGGGAACGCGCCTTTTTCGTGACCAAACAACTCCGATACCATTTGTTGTTCTGGCACGCCTGCAACATTTAACTCTACGAGCGGAGCATGAGCGCGGGACGAATATTGATGAATCATGCGTGCCGCAATCGCCTTGCCCGTACCATGTTCACCAAGAATCAAGGCGGGTGTGTTGCTAGCTGCAACCCTGCGAATAAGTTGACGAACACGTACGATTTCAGGGTTTTCACCAAGTAACTCGCAGCGCGAACGCTGACGCAAGTCTTGTTTTAGCCCTGAGTTTTCACGCTCAAGCTTGCGCTTTTGTAATACATTTCTTAGTAAGATGAGCAGTTTGTCGCTGGATAATGGTTTTTCTAAAAAATCAAAAGCACCTTGGCGGGTTGCTTGCACAGCAATTTCAACGGTGGCATGACCAGACATGATAATAATCGGTAAATCTGCATCAATGTGATGCAATCGGGTCATGGTTTCAAGACCATCAATGCCCGGCATCCATATATCTAACAGCAGGCAATCAATCGAGTGTTTGCGGCAATAGGCAATAGCCTCTTCCCCTGTTGCTGCGGTGCTGACTATATAATCTTCGTCCTCAAGCACCCCTTGCAGTGATTCACGGATCGCTTCTTCGTCATCAACAATCATGATATGCGGATTCATCACGCCTCCATTATGCAGTTTGCGTTGGAATATATAAACAAAAATGTGTCGGGGTACTGTTGGATAATAACAACAACTCACCCCCATGCTCCTTACCAATACGCATAGAAATAGACAAACCAAGTCCCGAGCCTTCAGTTTTGGTTGAAAAATAGGGGGTGAAAATACTCACGGCATTTTCTTCGCGGATGCCCATGCCATCATCTTCAACATGAAAGGTCGTCGTGCCACCCTCTTGTTGTATATACATGCGCACCGACGCACCCGTTGCAGCGGTGCTTGCAAGGGCATTATCCATCAAGTTCAACAGCACTTGCCGAATTTGGTCGGCATCACAAGCGCATGTCCAATCAGATTCACCCTGTTGCACCTTGACTCGCGGATAAGCAGTGTACAAGTCAGCCATTTCTTCTGTGAAAATAGCAACTGAAACTTGCGAAAAACGAGGTTTAGGAAGGCTGGTGTAGGTAGAGAAATCACTGGTTAACCGCAACAAACGATTACTTTGCTGGATAATAGTTTTGGCACACTTATAAAAAATATCGAGGTCAATTTTTTTCTTTTCAATGCGGTTTTGTAGTCGTTCTGCTGCCAATTTTATCGGGGTTAAGGGGTTTTTAATTTCATGGGCAACCCGTTGTGCGACTTCACCCCATGCTTTATGCCGTTGTCCTTCTGCTAGCTCTGTAAGGTCATCAATTACCAATAAATACCCCTTAAAACCTGACGGTTCAGGAATGGATAGTGATACCCCACGCACCAACAATAAACGTTCTTTATTGCCCAATGATACATCCAACTGACGTTGTACGCTTTGCTCGGTGCTGGCTTTTAACTCTTCTAAAACATGATAAATCATTTGCATGCGAGCGGTAGCAGCAGGCATATTAATGGTTGCTAAGGTGCTGTCGGGAGCAATGCGTGCTAAAACTTGCGGGTCAATATCCAAAAGGCGAGAAAACGATTGATTACTCAGGTGAATATGCCCATCTTGATGCACCAGTAACACACCAACTTCTAGGTTTGCCAGCAGGTTTTCTAAAATATGCTTGTCTTGCTGACTGTCAGACAAGGCCTTGCTTAATTCCTTTTTGCTATCTTCAACGGCTTGCGTGTTTCGTTTTAATTGGCTGGTCATGATGTTGAATGATGTTACCAGACTGCCCAATTCATCGTTGGGTGAGCTTGCGATAAAAACATCTAAATCACCTGTAGTTACACGCTTTAGGGCCTGTGCTAATTGTTCAATAGGTCGGGTTAATTGGCGCGCAAAACGAAAGGCAATGAAGCCTGCGATAAACATAATGACCAACGTGATCAAAGTCATTAAATAATCAAAAGTAAGCCCTAAAGATTCACGGTCGCGTGCTAATTGATGGTAGGTTTTATTGTCTTCTTCTAGTGCGCGGGCATTGGCAACCAGTCCATCAGGCATCCAGACGGCTACCCGAATCAGGGCAATAACTTTTTGATGAATAATAATGGGGGCGTAGGCGATATCTTGTTCACGCCCATCTTTGCTTTGAATCTCGCTGGTTATTTTTTTAAGGGTCATGGCAATATGAGCTTGCTCAGTTAGCACCGCGCCCTTAAGCGCACTTAATTCTTGCTGTTGAACACTGGCAATCAATCGCTCATTGCGATCAAAAATTTGCATGCTTTCCCAATCATGGGTGATGATGAGTGCATTCATGTGAATATTCAATTCACTGCTACTGAAAGGGAAGGTTGCCAAAAGCGCACGCAGCGAAGCATCACTGGATGCTTCCAATACACTATGATGAAGCTCTTGGTCAATACGGCTGTACAATCCTTGGGCTAGCTTCATTGCGCGGTTCAGCAGTTCTTCTACGCGAATATCAAACCAATCATTTAGCCCGCGATTTACCACATAACTGGCAGAACCTTGCAATAAGACCGCAGGGATAAGCAGCATGCCGACCAAAGCCATCACCAACTTTGCGCGCAAGGTTGACCCTGCTCGTTGCTCTGTTTTTTGTCGCCATAAACGGATACCATAAAAAAATAAAGAAACAGCCACAATAAACAATAAAATAGTGTTTATCCAGCCGAGTAAAGCGGTAGAGGTGAGTTCTCGAGCAGGTAGAAAAAAAACAATCGCAATAAATAACACCAGCGATAGCAGCAAAGGTAAAATGCGAAACAGTTTATTCATGGCAAGGTAAGGCTGTGAATAGCTACTGTTTTCCCTAGGCGAAGCCACGTACGCCAGCCCGTTGGTGTGATGATACCATCGCTGATATGTAAACGTACATGAATAGCGTATTTTTCTTGCAAATAGCCATCAGCCTTCCATTGCGTGATGTCTTCGAGTGAAATCAATGGGATATGCTCTATATTTAGCAAAAATTGCAAGGCGTGTTGCAATGAACGGGTAGTTTTAACCACGCCCGTGGTAACATTAAGTAGCATCCAACGACTTGCAATCAGATCGGGGGTGACTTGGCGAATAATTTCTTTGCTAGCCACGCTTTGATCCAGCCAATAATTGCGCTGGCGTGTGATTTTAAATTGCCAACTCGCCGATACAACCGCACCGTCAGCCAGCAGCTTTTTTATTTTTTCTAAGGGAACCATGCTGTAAGCATCGCAATAATACACGCTACCATCTGTATAAACAATGGCATCAGCCGCCTGCTTGACTCCAGCCATTGCTGCCCCTGATGCAACCATAGTCATGAAAAACATAAGGGAAACATGAATAGTATAACGGTAAAAGATATGCACGGTCAAATCCTAACGCCTGCTGGTAAATATGCACTGCGCAAATTCCATCTTCATTGCCATTGAAAATTATTTTGCTAGATTGCGTATTATTGTTGAATGTAATTACTGCTGAAAAACGAGTCGAATTCAGAGGACACAATCATGTCGATAGACTGGAAAGATGAATACTGTACGGGCGATGATGGTATTGATCAACAACACAAAATTTTATTTCAATACCTAGCTGACCTTGAGGCACACATGGCAACGGGTGATATTAATGATCGCTATATTAAGAATTTATTGAGTAATCTTGGTATTTTCACCCGTAGCCATTTTTGCTACGAAGAAATCTGCATGCGTACTCACCGATGCTCTATTGCCTCAACCAATAAAGAACACCATGCAAAATTACTGGCTGCTTTTGGTAAGTATGTGAAGCGTTTTGAAATAGAAGGTACGTCAGAAGACCTTATTCAAAAGCTGCATGACTTTTTGCACAGTTGGTTGGTCAACCATATTTTAAAAATTGACACCAAACTTCGCGATTGTATTGGTTAGCATACACAGTATAGCTACTTTTAATAAATCCCCGTTGCTAAAAGGATCATTCAACACCCATGACTTCCCGAGAACCTTCTGTTATCACCCGTTTTGCCCCCAGTCCTACGGGACTGATTCATTTGGGGAATGTCCGCACGGCACTTTTAAACTATCTGTTCGCCAAACAACACGGCGGAAAGTTTTTATTGCGCTTTGAAGATACCGACGAAAATCGCTCTCAAAATCAATACATTGCAGCGATAAAAGAAGACTTATTGTGGCTGGGGCTACCATGGGATGGCAAACCACGTTTTCAAAGTGGGCATGCAAGTGATCATCAACAAGCCTTGGCTACATTGGCAGATCTGGGGCATGCCTACCCTTGTTTTTGTTCTGAGCACCAATTGAATTTGGATCGTAAATTAGCAAGTTCTCGCGGTTTGCCGCCGCGTTACAATAGTCGCTGTCGCAAGCTCTCTTTGGCTGAACGAACGCAACGGATGAGCAACGAACCTTATGTTTGGCGGTTGGCGATTTATCAGAACGATGATTCGATGGTTACCGTTCATGATTTATTGCGTAGCACCGTTGATTTTCATTGCCGTGACTTGGATGATCCTGTGGTTGTGCGCAGTGATGGTAGCTTTACTTTTTTATTGCCCAATGCCGTAGATGATGCCTTAGATGGCGTTACCCATGCCTTGCGTGGTGACGATCATTTAACCAATTCAGCGTACCAAGTTTGGTTGTTGCAACACCTGCAATATACCCCCCCCGTTTATTTGCATCATGGTTTATTGCTAGGAGCCGATGGTGCAAAGCTGTCTAAACGTACGGGCAGTCATAACGTGGCTGATTTACGCCGTGATGGTTTGTTGCCTGATGCCTTGGTGCAGGCGATGGCACGTTTAGGGCATCCAAACATGCCTGATGATGCGCGTACCATAGATGCGCTTGCCGCTGCCTTTCAAGCGAAACATATCTCCACCGCTTCTGTTCGCTGGATGGATGAGGGCATGTGGCGGCAGCACAGTCAACGCTTGCATGCGCTTCCTGTTGCTGATTTAGCGAGCAAAATTAGTGCTTACGCTCCGTCTTGTGACAAGGAACAATTACAGGCTTATGCGAGCTTGATTCAAGCGAACATCAACAAGGTTGAAGAAGCGCGTGCCTTTTTACGATTAATTGATGCCAGCCACCCCTTGGATGATGAATCCTTCGTGATTAGCAAAGGCGCAGGCGATGATTTTTATGCCGCAGCCTTGGATGCTTGGCAGCATCATGCAGGGCATTGGAAGCCATGGACACAAGCGATACGCAGCGCAACAGATAAAAAAGGTCGTGCCTTGTTTATGCCGCTGCGCATTGCACTGACAGGCTGCACTCATGGCCCTGAAATGGGTGCTGTCATTGCATTTCTTGGTGATGAAGGTGTGAAAGCCCGTTTGGCACAGATGCAACAAACATGAGTGGTTTACGCCTCTACAATACCATGCAACGCGGCAAAGAGGATTTCACTCCATTGCAAGAGAATGCTGTGGGTATGTACGTTTGTGGCGTGACCGTTTATGATTATTCCCATGTGGGACATGCGCGGGTAATGGTTGTCTTTGATGTGATTTTCCGTTGGTTATTGGCACTTGGCTATGACGTTCGCTATGCGCGAAATTTTACCGATGTGGACGACAAAATCATCCAGCGTGCGGCGAAAGATAATATTGCCATTGATACATTAACCGCAACCATGATTGCAGCCTTTCATGAAGACATGGATGCCTTGGGTTGTTTGCGCCCGACGCTAGAGCCCCGTGCCACCACGCACATGAAAGAAATACAAGCCATGATTGCGACGTTGATTGAAAAAGAGCAAGCCTATATCAGCAACACAGGGGATGTGTTGTATGCGGTACGAAAATTTTCGCCCTACGGCAAACTTTCAGGTAAAAACATCGATCAACTAGAAGCGGGCAGCCGTGTTGCGATAGATAAACAAAAGCGTGACCCTTTAGATTTTGTGTTGTGGAAGCCTGCCAAGGCGGGTGAAGTTGGCTGGGATTCACCATGGGGTTATGGTCGTCCCGGTTGGCACATTGAATGCTCAGCGATGAGTTGCGCCCACCTAGGTGCAAGTTTTGATATTCATGGCGGCGGCATGGATCTGAAGTTCCCTCATCATGAAAATGAAATTGCCCAAGCCTGTGCTGCCAACGGCGGTGATTTTGCGCGTTATTGGTTACACAATGGTTTTGTCAATATTAACGAAGAAAAAATGTCCAAATCATTGGGTAACTTTTTTACCATTCGTGAAGTATTGGCGCGCTATGATGCTGAAGTATTGCGCATGTTTATACTTACCACACATTACCGCTCGCCACTGGATTTTTCTGATGCTTCCTTGGATACTGCAAAAGCAAGTTTGGATCGTCTTTATACCACGCGCCAGCGTTTAGAATCGACGAATAGGGATGCTGCGCTAAGTTCTGCGCTGCCTGCTGGCTTTACCAAGGCTATGAATGATGACTTTAATACCCCTGAAGCATTAAGTGTATTATTTGACTGCTGCCACCATATTAATCGCGCTTTAGATAACAATAGCAAAAGTATGAACGACTTGATTGCCTCATTTAAAGCAATGACCGAACACCTTGCTATTGCCCAACATACGGCAGATCAATGGTTTCAAGGGAATGATGTAACTTTATCCGAGCGTGTTGAAGCACAGATTCAAGCGCGCATGCAAGCGCGTAAAGACCGTAATTTTGCACGGGCTGATGAGATTCGCGCCACGCTTTTGGCGGAAGGGATTGTGCTTGAAGACAGTCCTGCTGGAACCACTTGGAAGCATAGATAAAAAAGCAGCGCAGTAAAAAATATTGATGGGTGGCAATTTTCTTGCTGGACGAAAAGAAAAAGCTTTCTAATATGCGCACATTCTGAATTTTATATTAAAAGTAGTGTTTGAGAGAGCCTTTTTTGACTAGCGAACCATTTACCCCTGTGCCTTCTGGTCTGTTTTCGCCTATTGGCAAAGCGGTCAGTTTAGATTCCCCTGCTTGTTTACCGTTGTTACGCAATATTAATTACCCCTTGTTCTTTTTTCGTCAAGAGCGAGGCTGGGTGGTGCAAGCGGGAGAACATAACCCTGCCAATATGGATAGTAGCAATACACATCCTTGGCTATCGGTGCTTCCTGCTTTGCCGCTCACTCAACTGGGGAATGCGGGCTTTTGTGCAGATTTGGGGCTTCGTTATGCTTATGTCGGTGGCTCTATGGCAAAAGGCATCAGTTCAACGCGCTTGGTTCGTGCCTTGGGTCAGGCTGGTATGTTGGGTTTTTTTGGTGCTGCAGGATTACCCATAGATGCCGTCGATACAGCGATTGTTCATTTGCAATCAGGCGAGCCATTCCCCTTTGGTTGTAACCTGATTCATAGCCCGACAGAACCTCACCTTGAAGAAGCCTTGGTTGATTTATACTGTTACCGTTCGGTGCGCTTGATTGAGGCATCGGCATTCCTTGATTTGACATTGCCATTGGTACGCTACCGCACCCATGGCATTCATCGCAATGACCAAGGGCAAATCATTACACCCAATCGAATCATGGCAAAAGTATCCCGTGAAGAAATAGCGCGTAAGTTTTTTTCACCGCCTCCTGCATCTATGTTGCAACGCTTGGTTGATGATGGGGTATTAACTGCCGAGCAAGCGACGCTGGCGGCAAAAATACCGATGGCACAAGATGTTACCGCTGAAGCTGATTCTGGTGGGCATACCGACAATCGCCCTGCATTGACCTTGTTCCCTACTTTATTGGCATTAAAAAACACGCTGCAACAACAGCATGCATACCATCAACGCTTACGTCTTGGTTTAGGCGGGGGTATTGCCACGCCAGCCTCTGCGGCAGCGGCTTTTGCTATGGGAGCTGCTTATTTGGTCACAGGCACGATCAATCAAGCCTGCATAGAATCAGGCACCAGTGATGTTGTGCGCAAGATACTTGCCCAAACACGGCAAGCAGACATTGCCATGGCTCCCTCGGGTGATATGTTTGAAATGGGTGTGCATGTGCAAGTGGTCAAACGTGGCACCATGTTCCCCATGCGCGCTACACGTTTGTATGCCCTGTACTGCCAATATGACAGCATTGCTGCTATTCCAACCAGTGAACGCGACAAATTAGAAAAAATGTGGTTTCGTATGCCTTTAGAGCAAATATGGCAGCAAACGAAAGCTTATTTTTCTCACCGCGACCCTAAGCAGGTGAAGCGCGCCGAACACGATGAAAAACACCGTATGGCATTGATTTTTCGTTGGTACCTTGGGCAATCGCCTGTTTGGGCAAATACAGGTGAGGCAGACCGCATGATGGATTATCAGATTTGGTGTGGTCCTGCGATGGGAGCATTTAATGAATGGGTGAAAGACTCATGCCTTGACGCACCATCTGATCGGCAAGTCGTTGCCGTGGCACTGAATATTTTGTTTGGTGCGTCGATGCAGTTGCGTCAACAGTGTTGGCGCGGGCAAGGCCTTCACCCCCGTTTAGGCAACGATGCCTTTTCTCCTATTCCCTTAGAGCAGATTAAGGAGCTTGTCAGTTGAACAGCAACGGCGAACACCCCCTAACAGAACAAGCTGAATTCACGCCTTTGGCGATTATTGGCATTGGCAATATTTTTCCACAGGCTGAAAATGTGATGCAGTTTTGGCAGAATATTCGTGATGGCGTTGATGCCATTACCGATATTCCTGACACTCATTGGGACACGAACACGCTTTACAATCCCGAGCCGACGGCACCCGACCAAGTCTATGGCAATAAGGGTGGTTTTTTACCGAGTGTTGATTTTGAACCGATGAAATACGGCGTGCTACCCAATGCCTTAGCGGCGATAGATACCTCTCAATTGTTGGGCTTGGTTGCAGTAGAACAAGCACTGGCAGATGCGGGTTACGGCGAAGGGGTTGCCTTTAATCGTGAACAAGTTAGCGTTATTTTAGGGGTGACGGGTGCTTTGGAGTTGGTGATTCCTTTGGGCGCACGCTTGGGGCATCCTCGTTGGCGCAAAGCACTGCAAGAAGCAGGCGTTGACCAAGAGACGGCTGATGATGTGATTACCCGTATCGCTGATAGTTACACCCAATGGCAAGAGAACTCCTTCCCTGGTTTGTTGGGCAATGTGGTTGCAGGGCGTATCAGCAAGCATTTTAATTTTGGTGGAACCAATTGCGTTGTGGATGCGGCCTGTGGAAGTTCGCTTAGTGCGTTGAATCTTGCTGCCTTGGAATTGGCTGCGGGTCGTTCTGATATGGTAATCACGGGTGGCGTTGACACATTCAATGATGTGTTTATGTACAGTTGTTTTAGCAAGACCCCTGCGTTATCGCCTTCGGGGCATGCTTGTTCTTTTGATGCTGATGCCGATGGCACAACCTTGGGCGAAGGCATTGGTATTGTTGTGTTGAAACGCTTGGCAGATGCCGAACGTGATAATGATCGTATTTATGCTGTGATCAAAGGGCTGGGAACGTCCAGCGATGGTAGTGAATCTGCGATTTATGAACCCGACGCAACAGGGCAACAAAAAGCCGTTCGTCGTGCCTATGCACAAGGCGGTGTTGATGTACGCAGCATTGGTTTGATTGAAGCACACGGCACTGGAACGCGGGTGGGTGATGGTGTAGAAGTCAATGCCTTGCAACAAGTCTTTGGTGCGGCAGATCGTCCGTGGTGCGCGCTGGGTTCGGTGAAATCTCAAATTGGTCACACCAAAGCTGCTGCTGGGGTTGCAGGGTTAATCAAAAGCAGCTTGGCTTTGTACCACAAAGTATTACCGCCTAGCATTAAAGTTAAACGCCCTAGAGCAGAAATCACTGCCGAATATTCAGCCTTTTTTATCAATACCGAATCACGCCCTTGGCTGCATAGCCGTGAAAACACCCGCCGTGCTGGTGTGAGTGCCTTGGGTTTTGGTGGCAGTAATTACCATTGTTTACTTGAAGAACATCAAGCTGAAAAACAAGGGCATGACTGGGTGGATTATGTTCAATGGTTTGCTTTATCTGCGTCAAGCATCGAAGCCTTGCACAAAACACTATCCGCCATAGAAATTCATGACGATTGGCTAGCATTGCGCCGTCAGGCTGCGGCAACACGGCAAGCGTTTGATGCTACTGCATCATGCCGTCTAAGCTGGGTGGTTGAATGCCAGCAAACCGATCAGCATGCCCAACGGCGGCATGCTTTGGCACAATTGCAAAACAATGAAGCAACATGGCAAACCCCTGATGGCGTATTTTTTGCTAGCGGCAATGAAGAGATGCCGATAGCCGTGTTATTTCCTGGGCAAAGCGCACCTTACCCTCACATGCTGCATGACCTTGCGTTGCATTTTCCTGTGTTTTTTAACGCCTTGGCAAAAGCTGATGCTGATGATCAACAAGGTGATCAGCCTTTATCTGAATACATTTACCCCCGTTCCTTTTTTGATGATGAAACAAAAAAAGAAGCGGCAAAAGCATTGCATATTACCACCATCGCACAACCTGCATTGGGCGCGATTGGCATGGCTGCCCATGCATTATTGAATGCTTTTGCTATTCACCCTGATGCTTATGCTGGGCATAGTTATGGTGAACTTCCTGCACTCTGTGCGGCAGGGGTGTTTGACACCGAGGCATTGTACCATTTATCGCGGATTCGTGGTGAATTAATGGCGACAGCAGCGGATGCCAGTGACGGTGCGATGCTTGCTGTTTTTGCACCATTGTCGGACATTGAGAAGATGATTCAATCCCAGCAGTGGGATGTGGTGTTGGCTAATCGAAATATGCCCAAGCAGGGCGTTATTTCAGGCAGTAGTACAGCGATTGATGTTGCCATGGTGTACCTAAAAACGGTAGATGTTGGTTGTAAAAAACTGGATGTGAATGTTGCCTTTCATAGTCGTTTTGTCAGTGATGCCGTGGCACCATTGGCAACGCATCTAGCAGCGATTGATTGGCATGAAGCCAAAATCGCTGTGTATGCCAACACAACAGGCGAGCTTTACCCAAGCGAGCATCATGCCAGTCAACAATTATTAGCAGAGCAGTTGGCAAACCCTGTTGCTTTTGTCGATCAAATAGAAGCGATGTATGCAGCAGGCACACGTATTTTTATTGAACTAGGGCCACAGAATCGTTTATCTGCCATGGTGGGTGCTATTTTGGGTGATCAACCCCACCATGCTATAGCGATTGATGCGTCTCAAGGTCACAGATCCAGCATTTATGATTTTGCTTGTCTTTTGGCACGGTTATCGGCATTGGGGCATGCCGTTGATGGCGCGGCGTGGGATGTAAACATTCCTGCCAAACAGCACGATGATAAGCCAGTATTGCGGATTCCCTTGTGCGGTGCGAACCCTTTCACACCTAAAAAAGCGCGTCCTCCACGCCCTAAAGCTATTCAGACCAAGCCTTCTGAATCATCGGCGAAGGTTGCTGTATCTTCTCCTGCAATAAGCACGCCAGCAATACAAAAAAAACCATTCCATTCCGAGGTTGCGGTGAATAAAAAAATGACAACATCACCAGCACCTGTTGTTGACCAACATGTATTAAGCCAAGGCATACAAACCCTGCAAAGCATTCAAACGCAAACAGCGCGTTTGCATGAACAATTCTTACATGGACAAGAAGAAGCCACGCGATCTTTAATGGTGTTGCTAGAGCAACAAATGACACCAGTAGCAAACCAAGTCATACCAGCGACAGCACCTGTTGCTCCAGCACCTGTTGCTCCAGCACCCGTTGCAGCAACACCTGTTGGTACAACACCCATCCGAAGCACCTTATTGGATACCGTTGCAGAAAAAACAGGATACCCTGTAGACATGCTGGATGATAGCATGACCTTAGATGGTGATTTGGGTATTGATTCTATCAAGCGCGTAGAGATTCTTGCCGCCTTGCAAACAGCATTGCCTAATGCGCCTGTAATCACGCCAGAAGATCTTGGTGTATTGCAAACATTAGGGCAAATTATTACCCACTTACAAGGCAGCACGGAAGCAGACTCCAACGTGGCTATTGCTCCTGCATTTGTTGATAATGACGATGATCATCATACCGCTGATTGTTTGTTTCAGGTCGTTGCCGAAAAAACAGGCTACCCTGTTGCCATGCTAGATCGGAGTATGACCTTAGATGGTGATTTGGGCATTGATTCCATCAAACGGGTAGAAATTCTTGCTGCGCTGCAAACGGCATTACCTGATGCCCCTGCGATTACACCAGAAGATTTGGGCGTATTGCGAACCTTAGGTCAAATTATCACCCACCTTGCTGGTTCAGCGACTTCTGCCGCTGTAGCAAGTTCTGAAAGTAACGACATGATTGCCGAAACACTTTTGCGCGTGGTTGCCGAAAAAACAGGCTACCCCGTCGATATGCTGGATCATGGCATGAGTTTGGATACTGATTTGGGTATTGATTCGATCAAGCGGGTGGAGATTCTCGCGGCATTGCAAGATGCGCTGCCAGCGTCACCGACGATCACACCTGATCTTTTGGGGCAGTTGCGAACCTTGGCAGATATTATTGCCTTTTTACATCAAGATGAGACTGAAGCTACGGTAGCAGAAACCATTGCAAAACTTGCCACAGAAACATCAACCGCCATAGATGTCATCGCTAAACCTTCCATTATTCGACAGTGCATTCACTTAACGCCATGGCAACACGATGGACAAAAAATAAGCGTAGCAAAGAACGCACTGTGTTGGCTAACCGATGATGGCTCGACTGATGCCAAAGCATTGGCTGCGGCATGGCAAAAAGCAGGTTATCAGGTAACAATGATTGACCTTGCGACCATGCCTGATGCGCCAGAATACTTGCATGCCTTGGTGTTGCTTACGCCAGAATCAGGCATTAACGATACACAGCTATGGCAATATGTTGCCTTGCTTCAACAGCTTGAAACGGTATTGCGTTGCACCGAGCAATCGCGTTTGGTTACGGTTTCTCGCTTGAATGGGCAATGCGGTTTTGCAAGCAAAGATGCACCGTCTATCGTAAACCCTGTATCAGGTGGTTTAGCAGGCTTGCTTAAAACGGTACGATTAGAATGGTCAGAAGTGGCTTGCATGGCAGTGGATCTTGCACAAACGCTTACAGATGGCGAAGCTCGGATGAACGATCTGGTGCAAGCAGCATGTCAAAATTTCCCCCCACTAGAAATTGGCATCAGTGAGCATGCTCTGGTGACGCTTGATTTGGTTGATGCCCCGTTGCCTGATGAGCCAGGCGAATTGCCTGTGGTAGCAGGTGATTTGGTGGTGGTCAGTGGTGGTGCGAGGGGTGTTACAGCGCATGTGGCTATTGCTTTGGCGAAAGCAACACAGGCAACCTTGTTGTTGCTTGGGCGCAGTCCTTTTCCTGATGATGAGCCAGCATGGTTAGTGAGTGTCACCGCTGAAACAGAAATAAAGCATGCCCTTATGGCGAATGCTGATACGCCACTGCACCCCCGTGAATTAAATGCTGCCTACCAACAAGTGTTGTCTGGGCGAGAGATTCGCAGCACCATACAAGCCATTGAAGATGCAGGCGGACGCGCCCTGTACCGTGCGGTGGATATTACCCATGCTGATGATGTTGCATGGTTAATTGGCGAAGTTCGCGCTCAACATGGCGGCGTAAAGGGGATTATCCATGGTGCAGGAGTGTTGGCTGATCGTTTGATCGCTGATAAAACCCATGAACAATTCTCACAGGTGTACAACACCAAAGTGGCAGGGCTTCGCGCCCTGATGTCGGCGACCAATAATGATCCTGTTGCATTGATGGTCTTATTTTCGTCATCCACGGCGCGTTTTGGGCGTGTTGGTCAAGTTGATTATGCCATTGCCAATGAGGTTTTGAACAAAGAAGCACAGCACCAAGCGATGCTTCGTCCTGATTGCCGCGTCATTGCCCCTAACTGGGGACCTTGGGATGGTGGCATGGTCACGCCAGCATTAAAAGAAATTTTTGCCAATGAAGGCATTGATGTGATTGACCTCGATGCAGGCGCGGCTTATCTGCTTAATGAGTTGCGCAGTGCGCAAGATGGTGCGGTAGAGATGGTGATTCTTGGTAGTCATGATGCTCAATCGACTGAAGGTAATAATGATCCTTTAATTGCAACGACTAACCATGCAGCTTTATCACCTGCGCTTGAATTAACTTTATCCCTTGATGATTACCCCTTTCTATCATCCCATGTGATGAATCATCAAGCTGTATTACCGATGGCAATGATGGTTGAATGGATGGCACATGCTGCTATTCATCAAAACCCAGGGTTATTATTTCATGGCTTTGAATCGCTACGGGTACTCAAAGCAATTACCTTACAGCATGCAGAGCATCACATGGTGGCGATGGTTGCGGCTGTTGCAGAACGGCAAGATGGGCAATACAGTATTCCTGTTGAAATTCATACCACCCATGAGCATGCAGAACCAACGGTTCATGCGCGTGCATCTATTGTGTTAGTGGAACATTACCCCATTGCGCCGATTGCTGAACCTTTACCCAATCTCAACGCATGGCCCCACCCAATGCAAAACATTTACCAAGATGATCGTTTGTTTCATGGCCCTGATTTACACGCCTTGGTCGAAATATCAGGCTATGCTGACGATGCCATTCATGCCCGTGTGTTAACAGCACCATCCCCCGATCAATGGATTGAATACCCCATGCGATCAAGCTGGTTGGCTGATCCTTTGGCGTTGGATGGTAGCTTTCAAATGATGATTTTATGGGCATTTGAACGTCACGGCATCGGCTCATTACCTGTTTTTGCAGGGCATTACCGTCAATATGTCGAACACTTCCCCGATAATGGGGTGGATGTTCGCATTCGCATCAATGAAGAAGACTCAGCACAAGTTGAAGCAATGATTGAGTTTATTGACCCTGCCACGGGTGCATTATTGGCGCGTATGGATGATTATACTTGTGTGATGGATGCTTCATTAGAAAAAAGTTTTCAAGCCACAGCAATGGAGCGGTAATGGCAAACTTTGAACACATGCGGATTCATCCAGAACGTCCACAGATTCGTCAAATCCGCCATATTGCCTCGCGCATGCGTGATGGCTGTTTTGTTGTTGTGCCAACGGAAACCACCTATGCCATCATGATGTTATGTGATGCTTTTGCAGCGCAACAAAGTGTGCGTACATTGCGTGGTTTGGAGGACCGTCATTTATGGTCATTGGTTTGTCATGATCTATCGCAAGCGGCAACCTTCGTAAAAATTGATAACCAAGACCACCGCATACTCAAACGCCACTTGCCTGGCCCTTTCACCTTTGTTTTGCCAGCGAATGCTGCGATTCATCGACGGGTATTAAACAAACGCAAAGAAATCGGTATTCGCATGCCCAACCATGCAGTATGCACTATGCTGCTACAAGAATTAAGGCAGCCCCTGCTTGCGACATCCATGCAGTTTCAAAACGAAGCGATGGTCAGCATCGACCCTGATGTTATTGCAAGCGGCATCAAGCACCACGATGCACTGCTGCTAGATGCAGGATGGGGCAGCAGTGAACCCACGACAGTGGTTGATCTTACCGATGCTGAACATGCTATTATTCGTCAGGGCGTTGGGGTGTGGCCTGTTTTGTAGGTATGTAAGAATGATTGGTAAATAATCACCTATACTAAATCAACGCCCTGCATCTGTTGTTCGGCTTCCCTTGTAAGACGGGACAGCAATAAAATCAAGGGGTTACAGCATGTTAGAAAATCACTGCTAATCCACCATATTGCAACAAAAACTATGGATTAGCTTTGCTTTTTTAGTTGCAGGTTGTCCCGTCTTAAAAGGGAAGCCCTTTTCTATATTCATTCATCCACGCACTCTAAAAGAAGACGCTAAAAGCAGCCAGCTAAAGCTGGGGGTTTTAACCCTCCCATGAAGAGACAATAAAGGCTTGAACTTACTCCCTTGATACTGCAACTCGATAAAATTAAGATAGTACGGTAAATTCAGTACGATAATCATTAGGCTGAAAAAATACATAGCCTATTGTTTTAGGGTGCGAATTTGACAGTTTTAGTGATAAGAACAAGGATGGTGGGCTTTAGTGGGTAAACGTGGGTTACACGTAGTTTTATCATCAAGGGGTCATAACGATGTTTTTGGGTGGTCATGCCAACATCATGGATACCAAGGGACGGGTCAATGTCCCTGCTGCTTTCCGTGACGTGTTACATTCAACATACAACGATGAACCGCTGATCATTACGCGTGATTTACTTGATGATTGTTTGCGCGCCTACCCCTTGACCGAATGGCAAACATGGCTGGCAACATTGCGTGAGCTTCCTGCCAGCAATCGCACGGTGCGTCGTATTCATCGGCGGGTGGTGAGTGCTGCTTTTGAATTAATGCCCGATAAACAAGGGCGGGTACTGATTCCACAGACGTTACGCAATCATGCGGCATTAAACAAAACCATTCATTTTGCAGGAACCAATAACACCTTTGAAATCTGGGATGCTGAAGCATGGCGCAAAGAAACTGAATTGGCAGAATTAGATGCACTGGATAGTACCATGCTTGAGGCATTAGGGTTGTAATGTCTACACCCTCCCATATTCCCGTATTGGCGGATGCTTTTCTTGATTTACTGTGCCATGATATTGATGGTCATTATGTTGATGCCACCTTTGGTCGTGGTGGGCATAGCCGTATGTTGCTGGATCGTTTGTCGCCAAAAGGGCGTGTGCTGGCATTAGACCGTGATCCTGAAGCTGTTGCTATCGGTGAACAATTAGCGACTGAAGATGCCCGATTTCAGATTATTCATGCAGATTTCTCTTGTTTATCCGATGCCCTGAGTGATGTGGGATGGGAGGATGCGACAGGGATTGGTTTTGATCTTGGCGTGTCATCACCGCAATTGGATCAAGCAGGGCGTGGCTTTTCATTCAACCACGATGGGCCGCTGGATATGCGGATGAACCCTGATGCTGATATGCCATTGGCTAAAAAATTGGCAACAACCACCCGTCGTGAACTTACTCAAGTGTTACGCGATTTTGGCGATGAACGCTTTGCCCCTCGCATTGCCACACGTATCATGGATGCTTTGGCTTGCGATAGCCTGTATACCACCCGTGATTTAGAAAATATTTGTTTTCATGCTGTTCCGCCAAAAAACAGGCACGGTCACAGCCATCCTGCAACGCGCACCTTTCAAGCCTTGCGTATTTGGGTAAACAATGAATATGGGCAATTACATGAGGGCGTTGCTGCGGCAACCAATAGTTTGGTTGAAGGCGGTCATTTGGCGGTGATTTCTTTTCATTCAGGCGAAGATCGACGGGTGCGTGATCAGATTGAGGCTGAAGTTCGCCCTTGCACCTGCCCACCGCAATTTCCCATCTGTGTGTGTCATAAGACACCACGTTTGCGTTGGTTGCAAAAAAAACCCATTCGGGCAAGTGAGACGGAGTTGCAACAAAATCCGCGCAGCCGTTCTGCGTTATTGCGTGCTGCTGTGCGCGTTACCAAGCCTGCAACATGACTCGCCTCAATATTATATTATTACTTTGCTGTGCTTTTTTAGGTGTGAGCCAAGTATGGGTATCGTTTTTACGCAACAGCACCGCCCGCGAGTTATATGCCACCCACACATCTATCACCCATCTGAAAGAAGAGGTGCAACAATTAAATATTGAATCAGCAAGCCTCATGCGCCCTGATCGTTTGCGCCGCGTTGCCCATGAAACTATCGGTATGCGTGCGCCTTTGGGCAGTCAATTGATTGAAATATCAGGTATCGCGCCATGATGAAGCGTTTTCAGCAACCTGCCAACCGCTATCGTCCGAACATTGTTGCCCGAACACGGGTGTTGTCGATTGTGCTGGGGCTATGCTTTGTTGCGGTGTTTATTCGTGTTGTTGATTTGCACTGGTGGCAAGCAGATGCACTCAACAAGCGCGCACAACAACAACATAATCATCAATACAAAATAGAAGCCGCGCGAGGTTCTATTCTCGATCGTCATGGACGAATACTTTCTCAAAGTATTGCAACGCCCTCTATAGGGGTCGTGGTTGAAGAACTCCCAACAGTGCGAATCAATGAACTTGCTCACGCACTCAATATGCCAAGCCAACAATTACAACGGCGTATTAATAACCACCGTGGTTTTATTTGGCTGAAACGGCAAACAACACCTGCTATTGCAGCGGCAGTAAAAGCATTAGCTATTGCGGGTGTGCGGTTAGAAACTGAATGGCATCGCTTTTACCCACTTGGCCCAGAGACGGGGCATGCACTGGGCTTTGTCGGCATTGATGGTCATGGATTAGAGGGTGTTGAACACAGTTTTGATCGTTTGCTAACAGGTGACTATGGGGTACGCATGTTGCGCCAAGATGCGCATGGGCGATCTTTGCCTGGTGCGATGTGGGTACGCAAGCCAAAAAAAGGTAACCCATTAAGATTAACCTTGGACAGTACCATTCAAAGCATGGCTTATGCCGCGTTAGCCGATGGCATTCAAAAACACAAAGCACGCAGTGGTTCTGTGGTGGTGATGCGCCCTAAAACGGGCGAAGTATTGGCGATGGCGAGTTGGCCAGGCTTTAATCCCAATAGTTTTCGTGATTTTAACGCGACACAGTGGCGTAATCGAAGCACAACCGATGTGTTTGAACCAGGGTCAGTGATGAAGCCTTTTACGGTGGCTGCGGCACTTGAATCAGGTCAATGGCAGGCTAATTCACGTATTTTTTGTGAAAACGGTAAATTTAGGGTGGGCAATTATGTTATTCATGATGCACACAAGATGGGCTGGGAGACGCTTAAAACAGTGGTGATGCATTCCAGTAATATTGGTGCTGCGAAAGTTGCTTTAACCTTGGGTCCAGCCCGACTACGCAAAGAGTTGATTCGCTTTGGTTTTGGTCAGCGCACTGGCATTAACCTTGAAGGCGAAGCAACAGGGATTTTAGCAGCCTCAGATCGCTGGGGTAAAGTAGAGACGGCAAATATTGCCTTTGGTCAAGGTATTGCCGTAACCACCATGCAACTGGCGACGGCTTTTTCTACATTGGCAAATCACGGTGAGCGAATGGAACCTGTGATTATTGCTGGCAAACCTTTTGCTGCTGCAACCCGTGTAATAGCGACTGATACCAGTGCCATTATTGAAGATATGTTGGTGGCAGCAACCAGCCGTGAAGGCACGGGGCATAGGGCTGTACCCAGAGGTTATCTTGTTGCGGGGAAAACAGGAACAGCTCAACGGGCTGATAATAAGGGTAGATATTCTGCCCATCATTATACTTCAGTCTTTGCAGGGTTTGTGCCTGCAAAAAGCCCAGAGATGACTATTGTGGTGGTCGTTGATGAACCGCGTGGGGTGTATTATGGTGGTTTGGTGGCAGCCCCTATTTTTCGTCATATTGCGGCATCAGCATTGCCTTATTTGGGTATTGCACCTAAGCAAAATACCGAAGAAGAAATAAACCAAGGCGTATTGCAAGCATCGTTCACCCACCGTGTGGATGTGAATACCCGTGGGCTTAATTTTATCGGCTTATCATTGCGTGAGGCTTACCGCTTGGCAGCGAAACAAAACCTAGACTTGCGTATTCATGGTCGTGGTTGGGTGGTTCGTCAAATACCCTTGTACCCTGATCAGTTATCGGAAAAACGTTTTGTTGAGGTATGGTTGAATGAATGATGCATTAGCCACGCTGGCAAAATTAACGATCAGAACGCCTCGACGCTTGGGTGAGATATGGACGGGTGCGCCATCAGAGTTAGCTTGTATTATTATCACAGGGGTACAGCAAGACAGTCGTTTGCTGCAACAGGGTGAGGCATGGTTGTGTTTGCCTTCTGTGGCTGACAATAAAAAAAAATACATGCGGATGGCAGTAGCGGCTGGCGCTTCGTTGTGCCTTTGTGTTGGTGATTCAAACGATGCCAAAACATCCGTGATGCCTACCTTATACCTTGCCAATATAGCAGCGGCAAGCCATTGGCTTCGGCATTGGTTTGGTACACAGAATCCCACGACCAAGATTGTTGGGGTAACAGGTACTGATGGCAAAACCAGCGTAACATGGATGCTGCGTCAAGCACTAGAAAAAAAATTAGGGCATTGCTGGTCGGTCGGCACATTGGGTTGGATGCGTCAACGCAATGATTGTATTTCACTCGGCAATACCACGCCGTCATTGTTGACTAATCATCAAATACTCGCCGCTGCCCATGATGCTGATATTCCTTGTATGGTGATGGAAGTATCTTCCCACGGAATTCATCAACAACGCATTGCAGGCATGCCTTTTACCGCAGCAATATGGACAACTATGGGACGGGATCATTTGGATTACCATCCCAGTATAGCGCATTATCAGGCATGCAAAGCCGATTTTGTAGCAAAAATACGCATGATTGTCGCCAATGCTGATCAGCCTGACATTGTCGCATGGCGCAAAGATCATCCTACCTATTGGTACACTCACGGTGCAACAGCAAGAAAAATGAACGCCATGTATTGGCAAATGGTTGATGCAGGCACGCTTGAACTATGTATTGACAAGAAAACCACCACCATAACCCCTGTGCCTGATGGTTCGATTCATGGGCAAAACTTGGCTGCGGTGGCAACTTTTTTGTACCATTATGATGGCGATACACTGCCCAGCATTGCAGACTATTTATCTGGCATAGATGCACCCCCCGGTCGTATGGAATCTGTTGCCGATGCGTTTGGACGGCGAGTGTTGGTGGATTATGCGCATACGCCTGAAGCGTTGCTGGCTTGTTTAACTGCGGCAAAAGAATATTCACCGAAACGCTTGCTGCTGGTCTTTGGTTGCGGTGGTGAGCGAGATCAAGGAAAGCGCCCGTTGATGGGGCAAGTTGCCATGCAATATGCTGATGTGGTGTGGGTAACGAGTGATAATCCGCGCGGTGAAGATGCGGATGCGATTATTGCAGGTATTTTGCCAGAGAACAAAAAGGCTGGGGCGGTTGTTTATGTGGTGCGGGAGCGGGGGACGGCTATTGCTTTGGCTGTGGCAATGATGACGGTGGATGATGTGTTGGTGATTGCTGGTAAAGGGCATGAAAATTATATGGAATACGCGGGCGGTGAGCGGCATCCGTGGTCGGATATTGCTGTTGCTGGTGAGGTGTTAAAGGCTGTGCCTTTATGCTAGCAGTACGTGAATTGCAATCTATCTGTGACGGTCGCTGGCGTGGCGATTGCCCTGAGGGTGTGGTGCGATTATGCAGTGATAGCCGTAGTCTACAAACGGGCGATGTTTTTCTTGCTTTGCGCGGTGTTTCTTTTGATGGTCATGCATTTGGCGCTGCGGTGGCAGATCGTGCGGTGGCATTGATTGGTGATACTGTTGGTATGCAGCAATGGCAAGGTCTGGATGTTCCTCAATTGATGGTTGACGATACCTTGCATGCATTGGGGCATATTGCTCATGCTTACCGTTGCAGCTTGGTCGATACTTGCGTGATTGCGATGACGGGATCTTATGGCAAAACCACGGTTCGTTCCATGCTGTGCCATGCATTCAATCGTCTTGGGGTTCGCACCCATGCGACCATGGCGAACAACAATAATTGTATTGGTGTACCCCAAACATTATTGCATATTCCTGCGGCTACAGAAGTAGCATTGATTGAGTGCGGCATCAGTGAACGGGGTGAAATGGCTTATTTAGCGGGCATGGTAGCCCCCGATTTGGCAGTCTTAACGGGCTTGGGTTTAGCGCATGGAGAAGGCTTGGGTTCGTTGGCTAATATTGCGGTTGAGAAATACCGTTTGATTGAAGCCATGCGCGGTAATGCACAGGGGATTGTTGGCGATGGTGTTGCGATACACTTGCCTTGTGATGCAGCGATCATGAACCCTGCTACTAATGTGCAATGGCGACTGGTTAAGCACTCTGGTATCAAGCCGAAAGCAGCCGTTCTTTTACAATGGAATGGTGAGCAGGCTCATGTCACATTACCGCTTCCTGCGGCGCATTGGGCTGCCGATATGGCGTTAGTGGCAACGGTTATTTTATCTTGGGCAGCAAATCATGGGCGCAAGCTGAATTTAACGATGGTGGCTGAGTCTCTCACAGACTGGCAGGCTGAACCCCAACGGCTATGCGCGCTCACCACCGATGATGGTGTTACGATTTTAGATGACGTTTACAATGCAAACCCTGCCTCCATGCAAGCGGCATTGGATACGCTAGTGGCATTATCTGGACGCAACATGGCTGTGCTGGGTGATATGGCTGAATTGGGAGCAGATTCAACGGCAGCACACTGTGCGTTGGATGTTACTGGCGTGGATGATCTCGTATTGGTTGGTGCAGCCATGCACACACTCGCCGATCAAACAAAACAATGCCGTTGGTTTGCCCATACCGATGATGCGTTGTGTTATTTACAAGGTATAGATACTACAGTTATCAACACCATCTTGGTCAAAGCTTCACGCAGCATGCATTTTGAGCGTATTGTGACGATGTTCACGGTTAACAAAAGGAACAAGCAGCATGCTTTATAATCTACTTTACCCCCTGCATGATGTGTATTCATTTCTCAATGTATTTCAATACATTACGTTTCGTTCCGTTTATGCTTTAGTTACATCGTTGGTTATTTGCTGGGTGATCGGCCCTGTGTTTATTCGCTGGCTCAAGAAGACACAGGGTAAGGGGCAGCCGATTCGTCAAGATGGGCCACAAAGTCACTTTAAAAAGCAAGGAACGCCTACCATGGGCGGACTATTAATTTTATTTAGCATCACGCTAAGCACACTTTTATGGGTTGATTTAACCAGCTACCTTGTTTGGATGGCATTGATTGTCACCTTGGGTTATGGCTTGATTGGTTGGTTGGATGACTTTCTTAAACTACGCAAACAAAACTCCGATGGTTTGTCGGGGCGTTGGAAGTTGTTGCTGCAATTAATATTTGCTGCCATCCCTGCTTATGCCTTGATGACCATGGGCGCACCCGTGGTTGATATTCCATTTTTTAAAATCGAATGGGACTTAGGCTGGTGGTACGCACCTTTTATTGTCTTTGTGTTGGTGGGTACATCCAACGCGGTAAATTTAACCGATGGTCTCGATGGTTTAGCCGTTGGTCCTACCTTCATGGTCGCCGCTGCTTTGGCCGTTATTGCTTATCTGGCTGGGCATGTTCATTTTTCTAATTATTTACTGATTCCTTATGTCGCAGGGGCTGGCGAACTGGCTGTTTTTTGCGGCGCAATGGTGGGTGCTTGCCTTGGTTTTTTATGGTTTAATAGCTACCCAGCGCAAGTATTTATGGGCGATGTGGGTGCTTTGGCATTGGGGGGTGCATTGGGTTTTGTTGCCTGCGCAGTGCATCAACCTTTTTTGCTCGCTATTGCAGGCGGTTTGTTTGTGCTGGAGGCAGTCTCTGTGATGGTGCAAGTAGCAAGCTTTAAATTAACGGGAAAACGGGTTTTTCGGATGGCACCGATTCACCATCATTATGAACTCAAAGGTTGGCCTGAACCTCGCGTGATTGTTCGTTTTTGGATTATTTCGTTATTGTTGGCATTGCTTGCTTTGTCTACACTGAAGTTACGATGAACGCCGTAAACCTTGCCTGCACTGCTATTATTGGCATGGGTCGCAGTGGATTATCCATGGCGCATTATTTGATGCGTCAAGGGCTTGCTTTTGATGTTTACGATGAAGCCCCTTTTGATCTTAGTGCGCTGGGTATTACTGCCAACCATGCGGAAAGTGGTGTCTTATCGGCAACAACACTGTGTCGCTACGAACGTTTATTGCTTAGCCCTGGGATTCCATGGCAGCACCCCGCTTTGTGCGCAGCTCGCAAGGCTGGCGTAACCCTCTGCGGTGATCTTGAGTTGTTTGCCACAGCGTGTGCTTCCCCGTTGTTTGCCATTACTGGAACCAATGGTAAAACCACAGTGACGCAATTATTAACGGAGTTGTTGGATTATTTGCCAGGGAGCTGCGTCAGTGCAGGTAATATTGGCACGCCCATGTTGGATATGTTTCTTCAAGAAGATCATTTGGCAGACAATGAACTGCCTGCCCGCGTGGTATTAGAGTTATCCAGCTTTCAATTAGAGCGAAGCAACCCTATTCGCCCACAGTGGGCAGTATTGCTGAATTTTCAGCCTGATCATGCCGATATGCATGATTCACCTCAAGCCTACCTTGATGCTAAACTGCGCTTGTTTTCAGCCCAGCAAGCTGGCGATACTGCCATGTTTCCTTTGGATGCTAGATGGGATGTATTATGCCAAGAGTTGTACCAGCGGGGCGTTCATGTTCATCGTTTTGGTATTGCCAAAACAGGTGATTTGATTGCCGAGACACTATCGTCAGGACTGTTGAAGCGAGGCAAAAGTTACCGTTTGTTTTGGCATCAACTGGGTTCGATGGAGCAATTGAATTGTCGTCATTTATCGGTGCGAGGCTTGCATCAGCAGCTCAATCTTGCTGTAGTTGCACAAGCGGCAGCCGATGCAGGCGTGCCTGCCGCTGTTATTCGTGATGTGTTGATTCGTTTTCGTGGCCTTCCTCATCGTTTACAGCGCGTTGCTGAAACCTTGAAAAAAACATGGTTTGATGACTCCAAAGCAACTAACCCAACAGCCGCCATGGCTGCACTGCAATCATTTGATCAAGTTATTTGGATTTGTGGCGGTTTGCGTAAAGGACTGGATTTGTCACCGATGATTCCAGTGGTAAAAAAACATGTGTGTTTTGCTGTGGTCATTGGTGTTGATCCTACGCCTTACACTGTCATGCTTGATGCAGCGGGCGTGCGCTACGCCGTAGCAGATAGCATGGAATCTGCCGTTGATTTGGCTGCGAAAGCGCGTGGTGCAAAAGAAGTTTTATTATCGCCAGCCGCCGCTAGCCAAGATCAATTTGATCATTATGCGGCGCGAGGGTGTGCCTTTGTCAATGCCATGGCTGGATTAAGTACCATCATGCCCCGTGACGATAAAGCATTATGAATATGATTAATATAAAAGAATCATTGGCAGTATTAGATGGTGTGTTGCTAGGAACAGTGCTGATTTTATTGGTCTTTAGTGTGTTGATGGTGGGCAGTGCCAGCTTAAGTGTGTCAGATGTTCGTTATGGTGATCCATTTAGAATTATTGGTCATTGGCTGGTCTATATTCCCCTTGGTTTGTTGCTGATGTGGTGGGTATCACGCATTGAACCTGCGATGTGGAAAGCCGCTTGCTTGCCTTTGTTGCTGCTGGCTTTTCTCGCCATGCTTTTGGTCTTAACCTTTGGTCTGCGTATCAATGGTGCAACCCGTTGGTTTTCGTTATTTGGGCTTACCTTGCAACCCGTTGAGTTTCTTAAGCCTGCGGTGATTGCATATATGGCTTATTATGTCAGTAGTTTTCCTGATCGTTTGCATCAATTTGCCGCAGGGCTTGCGCCCATGTTGGTGGTACTGGGTGTTTCTTGTGCTTTGTTGATGTTACAGCCTGATTTTGGCAATACGATTTTATTAACTTCGGTGTGCTTTGCTATTTGGTTGTTAGGTGGCGTGCCGATACGGCATTTAATCGGCACGGCTTTAACGGTAGTGCCATTGGCAGCTCTTGCGATGGTGGCAGAGCCTTACCGTATGAAACGTTTGATGAGCTTTTTAGACCCTTGGGCAGATCCTTTTGGTAGTGGTTATCAATTGATTCAATCCATGCTGGCGTTTGGTTCGGGTGGTTTATCAGGCTTAGGGCTGGGGCAAGGCGTGCAAAAATTATTTTATTTACCTGAATCGTTCACCGATTTTATCGCTGCCGTGATTGCTGAAGAATTGGGCTTGTTTGGTACATTGCTGTTGATTACCCTTTTTGCTGTGTTGGTGTTGCGCGGTTGGCAACTATCGGGGCAATGTGATCACGCTTTTGAACGTTTATTGGCGATGGGATGCACCTTGATGATTGGTTTTAGTTTTATCATCAACATTGCTGCGGTAACAGGGCTTATTCCTACCAAGGGAATTCCCATTCCCTTTGTATCTTATGGCGGTAGTGCTTTGTTTGGTAATTGTATTTTGGTTGGCTTATTGCTTGGTATTCATCGCCACCATATATTAAGCGGCGGTGATGCAAACCGAAGACCTGATGGTTGGGCGCGAAAAATGTCTCGCGGGCGGTTATCGCCGCAGGAGATTAAAGTATGACTGGGCGTAAGCGTTTATCTATTGCTGGTGGCGGCACGGGCGGGCATGTGATGCCAGCTTTGGCGTTGGCTGATGCTGTGCGTGCGCGTTGGGCGCATGTGGATGTTGATTTTATTGGTGCAGCGCGAGGGCTAGAAGCGACACTGCTCCCCGCTCGTGGCGAAAAAGTACAATTATTACCGATGCATGCAATACAAGGAAAGGGATTATTCTCCCGTGTACGGGTGCTAGGCTGGGAAGTTCCGTGTGCGGTTATTGCTATCTTGCGTAGTTGGCGTGGCAATAAACCTGATCTATTGGTGGGCGTTGGTGGCTATGCTAGCGTTAATGGCGTGTTAGCGGCGTTGATAGCGAGGGTTCCCGTCGTCTTGTACGAACAAAATGCCATGCCAGGTATGGTCAACTGTAAACTGGCACCTTGGTGCAAAACAATCATGTTAGGCTTTGACGCTGCGGCACAACATTTATCACATGTGCATTATGTTGTCACGGGTAATATTGTGCGCACTGCCATTGTCTCGGTAGAACGTATTCCCCATATCCCCCCCCGTTTATTGGTAATGGGCGGCTCACAAGGCGCGCTTTTTTTGAACGAAACCATCCCAGCATTATGTGCCACGCTGCGTGCCAAAGGGTGCGTCTTTCAAGTGCGTCATGTTTGCGGTAAACAAGCTGATAGCGCAGCATTATCAGCGATTTATGATAAGGCAGGTGTTGATGCAACGGTGTTACCTTTTTGCGATGATATGGCACAGTTTTATGCTCAAGGTGATGTGCTTATTGCAAGGGCTGGTGCGATGACGGTGAGCGAGGTAATGGCATGTGCTTTGCCAACTATTTTTGTGCCCTTGCCATCGGCTGCCGATCAACACCAATACCATAACGCAGTAGCGTTGGTTGATAGTGGCGCAGCGTTGCTATGGCAGCAAGAAGATGATGACCATGATGCATGGGCAAGACAGTTAGAGCAAACCTTGTTTGATCCATTAACCTTGATGAAGATGCGTTATCAGATGCACGCTATGGCAACCAATGATGCCAGCGAACAGCAATTAACGGTGTTATCGCCTTGGTTGGAGAGATCCCTTTGAAATCACGCATTCAACGCATTCATTTTACAGGCATTGGTGGCATTGGTATGAGCGGTATTGCCGAACTGCTGCATAACCAAGGGTTTAGTGTGCAAGGAACAGACGTTAGCAATAGTGCCAATGTGCAGCGTTTGAAAAACCTTGGCATCAAGGTAACCATTGGTCATCAAGCCGCTGCTATTGTAGGTGCAGAGGTAGTGGTGGTGACCTCTGCCGTTAAAGCAGATAACCCTGAACTGATTGCGGCGCAGCTAGCAGGTATTCCTGTTATTCCACGGGCAGAGATGCTTGCCGAATTAATGCGCATGAAACAAGGTATCGCCATTGCAGGCAGCCATGGTAAAACAACGATTACCTCCATGATTGCCCATGGCATGGAAGCCGCAGGGCTAGATCCCACCTATGTCATTGGTGGGCGACTGATGGCAAGTGGCAGCAACACTCGCTTAGGCAGCAGCCCTTGGTTGATTGCCGAGGCAGACGAAAGCGATGGTTCTTTTTTGCGTTTGTCACCGATGATCAGCGTGGTCAGCAATATTGACCCTGAACATTTGGATCATTATGGTGATTTTCCTCATTTACTGGATGCCTTTGAGCGTTTTGTTAATCAAACGCCATTTTATGGTCGTGTTATTTTACACCATGAACACCCTCACGTTGCCAGATTGCGCGAAAAAGTTCATCGTCCTGTAACCACCTATGGTTGCAGTCCACAAGCTGATATTCATTTGCTTTCATCTACCCCTGATGGTTATTATCAACACATAGATATTGCTTGTCATGCCATCAATCGTTTACCAGCAGAACGGTTTTCGTTGCGTTTACCCATGCCCGGTATTCACAATGCAGAAAACGCTTTGGCTGCGGTGGCTGTGCTGCGTGATATCGGCATTAATTTAGCCAATATTCGCAGTGGCTTAGAAAGCTTTGGTGGTATTTGGCGGCGTTTTCAATGTACGCCCTACCATGATGCCATGCTGGTGGATGATTATGGGCATCACCCCAAAGAAATCAGCGTGACCTTGCAAGCTGCCCGAGACTGTTGGCCAACAGCTTCGATCACAGCAATTTTTCAACCCCATCGGTACAGTCGAACCCGTGATCTCATGTCCGATTTTATGGGTGCGTTTGATTTGGCTGATGCGGTTCATGTATTGCCCATTTATGCTGCCAGTGAAACAGCGATTGAAGGGGTTGATCACCAAGCCTTGGTTCGGGGGATGCAGTTGCGTGGTCATCGTCATGCCTCGCCTTGCAACGATCTGGATGCAGCGATGAGCTTGGCTACGGATTCTCTCAATGCTAATCATGTGGTTATTTTGCTGGGGGCAGGCTCTATTGGCAGCATGGCAGTACGCTTGCGAAAATCATTGCAGGTTGAACCATCATGAACTGGCAAGCATCATTAACCCAGTGGGGCGAGATAGCAACGACTGTACCACTTAGCAGACGGACGACCATGGGCGTTGGCGGTGATGCACGGTGGCTGTTTGTTCCCCATGATGTTGCCGCCTTGCAGCAAGCGATGGCAGTGATCCCTCAAAATATTGCGTTGCTTCCCTTAGGGCGAGGCAGTAATTTACTGATTGGTGATCAAGGCTTTGATGGGCTTGTGTTGGATGTTGGCAAACTGCGGGTGATGCATCAACAACATCATACCATGTACGTCGGTGCAGGCATGCGAATGTCTAAAGTTGCCCAGCTTGCAGCACAGGTGGGTTTGACAGGGCTGGAGTTTATGGCGACCATCCCTGGTAATATTGGCGGTGGCGTGGCAATGAATGCAGGTGCCTTTGGGCAGCAGGTTTCTGATTGCTTGCAGCAAGTAACGCTTGTATTGCGAACGGGTAACATACAAACATTGGATGCACAAGCGTTGAAAATGCGTTACCGTTCGAGCGTTTTGCCAGTGGGAAGTCTGGTGGTCGAAGCGGTGTTTCATCTGCAAGAAGATGACAGCGAAGCGATTGTTGGGCGCATGCGAGCGATGCGTCGCAAGCGAAGTCAAAGCCAACCGTTGGAACAACCGAATTGTGGTTCAGTATTTAAAAATCCACAGGGTGATTATGCCGCACGTTTGATTGAGGCTGTTGGCTTAAAAGGGCATCGGATTGGGCAAGCAGAAATTTCGTCAGTGCATGCTAATTTTATTGTCAACCACGGGCAAGCCCGTGCCGCAGATGTGCTGGACTTGATTGGTTTGGCTCAAGCCCGCGTCGCTGCGGCTTATGTGATTGATTTAGAACCAGAAGTTTGTATGTTGGGTATACAACCATGAGTGCCGACCGTATTGCCGTATTGATGGGCGGAACATCTGCCGAGCGGGTGATATCGTTGTGTTCGGGTAATGCCGTCGTGGCAGCATTGCAGCGACTGGGCTATGCCGTAGAAGGGGTGGATGTGCAACAGCCTCGTGATATATTAGATACCGTGATGGATCGGGCTTTTATTGCCCTGCATGGTAGCTTGGGTGAAGATGGTTGTGTGCAAGGTTTGTTAGAAATGATGGCAGTACCCTACACGGGTTCTGGGGTCATGAGTTCGGCATTGTGCATGAATAAACAAATAAGCAAACGTGTGTTGCGTGAAGCAGGTTTAGCTACCGCGATAGATATTCCCTTGACCCATGAGGGAGCATTGCGCTACCCTGTGTTTATCAAGCCTGTAAGTGAAGGCTCAAGCGTAGGTTTGCACTATATTGCATCGGTGAAAGCATGGCATGCTTTGCATATTCCAACCGATACATTGGATAATTGGATGGCAGAAATGCCAGTGAAAGGCCCTGAATTAGCTATTTCTGTATTAAATGGTGAAGCCTTGCCTCCCGTAGAAATTGTTGCCCATTCAGGTTGTTATGACTATCAGGCTAAATACACCAAGGGTGCAACCGATTATTATACGCCAGCCCGTTTGCCGCCAGAGAGTCTACGCTATTGCATGGTGCAGGCTGAATCGGCGGTGAAAGCACTCGGCTGTCGCGGCGCACCACGGGTTGACATGATACTAGACAGTGGTGGTGAAGCGATGATCTTAGAGGTCAACACGGTACCAGGGATGACAGAAACCAGCTTGTTACCCAAAGCAGCGGCGGCGGCAGGAATCGACTTTGATGCCTTGTGCGGTACAATGTTGAACGATGCAGCCTTGGATCACACCGTTGCAAAGGATGGCAGCGATGGCTAAAAAAAACCGTCGCAGAATGACAGAAACCATGCGTTTATTGCGCTTTCAACGCCATCGTCGCTATGCGGGTGCAACGGGTGTGGTGATTGCACTAACGGGCTTGTTTATTGCTGTAAGCTGGTTGCTTGGGCAACGCTTTGAAGCGGTGCAATGGCGTATTGACGCGCCCGTTTCACTGCAACAAAAAATTGAACAAGCGATGAATGATATGGCGTTCCGTGGCTTTTGGGATGCACGCCCTGCAGCCATTCGTCTTGAGCTAGCGCGGCGAGTGCCTGATATTGATCGCCTTGACGTGGCACGGACGCTGCCAGGTTCTTTGCATATTCAAGCAACAGCGCGGCGGGTCGTCGCCTTGTGGCGAGCGCCTGATGGACGCTTGATGTTAGTCGATCAGCGAGGCATACCCTTTCGTCCAATTATACATGGCGAAGGCGTTGATTACCCTTTGCTGCGGGTGGATGCTACCATGCTTGTGGCTGCAAGTGCCTTGCTTATTGCCATGCGAAACACACAATCGCCGTGGTCATCAACGCTTAGCGAAGTGGTTGCTGACCTAGATGGTTGGCGGCTAAATCTTTCGGCTGGGCAGCAATGGTTGATTCCATTTGGTAAAAAAAGTATGCAATATGTTAGACGCATCACATTATTGTTGCAGCAACCACGCTGGCATACAGGTATTTGGCGTATTGATGCAAGGCAAAAAAACCGTTGGTTTATACGACCAGCAAACAATCAAGGGGTTATTTGATGGCAAAGCAAGATCAAGTTCTTGTTGGTGTAGATATCGGAACAAGCAAGATTGCCTGTGTCGTTGCAGAAGTAGGGCCTGGTGGTAAGCTGGATGTCATCGGTATTGGCAAACACCCATCGCGTGGCTTGCGCAAAGGCGTGGTGGTCAATATTGAAAGCACCGTAGAATCTATTCGCTTGGCCGTAGAAGAAGCTGAATTGATGGCAGGCGTTGATATTCGCTCTGTCTTTGTTGGTATTGCAGGCAGTCATATTCGTGGTTACAATTCCAATGGGGTGGTAGCAACCAAAAATGGCGAAGTGACGCTGGATGATGTTACCCGTTCTATTGATGCTGCCAGTGCTATGGCGATTCCTGCTGATCAAAAAATCCTGCATATTTTACCGCAAGAATACATCATTGATGACCAAGATGGCATTCGTGAACCCGTGGGGATGAGCGGTATTCGCTTAGAAGCGCGCATTCACATGATTACAGGCGCGGTATCATCAGCGCAAAATTTGATTAAATGCTGCAATCGTTGCGAATTAGATGTATCTGACATGGTGCTGGAGCAGGTCGCATCCAGCGAAGCCGTCTTAAGCCAAGATGAAAAAGACATCGGCGTGGTGTTGATTGATATTGGTGGTGGAACCACTGATTTAGCGATTTTTATTGATGGTGCGATTCGCCATACAGCAGTGATTCCCATTGGTGGCGACCATTTAACCAATGATTTGGTGGTCGGTCTGCGTACCTCCGCCAGAGAAGCTGATCAATTAAAAATCAAATACGGTGCTTGCATGGTAGAGATGACCGATCCTGATGAGGTTATTGATGTTCCCAGCGTGGGTGGTCGTCCGCCGCGCCCTATGCCTCGGCAGATTATGGCACAAATTTTGGAGCCACGGGTACAAGAGCTGTTGGAGTTGGTAAAGATTGAAATTCAACGCTCTGGCTATCAAGAGTTGGTTGCTGCTGGGCTGGTATTAACAGGCGGTAGCTCATTGCTTGAAGGCATGGTTGAACTGGCAGAAGAAACATTTGATGGCTTACCCGTGCGCATGGGCAAGCCGCAAGGCGTTGGTGGTTTGGTGGATGTGGTCTCTAGCCCGATGTATGCCACAGGCGTTGGATTGCTGATGTATGGCAACCGCTACCGACAGCGAGCAAGTAGCGGCAGTGTAGAACCTGCACGGCATAATATGGGGCGCGGTGCATCAAGAAACAGCTTGTGGCAACGCATGCGCCGATGGTTTGGGGACGAACATTGAGCATTTTAATACCACTTTTTTTAAAACGCTATAGTTTGTCACCAATTTTTACAACATACACAATAAACACAGCGGTAGGAGGGTAAGATGTCGATATATTATGAATTGGATGATACCAGTGGCTTAACAGCCAATATAAAAGTTATTGGTATTGGCGGTGGCGGTGGCAATGCCCTCAATAATATGATTGACCAACGGCTTAGTGGGGTAGAATTTATTGTCGCCAATACGGATGCACAAGCCATTGAACGCAGCAAGGCAGATGTTCGTTTGCAATTGGGTACGGAACACACCCGTGGCTTAGGTGCTGGTGCTAACCCTGCGATTGGTCGTGAATCCGCTGAAGCTGAAAAAGATCAAATCCGTGATCTCTTGCAACAAACTGATATGGTGTTTATCACCGCTGGCATGGGCGGTGGTACGGGTACGGGGGCTGCGCCTGTTATCGCTGAAATCGCTAAAGAAATGGGTATTCTTACCGTTGCTGTGGTGACTAAACCCTTTGGCTTTGAAGGTCGCAAACGCATGCGTCAAGCAGAAGAAGGCATTGCCGAGTTGCGCCAGCATGTTGATACGTTAATTACCATTCCCAACCAAAAGTTGATTGGTGCAGTAGGTAAAAACACCCCCTTGATGGAAGCTTTTCGTAAAGCCGATGAGGTTTTATTGCAAGCCGTTCGCGGTATCTCTGATTTAATCGCTAATTCAGGGTATATCAATGTGGATTTTGCAGATGTTCGTTCGGTAATGAGTGAAAATCGCGGTATTGCCATGATGGGTGCTGGTGTTGCCAGTGGTGAAAATCGTGCCTGTGCGGCAGTCGAAATGGCGATTTCTTCACCGCTGCTAGAAGACATGGATATTCATGGTGCGCAGGGTATTTTAATTAATGTTACAGGCTCTTCTGAAATGGGTCTTCATGAAGTCACCGAGGCGGTGTCGATTATTGAAAATATGGTCGATGAAGATGCCAATATTATTTTTGGTTGTGTCAATGACGATGCCTTGGGCGATGAGTTATTGGTCACGGTTGTGGCAACAGGTTTGTGTGAATCAGCGATGAAAAAACCTACAACGATGCCACGCAACGAGCCTAAGCGCGTAGCAATGCCAACCGCTGCGGCAGCCCCTTCACGGGCAACTACAGCACCAAACATTCCTATGGGTTCACGCTTTGATTACCGCAATGCAGGCACAGGCGAAGCTGCACCGACTACGCCGAGCCGCTCTAGCCGAAAAGCTTCTAATGCTGTGTCTGCCTATGATGAAGAGCAGTTGTCGATCCCAACATGGATCCGTAAACAAGCTGATTAATCTGCGCTGATTTGCCGTGCTAAAGGTTGCAACGCTTAATCGTGGACTTGCTTATGGTGAGGGCTGCTTTGAAACCTTTCGTGTTATTGATGGCTGTGTTTTTGCCTTACCCCAGCACCAACAGCGTTTAACCCGTGCGGCGGCGGAATTTGGTTGGTCTGTTGATGCCAGACTATTGCTTGATGATGCCATAGCTAAGGCAAAACAAGAAGGCGATGATGTATTGGTTCGGCTAACATTAACGGGGGGGGATGCACCATGGGGTGTACTGCCACCAATCAATGCCATGCCGACAACATGGTTGCAGTCGATGCCTACGCCGACCCGCTCGCCTTTGCATCTTCGTATGATTGATTGTGGCAACACAGCATTACGCCGCAGAGATGTGAAGCGAAATGCAGATTATGCTGACCCCTTGCGTATTTATCAGCAGTCACGCCAGCAATTACATGATGATGAGCAAATGCTTTTTTGTGCCGATAACAAAATGATCAGTACGATGACAGCAAACCTCATTGTTTATGACCAAGGGCAATGGATAACCCCTGAAGATAATCATCTATTAACTGGCATTGTTCGCCATGCATTACTGCAAGAGAAACACATTATTGTTAAACCTTGTTGGCAGAGTTTAGCCAAGTCCTGCGAAGCGATGGCATGTATCAACAGTGGTGTTTTCATCCAGCCTGTCGCTGCTATCAATGGTCGCCCCTTAGCCAGTCAACATCATGCCTTTGAGTCATTGTATGATTTTTTCAAACATCAAAAAGGCGTTCCTGTATGCCTATAACACCTTGGCGAATCACACGCTATGTCAGTGCTTTTGTGATTTTATCGAGTGTTATTATCAGTGGTTTATGCTGGCAATATGATCGTCTTATTCATCAACAGCAAGATGTTGATTCATCTTCTATCGTTATTGCATCAGGCAGTAGTCTTGAGCATATAGCGACTGTATTACAGAAAAAAAAAATCATTACATCAGCCTATATTTTTCGTCTTTACGCCCGCTGGGAACGGCAGCAGGGCAACATTCAAGCAGGAGAATTCCTCTTTGATGGCAAGCTCAATATGATTCAAGTATTGCAAACGCTGGTGACAGGCAAGGTGATACAGCATCATGTTACCATTGTGGAAGGATTGCGTACTACGCAAGTGTTGGAATCTCTAGCCACACAAACAAGCAGTGATATTAAGCGTTGGCAAACGGCGATAACCACCTTGCTTGGTGATCAGCAAGAAGGCTATTTATTGCCAGAGACCTACAATTATGTAAAACCCATCAAGCCATTGGCTTTATTACAAAAAATGATTCAAGCGCAACAAGCCATCATGGATGAGTTGCATATTCAAAATCCACAACAAATTCGCATCATGGCTTCTATTATTGAAAAAGAAACAGCCGTTGATGCTGAACGTCCCATTATTGCCTCGGTGATTAAAAACCGCTTGAAAAAAGGCATGCCGTTGCAAATGGATCCGACGGTGATTTATGGCTTATGGCGCACACAGGGAACATTCTCGGGCAATATTCACCGTTTAGACTTACAGCATGACACACCGTGGAACAGTTATACCCGCAGAGGTCTGCCTGTATCCCCTATTTGCAACCCTAGCCGCAGCAGTTTGCAAGCTGCTGCTGACCCTGCAGATACCAAGTTTTTATTTTTTGTTGCCAATGGCAAAGGTGGTCATACCTTTGCTCGTACCCACAAACAACATCAGCGTAATGTTCGCCGCTGGCTGCGAGGGCAATAATTGACTAGCCTTGCACACAAAATACGGTCAGGGAGTTATCTTTTTTGAAAGTAATGTTTTTTGTTCGCAGCATAGTTCTCTTGTATGCCGTGCTATTATTGTCATCTTGCGAAAACGATAACGTCACCCAAATCGAATGGATGATTCCAATGCAGCCTAGCAATGATCGCCATACAACATCCAGCTTAGATCAAGCCATGCCCGATTGGGCAAACAAAGAAGGGATGTCTGTTGAGCTGATGCTGTTAAGCAAAAGTCTTGCCAAAACATGGTCATACAGCATAAAAAAAGGCGTGGTCATTAGGCATCGTGATTTATCCATAGAACTACTGGGTGTGTCGCAACATTTACGTGTGAGCAAAGATGGTTATATTGAAGACCCATCGGTTGATAATCCTGCTGCTTTTGTGCGGATTTTTAAAGGGAAAAGCCATCATATTGTTTATGAAGGTTGGTTGTACCAAGAATTCCCTGAACTTTTTGGGCTAGAAGACCCTGAATGGCAACTGTGGCTGAAGCATGTAAGCCCTTGATTTTGTATAAATATATTTTTTATGGAGTAATGATTACCAATGATTAATTTTGAATTCGCCCCTTGGGGGCTTTTTTTTGCAGGTTTGATGTATGTGATTGGCAATGGCGTGTGGGTGAATCATGCTGTACGTCGCCGCCGTTGGTTGGGTTGGGTGTTGTGGTCGTTGTTGGGTGTATTGTTGTTGGTGTTGGCAGCGGCTTTTGATGGTCGCATGGACGGTGGCGATGCGACCATCATGGATCGTTTGACCATGGTTGACCCTGAAAATCACTGGATTGCATTAACTTTGTTTGCGTTATTATCTGTGCCTGGGGCTGCGTGTGTTTGGTTGAATCAATCTGTCCGTTGGACGCGCATGGCATTGCTATTGCCTGCTTTGTTAATATTTTTACCGATGGGGCAACAGTTAGCAAACCCTAATGATGATTATTTAATGCTTACTATTGGCGTGACCTTGGCTGTATGTGCTTCGTTAGTACTTTGGCAAAGTCTGTTGGATCATGAGCCTTTTCGGCATAGTAAACCAGCAACCTAAAGGGTTTATACAAATACCATGACGGATGTTGTTCGCGTCTCTGCTGAAACTGAACGCTTAATGCGCTTGGCAACTTGGGCATCGGTGTCGGTGGCGAGCATTTTGATTATTGCTAAGTTATTGGCGTGGTTCACCACTGATTCGATCAGTGTACTGGCAACGCTGTTGGACTCTTGTTTGGATGTGTTTGCTTCGTTACTCAATATGTTTGCAGTGCGTCATGCTTTGACCCCCCCCGATGAAGAGCATCGTTTTGGTCATGGTAAGGCAGAAGCCCTTGCAGGCTTAGGACAATCCATGTTTATCATGGGGTCAGCACTGTTTCTTATCTTAGAAAGTCTACGCCGTTTATGGCATCCTCAAGCGGTTCAACAAGTTGATGTTGGCATCATGATCATGGTCTTTTCCATTGTTCTTACGATGGTATTATTGATGTTTCAACGGCATGTTATTCAACAAACAAATTCTACCGCGATTCGTGCGGATGCATTGCATTATCAAAGTGATTTGTATGCCAATGCTGCTGTTATTGCTGCCCTTGCCCTTGCGGCATGGGGGTGGCATGGTTTTGATGCACTCTTTGGTTTAGGCATTGCGGTGTTTATTTTGTACGGTGCTTGGGGAATTATTCACCAAGCATGGGATGAGTTGATGGACCGTGAACTCCCTGACGAAGACCGTGAAAAAATTGAAGGGCTAGTATTGTTGCATCCTGATACTGAAAGCGTGCATGATTTGCGCACCCGAAAATCAGGACTGCGTTATTATATTCAATTGCACTTGGTGCTTGATGCCGATATGCCACTGCATGAGGCGCATCGCATTGCCGACGAAGTCGAGGCGCGTATCCAACAAGCGTTTCCTTCTGCTGATATTTTAATTCATCAAGATCCCTCAGGTTTGGTTGAGCCCTTGGCGGAGCATGAGCGGTCAGGTGATTAGTGGAAATGATCTTTTTATTGCTTTGTTAGCCAAAGAGACAGGCGCAGCAACGCTCATCGAAGTAGCCGAACACTTCAACCGTGATATTGCCACGATAAGTGGGGCTGTTAGCCGCATTCGCAAACGTTCACTCATCGACGGTGAGTTTAACTCAAGGAATAATATTTTGTTTGCCGAATTTGCATCTATTCGGAATAAACACAATAGGACGAAGCCTGCGCCCGTTTACTATAAAAGAGAAAACTAAACATGAAAAAACTGAAAATGCAGACGCCCAATAGTACGGCGCAGAATATTGAACAGATTGCCAAACTATTTCCCTATGTGCTGACTGAAACAGTAGATGATGCTGGCAACCTTAAAAAAGCCATTGATTTTGACCTGCTTAAACAGTGTTTGTCTAATGTACTGGTTGACGATGAAAATGAACGCTATCGCTTAGACTGGCCGGGTAAAAAAGCTGCCTTGTTAAAGGCGAATACGCCTATCACTACAACCCTGCGCCCTTGCCGAGAAGAGAGTGTCAATTTTGATACGACCGAGAATATCTATATAGAAGGGGATAACTTTGAAGTCTTGAAGATTTTGCAGGAGTCCTATCTTGGCAAGGTTAAGATAATCTATATCGATCCGCCTTATAATACGGGTAAGGATTTTATCTATAAAGATAATTTTAAGGTGAGTAAAGAAGAGTACGAGGAAGAGATTGGTGCGGTTGATGATGAGGGTGAAAAACTGTTTAGAAATACAGATTCCAATGGGAGGTTTCATTCTGACTGGTTGAGTATGATGTATGAGCGGTTGGTGATTGCACGGGATTTACTTAGGGATGATGGGGTTATTTTTATTAGTATTGATGGCAATGAACTATCAAATGTCCAAAAGATATGTGATGAACTCTTCGGAGAGGAAAATCTTGTCGGAAATATTATTTGGAGAAACGTTACAGATAATAATCCTTCAAATATTGCTACAGAGCATGAATATATTGTGGTTTATGCTAAATCAAAAGCAAATCTTGAACCAGTATGGAAATCAAAACTATCGGATGTAAAAGCTCTTCTAGTTGATATTGGAAATGAGTTGATTGGAAAATATCAGGATCAAGAAACTCTCCAGGCAAAGTATTCAGAATGGTTTCGGGAAAACAAATCCCAAATGGGGATGTTAGACAGGTATAAGTATATTGATCAAGGGGGCGTTTATACGGGTAGCCAAAGTGTTCATAACCCTGGGAAAGAAGGTTATAGGTATGATGTTATTCATCCTGACACACAAAAGGTCTGTAAAGAACCATTAATGGGTTACCGTTTTCCAGAAGTTACTATAAATAAACTGCTTGAGGAAGGGAAAATCCTTTTTGGAAATGATCATAACAAGATTATCGAGTTGAAGGTTTATGCAAAAGATTATTTAGAGAAACTATCAAGCGTAGAGATACTTGATGGACGGCTCGGAGCCTATGATGTTAGGCAACTATTCTTAGAGAACACCAAAGTCTTTACCAACCCAAAGCCTGTTGTACTAATAAAGAAATATTTATCTTTTATTTTATCCGATTCAGACATTATCCTAGACTTCTTCGCTGGTTCCGCCACCACCGCCCATGCAGTCATGCAACTCAACGCTGAAGACAACGGCAATCGCAAATTCATCATGGTGCAACTCCCAGAAAAAACCGATGAAAAATCAGAAGCCTATAAAGCAGGTTACAAAACCATAGCTGAAATAGGCAAAGAAAGAATCCGCCGCGCAGGACAAAAAATAATAGCAGCGAACCAAGATAAAGACGGTATTGAACATTTAGATATTGGTTTTCGGGTCTACAAAACCGACACCACCAATATGAAGGATGTCTATTATCACCCAGTGGAATTGAGGCAAAAGGATTTTTTTTATTCCATTAGCAACATCAAAGAAGACCGTACCCCAGATGATTTACTTACCCAGATAATCCTTGATCTTGGCTTGGAACTTAATCTACCCATTGAGAAAAAAGAGATACTCGGTCATACTGTTTTTATTGTCCAAACTAACGCCTTGGTTGCCTGTTTTGATGATGATATCAACTTTAAAATCATTGACGAAATAGCAGCGCTATCCCCCTTCAAGGTCGTTTTCAAAGATGCCAGTTTTAACGATGATAAAGATAGAATCAATGTGGAAGAGCGGTTTAAGCGGTTGTCTCCTGAGACTGTCATTACGGTGATATAAGGAGAGATCTGATGAAATTAAAATTCAAACAGCAGCCATATCAGACAGATGCCACCATGGCAGTGGTCAACTGTTTTGATGGACAAAGTAAAGGTGAGCGAAAAGAAATTGTTGGCAGAACAGGGGTATGGGTTGACGAGATATTTTCTAACAAGAAACTGGAACTTAGCCCCGATAACATTCTAAAAAATGTTCAAGAAATCCAGAAAGGTCAGGGGTTGAAGACCACAAAACAACTCGCTGGACTTGATGGAAGACCGCATTTTTCCATAGAAATGGAAACAGGCACGGGCAAAACCTATGTTTATACCAAGACCATGTACGAGCTGAATAAAAAGTATGGTTGGAGTAAATTCATCATCATGGTTCCCTCCATTGCTATCCGTGAAGGTGTGCATAAATCACTGGACATTACCGCAAGCCATTTTCAGGAACGCTATGGCAAAAAAATTCGTTTTGCTATTTATAACACCCAAAATAAATCAAACCTTGTCAACATTAAGAGTTTTGCCAATACATCAAACATTGAAGTGTTGATTATGAATTATCAAGCCTTTGCCACCAAGAGCAAAGAGTCGCGAAAAATTTACCAAAAACTCGATGCCATACAGTCTGAAAAACCCATTGATATTATCAAAAGAGCCAGACCCATATTGATTATTGATGAACCCCAACGCTTTGGCAAAGCTGAATCTCTGTTTAAGGAATTTGACCCATTATTTATCCTTCGTTATTCCGCAACCCACAAGAAAGACAAGGAATATAACAAGATTTATCAGCTTGATGCCATTGATGCTTATAATCAAAAGTTGGTCAAGAAAATCAATGTCAAAGGCATTGAGGTGGTGGGCAATAGCGGCACGAATAGCTATCTTTTCTTAGATAGTATTAATGTTAGTTCTAAAAAGTACCCGACAGCAAATATTGAATTTGAGCTTAAGCAGAAAACAGGATTAAAGAAAGTCATTCGGCAAGTATCAGAGAAAGATGATCTGTTTCAAAAATCCGCAGGATTGGCGCAGTATAAAGGATTTATTGTTAAAGAAATCAATGGTCTAAGCAATAAAGTCTCATTCACCAATGGCATCGACATACAAACAGGGCAGAGCATCGGCGACGTGGATGAAAAGCATGTCAGGCGTATTCAGATCAGAGAAACCATCAAGTCTCATTTGGAGAAAGAACGGTTGATGTTTGAAAAAGGGATCAAGGTTTTATCGCTGTTCTTCATCGACGAAGTCAAAAAGTATCGTCTTTACGATGAGGCAAACAACCCGTTAGCGGGTGAATATGCGCAAGTTTTTGAAGAAGAGTATCAAAAAGCCATCAGACAACCTGACCTGTTTACCAGTGAGTATAACAAATACCTTCAGAAACACCCTGTTACTGCCATCCACAAAGGCTATTTCTCCGTGGATAAAAAAGGGCAGATGGTAGACGCCATTAAAAAAACACAATCAGAAAAACATGAAAGTACCGATGTGAGTGCTTACGACCTGATTATGAAAAAGAAGGAACGCCTTTTAAGTTTTGATGAACCCACCCGTTTTATCTTCTCTCATTCTGCGCTGCGTGAAGGTTGGGACAATCCCAATGTATTTCAAATATGTACCCTAAAACATAGCCAAGCCGATGATAATAAAAGACAGGAAATAGGCCGTGGTTTAAGGATATGCGTCAACCGTGACGGCGATAGAATGGATGCGTCTGTACTTGATCATGACTTTTTCAATATAAACACCCTCACCGTTGTCGCCAGTGAATCTTACGATTCCTTTGCAAAGAAACTACAACAAGAGACCGTTAAGTCCTTATCTGACCGCCCCATCATACTTACTACGGATGTTTTAGTTGATCGCGTTCTTACCAACGATAAGGGGGAAGAGTTTACTATTGATGATAAAACGGCAATGGATCTCATCTTTACGTTTCGGGAAGAGGCTTATGTTGATGGTGATTACAAAATTACCGACAAGCTGATTGAGGCTATTGAAAACAATACCATTCGGCTACCCAAGGCACTTGAACCGTTTAAGGCGAGTGTCAGCCAATGGATGCAAAAAATTCATGCTACGGCGAACTTTAAAGCCAGTAGTAATGAGAATGCCAATAATATTAACATAACAAACTTCAAACCAAACGATAACTTTGCTAAAAAAGCGTTTCAGGATTTATGGAAAAAGATCAAGGTGAAGACCGTTTATGAAGTCGATTTTGATAGTGATGAATTAATTAAAAATAGTGTTGCAGCCATGGACAACAACTTGTCGGTCAAAAAGGTGATCGTTAATATTACCGAAGGCGAACAAAAAGAATCCATTGATGCGGCAAGCCTAAAATCAGGCGACAGCATGGTTAAAATAAAGAATTTAACCGAAAAGTCGGACGCTTTGTTAGGTGCTGTGAGGTATGATTTGATCAATGAAATTTCAAAAGAGACCAAACTTACCCGAAAAACCATTGGGACGATTCTCCAACAACTACGAACAGATACGTTTCATCATTTTCAGGTGAACCCTGAAAGCTTCATTCAAGAGGCTGTTAGAATAATCAACAGTGAAAAAGCTGCCACTCTCATCAACAATATTATCTATTCCAAAGTAGATAAGAGCTATAGCGATGAAATTTTTACGGTGAATAATTTTAAAGGTTCGTTAAGTGAGAATATCATGGCAGTAAAACGCCATGTTTACGATTACCTAAAAACGGATTCTAAAACAGAAAGAACCTTTGCAACCGATCTGGAAAGTGGTCAAGTGTTGGTTTATGCAAAACTACCCAATGCCTTTAAAATTCCAACACCCGTGGGAAATTATAATCCTGATTGGGCGATTGTCTTTGATACCGATCAGTTTAAATATATCTATTTTATTGCCGAAACAAAGGGAAGCATGGAGACCATGCAGTTAAAAGCGATTGAGAAAAGGAAAATACATTACGCCAAGAAACATTTTGAGTCTCTGAAGCATGCAGATATAAAATATGATGTTATATCGACCTATGAGGAACTTAGAGATAAGGTGATACAGTAATCTAAGGAATGTACACGTTCCTAAGTTTTGTTTATCAAAAAGGAAGAAAAGTATGAATACCGAAGATCTTATCAAGCAGTTTATTAAAATCGAACATTTCTCTGAAGGAGTTCAGGTTTCAGTTTGTCAAATTAGGTGGAATAATCCTCACACACCAATCTCTGAGTGGAAAGTTGTCAAAAAATTGCCCAAGGATGCGTTGGAAAGTGATCTGGATAAAAACGTACAGAAAACACTTGACAACCCAGCCTTCTTTGGTGTTTGCTCTAAATGCCACTCGCGTAAGCCAGAGGGGTGGATGTTTTCTAAAAATTTGTGCCAACAATGTGCATCAAAAAACTATGGCGTAGTCTATTGAAAAGGAAGAATAGAACGGAAGCCTGCCCCCGTTCTTCTGAAGAATAGGTTGCATAATGAAACCTTTTGCTTATATTATGCTACTTAGTGTGACGTAAAGGGAGTAACCATGGCTGTTGCAATTAAACTTTCTGATGAGTTGGTTGGTGATGCAAGGATTTATGCAAAAGCTTCGCATCGAACGCCCCCCAAACAAATTGAGCACTGGGCTAAACTTGGTAAAATTGCCGAAGAAAACCCTGATTTGCCGTTTAGCTTTATTCGTGAAGTCATGCTATCCCATGAAGAAGCAGAGCAAGGGCAACTTGAACCTTACCAGTTTGGTTAATGATGCAGGTTTTACAAACACCTCGCTTTTCCAAACAGCTAAAAAAGCTTAAACCGAACCAGAAAGAAGCTTTGGATCAGGCTATACAAGCAGTAATTGATGATCCTTTGGTTGGTGTTCAAAAACGTGGTGATCTAGAGTATCTGCGTGTGTACAAGTTTACCATGCTTAAACAGCAAGCCCTTCTTGCATACAGCTATGATGAAGGACGAGTTATTATAAAATTGTTGGGTGTTGGTTCACATGAGAACTTTTACCGGGATTTGAAGCGATGATCGAAAGCGGAATGCGCTATTGTTACTTTGCCTACTATTGAAAGATAGCAGAACTGCATGTGATTCGGATTTTGAATGAGTGTTGATAGCTAATAATTGAGTTGCCTAAGTTGCTCCATGCACATTCCTTAAAAGAAAAGTCAAAAAGATTGACTTGCAAAACATTGCAATGTTGCTAGAAAGCGCGCCACTTCGCACGTCACTGATGGAGTATTGTGTCCACCTGTTGGATAAAGCAGTGACGGAGGTAGGCATTCGTGCCTTAGGAACGTGTATGAAATAACTTAGGCAACTTGAACTTGTCTTTTTGCCCGACACCAGCGTTGTGAAACTGTTACATAGCGAGGCTATGCGCCAGTTCCATGCCTTGGTGTCAAACAAAAATCTTGCGCCCAAGTTGCCTAAGTTATTTCATGCACATTCCGTATTTAACAATCTGGAGAATTCATGTCGAACTATACCATGAAGCAACTGCTTGAAGCAGGCGTTCACTTCGGGCATCAAACGCGCCGTTGGAACCCTAAAATGAAGCCTTATATCTTTGGTCAGCGCAATGGCATTCATATTATTGATTTGCAAAAAACCTTGCGTATGGCAAACGAAGCGTATTCATTCACCCGTGAATTGGCTGCCGCAGGTGGTCGTATTTTATTTGTTGGCACCAAACGCCAAGCGGCAGAAGCGATTCGTGAAGAAGCCTCTCGCTCGGGGCAGTTTTATGTGAATCATCGTTGGTTGGGCGGCATGCTCACTAATTTCACCACTGTGCAAAAATCTGTGCGGAAGATGAAAGACCTACAACGCCAAAAAGAAGATGGCGTATTTGATTTAATGACCAAAAAAGAAGCCTTGGTCATGCAACGTGATTTAGACAAGCTGGAACGCTCATTGGGCGGCATCAAAGATATGCTGCATCTGCCCGACTGCTTGTTTGTTGTTGATGTTAAAAAAGAAGAATTAGCGATCACCGAAGCCAAAAAACTGGGTATTCCTGTGGTTGCTGTTGTTGATAGTAACTGTAATCCCAGCGATGTTGATTACATTATTCCAGGTAATGACGATGCTATTCGTGCCGTTCGTTTGTTTTGTAACAAGACTGCGACTGCTGTGATGGAAGGCGTTGAAAGCTGGAATCTTGAAAATGCTGAAGACGGTGAAGATTTTGTTGAAGCGATGGGTGAAGTGATTGAAGGCAGCAAAGAAAGTGATGCTGCTGAACCCGTTGCAGAAGCGGAAGCTAGACCCGAAGCTGAAACAACCAAGGCATAACGCCCTTGTTTTTCATGGTGGGGGGCAGGCACTGTAGCGTCTCTTCACCATGGAGATAACAAACAAATATTTTTTCTGCCCTGATGGGGTGTGGAGGAACCATGGCCAAAATTACGGCTGCTGATGTAAAAAAACTGCGCGAACTAAGTGGCGCGGGCATGATGGATTGCAAAAAGGCGTTAACGGCTTGTGATGGCGATGCTGAAGCTGCGGTTGATTTTTTGCGCAAAAAAGGTTTAGGTGCGGCCTCAAAAAAAGCGGGTCGTGTTGCTGCTGAAGGCAGTGTTACGGCACTAATCCACGGCAATGTAGGTGTTTTGCTGGAAGTGAATGCTGAAACTGATTTCGTGAGTAAAAACGATCAGTTCAATGAGTTTGTTGCAGCGATTGGTCAGATTATTGTGACCCAAACCCCCGCTGATGTTGACGCACTCAAAGCATTATCCTTTGACGATGACAACACCGTTGCGGAGGCATTATCGCAACGTATTGCCACCATTGGTGAAAACATGAATATTCGCCGCTTTGCTTGTGCGCAAGGTGATGTGATTGGCACTTACATTCATGGCGGCGGTCGCATTGGTGTGTTGGTTAATATCAGTGGTGATGCTTCTGATGCCTTGCGTGAAGTGGCACGCGGTATTGCCATGCATATTGCAGCAGTGAATCCGTTGTGTATCTCTCGTGATGATATGCCTACCGATGCTGTTGAGCGTGAACGCACAGTGCTTAGCGAGCGCGCATTAGCAACGGGCAAGCCTGCACAAATCGTTGATAAAATTGTCAATGGTCAATTGAACAAGTTTTATGCCGAAAGCTGTTTGCTAGAACAAGACTTTGTTATCAATAGCGATCTTACCGTGGGTGCAGCATTACAACAAGCCGCTGCCGATGCAAACATTGTCAGTGTTGTTCGTTACGGCTTGGGTGAAGGCATTGAAAAAGAAACGTCTGATTTTGCGGCGGAAGTTGCTGCCCAAGTTCAAGGCGGTTAAAAGCTCATCATGACCTCTCTGGCAGTAGCCCCTGCTTATTCTCGCGTATTATTAAAACTCTCTGGTGAAGTGTTGATGGGTGATAGTGCCTTTGGCATTAATCAGCAAACGATTGCTCGCCTTTCGGCAGAATTGATTGAGCTGCATCGTTTGGGTGTGGAGTTAGCCATTGTCATTGGCGGCGGTAATATTTTTCGCGGCATGAGCGGGGCTGCTGCGGGCATGGAGCGTACCAGTGCTGATTATATGGGTATGTTGGCGACGGTGATGAATGCGATTGCCTTGCAAGATGCTATTGAACAACAAGGCGTAGCAGTTCGCATGGTATCAGCGCTGCACATAAAAGAAGTCGCAGAGCCTTATATTCGCCGTCGTGTGGTGCGGCATTTAGAAAAAAACCGCATCGTTATTTTTGCAGCAGGCACAGGCAACCCTTATTTCACTACCGATACTGCAGCAAGCCTGCGCGCAATGGAAATTCACGCTGATATAGTGCTAAAAGGAACGAAGGTCGATGGTGTCTATTCTGCTGACCCCAAGACTGATCCAACAGCCGTTCGTTATCAAAAAATAAGCTTTACGGAAGCAATTGAAAAACAATTGGGCGTTATGGATGCAACAGCATTATCACTGTGTCGTGATAATGATATGCCAATTATTGTTTTTGATGTTACCCGTGAAAATGAAATGATGAAAGTCATCAGCGGTGATGGCAGCGTTGGTACATTGGTCAAAGAGTAAGGATCTATCATGGCAACAGAACTTGAAACACGGATGGATAAATCTATCCAAGCATTGAAAGGTGAATTGGCGACGATTCGTACAGGGCGAGCCAATGCAGCATTGTTGGATCATGTCCGCGTATCTTATTATGGCTCTGATGTGCCGCTCTCCCAAGTCGGTAGCATCAGCGTCCCTGAAGCACGCATGCTGATGATTACCCCATGGGAAAAACCCATGCTTAGTGTGATGGAAAAAGCAATTCTTGCATCTGATTTAGGTTTAAACCCTAGCAATGATGGTGTTGTCATTCGCTTGATTATGCCTGAACTCAACGAAGACCGACGCAAAGACTTGGTGAAACAAGCACGACAAATGGGTGAAAAGGCGCGTATTTCGGTGCGTAATATTCGTCGTGATGCCAATGATAAAGTTAAAGCAGAAGTAAAGAAAGATAGCCTTTCTGAAGATGAACTGAAACAACAACAAGCGGCCATTCAAAAAGTAACAGATCGTTTTGTTGCCGAAGTCGATCAGGTGGTTCAACGCAAAGAAGAGGATATTTTAACCATTTGAGTTTACAGGTGTTTACACCCGCAAACGTACCGTCTCATGTTGCTGTCATCATGGATGGCAACGGTCGATGGGCAAGATCTCGCAATCTACCGCGTCTTGAAGGTCATCGTCGTGGTGCAGATGTAGCACGAAACATTGTCGAATGGGCAGCAGATGCTGATATTCGCCAACTTTCATTGTATGCATTCTCTACCGAAAATTGGGAACGCCCACAAGATGAGGTCAATGGTCTCATGGCATTACTCGCCACCATGCTAACCGCTCAACTGAACAACATGCGTAAAAAAGGCGTTCGTTTACGTATCTTAGGTGATCTATCTGCCTTACCAAAAATAACCCGCGCCGTTATTCAACGTGCCGTCACAGCAACGGCTGATGGCAAGCGAATTGATTTTATTCTTTGTCTTAATTATGGTGGTCAGCAAGAAATTATTGCTGGCGCACGCATGCTTGCCCGTCAGTTTCATGATGGCAAAATCACCGCAGAAGCATTAGAGGCACTACGCCCCGAAGATTTCCGTCGCTTATTGTGGCGCGATGTGTTGATGCCCGTTGATTTGCTGATTCGTACAGGTGGAGAATACCGTATCTCTAACTTTCACCTTTGGGATGCTGCCTATGCTGAATTGTATTTCAGTGAGGTGTTTTGGCCTGACTACAGCAAAGAAGCCTTTTACTCTGCCATTGCAGCCTACACCGAACGCGAACGACGTTTTGGTCGAACTTCAGCACAAATACAAGGTGAGGTCTGATTATGAGTGAGTTGAAACTACGGATCATTACAGGTGCAGGCTTGTTTTCTTTTGCCATGCTGTGGTTGTTTTGGATGCCAGAGCCATGGTTTGTTGCTGTGCTGGCATTGATCGGTTTTGCTGCCTCAAAAGAATTGTTAAACATGTTGAGTATGCCAGAAGAACGCTTCTTTTTGGCAATAGCTGCGCTTGCTTGGCTTGGTTTATGGTTGGCAGTTCCTATTGCCGTGGTCATACTAGGCGTGATGGTTTTTTGGTCATTTTTCACCCTCATATTTGTCCGCAATGCCAACGGCTTGCCTGTGGCAATGAGCCGTTTGGCATGGTCACAGTGGATGATGGTATGGTTGATGTTATTTGCTTGGTCACTGGTTGATATGCATGGTCGAGATCATGGTTCATGGCTTGTCGGTGGCACCTGTGCAGGGGTATGGGCAGCAGATATTGCTGCTTATTTCACAGGGAAACGCTGGGGTAAACACAAGCTTTGCCCCGCTGTTAGTCCAGGTAAAACCATTGAAGGTATTGTGGGTGGTCTTATTGGCGGTACTGTTACAGCCATGACTGTTTGGCTATGGGGCTTGGATGCATCGTGGTGGATGGCATTGCCATTGGCTGTATTATTGGTGTGCTGTGCGGTACTGGGTGATTTGAACGAATCAGCATTAAAGCGCGCTGTTGGTGTAAAAGACAGTGGTACGATACTGCCGGGGCATGGTGGTTTACTGGATCGGATGGATGCATTATTACCTGCCATTCCTATGGTTGCTGTGTTATCGCCATGGTGTTTAGGCGTATGAAACATATTACTATTCTTGGCGCAACGGGTTCCATTGGTCAAAGTACGCTGGATGTAATCAAGCAACATCCCGAGATATTTTCTATTGATACATTGGTGGCTCACCGCAATGTTGATGGCATGCTCGCCCTGATTGAAAAATGCCATCCACGCTGTGCTATTATGACCGATGATACAGCAGCAAGTGCATTGTTGGCATGCAATAGCAGCACAACATTGATTGAATCAGGCATGGATGCTGCCATTGCTGCGGCAAGTGATGATGCTTCAGATACCGTTGTTGCAGCGATGGTGGGGGCAGCGGGTGTGCCAGCGAGTCTTGCCGCTGTCACCGCAGGGAAAGATGTATGCCTTGCCAATAAAGAGTGTTTGGTGACTGCGGGACGCTTGTTTATGCGCGCAGCAAAAAATCACCATGCGCGTATTATTCCTGTAGATTCAGAACATGCAGCCGTTCATCAAGCACTATTAGGGCATGATCGCAGCTCGGTACGGCGTATTATTTTAACGGCATCGGGGGGGCCATTTCGTTTGCGTGCCATTGAATCATTGCATAACGTGACACCAGAAGAAGCCATTGCCCACCCCAACTGGGACATGGGGGCGAAGATCAGTGTTGATTCTGCCACGATGATGAATAAGGCTTTGGAACTTATTGAAGCACGTTGGTTGTTTGATATTGCACCTGAGCAATTGGCAACGGTGATTCATCCGCAAAGTATTGTGCATGCGATGGTTGAATACACTGATGGTAATGTACTTGCCCAAATGGCAATGCCAGATATGCGTGCGCCGATTGCTTATGCATTGCAAATGAATCCTCGCATTGCCTCGGGTGTTCCATGGCTTGAATTAGCGATGGAAGATGATTTATCGTTCTCTGCCATTGATCCTGCGCGTTTTCCTGCCATGAATATGGTCGCGCAAGTGATGCGCAGTGATGATGCCCATGCCGTAATTATGAATGCTGCTAATGAAGTTGCCAATGAAGCATTTCGTCAGCGGCGGATTGGTTTTATGGCGATTGTTGCCTTGGTTGAGCGTGCCTTGGCAGAGATCCCCACCACAACGGTGGATCAATTGGATGATATTTGGGCATTGGATCAGCATACCCGTATGAAAACTGAGGAGTTTATCCACTGATGATAGAATTTTTAACTGCAGCGGCAGCATTTATTGTTGCTATTGCCTTGTTGATTGCCATTCATGAATTTGGGCATTTTATTGTAGCTCGAAAATTAGGGGTGCGGGTTGAGAAATTTTCAGTTGGCTTTGGTCCTTCATTGTTTTCTTGGTACAGCCGTGATGGTGAAGTCGAATATATTATCGCAGCCATTCCTCTGGGTGGCTATGTAAAAATGCTGGGTGAAAACCCCGATGAACAAAGCGATGATGCGACGAGTAAGTTGAGTGAAGATGAACTACAACGTGCTTTTCATGTGCAAGCAGTTTGGAAGCGAGCCGCCATTGCTGTTGCGGGCCCTCTTTTTAATTTTATTTTTGCCATTATTGCTTATATGATTGTTGCTTGGGCGGGGCAACAAGTGATCCCTCCGATGGTGGGTCATATTACGCCTGATTCTATCGCCGAGCAAGCAGGGGTCTTGCCTGGTGATGTGATTTCGCAAGTGAATCAGCAACCCGTTTATGCTTGGCAACATATTGAAGAAGCACTGAAAGAAACAGTAGGTCGCCCTTTAACACTGGATATTGACCGTGCTGGCATGCCCATTCAATTACACATGGATGTGCCAACACCAGAAAAAGATGCCTTGTTAAGCAATATTGGCTATGCGCTGATTGGTTTTGGTGCAGGGCAACGGGTGTTTGCCAAACGCATAACGCCTGACTCACCTGCGGCACAAGCGGGTTTAAAAGATGGCGATGAAATTATCCGCATGGGTGAATATACCGTTGATGATGTGCGCAGCCTTATTCATTATGTTCAATCGCATGCTGGCAAGGCAATTACTTTGGGTGTGATGCGCGGTAATTTAAAAATGAACGTGCAGATCACCCCCCGAGCGGATAAAAATACGCAAAAAGGGCGCATGGGTGTATTGTTAAGTGCGCAAAACATACAAACCCCAGTGATCTATCGCATGGGTGTTTTTGAAGGCATGGCGTATGGTTTCACCCGCACTTGGGATATGACCGCACTGACTCTTGAAGTGCTGGGTAAGATGATGGTCAATGCTATTTCACCATCCAATCTTGGCGGTCCTATTGCCATTGCGCAAATGGCAGGGCAAACCGCTGAATATGGTGTGATTCCTTATCTTCTTTTTCTTGCGTTGATTTCAGTTAATTTAGGCGTACTTAATTTATTGCCTGTTCCTATTTTAGATGGTGGTCATTTGACTTATTTAAGCATTGAGGCTTTGCGTGGTCGCCCGTTATCAACAGCAACGATGGAAAAAACCCAATTGGTGGGGGTGTTGATGATTGCAGCATTGATGATTTTTGCTTTTTATAATGATATAGCGAGGTTTCTACAAGGATGAAGCGTACACATACCCCCGCTTTCTCATGGCTCTTTTTGGTTTGTTTGTGTTTGTTGGCAACGCCATTACAGGCCGCACCATTGACCATTGACAAGGTTCTCTTTGATGGTAATAAATTTGTTGAAGATGGTGCGATACAAGCAGAAATGGACAGTCATGCAGGTGAAGCATTCAGTCGTAAGCTGTTGAGTAAAGATATTCGTCGGTTGTACAAAACAGGGTTTTTTTCCAGTATTCAAGCTGAAGGTATAGAAAATAATGGGCAATTAACATTGCATATCAACGTGATTGAAAACCCTGTGGTTGCTCACTTTAAAATCAAAGGCAATGATGCTGTAACTGTAAAAGATTTAAAGAAACGCTTAAAAATGAAGAAAGGGCTTATTTTTAGCGACTCTAAATTACGCATTGATATGAACATCATTCGTAAGTTGTACATGAAAGATGGTTTTTACCAATTGGCTATTGAAGTAAAGAAAGAACTTTTGAAGGATGGTCGTATTGATGTGACGCTTATCTTAGATGAAGGCGCGAAAACCCACGTAGAACAAATTCGTTTTGTCGGTAACAATGCATTCACGGATCAACATTTACGCAGTCAAATTCATGCCCGTGAAACAGACTTTATGAGTTGGTTCTCTGATCGTGATATTGTAGATAATAAACGCTTTGGTAATGATATTCAAATTCTGGGACAATACTACCAAGAGCATGGTTATTTGGATGCTAAAGTTAATTCAGCACAATTATCGTTAGCACCAGGGAAAAAAGCTTTTTATCTGACCTTTAATGTGCATGAAGGGCCTGTTTATACCGTGAACGCGGTTGATTTTAGTGGCGATATTGTGCCAAACAAAAAAACACTCACCGATGCTTTGGCAATGCATGCAGGTGAAGTTTACTCCCTTTCTGGTTTGCGCAATAGCATACAGAAGTTAACTGAAGTGGTGGGGGATGAAGGTTTTGCTTTTGCCACAGTCACCCCCTTGTTCAAACGCAATCTTGCTGCCAAAGAAGTCGCTATCACTTTTGATATTCGCAAAGGTCGAGAGGTGTATATTCAGCGCATTGAAATCAGTGGTAATCAAAAAACCAATGATGATGTGATTCGCAGGGAAATGCGATTGGATGAAAGTTCGCGGTTTTCAGCCAAAGGCATGCGCTTGAGCAAGGAACGTTTAAAACGTTCGCAATTATTTAAAGATGTTCGTGTCTCTATGCCGTCAGCAGGTGCTGACGATCAAGTAGATTTGAAGATCAAAGTGGAAGAAGACCGCACAGGCTCGTTGATTGTTGGTGCTGGCTTTTCGCAATTAGAAAAAGTCTTGCTGCGTTTGAAGGTATCTGAAAAAAACTTTATGGGTAAAGGTTACAATACCAATGTAACCCTTGATGCAGGTGCGAAAACTCAAAATATTAATGCCAGTATTACTGACCCTTACTTTATGGGCAAAGACATCGCAGCAACCCTGCGTATTAACAAAACACAAACACAGCTACAAACAATCACCCAATACAAACAAAATAATGTTGGTGGTGGTTTTAATTTCAGCTTTGCCTTGTCGGAGTATGCTTATTACAATATTGGTTACGATTACTTGCGTGCTAAATTAACCAATATTCCTACAACAGCATCATTGGTATTGCGTTCACAGCAGGGTATTCAAACCACAGGCGAATTATCGCAAGGCATCTCTTGGGACAGCCGTGATCGAACGATTGGTGCAACCCGTGGTTTTCAGCATAGTTTGAATGTAAGTGTTGCAGGCATTGGTGGCGCGAATCGTTTTGTTGAATCGGCATTATCCTTAGCTGCTTATTGGCCATTAAGCGATGACTTCACCTTAAGAACCAAATTAGGCGGACGTGTGATTGCAGGTTATGCAAAAAGAACTGTGCCTATTTATCGCCGCTATTCCTTAGGCGGCGCGGGTAGTATGCGTGGCTATGATTATTATGGCATATCATTGCGTGATCCAGCTTCTCCGCTTGACCCTGTCGGTGGTGATAGGCAGGCAACAGCGTCGCTTGATTTGTTTTTTCCTGTTCCCTATATGGAAACAGCAGGTATTCGCGGCGTTTTTTTTGCCGATGCGGGTACTGTTTGGGGTTCGGCTAAAGGTGCGGTCGCAGGGATTAATTTGAATGTTGCTGAGAAATTTTCAACCACAAAAATTCGTACCTCTTATGGTTTTGGTCTTGAATGGTCATCGCCTGTTGGTCCTATTACCTTGACATGGGGCAAGGCTCAACGGCAACAACCAGGGGATTTAACGCGAACCTTTGAATTTGGCTTGGGGCAATCATTTTGAAAAATAGATTCTTGTGCGATCACGGATGCGCACAGAATAACTTGAAAAGAACAAAACTATGCCTATCATCACGGCAGTTTTTGAGTGGAGTTTGTATGTTGAAAAAAACTTTGTTGAATGCTGTTGTGATTGCTTTTGTTTTTGCAATACCAATGATCATCACACCATTAGCGAATGCCGCTGAGTTAACGATTGGTTATGTTGACTTAAAAGCAGCCATTGAAAATACCAAGCGGTATCAAAATGGTTTTTCCCGTGTTCGTGCATTAAAAGAACAAAAAAAAGCAGAGCTGGATTCGCTTCGTAAAAGAATTGATCAAGTTGAAAGTGATATCATGGGGCAATCTATGGCAATGTCACCCGATCGCTTGAATAAAAAACAAGCACAACTAAAAGAGTTGCGTAAGTCTTTTACCCGCAAGCAGCAAGATGCCCAAGAAGAATTGCTAAGCAAGAAAAACGCTTTGGACGAAGGAATCCTGATGAACTTCTATGAAGTCGTTCGTGCTTATGGCAAAGAAAAACACTACGATATCTTATTGCAAAAGTCTGCCATGTTTTATGCTGACCCTAAATACGACATTACCCCAGTAATCACCAAAATACTGGATAAAAAAAAATAACAAGGTGACGCTAACCACTGTTTCATTGTCGCAATTGATCGCATTGATTGATTGCGACAATGCTATTTCTGTTGATCAGATTGCCGTGGATGGTATTGCATCACTGGCAACAGCGAGCAAGACACAATTATCGTTTCTTGCTAATAAGCGTTACAAAAAAGAACTAGAAACGACTACTGCCGCAGCCGTTTTGGTTGATGTTCCGACCTATCAGGCATGGGAAAAAGAATCTTTTTCCTGTTCAACACCATTGATTCCCTGCCGTGACCCCTACCTTTCTTTTGCTATTGTGCAACGCTTTTTCCACCCTGTACCTGTATCTTCAGGAAAACGACACCCTTCTGCAGTTATTCATCCTGATGCTGTTGTCGCTGACGATGCAGATATTGGTGCCTTGGCAGTTATTGGCGAACGAACCACTATCGACAAAGGTTGTATCATTGGTGCGGGTGTAATTATTGGCGATGACTGTACTGTGGAAGAAGGCTGTTTGCTTCACCCAAGATCGGTGCTTGCTGATGACTGCCATTTAGGTAAACGGGTGATATTGCAATCAGGTGCAGTGATTGGCTCTGATGGTTTTGGCTATGCATGGGATGGTTCATCGCACGTTAAAATCCCCCAAACAGGCACCGTTGTATTGCATGATGACGTTGAAGTTGGTGCAAACAGTTGTATTGATCGCGGCACTCTGGGTGATACTATTATCTACAATCAAGTAAAAATTGATAACTTAGTTCAATTGGCTCATAATGTTCAAGTTGGTGCGATGACGGTGATTGTCAGTCAAGCAGGTGTTGCAGGCTCATCGCATATTGGTCAAGGCTGTCAATTAGGTGGGCAAGTCGCTATTGCAGGGCATTTGCGTATTGCCGATGGCTGTAAAATTGCTGGGCAAAGCGGTGTTATCAATCACTTAGAGAAATCTGGCATCTATGGTGGAACCCCTGCCATACCCCATCGCATGTGGTTAAAAGGTGTTGCATTGGTCAATCGGCTGCCTGAGCTATTTAAAAAAGTCGGGTAGTTTTCCTTTCACTTTTTTCTTGATATAATGTCTTATTCTATTTTTTCATACTATATTTTACACTGAAGGTACTCCATGGAATTATCAATTGACGATATCTTAAGCCATTTACCCCATCGTTATCCTTTTTTATTGGTGGATAAAATTTTGGATTATGAGGTAGGTGTTTCTATCCGCGCCTTAAAGAATGTCACCATTAATGAACCTCATTTTATGGGGCATTTTCCTGAGTTTCCTGTGATGCCGGGAGTGTTAATTGTTGAGGCTATGGCACAAGCAGGTGGTATCCTTGCTTTTCAATCTGCGCCTAAAGATGAAGATTATTTGGTCTATTTTACGGGTATTGATGGCATTCGCTTTCGTAAGCCAGTAAGGCCAGGTGATCAACTTATCTTTCAGCTAACACGTCTGCGTCGGCGTGGCCATATGTGGAAATTTAAAGGTGAAGCCTTTGTGGATGAAAAACTGGTTTGCTCAGGCACATTAATGGCAACATTGATGCCAAGAGAAAAGGCATGACTTGCAGCATACACCCAACGGCTGTGATTGCATCGGGTGTAGCACTTGGCGAGCGTGTAGTCATTGGCCCTTTTTGCACCGTGGATTCGGGGGTTTCTATTGGTGATGATACCCATTTGATTTCACATGTGGCAATGAGTGGTATTACCCGTGTGGGCGCGGGTAATCGTATATTTCCTTTTTGTAGCATAGGTCATGAACCTCAAGACCTTAAATACCATGGCGAGCCATCAGAGGTCGTCATCGGTGATCACAATACCATTCGTGAAAATGTCACCATCAACCCTGGTACTGAAGGCGGCGGTATGCTTACCCGTATTGGCAATGGCAACTTGCTAATGGCTTATGTGCATATTGCCCATGATTGTATTTTAGGCGACCGCATTGTACTGGCAAATGCTGCCACCCTTGCTGGGCATGTATTGATTGATGATGATGCAATCATTGGTGGTATGTCTGCCATTCATCAATTTCTTCGTATCGGTCGGATGGCGATGATTGGTGGTATGAGTGGGATTGTGAAAGATATTCCACCTTATAGTCTCAGTGCAGGCGGTTATCGTCCTGGTCTTGCTGGCTTAAATGTGATTGGTTTAAAGCGTCATGGTCTTTCGCGTGAGCAAATACGCAGGTTGAAAAACATTTACCGCATTTTATTACAAGGTGTGGGGGGTATGAAGCAACGGTTGCAAGATGCACGCGCTTGTGCCGAGGGCGACGATCATGCGCTTCATTTGATTGATTTTGTCGCCACCGCTAAGCGTGGAACGACAGTACATCGACGTGATCACGATTCCCGTGACTGAAGCCACACCATCAATGGGGCTGATTGCAGGTCATGGCATGTTTCCTTTAGAGGTGATTGCACAGTTAAAAATGCAAGGCTACAAGGTACACGCCGTTGCCGCTAAAGAAGAAACCGATCCAAGCATTGAACAACATGCAGACAGTGTGCAATGGCTGCATGTAGGGCAAATTGGTGGCATGATTAAAGCCTTGCAAGGCGCAGGTGTTAATGAAGTCATCATGGCAGGAAAAGTTCGTAAATTACATTTATTCCGCAATTTTCGCCCTGACGTGGTAGCACTGAAATCACTGCTTCGATTGCCTGACCGAAAAGATGATACGTTGATGTTAGAAATCACCCGTTTACTGCATGAAGGTGGTATCCATGTTCGATCTCAAGTCGAATTTGCGGGTGATATGTTGGCAGGGGTAGGGCATTTATTTGGTCCAAAGCCCAGCAAAACTGCCTTGCGCGATCTCCCCTTTGGCATTGGGCAAGTTCGTGGTGTTGCCGCATTGGATATTGGTCAAACCATTGTAATACAACAAGGTGCGATGCTCGCCGTTGAAGCGATCGAAGGAACCGACGAAGCTATTCGTCGTGGCGGTGCTTTAGGTAATGGTAAAGCCATGGTGATTAAAATTGCCAAGCCCAATCAAGATTTACGCTTTGACGTGCCTGCCATTGGTCCTGATACCTTGCACAGCATGCATGATGCAGGCTGCACCATGATTGCCATTCAAGCAGGGGCAACTTTATTGATTGAACGTAAAAAGCTCATGACACTGGCAAAACAATTGAAAATTACGGTGTATGGTTTTGAGTTTGCTGCGAGTGAATAATAAACAAGCATCGCCGCACGCCTTAAAAAAAACATACCATGTGTTTATTTGCGCAGGTGAGACATCAGGTGACCTGCATGCCGCTGCCGTTATTCGTGCCTTGCGGCAGGACTCACCCAGCATCCAGATCTCTGCCGTAGCAGGGCCTGCCATGCGTACTGCAGGTTGTGATGAAATTGCTGCCATGGAATCGCTTAATGTGATGGGTTTTGGCGATGTACTTCGTGCCTTACCAAAGATTCGTCGTGTTGCCCAAAGCCTTTTAGATTGGGCAAAAGAAAACCAGCCTGATTTAATTGTATTGGTTGATTTTCCAGGCTTTCATATTCGTATTGGCACACGTTTTCGCACTCTTGGCATTCCTGTGTTGTATTATATTGCGCCTAAATTATGGGCATGGGGTCAATGGCGACTGGCTAAGCTTGGCAAGGCACAAGACCAACTTGCCAGTATTTTGCCCTTTGAACGTGATTGGTTTGCTAAACACGGTATTGATGCGCATTACGTAGGCAACCCCAGTGCTTATGCATGCTGGCAACAGGGCTGGAGTAAGGCGGAATTGCGCCAGCATGCAGGGCTAGCAAGTACAGGTCCTGTGCTGGCTTTACTTGCAGGAAGTCGCAATGCAGAACTTGCTCGTCATGCTGCATTGCTGGCTGAAGTAGCACAACAGATTCGACAACGTATGCCCCATGTGCAAATAGTAACCTGCCGCGCCCCAGGTATTACCGATGAACAATTATCGCCCTTGTTGGCAGCAGGGGTAAAAGTCGTTGATCGTTTGCAAGATGGTTACGCAATGCGTGCTGATGCTGCTGTTGCTGTCTCTGGTACGGCTACATTAGAGCTTGCCTTGTGGGATGTCCCTACCGTTCTTGTTTATCGAAATACCCCCGTTACCGTATGGCTGGCACGAAAATTGGTCGGAACGCAATGCGTTGGCTTAGCCAATATTTTGCTTGATGACCAACCCATTATGCCCGAGTGTATTCAAGAATACGCAACGCCAGATTATATTTTTCCCTTATTAGAGCCGTTGTTGCATAAAGAAAGCCAAGCATCAATGAAGCAACATCAAGCCTTTGCACAATTACAAAAAAAATTAGGGCATCATAACCCTGCTGTTGATTTATCACGCATGGCACACCGTATGCTTAAGTGCCGCGAAGTGCATAAATAAAATAGTTGTCTTGATATTTGTGATGATTCACTGACAAGTTCTTTAATTTCTATTCCTTGGTATACTTCGCCGTTATGACTATGATTCAAACAGCTATTCTTGGCGCAACAGGTTACACAGGGGCAGAATTGATTCGCCTATTGGATCAACATCCCGTTTTTCAAATCGCTCATTTGGGAGCAAACTCACAGGCGGGGCGCGTATTGCATCAGGTCTTGCCAAATATAAACACCCCCTTGGCAAATACTGTTTTACAGGCTGCTGATGCACCATTGGATGATAATATTGCATTGGTTTTTACCGCGTTGCCCCACACCGCAGCCGCACCAACCGTTGCCAAGGCTTTGGCAGCAGGCAAAAAGGTGGTTGATTTATCTGCTGACTTTCGCCATCAATCTGCTGCCACTTATGCTGATGCTTATGGTGTGACTCATACGCATCCTAAATTGTTGGCGCAATCAGTTTATGGTTTGAGCGAATGGCATCACGATGCCATTGCCGCGAGTGATTTGGTTGCCAATCCTGGTTGTTACCCAACATCGGTATTGCTCCCGTTGCTTCCTTTGTTGCAGGCAGGTGTTTTGCATACTGAGCATGCACTTGTGGTTGATGCCAAGTCAGGGGCTTCAGGGGCAGGGCGTTTGGCAACAACAGCGTTATTGTATTGTGAAGTGAATGAAAGCATTCGAGCCTATGGTTTGCCACGTCATCGGCATGCATGGGAGATGGAGGAGTGGGCAAAAGGTATCGGTGGTGTCGATACACGCATTCGTTTTGTCCCGCATCTTTTGCCGATGGGACGGGGCATGTTAAGCACCTTGCACCTATCGGGCGTTAAAGGCGATGATTGGTGGCGTATTTTGACAGATCGTTATGCTGATTGTCCTTTTGTGCGTGTGTTGCCGCAAGGTGTCTTGCCTGCCGTGAAAGGGGTGCAAGGCAGCAACCGTTGTGATATTGGCGTGGCTGTATTGGGTAAAAACAGACAGGGTTACGATGATGTGGTGATTGTATCATGCATTGATAATTTATTAAAAGGTGCATCAGGGCAGGCCGTTCAAAATGCCAATATTATGTTTGGTCTTGATCCAACCACAGCCTTGCCGATGCATGCGCAGTGGCCATGATCGCACCATGAGCAATCCTTCTATCTGGCGGCGTTTCTTCGCGTTTATAATGCAATCACGGCAAATTATGATTATTGATCATAAAACACACAAAGCAACGCGCAACCGCCGCTTTTATCCGATGATTTTTTGGCCAGTGCTGTTGCTGTTATTGTTAGCTTTGGCAAGCACATTTTTTATTGCTGGGAATTATTATAAACCTTTTTGGCAACAACAAGATATACGTCCGCAATACATGCAGTTGCAGCGTTTGTACCAAGATGTTCGTGTGCAAATTAACGATACTGTAACGCAACTGGGTATCCGTGATGAGCAAGTGAATATGCTTAATGAAGAGATTAAGGCGCAACAGAATGAAGTAAGTCGCTTGCAAGAGCGTTTGCATTTGTACGATTCATTGTTGATAGCGCGTAAAGGTGAGAAGTTACAAATTTTACAATTTAAGGTAAAAGCGGTTAGTGAGAAAGCCTTTGAGCTTGAGTTAGCGTTGGTTCGCGGCGGAACAACACCCCATTGGGTCAGTGGTTGGTTAAAGTTTTTTGCATTGAATAACAAAGGAAAAAAAATCCCATTGTTATTATCGAACAGTAAGTACAAGTTGCCTTATCGGATCGAAAGCCATACATTCCTGCATCAAACTGCACGGTGGTTGCAATCTTCCCCCGCAGGAGACACCGTTTATGCCCACGTTTACAATAGCAAAGGCAAATTATTGTTGGAAAAATCCTTTTCATTGGATGATGGAGAAAATAACAAAGATGTTAAGAAAACGCTCAAGTAAAACGATTAAGCCAACGGTTAATGATCAAAACATTGATACCCTCATAGGCGTGCATTCTTCAATTGTTGGTGATTTAACCTTCGAAGGATCCGTTCGCATTGATGGTAAATTTGAAGGCAATATTCATTCTGCCAAAGAAGGTACTTTGATTATCAGTGAAGGTGCGCGGGTTGTTGGTGAGGTTCATGTTCCTAATTTGATACTGCATGGCAATATTAATGGTAATGTATTTGCCACCCACAGCCTCAATATAGGTATCACAGGCGAGCTTAACGGTGATGTGGAGTACCTAAAAATATCATTGGCAGATGGCTGTGTGATCAATGGTCGCTGTAAACATATTGAAGAAAACAAGAAAAAAATACCACAACAGCAGCAAAAAAACAAAAGTATTTAAGCGATGATTTCCTCGTTTGGATCATGGCAACCACAGCTTCAAGATGCTGCTTTTGTCGCTGCATCGGCAGAACTTATTGGGCAAGTTTCTGTCGCAACCGATGCCAGTATTTGGTACCAATGTGTCTTGCGTGGTGATCTTGAGGCGATTCGTATTGGCGAGCGTTCTAATATTTAAGAGCATTGTGTATTACATACGTCTGTTGGCATTACCCCTTGTGTGGTGGGTGCAGATGTTACCGTTGGTCATCGAGTGGTATTGCACGGCTGTGAGATACAAGACCATTGTTTGATTGGCATGGGTGCGATCATTATGGATCAAGCCGTTGTTGAAGCAGGATGCTTGGTGGCAGCAGGCGCGCTCGTTACTGAACGAAAAGTATTGCGCAGCGGTTATTTGTATGCGGGTAGCCCCGCTCGCCAGAGTCGTCTTTTAACCGAGAAAGAAACATTGTTTTTGCATCGCTCTGCGGATCATTATGTAAGCATGGCGAAAAAGCATCAAGTTATGGCAAGAAGCGCTCAAAACAAATCTAAATTTTAAATAAAAAAGGATTAGTATCCATGGTATCTGTTCCGTACCAAACCGATGATCTTCGTATCACTGGTGTTACTGAAGTGGTGAAGCCTGCACAGGTTCACACAGATTTTCCCATCACTGATGCGGCGGCTCGCACGGTTTATGATGCACGAAAAAACATTCATCATATTTTACGCCAGAGCGATGATCGTTTGTTGGTTGTTATTGGTCCATGCTCAATTCACGATGTCGATGCAGCACTGACGTATGCTAAGCGTCTTGTGGCAATGCGTGAAAAGTATGCCGATCAATTAGAAATTGTAATGCGTATTTATTTTGAAAAACCCCGTACCCGTGTGGGCTGGAAAGGTTTAATCAACGATCCTCATATTGATAATACGTTTGCCATTAACGATGGTATTCGTATGGCACGAAAACTCCTTTTGGATATAAGTCATATGGGTGTTCCCGCTGGAACGGAATTTCTTGATTTAATTACGCCGCAGTATGTTACCGATTTAGTGAGTTGGGGCGCGATTGGCGCACGCACGACTGAAAGCCAAGGACACCGTGAATTAGCATCGGGGCTTTCTTGCCCGATAGGTTTTAAAAATGGTACCGATGGTGGCTTTCGTATTGCAGTTGATGCGATTTGCGCAGCAGAAAACGAGCATCACTTCTTATCACTCACCAAAGAAGGTCATTCCGCTATCTTTGCGACCGCAGGCAATCAAGATTGTCATCTTATTTTGCGTGGTGGTGCACAGAAACCCAATTATGATGCCAAGCATGTGCAAGTGGCCTTAGCAGACTTGGCAGGTGCAAGCATTGATAATGGCTTAATGATTGATTGTAGCCATGCCAACAGTCAAAAAGATTTTCGTCGGCAATCGGTGGTTGCAAACAGTGTTGCTGCGCAAGTGGCAGCAGGCAATGACCGTATCATTGGTGTGATGATTGAAAGTCATTTACACGAAGGCAATCAAAAAACAGCACCCATGGATCAACTCGCCTATGGCATAAGCATCACTGATGCTTGTATTGGCTGGGAAGATACCGAAATAATGCTGGCGCATTTGGCAGAGTCTGTAAGCCAACGCAGACAAAGAAAGGGTTAATGAAAAAAGGCGAATACCAGAGCCTTTCGAGGAGGATTGATGGAGGGGAATGATTTTTCAAGGGCGGCAAAAGCACGCAGCCTGAATGATTTTTTTGATGCACAGGGGCGTATTTATATCGTTGTTGATGCAACAAGAGAGGATGTTACCCTGCCTGATCATATCAAAGGTGAGGTTTCGTTGCATTTGGTGCTTAATAGCAAGATGCCCCAGATTATTGAGGTCAAGGCAAAAGGGGTGCGTTCTCGCTTTTCTTTTGGTGGTATCAGTAGCGATTGCATCATTCCCATGGATGCTATTTGGGCAGCATTTGTGCCAGGTGGGCGTATGGATAATGGTCTTTTTTGGCAAGATGCGATGCCTGCATTGGTACGTGAAAAAATCGAACGTGTTTCACAAGCAGAAGATGATAAGCAAAACAATCATGATCAAGCTGCAGCACCGCCCTCAACTATCCGTGGAAAAAAACCCCGTTTTCATGTGGTGAAATAATGAATAAATCATTCCTGTTCAATGGATTGTCGGTGCTGTTGTCGTTGTTTTTATGGGGTCAAGTCGCGCAGGCTGATCCGCGTTTTGTTATACTGTTGGACAAAAACACTGCCGCTGAGACCTTAGATGGTAAAATTCAACAGGCTTTACCAACATTGTGGGATCGTATTTTGCCACTGAATATTCGTGTCACTCCTCCATTGGTGAGTAGTCCTCATGCATTGTTGCGCGGCATTCAAACAGGAAAAAATCTCATCACCCTAGAATTAAATGATAGTGCCGTATGGGCATTATTGACGCAGCAAGGTATTCCTATGTTACGTCGTATTCCTCATGTTCGATTAAGTATTAGCTTGCTTAACGTGGAAGAAAAACCCATGCATCACTCTGAACGACTGTTGGCGCAAGAAGCTGCAACATTGTCACGCCGTTGGGGCATTGTACTCGATGATGGTGCCAGTGAGGTAAACATGACTTTTTCTTGGTTGGATGATGCCGATGTCTCATTATTGATCACGGGTTCAGCATTGTTATCAGACATCAATGAAAACAAAACTATCCATGGGGATTCATTCGTTTTTTTGCAAACATGGCTGCGACATGTTTTGTTGCAGCTTCGAGATACCTTGGCTGTTAATGATACAATCACCCCAGTGCTGCAGAAAAAGCATGTGATGCATAACCCTTACGCTGAGCAAAATGATGTTGAAGGAATAATCGCCGAACCAGCTGTTGATGGCACTTTGTTGGTGATTCGTAAAGGAATGACATTATCGCAGCAATTGTTATTTGAGAGAGCGATGGAAAAAGAGCAACGCGTGAAGACATTGTTACCCCTTAGTTTTAGTAGCGATGAACAACGCTATGCCTTACAGTTGAAAGGGGACGATACGTTATGGCTAAAAGCATGGTTTAGAAAGCGGGGCATGCATGCCAGTAAGCAGGAACAGGGTTGGCTTATCCGTTGAGTCCCATTATTAATGTACCCAACATGCTGACGTTGGCACGCATTGTGATTACTCCTGTCATTGCTTATTTTATTTTAGAAAAATATATTTTTCTTGCCCTATACCTGATGATTGCAGCGGGCGTGACGGATATGCTTGATGGTTTAATTGCGCGCTATTATAATATGCGAACCACGGTTGGTGCTTACCTTGATCCATTGGCTGATAAGTTGTTGTTGATTGGTGTCATGGTTCCATTGTTTATTATTGATCATGTGCCGTTGTATTTGTTTTTGGCTGTTATTTTTCGAGATGTGGTGATTATTGTCGGTGCGATCACCTATGAGTTGATTACTCACCACTTAAAGATGGAACCCAGCTATATTTCAAAAATAACCACTTTATCACAAATTGTCTATGTGGTTTTTGTCTTGTTGAGTATGGTTTATTCGCTAAATATACTGTGGCTGGATGCATTGGCGTTCTTTACTTTTTTTGTCACCTGTGCTTCGGGCATCCATTATTTACTAAGTTGGACGCTGAAAGCTATCAATGATGAACAAAACAAACAGCTTTAAGGAACATCCACGCAACGACGAAAACGAGCAAAAAGATAAGTTCACGTTGCCTAAGTTATTCCATGCATATTCCTAAACAAACCTCGTTGTTTGATGTTGATTCATGGCAACGCTGGCCTTTTGGTCATTGGGTTCATCATGAAGGAAGCAGTCATGCAGAACGACGGATTGCTCAGTGGTTATTAAGTGGGGGGCTGTTGTGGTTGCATTCTTCAATTCCGACAGCAGGAAAAAGCCATCTGTTGCATGAAATTAGTGCATCTTACCCAGCATTGAAGGTGCTTGCAGCTCGTGATTATCAAGATAACAAAGAAGGTGCAACAGCACGGGTAGCACGATGGCTAAAGGTTTTTCAGCACCATCAACATTGGGCAATCGATCTTCCTGCTGGTGTTATTGATGCCGTAACGGGGGAAGCATTATTCCATTTGCTAGAGCATGCTCGAAGTGATCAGCAAAGTCTAGTGATTGCTTGGTCATGTGCCGATAGCGCATTATCACCACCTGAATTAGCCAGTCGTTTGCGCATGATTGAACAAATACCTATGACCGCTCCAAATAATGATCATGCCCTCGCACAAGTTCTTCAGTCTGTTGCTAACAATATGCATTGGGTGTTACCTAAGAAGGTCTTGTCTACCATGTTGCTGCATACCGAGCGAACATTGGCGCATCAACTTCATGTGTTGCATCAGTTAGAGATAGAATCTCGCGATAAGGGCGTTAGAACCACGGAGCGTTGGGTGCTTAATCAGTTAAAAGCTGGTGAAGAAGGGAGGTGACCCCCCCCCTTTTTTTATTTATTATAGTGTTTGGAGATATTCAATAATATCATAGCGATTTTTATCTACTTGCATCTCTGGAAATGTCGGCATTTTTACACCCATGGTGTTTCCATCCATTAGCTTTTTAGCGGTTTCATTGATTTTGGTGAAAGCCTCTGGCCCTTTGATCCATTGGTTAAGCCATTCAACCTTATGACGTTTCCTTACATCTTTAAAACCTGGCGCGCCAACGACGCTTTTTTCGCTGGTTAAATGATGACAATGAATACAAATGGTATCATAAATTTCTTTGCCATGTGCGACATCACCTGTGGGGATTTCATCCGCCGTGGCGGCACTGATCTGTATAAAAATGCCCATAAAAAGAAAGACAACAAACTTCATTGTGAATACCTCTTGAAGCGTACTTTAGACAGAACAATCATTTGCTGCAAGTGTGAGCAAAGCACCCTTCGTGTTAATTAATACCCCTATATAAAAGTAAGAAAATGAAATGATGGCATAAACTATGTTTTTAATAAGGAATAAGGTCCAGTAAAAGCATGGTTTTGCGATTCTTTTAGCGTTGACAGTGAGTGCAAAAAAAGGTGCTTCGTCCTTGTTGGGTACATTGGCGAATGGGTGAACCGCAGTGAAAACAGGGTTTTCCTGTGCGAGCATAAACCTGAAAAGCATGAGAAAAATAACCAGGGCGACCATCAGGGCGGGAAAAACTTTGAATGGTGCTACCACCAGCATCAATAGCAGCCCGTAGCACTTCTCGAATAGCATCACGCAGTAGAATAAGTCGTTCTGTTGCAATGCGGTGTACGCCCCTTCGGGGGTCAATTTTTGCCATAAAAAGCGATTCAGAAGCATAAATATTGCCAACACCAACCACCACACGAGGATTCATAATGGTTTGTTTGATAGCAGTGCGCCGCCCTTGCAACGCAGTTAAAAAAACATCAGCAGAGAAATCATCGGCAAGGGGTTCTACACCAAGATTTTTTAGCCATGGGTGCTGATTACAATCAATCGTAGGACAAATGCCAACATAACCAAAGCGACGTGGGTCACGGTAGCGAAGGCTCTTGTTATGTTCAAAATACCATTGAATATGTTCGTGTGCTGCCGTAGAAACATCAGACTCTAAAACATGAAACTGACCGCTCATACCCAAGTGCCATAACACGGTTTGACCGCATTCAAAATCAAGCAATAAGTATTTAGCACGTCGCCTTACAGCGATTAAACGGTGCTGCAACAATGAAGAAAAATCAGGGACAGGGTAACGAAGTTGCGGTTGATTGACGACCACAGCTAAGAGGCGATGATGGTTAATAGTGCCATCTAAAGCAGTGCGTACAACTTCAACTTCAGGTAATTCTGGCATCTGTTAGAGGTATTGATACAAAGCAAACAATCCTTTGCGCCAATGGGGAACGGCATCCCGAAGCTGTGAAAAAGCAATGCTGATCGATGATTTTTTTTGTCTGTTAATCGGTGAATAATAACCTTGTTCGCATATTGATAATGAAAAATAATCAGCAATATCACGAAGGTCTTGCATGGCGTATTCATGATTATGTCGATCATAGTAAGGGACACCATTTAGGTTCATCGGCTTTTGTTCTAAATAATGTTTTTTTAACCCCCAGTGAATAGACTTTCCACGAAATAAACGAGAAATATTATGAAATGATGAGATGTTGGGGGCATCAATCAATAAATAGCCCCCTGGGCGAATAACATGCAATAGTTGTTTTATGGGTTCAAGCGGTGAGTAGGTAAAATGTTCAATCGTTTGCGAAAGAATGACTGCGTCAAAAAAGTTTTCCTCAAAAGGAGACTCCGTTGCTGCTTCAAGATGCCATTGTTGATACGGAATGTTGAGTTGGGGATAAATAGAAAGCCCTTGATACACATCTGCGGCATAAGTTTCATAGCCAGCTTTGTTGAGGGCTATCGTTTGCATGGCGTAGCCTGCACCAGCATCGAGTATTCTCCCACCAGCAGGACACCGTTGAGCTAATACATGCAGTAACATAGCAAAGCGATCGACTGAACCGAAAAAATAATCATCCATGGCAGCACTTGGTGGGTAATATTGTTTAAGCCATGGGTCATTTGATTGCTCGCGTACAGCGTCCAATAATGGTTTTAGTTGTTTCCAGCCTTCTAATACACAAAATTCTGCTTCTTGATAATTGATCATAAAGTATTTATTTAACATCCTTCTTGTGTGGGTAGCCAACAAATGTACAGTCTTTGATGATTCGATTAACGCGGTAGGGTTGTAAATCTATGTCATCAATAGCTTCCCCTAAAATTTGCCTAGTGATAATATCTGCAGTTATAGGCGCGAGAGCAACGCCATTTCGGTAATGCCCTGTTGCAACCCATAGCCCTGGTTTTTGTTCCACAGGACCAATAAAAGGTAAGCCATCGGGGCTGCCTGGGCGGAAGCCCATCCATTGTCGTTCAATTTCTAACTCTGCTAACCCTGGCGCAATATGCATGAGGCTTTTTAATAATTGATAGACACCATTGACCGTGTTGCCGCGTTTGAAGCCGTTGTTTTCCATGCTCGCCCCGACAAGGACGCGACCATCCAAACGAGGAACAAGATAGACGCTTTCATGTTTAATCATGTGGCGAACATCCATCTTATTGCCGCTTAGTAATATAATTTGACCTTTAACAGGGCGGACAGGCAGCGTTAAACCAATTTGTTTGGCGAAAGTTCCACTCCAGCTACCACCCGCCAACAGTACAGCATCAGCCTTCAGCGTTTCATCTGCAAAGCAAACCCCTGAGATGCGCCCATCGTGTTGGGTTAAGCCTTCAACATTACAGCCTTCCCATATAGGTACATTCATTTTATCCAGCATAGCACGAACGGCTTTGAGCAAGCGAGGGTTGCGCAGTTGCGAGACTTCTGGCCAATACAATGCGCTGCGTAAACCATCGCTACGCATGCAAGGTTCATGGCGGAGGCATTGCTCAGCGGATAATATTTCACTGGGCCAAGAAAATCGTTTCGCCCAATGGGAAGCAGGCTGTTCGGCATGGTTGATGTCATCGTCAAAAAAAGGAATGATCATGCCAGAACGATGCCATTGCATCGACACGCCCGTTTCAGTTAATAAAAAATCTTGCAGGGCAGGGTACATGGCCAAGCTTGCTTGAATGAGATGAGAAAAGGCATCAGGATAAAGCCACGGCTGAATAGGGCATAAAATACCAGCACCCGCCCAAGAGGCTTCCATACCTGCTCGTCCTCGTTCTAAAATAATAGGGTCAGCCCCTCGCTGTTTTAGATACATTGCAGTTAAACAGCCATTAATACCGCCACCAATGATTGCAACACGCATAGCTTCGCCCCTTTTTTAAAAGTGTAGCGTACTTAGCAAGCGCAAGAGTGCAACCTTTCAAAGTCAAGGAATAATGCGCTTTTTTTAAATTGGCTTGCTATCGAAGCAAGCAACAGTATGATTCGCCGCCGTTGAAAAGTGGGCTTCTGGCTCGCTTTTTGTTTTTATGGATTTGCCTAATGGGGTGTTGGTCGGTTGAATGCTGAATTAAATGAGCATGGCTTAGCGTATAAGGTTCAAACATTGTTGGAACTTATTGTGCAAGACTCTGCTATAGAAATATTAAAAGTTCATATTGGTAGCGGTGGTTACATGCAAAACCTTCGGGTGGTGCTTGACCGGCGAGGTGGTATAGCGTCAGGTGAACTTGAACGTGTAAGCCGTGCTTTATCGCTGCAATTGGATGTTGAAGATTTGTTTCGTGGCGAGTACCGATTAGAGCTTAGCTCCCCTGGTTTTAGCTGGCCGCTTGAGACAGATGCAGACTTTGTGCGTTATTTGGATTCATGGATTCGTTTAGATTTTCATGATGGTAAAGCGATTGAAGGCTGCAATCTTGGTTTGCATGACGATTGCGTTCAGATACAAGAAAAAAAGAAAAAGCCTGTATCCTATCCACGGTCTACACTTAGAAAGGTGACTCGTGCGATTGATTGGGCGACGGTATCTCAGCGTGGTAAAAAATAGTTGTTTTGAGCCGTGTTTTTCGGCGTATGATTCATCATTGAATTGTTTAAATATTAAAACGAGGTTGAGCCACACATGAACGTTGAAATGCTGCAAGTCGCTGATGCTGTTGCCAGAGAAAAATCAGTGGATCGTGAACTGGTCTTAGATGCCATGGAACAAGCCTTAAAAACTGCTGCCCGTCGCACCTATGGTAATAAAGCATTGGCATGCAGTATTGATCGCCACAGTGGTACAATTCATCTTTTTCACGTTGTTACTGTTGTTGAAGACGTTGAAGATGAAGACAATGATATAACATTGGATGAAGGCAAGCTGCGTGATACTGAGGCTGATATTGGCACTGAGTTCCGCGAAGAATTGCCGCCGATTACGCTGGGTCGTATTGCTGCACAAGCTGCCAAGCAAGTCATCAATCAAAAAATACGTGAAGCTGAACGGGCGCGTATTATTGCTGAATTTGAACCGCGTATTGGCGAAGTCATTACGGGTATTGTTAAGCGAGTAGAGCGAAATAACGTCTACCTTGATTTAGGTAATGGCGAAGGTGTGATGTACCGTGAGGATCAAATTCCTCGTGAAGGATACCGCCAAGGCGACCGTGTTCGCGCCTATTTGCGTGAAGTTCGCAGCCAAAGCAAAGGACCTATTCTGTTTTTATCGCGCACTGATGTAGGCATGGTACAACGCTTGTTTGAACAGGAAGTTCCTGAAGTTCAAGATGGATTGATTACTATTCAGGCGATAGCCCGTGACCCTGGCTCGCGCAGTAAAATTGCGGTTATTTCTTCAGACCCTAGCATTGATCCTGTGGGTTCTTGTGTTGGTGTTCGTGGTTCTCGTGTGCAAGCCGTAGTGAATGAATTACATGGTGAGCGCATTGATATTATAGAATGGACAGAAAACCCCGCGACATTTGTAGTGAATGCATTGGCACCTGCTGACATTGAACGGGTGCTGGTCGATGAGCAAAGCAATGTCATTGAAGTTGCTGTCGATGACGAAAACTTGGCTATTGCAATTGGTCGAAAAGGGCAAAACGTCCGTCTAGCCTCAGACCTAACAGGCTGGGACATTGAAATCATGACCACTGGCGAAGAGCAGAAAAAAAGGGGCGAAGAAGGTGATGCGGCCAAAACATTATTTGTTGCTATGCTTGATGTGAATGAATCTTTGTCAGATATTTTGGTTGCAGAAGGCTTTATGTCCTTTGAAGATATTGCTTATTGTGATATTACGGATCTTATTACGCTTGAGGGTATGGATGAAGAAAAAAGTGCTCAGTTGCAAAACGCGGCGCGCAATCGTTTGCTGGGTGATGCACTGCAAGCAGTGGGTGGCGAAAGTTCAGCTTTACCACTGTCTACCTTAACGAAAATGCGAGATGACGTAGCCTTAGCACTTGGTGCTAAGGGTATTAATACGTTGGATGATTTGGCGGATATGTCGGTGGATGAACTGGAAGATATTGAGGCTTTGGCGCAAGAAGAGGCAGAAGCATTAATCATCGCGGCGCGTGAAGCTTGTGGATGGTTTGACGAAGCCTAAATCAATGTCTGAACGCACATGTTTTTTATGTCGAACAAAGCTAGATGCATCATCCATGCTTCGGTTGGCTGTAGATGATGGCGGTAGTTTATGGCCAGATATATTGCATAAAGCACCTGGTCGTGGTAGTTATTTATGCATGCAGAGGGCATGTTTTGCAAAACTAAACCATCGTTCGTTGGGACGGCTTAAACGAAACTTTTCATCGTTACAGATTAGCTACGATGTGTTTGTTGAACGTTTAGAAAGAGCATTATCGATACAAATAGAACGTCATTTAAGTCGTCTTTTACCATCGGCGGCTTTAGGCAGAGATGCAGTAATGCATCGAATGTGGCATCATGCGCCACTTCTTTTGATGATTAGTGATGATGCAGGTGAATCAATCAAGCGACAAGTTCACGATGCTGCCGAAAAACGACGTGATAGTGGCGATAAAGTTGATATATTGGTGGATGTTTCCACTGATTTGCTGGCGAAGGCAAGCAAAAGAAAAAAGATTTCAGTGGTAGCCGTAAACAATTGCAACGATGCAGTGCGGCTGCAACAATTTAGCACTTGGTTAACTCAAGTGAAGGATGCAGGGTAGCGATGGCGAACAAGCGCGTGTTTGAATTTGCAAAGGAAATTGGTATGGAGGTTGCGGAAGTCCGCAATGCTGCAGGGCGTTGTGGTATTGCCGCAACTAGCCCATCAACCATGCTCAACGATGAGGACAGAAAGCGTATTCGCCAATCCTTAGATACTGGTAATAATCAGTCATCTGGTGGTGATAAAAGCACGCCTGCCTCTCGGTCATCGACCGCTAATGCTAATCGGAGTACACAATCTGACGCAAAAGGGCGAACAATTCAGGTTGAAGTTCGTCGTCGTAGACCAGCATCTAGACCATCAATAGCAAGCAAGGCAACAGATTCTTCTGTAAAAACGCCTGTAGCATCGCCAGATGTGAAAGAAAAGACTGTTGCGCAAGCTGCTAACAAGCCTGCAGTTCATCGCAGCATTAAAAAACCTGCGGTGGCTTCCACAGTAAAGAAAGCAGCAACACAAAAATCAACTGCTACACGCACTTTAACACCGGCTCAACGGGCCGTTCAATCCATGGAAGCGCGTAAGCAAGGAGAAATAGAAAAACGAAAAGCTGAGCGCACTGAGCGTCGTCAACGTCAACAGGAAAGGCAACAGCGCGAGCAACCGCCAAGACCAGTGCCGAGTAATGGCAACAACACATCAGGATCAGCGCAAGGCAATAAACCGTCCGATACTTTGAGTAATCAACGATCAGGACAAGCACCAGCTCAACCCCACGGGCAACAAAACCGATCGGGTTATCAAAACCGCCCTGGTCAGCACAATCGCCCTGGTCAACCCAATCGCCCTGGTCAGCACAATCGCCCTGGTCAACCCAATCGCCCTGGTCAACCCAATCGTCATGGTCAACCCAATCGTCATGGTCAACCCAATCGTCATGGTCAGCCTAATAGACCAGGGCAGCAAAATCGTCATGGTCAATCCAATAGACCAGGACAACAAAATCGTGCAAGCAGCGGAAGTGGGCCACGCACCAGTATGCGCAAAGGGCTAACACCTGCGCAAATTGCGGCTTCCAAAGCGCCCAGTTCTTCGTTAAAACAAATTGAAAAGAAAATCAGTGATGAGCGCTCTGAACGTCGCCGTGAACAAGCTGCACAACGTCGAAGAACAGGATCTCAACATCCTCGACCTGGTGGCACACAAGACCGAAATCCCAGTGGTGCAACTATTGGCCAGCGTCGTGCGCCATCAGTTGCGGTATCGCCCGAGCCGTTTCCTCCAACAACCGATGGTGTTAAAAAACGCCCATTTGGTGGCGGCGGTGGTGGACAGCAACGTGGCAAACGTCGTTTAACGCCAGCAGAAAAAGCGGCTCGTCGTTCTTACTCACAAAAACGGCATGCCGTTTTTACCGATGAGCAAGAAGAACGCATGGCAAGACTTGCCCGTGGCGACCGTCGACGTAGCGGTATCACCAAAGATGATGAAGATTTTGTGGTACGTGAAGTAGAAATTACTGAACCGATTATGATCTCTGAACTTGCCAATCGCATGGCAGTGAAAACAGGTGACCTCATCAAGCGTTTATTTGAAATGGGTACGGTGATGACAGCCAATGCCAATCTCGATGGTGAAACAGCGGTTTTGATTGTTGAAGAATTTGGTCATAAGGCTAAACTGATTAACGAAGCGGCAGTCGAAGACGTACTGATCGATCAGCCAGAAGAGCATGAAGAAGAACTTGAACCACGCCCACCCGTTGTGGTGGTGATGGGGCATGTTGATCATGGCAAAACATCGATTCTTGATTCTTTGCGCAAGGCTTCTGTTGCCGCAGGCGAAGCGGGTGGTATCACCCAACATATTGGCGCGTACATGGTGAAACTAGAAGATGGCGAACGTGTCGTCTTCATTGATACACCTGGTCATGAGGCATTTACTGGACTGCGAGCGCGTGGCGCGAAATTAACTGATGTGGCTGTACTCGTGGTGGCTGCGGATGATGGCGTAATGCCACAAACTGTTGAAGCATTGAATCATGCCAAATCAGCGGGCGTTCCTATCATTGTTGCGATCAATAAAATGGACAAAGAAAATGCAGACCCAGAACGAGTGATGCGTCAATTATCAGAGCATGAGCTACTGTCAGAAGAATGGGGCGGTGATACTATTTTTGTTAAAGTATCAGCACACACAGGCGAAGGTTTGCCTGAGTTGCTAGAGATGCTTGCCCTGCAAACAGAAATTCTTGAGTTGCATGCCAACCCGAATCGTCCTGGTCGTGGTGTTGTCGTAGAATCATCGTTGGATCGTGGTCGTGGTCGCGTAGCGACGGTATTGGTACAAAATGGTACCTTTAAAAAGGGTGATATTGTGGTCGTTGGTTCAGTCATGGGACGTGTTCGTGCTATTGTTGATGAAAACAATATACAACATCGCACTGCAGGACCATCGATTCCTTTTGAACTATTAGGCTTGGATGATACCCCTGAAGCAGGCGCAGAAATTGTTGTGGTTGAAAGTGAGCGTCAGGCGCGGGATATTGTAAGTTATCGCCGCGATAAAGAACGCAGCATGGGCGAAGCCTTGCAAAAACGTGCCAGCATGGATGAATTGTTTGCCGCCGTTCAAAGCGGTGTTATTGAGGTTCCGATCATCATCAAGAGTGATGTAACAGGAACCTTAGAAGCATTGATTGAAAGCATGGGTAAATTGGGCAATGATGATGTCAAAGTGAAAATAGTGCATAAAGCGATTGGTGGCATTACCGAGTCTGACATTATGCTTGCTTCAGCATCGAATGCCATTGTGATTGGTTATAATGTTCGTCCTGAAGCCAAGGCGAAACGTCTTGCTGTAAAAGAAGGCATTGATATTCGTTTTCATAGGGTTATTTTTGAAGCATTGGATGAAATAAAAGATGCCCTAGCAGGTAAATTAGCACCAACAGAAGTTGAAAAAGTCATTGGTAGTGCTGAAGTTCGTGAAGTGTTCCAAGTTCCTAAGTTGGGTGCTGTCGCAGGTTCGTATGTCATTGATGGTTTCATTACCCGCAATGCGCATGCGCGAGTATTGCGTGAAAGCGTCGTTATTTATGAAGGTAAGCTTGCTTCTTTACGTCGCTTTAAAGACGATGTGAAAGAAGTAAAAACAGGCTACGAATGTGGTATTGGCATGGATAAATTCAATGACCTTAAAGAAGGCGATATTTTTGAGTTCTTTATCATTGAAGAAGTGGCCGCTACATTATAGCCAGTTGTAAGATTTACGGCATGTGTTTGACTACTATGCAATACATAAAAAGGAGTACACATGCCCTTGATTGAAATTTATTCAGGTAATTATTGCCCTTATTGCATGCGAGCAAAGTCGTTGCTTAAAGAACGAGGGCTTGATTTTACTGAGTATAACGTACAACAACAGCCTGAAAAACGAGAAGAAATGGCAAAGCGCGCCCCTGGTGTGCGTACTATTCCTCAAATATTTATTAATGATCGCCACCTTGGTGGCTGTGATGACCTCTACGCGGTAGATCGAAAGGGTGAATTGCAAGCGTGGCTTAATGAAAACGGCGGTTGATGTCGTTATGTAGGGGCAAACCTTGTGTTTGCCCCTACGGGGTAATTAACGCAACTTACCCGCTAATTTAGTTTCAACAGCATCAATCACACGTTGGGCAATGGTGTCACATTCATCTTGCGCCAATGTGTGTTTTGTCGTTTGTAGTGTCATGCGGATGCCCATGCTGATACAATCATCGGTGATACCTTTACCCCTATAAATATCAAACACGCGCACATGGGTTAATATGTTTCCAGCAGCTTTGCGAGCTTGTGCTAACAAGGCTTCGGCTGAAACCGTGCAATGCAATACAAATACCAAATCACGTTCTACCGATGGGTATTCAGGTGTGGTGACAAAACGGGGTGGTTTGGCAGCAGGTAATAAATCGCAATCAATCTCTGCCACGTAGACGGGTGTGGTTAAATCAAACTGTAGTGCAACAGTCTCATCAATTCGCGCAATATGCCCGATGCAATGGCGACCTGCATGAATATCAGCAATTTGCCCTTCTTGAAGCCCTTGCTGTGGCATCCCTGTTTGGATGCGTGGATTGACGCCATGGGCAGCACACCAGTATTCTACCGCGCCTTTGGCATCATAAAAATCAGCCATGCGTTGTTTGCCATGCCATTCATCAGTCTCAACTTCACCTGTGATTAACCATGCGATTTTATTCCGCTCAATAACCCCTGAATCACTGTTTTCATATACTCGCCCCACTTCAACCAATGAAACACCTTTTTGCTGACGGTTCATATTGTGTTGTGCAACGGATAATAAGCCGGGCCAGATGCTGCGACGCATCACGCTCATGGCTGTGGAAATGGGGTTAGACAAACAAATATCCTGATTATCGTCTGCAATAAAAATACGTTGTTGTGTAGGTGATATAAAAGCATAGCCAATGGTTTGTACAAAACCTTGAGCAATGGCAGCACCCACCCAATCTATGGGTAAGGGTATGTTGCCCATGGTAATGGTTGGTAATTTACTGGGCAATTGTTCATAACCAATGATACGGGCGTATTCTTCGCTCATATCTTCAGCTATGGTCACATCATGTCGCCAGCTTGGAACATCAATATGCAAGGTTTCATCCTTGCGTTCAATGCTAAATCCCATCCGTTGTAAGGTGGTGTCAATGTGTGGTTCAATTGCCATGCCGAGACGTTGTGCAATCCGTGTCGTCGTTGTCACAATGGACTTAGCTTGACACAACGAAGAAAGATCACCACAGGCAATAACATCACCTGCTTGACCACCAAAATATTCAATAATCATGGCAGAGGCTCGCGCCATTGCAGCATCCGTTTGTGCGGCATCAATACCGCGTTCAAAACGCATCGACGCTTCAGAGACCATACCATGGGTGCGTCGTGTCAGGCTGATGCAAGCAGGGCGAAAAAAGGCTGATTCCAATACAATATCAGTGCTATTGGGTTGTACGCCTGAAGCCATAGACCCCATGATGCCAGCCATTGCCAATATGTTTTTTTCATCGGCAATCAATAAATCACCCGTATGCACATCAATATGACGCTCATCTAAACCATCAAAGCCTTCACCTTTTGTTGCGCTGCGAATGTACAGCGCACCGTGAATGGTTTTGGCATCAAAGGCGTGCATGGGTTGCCCCATATCCAGCATGATATAATTGAGGATATCCACCACACCATTAACCGAGCGTTGACCTGCTGCAATCAAACGTTGCTGTAGCCATTGGGGTGCATCGCCAAGGGCAACGCCTGCGATATGCCGCGCCAGATAATAAGGGCAGTCTTTTTTTGCATGGTGATGAATCACAGGTGTGATTGTTGAGCTTGTTGGGATAATCTTATACTGCTTTGTCGCTTTGAGCGGCACATTAAAGTCGGCTGCGAGTTCACGCGCCAAGCCTAATACACTCATGCAATCACCACGGTTGGGGGTGATGGATAATTCAATAATCGCTTCTTCTAATTGAAGAAACTCGCCCATCGTTTGCCCGATAGGTGCATCTGTTGGTAAAATAAGTAGTCCATCGGCATCTTCTGCCAATTTTAATTCGGCTTCAGAGCAACACATGCCGCAGCTTACTTCACCGCGGACTTTACCTTTTTTGATGGTCATGCCGTTAGGAAGTTTTGCACCAACGGTGGCAACGGGGATGCAATTGCCCTCTTGCATATTGGTCGCACCGCAAACAATTGCTAAGGGTGCATCAGCACCAATATTGATCGTGAGCAGTTTTAAACGGTCTGCATTGGGGTGGGGGTTTATGGTGAGAATTTTGCCCACCAATACTTTACTCAAGCTGGCACGAGGGTATTCAATGGCTTCAACTTCATGCCCTAAACGCACCAATGTTTTGGCTATAT
>CAYWFG010000006.1:0-59352 GCA_964458185.1 uncultured Zetaproteobacteria bacterium
CGACTCTAATGCAGAGTCAGATAATAACGATACCTCTGATGATAATAATAGGCATAAATAATATTATTATACATTATTCACTGATGTTACGCAGTTATACTAAAACCAGTCTCTCGTTCCCATGCTCCTGCGTGGGAATGCATATTATGGGTAAGTATATTGAATATCCGTTCCCACGCAGGAGCATGGGAACGAGGTTCTAATCATCAATATGCTTTAAAAAGGTAAAGTTCGTAACATCAGTTATTCATATTAGTTCCTGCAACAATAACAAGACGTTTAGAATGGTGATGGATTCACTTTAATAGACTGCAAACAATATATTTAATCAATTCACCATGTATTAAAAAGGTCATAATGACAAGTCATTCTATCTTAGAAAAAGATATTTCCCCCAACTCAAATTTATTAAGCTTACAAGATTATTGGCAAATATTATACGCTGCTAAATATTACATGGTATTAATTATTATGCTTGTTTTAGGTGCTGTTAGCATATATTTGTATATTACGCCAGCAGTTTATAGCGTAGATGCAATTGTGCAAGTTGAAGAAAGAAGCGGCATGCTGGGCGGTGATATGGAAAAACTTGCTTCATTATTTGGTGATGGAACATCAAAAATTAATGGGGAAATAGAACTTATCCGTTCTCGTACAATTCTTAGTCGGATTATCGAACATTATCAATTGAATATTGATATCAAAGAAGATGGCTGGAAGCCATGGCTTCGCTTTAAAAAGAAGTTTAGTCAGAATAATACTAACGTACAAGATCTGTTAGGCATGCCTATTGATTACATACCTTTGCATGTAGAAATGCAAGAATTTGAAGTTCCAAAGAAATACAATAGCCGTTATCTGAAGGTATATATGGATAGTCCTATAAGCTATATTATGATGGATAACGATGAAAACATCTTGCTGCAGGGTAATACAGAAGAACGAATTGAAAAAAATGGCTTTATTATAGATTTTTCAGTCATCAATGCCGAGCAAGGGCAATACTTTTATATAACAAAAATAAATATGTTTGATGCCATTCAAAACCTCCTTAATTCTCTCTCCATACGCGAAAAAAGTAAAGATAGCGACCTTATTCAAGTCTCTTTTAAAAGTACTGACCCTGAATTAGCGGGTGAAATTGTGAATTCGCTAGTGCATGATTATGTAATGCAAAATATTCAACGGCATTCAGAGGAAGCGAGCAAATCAATTCGTTTTTTGGAACATCAACTGCCAGCGATTCAAAAAGAGTTAAAAGTAGCTGAATCTCTATTGAATAAATTTCGTACTAATAATCAATCATTAAACCTTCAAGAAGAAGGAAAATCATTATTGGATCAAATGGTAGCAGTACAACAGCAGATCTCTCAAACTGAAGTAGAGCGATCTGCTATGAAATTAAAATACACAACGCATCACCCTATGATTCAGTCAATTGATGCTCGACTTTCTCGGTTGGCAAAAGAAGCCTATACACTTGAATTACGTATGAGAAAAATGCCGAAAACTGAACAAAAAGTACTCACTCTAATGCGTGAAAAACGAGTGAAGAATGATATGTATACTTTTTTACTCAATAAACTACAGGAGCTGCGAGTTGTTCAGGCAGGGACTGTTGGTAATGTTCGAGTGGTTGATTACGCGATGATACCCTCCACGCCGATCAGTCCTAAAAAACCTAAAATTATGATAGCAGCCTTTGTGGCTGGATTTTTTTTAGGTGTTTTATATATATTTGTACGCACTGTTATGCGTACTGTTATTGTTGACCCAGAAGTGTTAGAACGAATAACTTCAAAATCTGTTGTTGTAAGTATTCCCCACAGTGATGTACAAAAATCACGTAGTAAAAGTATGGCAGAATGGAAAAAATTACCCCCCCAAGATAAAATGGAGGAAAGAAACTTTTTACTCACCATGGACAATAGTAGCGATGCTTCAAGTGAGGCTTTATTAAGCCTTCGTACTAGCCTTCATTTTATGTTGCCTTCAAAAGAAGAAAACATTATCGCTATTTCAGGTCCTTCAGCATCATTGGGGAAAAGTTTTATCTCAGCGAATATCAGTGCATTACTTGCATCTTATGGCGAGCAGAAAATTTTACTCGTGGATGCTGATTTGCGTCGTGGTCATCTGCATGATTATTTTGGTATTGCAAAGCGAAATAAGGGGCTAACAGAGGCTATTGATAGTAGCTTGTCTTGGCAAGAATACGTGCAGCCAACATCCATAGAAAACTTAGATATTTTAACCACTGGAGAGTTACCCGCGAACCCAGCAAATACCTTGATGAAGAAAAAGTTTGCTGAAATTTTAAGCGAAGCTTCTAAATTGTATGATATTGTATGGATTGATACTCCCCCTGTATTGGTAGCTACCGATGCGACATTGATTGGTAGACAAGCAGATGTGCAATTATTATTACTTCGCTTTGCTATGAGTACAGAATCTGAAGTGAAGGAGTCTATTCGTCGCTTGCATGCAGCAGGCGTTGCTGTTGATGGCTTATTATTAAATGATGTGAACCTTGATGATAGCCGTTATGGTTATTATTATGGTAAATACTACGGAAAGTATTATGCCTACCATAAAGAACGTTAGTTTATGAAAAATAGTCGCAAAAAAGAAATGATATTGAATCTATTTATTATCATTATAACATCATTATTGATGTTTGCTGCAGCAGAAATGGTTGTTCGGCTGTTGTATAAAGATACGATTGTTATGTATCCTCGATATACGACATCGGCTCAGTATGATGATTTTAAAATTCGAAGAATTCAACCGAGTATCACATTTAATCACGCCGATGTTGATGGTCACTGGATATTTCAAACGAATAGGGAGGGGTTCCGCAACCTGCATGACTTTGATGTGCAAAAAAAACTGGGGGTGTTACGTATCGCTGCTATTGGCGATTCTCATACGCAAGGCTATGAGGTTCACCAGAATAATACTTTTTCTTCAGTTATTCAAAACAAATTGATGGCTAAAGGTATTAAGGCAGAGGTCATGAATACTGGCGTTTCAGGTTTTAGTACAGCAGAAGAACTTATTTTATTGGATCATGGTTTACGTAAATATAATCCTGATGTGATTGTTTTAGGTTTTTTTGCCAATGATTATAACGATAATATGAAAACTGGTTTGTTTACGCTCAATACAGCAGGTGAACTTGAGTTAACAAAAAAGGTGTATCTGCCAGGTGTTGCTATTCAGGATGCTATTTATACTATTCCAGGTATCCGTTGGTTAAGTGAAAACTCTTATTTCTACTCGTTTTTATTCAATCAAACGTGGGTTTATTTTAAAACTCGTTTATCTAGATCGAATCAAGTGGAGTATGCCGTAAAAAATACTCAAGCATTGCCTATGGAAGAGGCTTTAACCAACGAATTATTAAAAGAATTATGCCAAGTCAGCCATAATATTGGAGCAAAGCTTGTGATACTGGATATCCCTCAGGCATCGACCGTTGATAATGCCATTGAAAAAAGCTCTATGCTGCCATCTACAATGAGAGTTGCACAACAATGTGCTGATGCTGTTTTATCAAAAGAAACATTTAATGAATTTTTGGGTATTCATGTTTTACATGTCCCGCATGGACACCATCATTTATCTGAAGTTGGTCATGCGCTCTTTGGTGTTGCTGTAGCTGAACGAATCATGACGCTTCAATCTATGACTGTGCGCTGATTTGACCAATCCCTCCCCTTCTTATGGACTCAAAAAAAGATTATTAACAGGCGGGGGGTGGGCAGTTTTTGGTCGTCTGGCGGCTGTAACACTTGCCTTATTGATTAATATCCTTCTGGCTCGATTACTTGATGTAAGAAATATGGGGCTTTATTTTTTAACCTTTAGTCTTGTTTCTATTTTAACGATTATTGCTCAAGCAGGCTTTAATCAAGTTCTAGTGCGTTTGGTCGCAGAGTCGTTAGAGCAGCAACGTATAAAGCGATTAAAAAATATTATTCGATCTTGTTTTATGTTTTGCCTATTCACTACATCAGCATGTGTTCTGTTGATGCAGTTTGGATTGGTTGAGTGGCTAGCAATCTATATCGTCCATTCCTCCTCCTTGACTGAGGCGTCGAATTTACTTGTTTTTTGGGTGATAGCTATGACAGCAATTAAATTGATTGCTGAATGTTTTCGGGGTCTGCACGATATTCGTTATGCTTCACTGTTTGGTATTGTAGTTCAATCATTTCTCTTTTTGTTAGCCTTGCTTTGGCTCTGGTTTTATGATCAGCAGCCTAACCTCAACGAGGTTTTGCAATGGGCAGTATGGGCAATATACCTGAGTTTAATTATTGCGGTGTGGTGTTTGCGTAATGCTTTACAGCGATTGCCAGAGTCATTGGATGAATGTGATGAAAAAAATGACAATAAAGGTAAGTTATGGCAGATGGCTTGGCCCTTGATGCTCATTAATGTTACTGTTTTCACATTAAGCCAAGCTGATCTATGGATTGTTGGTTTTTTTTGCGATAAAGATGCTGTAGCTGTTTACGGTGCTGCTTCGCGTATTGCTGTGATGATGTTGATTGTAACAACGCTATTACAGGCTTTTATGCCTCCTATTATCGCCCAATTTAATGCGCGGAAGGATATGCAAACCTTGCAAGTATTATTGCAAGCAGGTGCGGCATTAAACAGCCTACTTGTATTTCCCTTGCTTTTATTATTAATTATATTTCCTGAAGTAATACTGTCATTGCTTTTTGGCAATGCCTATATGAAAGCCCATTGGGTGATGTTTTTTCTTTCATTGGGACTCTTTGTGAATGTATTGACAGGGATGCGAGGCTATGTATTGATGATGACAGGACATGAACGGAGGGAAATGAGGATCGCTGTAGTTGGTGGCGCTATGAATATTCTCTTTTGTTCGCTTGGTGCTATCTATGCTGGAATCAATGGTGTGGCTGTTGGTGCCATGAGTGCCATGATATTACAATGTTTGGCAGAGTTGTTTGTTGTAAAAAAGACTGTAGGGATTTGGACATGGGCAAAACCTATAAGTTTATGGACTATGGGCAATCAATGGAGGAAAAATAATGAATAGCGAGTGGCTATTATGCGAGTGCTGTCCTGTTTGTGGAGAAAAAAGTGAGGTTCATCCTCTTGGTGTGATGGAAGATCATTATTATTCATTTGGGCTTCACCGTATTGAAATTCCTCCTGCGGGTATACCGCTAGCGCGTTGTTCTGATTGTCAGTTGGTCTTTAAACAATGTATACCAAGTCCAGCCTTTTTATCTAAAGCTTTTATTCGTGAAGCAGGCAACATCTGGGATGTTGAATACAATTATGCCCCTGAGGTAAAATTACTCCACAAATATTATGCCAGCAATTTTAATTTGTTGGATATAGGTCCTTCTAATGGTGACTTTCTTAAGGCGATGAAAAATCATGCTGATCGCCGTTCAGGTCTTGATGTTGTTCAGCACCCTAAAGTATTAAATTTTGTTGAAGGGGAGTTTATCACAGGCTTATTAGATAGTCCTGTTTTAAAGTGGAGTGGTAAAGGCTACGATGTAGTCACTGCCTTTGATGTGTTTGAGCATATATATCAACCCGATCAGGCCATGAAAAATTTAAATATGCTACTCAAAAAAGGTGGGCGAGTTTTTATTGAGACAGGAAATTGTGACAGTAGTTGGGCAAGAAAATATGGGATTCCTCATTGGTGGTATGTGCGTTTATTTGAACATCATGTTTTTTGGTCGCCAACATCGCTCACTGCTATTGCTAAGAAACATGGTTTTGCTGTAGAACAGGTGGTGAAAAAGCGTCATAAACGCTGGCATTATGAAACATTGCTTTTTGTATGTTCCTCGACGATGCGTTCAGTACTATGGCGTTGTTCGCCATGGCTATTTAAAAAGATTCGATCATGGCAAGGAAAAAACCCAAAACAACCACGCTCTCCATTTATTTTAGATCATGTCCTTGTGGTATTACGAAAGCTATAATTGCAATGTCACTTCTGTATAAGAACCTAGAAAAAAAACCCATTCCTTTATCAAAAGATGATGAGAATAGCCTATCTTACCCTAGTAAAGGTGTGGGCTATTTTCTTATACTGCTGCTTATTATCTCTTCATCTCATGCTTTTATGGCGTTTTACCACGATGCATTGATTGCTTTTTCTGCGTTAGTTATTGGCGTTTTATTGTTACATTATCAAAGAAAGATCCCAGCGTTGATGTTTCTTTATATTGTTTTTTTTGTCCTATGGTTACTGTACATGGGATGGCATTGGCAGTTTTTTAATATAAATACAGCGATTGGTTTTTTCTGCCGTGTTTTTATTGCACTGGGAGTGATGCTGTTGCTTCATCGACGTTTTTTCTTTATTTTTGTTGATGTGGTTTATGTGCTAACATGTATTAGCTTACCGTTATTTATTATTGGCTTGGTTTTTCCCGTTGCTCTAGAACAGTTGCAAGCTATACTAAGTCTTGCACCCAATATTTTCTTGGTGGATCAAGGTGATTTTGTTGGTTGGGGTCGAGTAAATTTTCTTGTTTATACATTCAGCTTAGAACGATTGGGTCAAAATCATGGTTTTTTATGGGAGCCTACTGCTTTTGCAGCAATTTTATTGCTCGCGCTAATGACGAACTTGCTTTATAATGGGATAGCATTCGATCAAAAAAATATCGTTTTTTTAATTGGGCTGCTATCTACTTTTTCAACAACTGGGGCAATTTCTATTGTTTGTGTTGCAGCCTTTGTAATGATGAATAAAAAATCTAATTTTAAAATGGGCGTGTTTTTTTTTCTTATACCAGTTATACTTTTTTTTCTTAGCCAAGATTTCTTGTGGGGGAAGATATCTCGCGAGTTTGAACGTGGTGATGATATTTCCCAAGTGAATACAGAACTCACACATATGGGTAACAGTAGACTTTCAAGTTTTTTATGGGATATGCGTGATTTTAAGACCGCGCCATTTTTTGGTATTGGTATTTTTGAAGAGACGCGCTACAATGGTTTTCAGACACTGGGCAGTGTGAATGGCCTTTCTGATACGCTGGTACGTTTTGGTTTGCTGGGAACGTTAGTATTTCTATTGAGTTATTATTTTTCATTTGCTCGCATGACAACAGAGCAAGGCTTGCGTGGTGGCTGGTTGTTTGTATTGTTATTGTTAATTCTTTCTTGGTCAGAACGATTAACTATGCTACCACTGTTTATGGTGTTTCAATTTTATGCCTACACCCATAACCCTAACAGTATGCTGGCGGAACAAAAACAAGATAATGTTTTATAAAAAGGATGGTAGATGCGCGGATTTATTAAAGCACTGTTGAAAAAAACACTTAAGTTAGCTGGAGGCTTCTATCTGTCACGCATGCGTAGCAGTATGGATGAAGTGTTAGATCAATTAAAGTTATTGGGAATAGCACCCAAAACTATTTTTGATGTTGGTGTTGCTAATGGTACAGAAGATATGTATCAAGCTTTTCCTAATAGTCACTTTGTTTTGATTGAGCCGCTGAAAGAATTCGAAGGTGACCTTGAACGTATTAGAGCGCAATACCATGTTGATTATGTTGTTGCTGCAGCTTCTGATCAAGAAGGTGTAACAACATTTTATGTACACCCAGACTTATGTGGTTCGTCGTTATTGCAAGAAACTGAGGGTAAACATGTTGATGGTGAAGCTCGCAATGTCCCGACGATTCGGCTTGACCATTATGCTGAAAAACATGACCTGCAACCGCCATATTTAATTAAAATTGACGTTCAAGGCGGTGAGTTGAAAGTTCTTGCTGGTGCTGAAGGTTTATTGCAAGACACTGATGCTGTTATTCTTGAGGTTTCTCTATTTGGCTTTTTTGTTGATGGACCACAGTTTTCGGATGTTGTCTCTACCATGAAGAGTTATGGCTTTGTTGTTTATGAAATTTTTGACGCAAGAAACCGTCCTTTCGATGGTGCGCTTGCTCAGGTTGATATGCTCTTTGTTCGTGAAGATAGCCCCTTACGTCGTCACCATGTCTATGCCAATAAAGACCAGCGTGAAGCTCAAAATAAAAAAATCCGCAGGATGATGAATCAATAAACAATGGCAGTAGATTTTCCTCTTGTATATGTGGTGTTTCCTGTCTATAATAGAAAAGCTAGCACGCTGGCTTTTCTTCAACAGCTTGCCGAGCAAGATTATCCAAACATTCAGGCTGTAGTGTGTGATGATGCCTCTTCTGATGGTACAGCCGAGGCTATCAGCCAAGGCTTTCCTAATTGTGAGTTACTCCATGGAAATGGAAGGTTATGGTGGACGGCAGGCATTAACCGTTGTATTGATGCTGTGCTAAAGCATGCCCATGCTCATGATTTTATCTTAACAATAAATGATGATGTCTATCTTAATAAAGACTATATCTCTCAAAAGGTTGCTAGAGCTAAAGAAATGCCGAAGTCTATTATTGGTTCTGTTTGTGTAGATAAAGAATCACCTGATACGATAGAGACATCTGGACTGACTTTATCAAAATCACATTGTACATTGCATCCGTTGTTTCCTCACCGTTCAAGCCTAACAACCATGAAAAAACGATGCACAGAACTTGTTGCAGCTACTCATTTGCCCGGTAAAGGCGTATTAATCCCTGTTGATGTTTATCGGCAGCTAGGTTTGTATAATGAAAAGTATTTACCGCAGTATCATGCAGATACTGAATTTACTCATCGTGCTAGCCTTGCTGGTATTGCTGTATGGGTCGATATGCATTCCTGTGTTTTTAGCGATGTTAATCGTTACAATGCAGGGAAGTTTTCAAACAAGGTGAGTTTTAAACAACTTTTATATTCAATTAGAAGTCCTTATGGGCTAAACTCATGGCGTGCTTATAACTATCTTGCCTCATGTTACTTTCCTCATCAGCGATTTCGTTATCTGTTTATCACCTACATTAAAATATTAGGTGGAATCCTTAAACGTAAAATAAGGCATGCATGAAGATTCTTTATTTGACAAAATTTATTGTTGATCAACATGGGTTTTCACGTAGTTTTGAATTGGCTAAAGGGTTGGTCATGCAGGGGCATCAGGTTATATTTATTGCGGCATCTCCTTGTTTTCGAGGGAGCGAAGAGTGGCGTGATGGTGTACATATTATCACTTTTAACGATCCAATGCCGAGTTCTGTAAAAAAGGGGGGCTTAAGCCTCATTGATGTGGTTCAACGTATGTGGTTTGGTATGCGACAAGATATAGATTTAATCATGGTAGATTCAGGCTTTCGTCCTGTTACTGGTTTGGTCGGTCATTGGCTCGCTTGGTGGAAGCGTATTCCTTACGTTTGCGAATGGTGGGACTGGATAGGAAAACGAGGACTTTATGATCGTAAGTCTACGCTGTACCGTTATTCATTGGGCCTGCTTGATCATTATTTTGAATTATGGGATAAACGTCATGCGGATGGCGTTGTTGCTTTATCACAGGTATTGCATCAACGTGCTATCAACTTGGGGCTAAAAGAAGAGCAGGTCTGCATTATCCATGGTGGCTGTGATAGTATTGGTATACCCGCACAGGCTACCACAAAAAGCCGACAACATTGGCGTCAGTCATTCGGCCTGCCTGCAAATGCGGTGGTCATTGGTTTTGCAGGACTTGATGCGCATGAAGTTATGGATATTCATCCTTTTCTTGAGGCAATGAAAAAAATTCGAAAGCAACATCTGTCGGTATACTGGTTTAGCACAGGCGGGCATTTAAGCGATTATATTCGCCGTATGTATACCATTGATAAAGAATACCGTGAATTAGGCTGGGTAGACTACCGAGCCTACTCATTGGCCCTCTGCAATGCTGATATTCTTATTTTAACCCAAGAAGAACACTTGATTAATAAAGCAAGATGGCCGAATAAGCTAGGCGATTATTTGGCTTCAGGTAACCCTGTATTGCTTACGGCGGTCGGTGAAGTTGTTTGTTTTGCTAAAAACAACCCAGAGAATGGACTGCATTTTGTTGATTGGACTGTAGAATCTATTTTGCAAGGTCTTTATACATTAATCAACAATTCGCAACAGCGGAAAATAATGGGAATGAGTAACAGGAAGTTAGCTGAAGATACACTTTCTTGGCAAAGTAAAGCAACAGAATTGCATCATTTTTTGCTACAAATTGAGCGGCAGACATTGAACAAGAGAAAATGATGAGTGAGTTATTGTTGGCTGACGATGGTCAACCCATACAGATCATCTATATTATGGGAACAGGACGCAGTGCAACCACCATCCAAGAAGTATTATTGGCTAATAACCCAGATGTTGTAGGTGTAGGTGAGGTGACTCATTTTTTTTCAGATGGGATGATCAAAAAAACGCCTTGCGCCTGTGAAAAAACAGTAGATCATTGTACTTTTTGGTCCTCGGTTATTAGAAAAAACCATTGGCAAAGCAATGATGCTGCTCGTTTGAATACGTTGTTTTCTGCTATAAGCAAGCATTCTATGTTTATGCTGCGACTCGCAGGATTCACAACAAAAAAAATGCAACAGGAATATTTGGAGGCTAATATTCAATTGTTTAAAAGTATAAGCCATTGTAGTGGTGCGCATAGCATTATAGACTCTTCTAAATATGCTGGTCGAGCATTGATGTTGGCGCGGATGTTTCCTGAATCAGTGTCTATTATTTGTATGACACGTTCTCCAGAAGGTTTATTAACTGCCTTTCGAAAAACCAAGAAATCCATTGTCAGGGAAGAACAAAAGCCTAAGTCATCCTTTGCTACATTGATCTATTATATGTATACATTGCTGTGTTTTCGTTTGACCTTGATGTATTCTGGTGTGCAATGTATTCAGCTTGATTATGATTCTTTTCGTCAGCAGCCAATGCTTAACTTGGAACATATCGAACAGGCTTTTGATTGCTGTGGTCGTTTTCGTGTTTCTATGAAGCGATTGAATCATGGTAGTGCCTTGGATGTTGGTCATATCGTCACAGGGAATCGTTTGCGAAAAAGAAAGAAAGTTCTTTTTCAAATAAAAAAAATAGAAAATTATCCACTCTATCGAAGCGAACAGGTGTGTGTTCCATTGATGTATATTTGGAAAAAACTACTTAGATTTAAGAACTTTAACTAAGCTATATTACGCAAAAAGTCAACTTGTTTTACTTCAAAGCTTTCCCCAATCATAAAAAAACAACGTTGTCAGTGACAATTATCACGCTGTAAAAACTAAAAAAAAACTGTTGACTGTGTTTGATGGTTTGTCAAGAGTTCCGAACTAGGCAACAACTTTGCCAAAGGAGATGAACGATGAAAAACACACTAAGAATGTTCTTGTTGGGTGCGATGCTTGCATTTTCCAGCTTGATTTCCATGCAGGCATCGGCAGCAATTACAGCGCCGACTTTGGGATCTACACTCAATGGAACGAATGTTACATTCTCATGGGCAAATTCAGGTGCTACAGCCTACTGGTTGACCGTTGGTGCAGTAACTGGCGGATCAGGTTACTACAATTCAGGAACATTAGGATCAAATGTTTTCTCGGCAAATGTTACGGGTTTGCCTACTAAAGGGATTGCTATTCATGCCCGCTTGTATGAAATGATTAATGGTGCTTGGCAAATTACTAATTATACTTATTCTGCATCATCTGTTGCTGTTGCAACGATTCAAAATCTAACTGATGGTGGCGGTATTTTTAGTAACAATCCAACGATAACATGGAATAATGTAGCAGCTGATGGTTATTATTTAATGCTTGGAACTTACCTTGGCGGTAATGATCTATTTAATTCAGGGTTTATTGCAGGCAATACCACATCAATAAACGTAACGGGACTTCCCAATGATAAGAGAATAATTTATGCACGTTTGCACACATGGGGTAATGGTTCATGGCAAATCAGTGATACAACATATAAACTTTCTTTTGCTGCGACTATTAACTCCCATGCAAATGGTGCGACCCTAGCAGCAACAACAGTGACTTTTAGCTGGGCTGCGACATTGGGTGCTGGGGCTTATTATTTAGATGCTGGTTCTTCTTTTAATGGTCATGGTGATTATTTTAAATCTGGCATCATTCTTCCAGGGACTACTTCTGTGGTTGCAACAGGACTGCCTATAGGTGGCGTTCCTGTTCTAGTTCGTCTTTATACTTGGGCTGGAAATTCTTGGCAGGTATCTGATACAACTTATACATCTGCACCGTAATCACTAAACGGTAAGTCTCTTGAAAAGAAAGGAGGTATCTAAGACACCTCCTTTCTTTTCTAAACTTTTATAGGGAAACAATAAAAGCTATGAATCGTTGTGCTGAAAAAAACGCGCATGATATTTTTTACGCAGAAGAAAACGCATTACTGAACAGTGCTTCTCAAGCGTCATTGTATACTGTATGGTATGATCGTATTTATCTTAGTCCATTTCATCAAGGTGGTATAACCAAGGGCTATGTCCGCGGTTTGTCAGTTAAAGCTTTAATAACTTCAGCAGAACATGATAATAAGAGTTTTGGTGAAATTACTGTATTGGATGCTGGCTGTGGTCAGGGAGGATTAGCTGTATATCTGGCTTGTATTGGCTTTCACGTTGTTGCTGTAGATTTATCTACAGTTGCTTGTAACGATGGAAAAAAACTTGCTGAAAAAATGATGGTTACGGAAAAATGTCGTTTTTTTGATACAAGTCTAGTATCTATACCGATTGAAGATGCTTCAATTGATTATATTATTGGTCATGCTTCATTGCACCATTTTATTAAATACCAAGATATAGTGTCTGAGTTCTCTCGTGTTACAAAAAATAAATGCGAAGGTTTTTTTGCTGATTCATACGGAGAGAATAAGCTTTATCATTTATTTCATAACAAAGAACAAATGAAACGCCTTGGTGATGTATCCTTGGTCAAAGAAATGGTAGAGGATTATTTTTCACCTGAATTTGAGGTAAAAATGGTGCCGACGGATTGGTTTTCTATGTTGGATAAACTGTGGTTGAAAATTTTACCCCGAACATTACGGCCAATGATTCAGGGTATGGCGAAGATTCATTATGCATTGGATAGATCCCTTTCTACTGAATCTCGAATGGCCTTGCGGTGTGCGGGTTCTGCTATGACACATATTCGCAAAAAAAATTAACCCATGTGCGGTATTGTTGGTTTTAGCACCATCAAAGGAAGTAATGCACATATTAGTGATTGTAGCAGTGCAAAAGTTATACTGACAGGTATGTCAGATGCCATTGCACACCGAGGACCTGATGATTCAGGTGCGATGGTGGACGATAAAAATGATTCGTATATAACGGGCTTAGCGCATCGTCGCTTATCTATTATTGATCTATCGCAGGGTCATCAACCCCTCCACAATGAAGATGGTACATTACAGATTGTCTACAATGGTGAGGTTTATAATTATCAATCATTGCGTACTGAATTGCGTCAGATGGGGTATGCTTTTAAAACATCATCAGATACCGAAGTCGTATTGCAAGCCTATGCTGCTTTTGGTTCTGCATGTGTAGAAAAATTACGAGGCATGTTTTCTTTTGCGATTTGGCATTCTGATACACAACAATTATTTTTAGCTAGAGACCGTTACGGAAAAAAACCACTTTTTTATACCTGTGGTGCTGAAGGTATAGTTTTTGCCTCGGAGATTAAAGCTATTCTTGCATATAATCGGAGTGATCAATTATCCATCAATAAGGCAGGCATTGTTTCGTATATGCGTTATCGCTATGTACCAAGCCCAGAGACCTTGTTTACAGATGTTTACAAGTTACCACCAGGCTGTCATGCGACTTGGCAAGAAGGTATACTAAATATTCAGCGTTATTATACGCCCCCAGATCAAAAAAAACGTGATCAACATCGGCAAAATACTTCAGAAAAAAAAGTGATTGATGGATTTTTGGCAGTATTAAAAGAAGCGGTACATATTCGCATGGTTAGTGATGTGCCTTTTGGTTCTTTTTTATCAGGAGGGCTGGACTCTTCAGCTATTGTAGCCTTAATGAGCCAGTACAGTAGCCAGCCAATCAATACTTTTTCTGTTGGTTTCACAGAGAGTCGCTATTCTGAATTGGGCTATGCCAAAACGATTGCCGAACAATTTTCCACCAATCATCATGAGCTAGAAATTTCTGATAAAATACTGATGGATACATTACCAAAGTTAATTGCCTACCGTGATGCGCCCATCGCTGAACCCTCAGATATTCCTATTTATTTATTGTCTTGTGAAGCAGCAAAATCTGTGAAGATGGTGTTAACGGGGGAAGGTAGTGATGAGGTGCTAGGTGGTTACCCAAAGCATGCTTATGAACGTTTTGCTTCCAGCTATCAAGTATTACCGCGCATCATGCGTAACAGCTGGATGCCTGCATTCATGCAGCGTCTTCCTTACCGTTTTCGGCGGGTAAAGACAGCCGTTGCTAACTTAGGGTGTGAAGATTGGGTGGAACGTATGCCTCGGTGGTTTGGTGCATTGAATGAAGAAGAATTGCGTGAACTTCTGCAGCCCTCTTTGCATCCATACTTGCATCACCATAGTGTTGATGCCTATCATTTTCAATGCCAAAGAGATAATACGTCGTTGCGAAATATTTTATATTTTGATCAAACAAGCTGGCTTCCTGATAATTTATTAGAACGTGGTGATCGAATGACTATGGCTGCCAGTATTGAATCTCGCATGCCTTTTATGGATCATCAACTGATTGCTTATGTCTCTGCATTGCCCGATCATTTTCGGATACGTGGACTACAGGGAAAATGGTTATTGCGTCAGGCAATTAACTCCATCATTCCTCAAACGATTATAGATCGCCCTAAGGTTGGCTTTCGCGTTCCTGTGAATGAATGGTTTCAACATGGTATGAGAGACTATTTATGTGACCATTTACTTGCACAAACGGCTTGTATTGCGCCTTACTTCCAACATCATGTATTGGAGCGTTATGTCCATGAACATATTAAAGGCCATCACAACCATGAAAAATTACTCTGGACATTGCTAAACCTTGAACTATGGCATCAGCAAAAGGTGAATGATTGATGGCAGGTAAAGCGGGCGGTTGGCGTTGGAAATGGCGACGATTTAGGGTCATGTCTATGCTAGAAATTGTCTGGCGTATTCGCCAAGCCTACCAGCTTCGTATGGAGGATTTTCAAGTAAATCGAGGCTGGCAGCCTTTCCCCAAAGGTCATATTGAAGCTGTATCTTTATTTGCTCATGCAAACCAGCATCATGATGAAAAAATTCCAATACCTGATAGCACAGGCATCACTATGTTGTTGGCAAATAACATTGACTTTTTTAATGGATACCCGCTTCATATTGGCATCCCTGTGGCTTGGCATAAAGACCCAAAAAGTGGTAAAATTGCGCCCGTAAACTATGGGCCATCTATTAATTATCGCGATGATGATTGTGTTGGAGATGCCAAATACATTTGGGAAATGGGTCGTCATCAACACCTTATTCCTTTGGCTGTGCAATATGCTGAAAATGGCGATGAAGCTTGTAAGCAGATGATTATCACCACTATTGAGTCTTGGGTTGAAGATAACCCTTTTGCAATGGGAATACATTGGTGCAGCACATTGGAAGTGGCTTTACGATTAATTTCATGGGCGATTATTCATAGTTTATTGACGATTCGTGATTCTGCTGGATTATTTTCTTGTATTACACCTCGTGAAAAACTGGAACTGGCTATCTATCAACAGCAATGGTTTATTTGGCATCACCTTTCGTTGTATTCTTCAGCAAATAATCATTTGATTGGTGAATTAACAGGGCTTTGGGTGTCAGTTAGAGTTTTCCCTTTTAGTCATAGCAAGCAGTCATGCTGGGCTGAACAAGCAAAGAAAATGATTGAGCAAGAAGCTGAAAAGCAAGTGTATGCTGATGGTGTTAATAAAGAACAAGCATTGTATTATCACTTATGGGTATTGGAATACCTGTTACTGGTATGGTGTGTTGGTATCCGTACAGGCGATCATTTTTCTGATGCTTTTGGTCAACGTATTATAGCAATGGCTGAGTTTTTGCATGATATGACCCCAAATCATGGTGAATTACCACAAATTGGCGATTCAGACAATGGTTTTGTTATTAGGTTTGATGCCTGTTGGCCAAAACAACCCTATCATCAAGTCATGTCTGCGGTAAGTATGGTTTTTCAGCAATCAGATAAATTGTTATCTTCTCAATTGTACCCTAAGGCTTTTTGGTTTGGTCAGATGATTGGCAAAACTAAAAAGCCTATTTTTTCACCTAAATCACGAGTGTTTCCTCGTATCTATAAGCAAGGTGGTTATGCCTTGCTGGGTGATGAACAGGTACATATTCTCTTTGATGCAGGTTCATTGGGCTACCCTGAAATTGCAGCTCATGGTCATGCTGATGCCTTAAGTTTTACGCTTGCTATTGATGGTCAATATTGGTTTGTTGATCCAGGTACATATGCTTACCACTCTAAAGGAGATTGGCGTGATTATTTTCGTGGCACATCAGCGCATAATACGATAACTATTGATGATAAGGATCAATCTGAAAGTGGTGGCCCTTTTTTATGGCTGCGGCATGCACAAGCAAAATTATCATTGACTGACCATGGCAGACAACATGTCCGTGGTATGCATAATGGCTATGAACAGCAAGGGGTCATTCATCAACGCAGTCTTGATTACAATGCTGACACAAAGCAATTGCTTATTGATGATAGCCTGCAAGGGGCAGCACCCTATCGCATGGCTGTATACTTTCACTTGCATCCTGATGTGAAGATTGAAGCAAAGGAAAAGGTATGGCAATTGTCACATCAACATAGCGATACATTATTAACATTAACATTTCAAAGTATAAAACCTTTGCATTGGCGCGTGTTACGTGGCTCTATAATGCCATTGGGGGGGTGGTTCTCTTCAGCATTAGGTCGAAAGGTGGTAAGCACAACATTGCAAGGAACAATTGAAATAAATTCTGGATTTGAATTATCATCAATCATTCAAATTAATCACAAGCGAGTTAAAAGATGAGTAAGCGTATTGCCGTAATTGGATTGGGCTATGTGGGCATTGTTTCTGCCGCCTGTCTGGCCGAAGAAGGACACACTATCATTGGGGTCGATATTTCTTCGATCAAAGTAGAGATGATTAATGATGGTAAAAGTCCGATCATTGAGGAAAAACTAGATGTGATGCTAGCCCATCATGTTGATGAAAAACGGTTGTATGCGACCACGGATATTCATACAGCTATTGCTAAGAGCGATATATCATTGGTATGTGTTGGCACACCAAGTCGAAAAAACGGTAGTCTTAATCTTGATTATGTCATCAATGTATGTCAAGAAATTGGTGAGAGTTTAAGCAAGATTGAACATTTTCATGTTGTTGTGATGCGTAGCACGATGTTACCCGGAACGATGGCTGAGACCGTGATTTCTTTATTAGAAAAATCTTCTGGAAAAAGCATTGGTAAGGACTTTGGCCTATGCAATAATCCTGAATTTTTACGTGAAGGTACGGCTGTTTATGACTTTTATCACCCACCTAAAACAGTCATCGGTGAAATTGATGAGGGCAGCGGTGATATGCTCGCTGCATTGTATGCCCAATTGGATGCACCCTTGTTACGGGTTGATATTGCCACTGCAGAAATGGTAAAATATACTGATAATGTTTGGCATGCACTTAAGGTAGGCTTTGCTAATGAAATTGGTAATATCTGTAAAGCGATTCAAGTAGATAGTCACAAGGTGATGGATGTTTTTTGTCAAGATACTAAATTAAACCTTTCCCCTTATTATTTAAAGCCAGGTTTTGCCTTTGGCGGCTCTTGTCTACCAAAAGATGTGCGTGCCTTGACTTATAAGGCTCGCTCGCTGGATCTTGACTTGCCTATTCTTAATGCACTCTTGCCAAGTAATATGTTGCAAATTGATATTGCAAAACAGATGATTGAGTCTACAGGAAAACGTAAAATTGGCTTGCTAGGTTTAAGCTTTAAAGCGGGAACGGATGATCTTCGTGAAAGTCCTCAGGTTGCATTGGTTGAATGGATGCTTGGTAAAGGTTATGATTTAAGTATATTTGACAGTAACGTTAATCTTGCTGCTCTCATCGGGGCTAATAAAGATTACATTGAGCATCATATTCCGCATATTCACCGCTTGATGATGGACGATGCTGATGCTATGATCCAACGTTCAGAAGTGATTATTGTTGGTAATAAAGATCCTCATTTTCGTTTTCTTTTGTCAGGATTGAATGCGGAGAAAACAGTTGTTGATTTGGTTCGGATTATTCCTTTCTCTGGCAAAACACCTGCTAATTACCAAGGGATTTGTTGGTAAGCTATGATGTCACACATATACATTCTTGGTATTTCTGCCTATTATCATGACAGTGCAGCTGCTTTACTCTGCGATGGTCATATTGTTGCTGCAGCGCAAGAGGAACGTTTCACCCGAAAGAAGCATGACCCTAGCTTTCCTAAAGAAGCTATTTTGTATTGTCTGAAAGAAGCAAGTATCAATGTAACTGATCTAGAATATATTGTATTTTATGATAAACCATTGGTTAAATTTGAACGACTTATTGAAACCTATCTTGCTTATGCACCATCAGGCCTTCGTTCTTTTTTATCGGCGATGCCTATTTGGCTAAAAGAAAAACTGTATCTTAAAACCGTGCTGCGCAAAGCATTGGCAGAAATAGCGAACTGCACTGTTGCAGAACTACCATCGTTAATGTTTACAGAGCATCACCAATCTCATGCTGCATCAGCGTTTTTTCCATCTCCCTTTGAAAAGGCGGCTGTCATATGTCTTGATGGTGTGGGAGAATGGGCAGCAACATCGGTTTGGTTGGGTGAAGGCAATACGTTAACACCTCAATGGGAAATAGACTTTCCTCATTCATTAGGACTTTTATACTCAGCGTTCACCTACTATACTGGCTTTAAAGTTAATTCTGGTGAATACAAATTAATGGGACTTGCACCTTACGGTAAACCTGAGTATGTAGATCTTATTTTAGAGCATCTGCTTGACCTTAAAGATGATGGTACATTTCGATTGGATATGTCCTACTTTAATTATGCGACAGGTCTAACCATGACCAATGAGAAGTTTAATTGTTTATTTGGTGGTTCACCTAGAACGGCTGAATCTTCTCTTACCCAAAGAGAAATGAATATTGCAGCATCTATCCAAAAAGTTACAGAAAAGATTGTTTTGAGATTGGCTAAAACTGTAAGGAAAGAGTTAGATACGCCATATTTATGTTTGGCTGGTGGTGTGGCGTTGAACTGTGTTTCCAATGGTGAATTGCTGCGCTCTGGTATTTTTAAGGATATTTGGATCCAGCCTGCCGCTGGTGATGCAGGGGGAGCTTTAGGTGCAGCATTTTCAGTGTGGTATGAATACATGGAGAAAGTTCGCAAAGTAAACCCTGAAGATAGCATGGCTGGTTCTTATCTTGGGTGTAATTATTCAAATGATAGTATTGAAGCCTACTTGAACTCTGCTAATGCTGTTTATCGCCATCTTGATGATAATACTTTAATGCATGAACTGTCAGATATTTTAGATCATGGTCATGTTGTTGGCTGGATGCAGGGGCGAATGGAATTTGGTCCTAGAGCATTGGGTGCGCGCTCTATTCTTGGTGATCCTCGTAATACAAAAATGCAATCGGTGATGAATTTGAAAATAAAATACCGTGAATCTTTTCGACCCTTTGCACCGATTATAAAAGCTGAATGTATTGGTGATTATTTTCATCATAAAGGTAAAAGTCCATACATGCTTATTGTTGCCCCATTATTGGAAGAACACAGGCTCGAGATGACAAAAGAACAACAGCAATTGTTTGGTGTTGCTAAACTAAACAGCCCTCGCTCTAGCTTACCTGCCATTACCCATGTGGATTATTCATCTCGATTGCAAACCGTACATGCTGAAACTAATCCACGTCTTCATCATTTGCTGGATTGTTTTCAAGAAAAAACAGGATACCCCGTATTGGTTAACACTTCATTTAATGTTCGAGGCGAGCCTATTGTCAATACACCAGAAGATGCCTACCGATGTTTTATGCGAACTGAAATGGACTATCTTGTGATAGAAGGCTTTTTGCTTGCTAAGGTTGAGCAGCCTGAATGGCAACAACAGGATAATTGGCAAGAAGAATTTGCCTTAGATTAGAAATAGGTTAAAAGGTGGACGGAATGAGTCATAATGATATTCCAGAATTAGATAAACAAGGACTTCGTCAATTTGGTTTGATCTTGGCGGCGGTGCTAGCCTGTGTTTTTGGTCTGTTTCTTCCATGGAGCTGGAGGTTAGATTTATTACCTAATTGGTATTGGATCATATTAGCCGCTTTGGTGGCTTGTTGGGCTTTGCTGGCACCTTCCAGTATGAAAGGGTTTTACCATAACTGGATGCGAGTGGCGATGGCTATTGGTCATGTGGTTAATGGCTTTATTTTAGCTATTGTTTTTTACCTATTGATTACTCCTATGGGTGTTATCATGCGTATAGCAGGAAAAGACCCTATGCGACGGATACTTGACCCCAGTATTAATTCTTATCGAATTGTTTGCAAAAGGAAAAAGAAACAACATATGGAGAGGCCGTTTTAATGCTCGATTTACTCAAAGACCTATGGGGGTTTATGAAAGAACGCAAGAAGTTTTGGTTGGCTCCTATTATTGTAGTTTTACTGTTACTTGGGGTGCTAATTGTCTTTGCTCAAGGGTCCGTTATGGCTCCTTTTATTTACACTTTATTCTAAGGGTAGATTAATTTATGCGTGTACTGATGATTGTTGAAAACCTTCCCTTGCCTTTTGATCGTCGCGTGTGGCAGGAGGCTTGCACCTTGCGTGATGAGGGGTATGAGATTTCTATTGTATGCCCTCAAACCAAGAGTTACCCTGAACCTTATGTGTATTTAGAAGGAATCCATATTCATCGGCATCCCTTGCCATTTGAGGCAGAAGGTGCATTGGGCTATTTACTGGAATATGGCACGGCATTATTTTGGGAGTTCTGGCTAAGTTGCAAAATTGCTTGGTTGCGTGGTTTTGATATTATTCATATCTGTAATCCACCCGATTTATTGTTTTTGGTTGCGCTGCCTTTTAAGTTATTTGGTAAAAAACTGGTGTTTGATCATCATGATATTAACCCAGAACTTTTTGAGGCCAAGTTTGGCAAAAAAGGCTTGCTTTATTATTTAGTGCGATGGTTTGAGCGTTGTAGTTTTTATTTTTCCGATATTTCTATTGCTACCAATGATTCCTACAAAAAGATTGCCATCGAACGGGGGCGGATGGATCCAGATAAAGTTTTTGTGGTGCGTAGTGGTCCAAAGCTAGAACGAATGAAGATATTGCCAGCAGACCCCTATTGGAAACATGGCTGTCGTCACATGGTTGGGTATGTGGGAGTTATGGGTAAACAAGAAGGTATTGAATATCTATTGGAAGCAGCTCGCATCATGATTCATGATCATGGTCGTAAGGATGTTCATTTTTGTCTTGTTGGAGGAGGAACATCGCTTCCGCTAATGCAAGAGCTAGCGATAAAATTACACATTAATAATGCAGTAACATTTACAGGGCGGGTACCTGATGAGACGCTGCTTGCTGTTCTTAATACAGCTGATGTATGTGTTAATCCTGATGTTGCAAATGCAATGAATGATAAATCAACAATGAATAAAATTATGGAATATATGGCTTTAGAAAAACCGATTGTACAATTTGATCTAGCTGAAGGGCGAGTGTCTGCTGGTGCATCATCGCGCTATGCCAAAGCCAATGATGCGCAAGATTTAGCTTTACATATCGAACACTTACTTGATAATCCATTACTAAGAAAAGAAATGGGGAAGATCGGTCGTGAACGTATTGAAGAGCAACTGGCATGGCAATACGAAGTACCTAAATTACTTTCTGCCTACAAGTCTTTAATATAAATATTTAGCTGGAGATAAGTTTTTTGCTTAATGTATTTGAAATAAAATAATAACTCATTATAATTTGACGACATTGTCTTTTCCTTACGAAGAAGACATGCTATGGAGACCCTTATGAAAAAAAAGAATACTGCTCTGATCCTTAGACTATTACTTTTATTTACAATATTCTTAAGCCCTGCGTTTTTACATGCAGGTGCTGCATTTCACACTGTTACTGTCCAAACTGATGCCTCTATGTTGGCATGGGGTAACAATACTTTTGGTCAGTTAGGCGATAGCACGACTATTGATCGTGCTAACCCTGTTCCCGTGACAGATAACACTGGAACTAAAATCACTGGCATAATGGCTGTTGCTACCGGGCAATTTCATACATTAGCACTTAAAAGTGATGGTACACTCCTAGCATGGGGTAATAATGAATATGGTCAACTGGGTGATGGCACACAAATTAATCGCAGTAATGCTGTGGCTGTCAAAGACGGGCAAGGAATAACCATCACGGGCATCACTGCTATTGCAGCGGGTATTTACCATAATATAGCATTAAAAAGTGATGGCACGTTGTTGGCTTGGGGCAGCAATTGGGCAGGTCAGTTAGGTGATGGCAGCAAAACCATGCGTTTAAATCCTGTCGTTGTCTCTAATGCATCGGCTATTATTGCGATTGCAGCAGGTGATGCGCATTCATTGGCATTGAAAAACGATGGCTCGTTGCTGGCTTGGGGAAACAATGGTTCAGGGCAGCTTGGTGATGGTAGCACCGTCAATCGTAGTACTCCTGTTTCGGTAAGCAACACGAATGGAACAAGCCTTGGTCAGATTACTGCTATTACTGCAGGAGGGTCACATAACCTTGCATTACTGCGCGATGGTTCAATAAAGGCTTGGGGCTATAATGGCTTTGGTCAATTAGGTGATGGAACAACAAGCAGCCAAAGTAACCCTGTTACTGTTATTGATAGTAGCGGGCTTACCATTCAAAATATTATTGCAATTTCTGCTGGGCAAACCCATAGCGTTGCATTAAAAAATGATGCCACCGTACTGGCTTGGGGACATAATTTTTATGGTCAACTGGGAACAGGAAACACAACCGCTACAAGCACACCGAGTGCTATCGTTGATAGTACTGGTACGCCTATTTCTGCCATTGCTGCTGTTGCTACAGGATTGATGCATACGTTATTGATAAAAAATGATGGTAGTCTCATGAGCTGTGGCTCAGATCAATACGGTCAGCTTGGCATTGGTTCCTCGGTTAATCAATCTAATCCTGTTGCAGTAAAGTATAGCAATGGCAATACGCTTACTGCAGTTCATTCGTTGATGGGTATTACCACTACTGGCGATACAACGGCACCTCTTGTGACGCCACCATCTGCAGATATCTATGTGTTGGCAACGGATGTCAATGGTACTGCTGCAACCCATGCTACTATTGCTGCCTTTCTTTCTTCGGCATCGGCTGTTGATACCGTTGATGGTAGTATAACAGTTACCCATAATGCACCAACTATTTTTCCTGTTGGTACGACTGCTGTCACGTTTACTGCTACTGATACGGCTGGCAATACGGGGACTGCGACAGCTTCTGTGGTCATTTCACAGAGTGCGCAGTTTTATCCTGCATCAGGCAGTGCGCTTTCATCAGCCGCGCAGCGCTTTGCTTGGGCCGATACAGGAGCAAAAGGTTATTATTTAATGATCAGCGATGCCGCTGTTGGTGGTAACAACGTTTATAATTCGGGCTTTCTTGCTGCTGGCACCAGTTCGGTATTGGTTACAGGCTTGCCTACTAATGGTAGCACGCTGTATGTACGTCACTTTACATGGAATGGTTCAGCGTGGAATACAATAGATTATACATTCACCGCATCTGCTATGGTTGCAACAATTGTATCACCTATTAATGGCTCTACTTTAAGCAGTACCAGCCAACAATTTTCATGGGCTGATACAGGGGCAGATGGCTATTATCTTATGGTCGGTAGTGCTGGTTTAGGTGGCAATGATTTGTATACATCAGGTTTTATAACTGCAGGGACGACATCCGTGACGATCAATGGCTTGCCCAATAACGGTAAAACAGTGTATGTTCGCTTGTATAGCTGGGTTAATGGTGGTTGGCAAACCACAGATAGCCAATATGTAGCATCAGGTACAGCGATCTTAGCTTCGCCAAGCAACGGCACAATACTAGCATCAGCAGGGACACAAACATTTAGCTGGGTAAATTCAGCTGCTCAAGGTTATTATTTAAGTGTTGGTCGAACTTTAGGGCAAGCTGATCTTTTTCAATCAGGCTGGATGACAGGAACCACAGTTGATGTAAGTACAATTCCTGCTGGCAAAGCCATGCCTCTTTTTGTGCGTTTGTATAGCTGGAGTAAATCTTCGGGTTGGCAGGTTAATGTTTCACAGATCACCAGCAGCTATGCAACAACGCTTACTAACCCAATAGCTGGCAGCACATTAACAGGAACAACGCAAACTTTTACTTGGAATGATACGGGGGCGACTGCTTATTACTTGGATATTGGCTCTGGCTTTTATGGTCATGGTGATTATTTTAAATCAGGAAATATCACAGGACCTGCAAATTCAATTCAGGTAACAGGTCTGCCAACGGGTAGTGTACCACTGTATGTGCGACTGTATACATGGGGAGCCAATGGCTGGAACACTTATGAGGCAATGTATACTTCAGCACCATAAACTTAGCCCGTGTGTTTTTATGTTTTACAGGGTTGCAGTATCAGCCCTGTAAGGCACTTATTGTTTTTTAGGATTAAGGTTATTTTTTTATCATGTTGGAGTCTCATCATTCGATCATAGAGTCTATTACACGAATGATAGATGCCTTGCTGATTGCTTTATCGTTATGCCTTGTCATTTTTATTTATGATGGTCAATGGGATAACCACGATGTTATTGTTATATTATTCTCTGCAATTATTGCGCCTATTATCTTAGAGCAAACAAATGCCTATCGGCGTTGGCGAACTGTTTCTTTTTGGTCAGAACTTCAAACGTTGTTGCTAGCTTGGCTAGGTATTATCATTACCTTAATTTGTTTTGCTTTTATTACTCAAATGATTGATAAGTTTACCCCTATGGAAATCGCATGGTGGGGCATTCTTAGTTTTACCTTGTTGGTATTGAATCATGGTTGTCGACGCATCCTTTCTCATTATGCCCGAAAAAAAGGAAAAAATATACGCCGAGCCGTTATTATAGGTTCAGGTACACTTGCGCATCATGTTGCAGAAAAAATTACAACATCACCTTGGATGGGAATAGAAGTATTAGGCTTTTTTGATGACGTTATTATAGAGATAGATAATCATCAAAATATATTATTGGGAACCATCCTTGAAGCCGTGGAATATATTAAGTCTCATCAAGTACAATTGGTGTACTTGGCACTTCCTTTATCAGCTTCAGAAAAGGCCAAGCAACTTATTTATGCCTTGCAAAATACAACGGCTGCAGTTTATTTTGTACCTGATATTTTTATGTTTGAACTATTGCATACCAAGATTAATGATGTTGATGGCATACCTATTCTTGCTTTATGTGATCCCCCTTTTACTGGAACTGACGGCGTTCTCAAACGTATTTTTGATGTAATCATTAGTGTGTTAATTTTATTGTTTATTTGGCCGTTATTGCTGTTTATTGCGATGATTATTAAATGTAATTCTTCAGGTCCTGTGATTTTCAAACAAACACGTTATGGTTTAAATGGCAGCAGTGTTACAGTATGGAAGTTTCGTACCATGGCAGTATCCGAAAATACTGGTGATATTCAGCAAGCAATAAAAAATGATCCCCGAGTTACCACTATTGGGCAGTTTCTACGACAAAGCTCATTGGATGAATTACCGCAATTTATCAATGTATTGCAAGGTCGCATGTCTATCGTAGGACCACGTCCGCATGCTGTTGCACACAATGAATACTATCGAACAAAGATTCAGGCCTATATGTGGCGGCATAAAGTCAAACCAGGTATCACAGGCTGGGCGCAAATCAATGGCTGGCGTGGTGAAACAGACACTTTACATAAAATGGAAAAACGTATTGAATACGACTTGTGGTATATTCGTCATTGGAGTTTATACTTAGATATAAAAATTATATGGCGCACCATTATGAGTGAATTAATAAGAAAAAGTGATAATGCCTATTGAGTTAATTGCCTTATTGGTTGGATATACCCTGCACGACTGCTACGATTGCGACCATGGAACAACGTACCCATTTTGGTTTTGAACAAGTAAGCCCGAACGAAAAAGAAGGGCGGGTGATGGCAGTGTTTTCTTCCGTTGCTGATAAATACGATATCATGAACGATTTGATGAGTGGTGGCATGCACCGCTTATGGAAGTGCCGCATGCGACAATGTGCAGCAGTTCGTGCGGGGCATACCGTGCTGGATGTTGCCGCAGGTTCAGGTGATATTGCCTTAGGGCATCTGCACAAAATGGGAGTATCGGGTCGTGTTGTTTTATCTGATCTTAACGGCGCAATGCTGGCTGAAGGGGCGCGGCGGATGCTGGATGCGGGTTATTTGGCAGGGCGCGCAGACTGCGTGCAAGCCGATGGCAGTGTTTTACCTTTTGCCGATGCCTCGATGGATTGCGTCAGTATTGCCTTTGGCATTCGTAACTTTGTGGATATTGAAGCAGGGTTGGCAGAGTTCTACCGCGTGTTAAAACCGGGTGGGCAATTTATTTGCCTTGAGTTTTCTCGCCCCGTATTGCCGTTGCTTGATGTTATCTACGATACGTATTCTTTTCACATGATTCCTTTGATTGGTGAGTGGGTGACGGGCGATCGTGAATCGTACCAATATTTGGTTGAATCCATTCGCCGTTTTCCCGATCAAGCACGTTTTTCTCATCTCATCACGCAAGCAGGCTTTGATCTGGTACGGCATGAAAATATGACAGGCGGCGTTGTTGCCCTGCATCGTGGGTATAAATTATGAATATTATGTTTTTACCGCTGCGGTTGATTCCTGTGCCTGTGCAATGCGTGGTGGTGGCAACGGTGTTGAATTTGGTGTTGCAACGGGATGCAGCACTGCGAGAACAAGCCTACGATTTAGATGGTCGCGTGTTTCGTATTCATGTCTCTGACACGGGGGCATTGTTTTTTCTTGTTTTTTTAGGTGGCGTGGCAAAAGTGCATAGCCACCATGAAGGCAATATTGATGTCCGTATCACTGCCGAAACCGCAGGTTTTGCACGCATGGTGTTTGCCCATGAAGACCCTGACGCGCTGGTTTTTCGTCAATTATTGCGCATATCGGGGGACTCTGAAGCGATGTTGCGCTTTAAAAAACTGATGCAAACTGCCGATGTTAATTGGGAGCATGAACTGGAAATGGCTTTTGGTCATTTTTTTGGTCGCCGCGTCGCCAAAGCGGCAACACTTGCCATTGAAACTGAAGAAAAACTTCGCCAAGGGCTGCATGATGTATTGCAGCAAGGGCTACACGGTTTGAATGTGCCTGATGAACAAGCAATGCAACGCTGGCAAGCAGGGGTAGAGCATTTACAACACCGCATCCATCGACTTGAACAACGCATGACCCAAACAGAACATCGTTTGCATGCTCAGGTATCCGTTCATGAAACTGGCAGGTAATATTCAGCGTAATCTGCGCCTACTCACGATTGGTTATATTTTAACCACCCACGGTATGGCTGCCTTGGCAATGCGCATGCGTTTGTTTTATCCGTATGCGTGGTTGGTGCAGTTGTTCCGTGATGATCCCCCTGTTGCTGATATGGGCGTGCAAATTCGTTTAGCCTTAGAAAAACTAGGGCCTACGTTTATTAAGTTTGGGCAAATGCTATCAACCCGCGTTGATCTACTACCGCTTGCGGTAGCGATGGAGCTTAAAAAGCTCCAAGATAATGTTCCAGCCGCACCGTTGGAACATGTTGAAAAAGTGATTCAGCAAGCCTTTAAAAAACCTGTGACTGGTGAGAATGGCTTGTTTCAAAGCTTTGAAAAAACGCCGATTGCTGCGGCATCGATTGCGCAAGTGCATTTTGCTAAACTGCACAATGGTCAACAAGTTGCGGTAAAAATTCGTCGCCCTGATATTACCCGCATGATTGATGCTGATCTGGCCATTCTTCGTTTGTTGGCGCGCATGTTTGAGCGTTATTTTCCTGAATACCGTCGCTTAAAAGCTTGCTCTGTGATTGAAGAGTTTTCTGGCACGATTCGTGGGGAACTTAATTTGCGCTCTGAAGCTGCACATGCCAGTCATTTTGAAGAAAACTTTGCCGACTTAGAGGGTATTAGTGTGCCTGCGGTGCAATGGGCTTACACCAGCACCGAGGTTTTAACCACAGAGCGTATCTCTGGCATTCCTATTGATGAAAAAGATGCTTTGATTGCAGCCAATCACGACGTGACGAAACTTTGTACGCAAGCATCCACCTTGTTTTTTCACATGGCTTTTATTGATGGCTATTTTCATGCTGATATGCACCCTGGTAATATTTTCGTCGCCAATAATGGTGATTTGGTGTTGGTTGATTTTGGTATTGTTGGTCGTTTGGATATGCGCTCACGGCGTTATTTGGGTGATATGTTGTTGGCGTTTTTACAAGAAGATTATTACCGCGCTGCGATGGTGCATGTTGAAGCAGGTTATGTGCCAGCAAACACCAATGTATCCGCCTTTGAAGATGCCTTGCGTGAAATTGCGATTCCTATTTTTAACCGTCCATTGGAACAAATATCTATTGCTGAGTTGCTTTTTGGCATGTTTGCTGTCACCGAGCGTTTTCATATGGAGACACGCCCTGAACTATTGCTGCTACAAAAAACCATGGTGGTACTCGAAGGCGTAGCGCGTGAGTTGGCAGGTGACTTTAATATGTGGGAGTCTGCCAGACCACTGATTACTAGGTGGGCCGCACGCAATATGGGACCCGTTGGCAAAACAGAAGCCTTTGCCAAAGAGTTTCAGGGGCAGATGCAACAATGGATGGTATTGCCTGATCGTTTGGATCATTGGATGCAAACCATCGAAGAAAGAAATACCTTAACGCAACAAACCGAGCATTCAAAATGGCCGCGCTTTGTTGGTGCGGTATTGATGGCAGTCAGTGGTGCTTTGTTAATGCTTGTGATGAGTGGGTTATGGCCTGTAACGGCATGGAATATATTGGCAATATCGTTGATGTTATTGGCAGGCTTAGGGTTGGTGCTGGATGAATAAACCATCTGTATCATTGATTTGGGCAGAAGATAATCATCATTTAATTGGAAAAAACGGCGGGCTGCCGTGGCAACTGCCTGCTGATATGGTATGGTTTCGGGCGCAAACGATGGGCAAGCCTATTTTGATGGGACGAAAAACCCATGAATCCATTGCCCGTGCCTTACCTGAACGGCTCAATTTGGTGCAAAGCCGCCAACAACCATGTTTACCTAAGGGCTGCATTCATGTTACCAGCATGGATGATGCCATGGATGCCGCCTATGGCATGCCAGAATTGATGGTCATGGGAGGGGCTGAGATTTACCGCTTATGGCTGCCTTTGGCGAGTCGTTTGTATGTCACCCATATTGATGGTGTGTTTGATGGCGATATTTATTTCCCCCCTCTGGACTGGCAGCGATGGCATTGCACGCATGATGAAGCGCACGCCAGCACTGCTGATATCCCTTATCATTTCTGTGTGTATGAAAAACATTAATATCCGATTAGCCTATGCCCATGATTTTGATGCCATGCATGCCTTAAACCAACTAAGCTTCATCGAAGCATGGTCAGAAGATGCGATGCGTGGTGCATTATTGGGTGGTTTTGATGTCTTGGTGGCAGAGGCGGATAGCGTATTGTGCGGTTATATTTTTAGCTGTGATATTGTTGATGAGGTACATATTATGCAATTAGCCGTTCACCCTGCATGGCAAAGGCAAGGCATTGCCCGCCGTTTAAGCCAAACATTATTGCATACCAAACGCGCAATGCAATGTATATTACTCGAACTTCGAGCATCTAATCATGCGGCATTAGCATTGTACCAACATTTAGGCTTTGCGGTGTGTGGTGAACGATCAGGTTACTACGCAGCACGACACGAGAAGGCAGCAGAAAGTGCTATTTTAATGCGATTGAATATGGATGGAAACTATGAGTGATACGAATGAGTTCATTATTTTATTGGTGGATGATCAACCCATTATTCATGAAGCGATTCGTCGCTCGCTGGCAGCAAGCCCGAACTTAATTCTTCATTGTTGCGATGATGGTAGTGCTGCCTTAAAAATCGCTGAAGAGCTTAAACCGCATGTTATTTTGCAAGACTTGGTGATGCCTGATGTGAATGGTTTGATGCTGGTACAATACTACCGAGTCAACCCTGCCACACGCGATATCCCCATCGTGGTGTTATCGTCGAAAGAAGACCCTGCGATTAAAGCCAAGGCATTTTCCTTAGGGGCAAACGATTATATTGTTAAACTGCCTGACCAAACAGAGTTGCTAGCACGATTGCAATACCATGCCAAAGCCTATGAAAACATGCAACAACGGGCAAAGGTTTTTCGTCAATTAAAAGACAATCAGCAGATTTTAGTTAAGCTCAATCGACAACTGGAAGAAGAACAAAAAGAACTCAAAAAGCTTAATGAAATAAAAAATCGTTTTTTAAGTATGGCAGCCCATGATTTGCGTAACCCCCTTTCTGCGATTCGTTGTTTTGCTGAGTTTTTGACTGAACCAGATATGGGTTCGCTCAATAAAGAACAACGAGAATTGGTTGATAATATTGCCACCACCTCTAATTCCATGTTGAGTTTAGTGAATGATTTACTGGATGTCAGTGTTATTGAATCAGGAAGGTTAAAGCTTAAGCTGGACGAACATGATATGCCTCATTTGATTAAAAATGTCGTGCATCTCAATCATATTGTCGCACAGAGAAAGCATATTACTGTATCATTTGATGCCATGATTGATCAACCTAAACAGGTCTTTGACCCTGAACGATTCCGTCAGGTGGTTGATAATCTTATAAGCAATGCTGTCAAATACTCACCATCTTATACCACGGTTTATGTTCGCTTGCGTATTGCTAAGGAGCGCATTCAATTAACAGTGAAAGATGAAGGCCCTGGTATTCCTGAAGAAGAACTTGGAAAATTATTTCGCGCTTTTGGTAAAACATCAGTGCAACCCACCGCAGGAGAAAAAAGCACAGGCTTAGGCCTGGTGCTTTCTAAACGTATCATTCAGGCACACGGTGGTGATATTCGTGTTGAGTCATCACTTGGGAAAGGCAGTTCGTTTATTGTTGAGTTAAATGGCGATCTCTTGCGTGGATCTTTGTAATAATTCTTCAATAGCAAGCTGCCGTTTAACATGATTGCTATTTTATTGACCATGGCTGGCGTGATTGCCTTGGGCTTTGGATGGCGATGGCGCTTGGGCGAGGCGACGGCAGATAAGATTCGGCAGGCATTAACCCGCAGTGTTTATGAGTTGTTTTTGCCTGCCTTGGTCTTGCGTATGTTATGGCAATCCCCTGTAGATATAAATACCTTGCGAATTCCAGCACTGGCAGCACTGTGTGTGATGCTAGCGTTGGCAGCAGCTTGGCTGATGTACTGCTTCTTTTTCAACCCTCGCTTACTTAGCTCGCCTGCCTTGGGTGCATTGTTGCTAGCTTCAGCTTTTGGTAATTTCACCTACCTTGGGCTGCCTGTCTTAACACAGGTTTTTGGCGAAGATTCGGCGATTGTTGCGATTCAGTTTGATTTGTTGGCAAGCACACCGTTATTGTTTACCGTTGGCATATTACTCGCTACCTATTATGGTCAAGGTGAGCAAGGGATGGGGAAAGCAATCCATCAAATGCTTCGTGTTCCAGCTTTATGGGCTGCTATTGCAGGGGTGCTTTTAAGCGTGTTGGCAATCCCGTTGCCAGAGACGGTGTTAAATTTATTATCCTTGCTGGGTGCGGCAGTCATCCCATTGATGTTACTGGCAGTTGGCATGGCACTGCGTTGGCAACAAGGTTGGTTGCATCGAATGCCTGTGCTGATTCCTGTATTGCTGGCACAATTACTCATCATGCCTGCCACTGCTTGGCTGTTGTGCCTATGGTGGCATATACCCTCAACATTGTTACCCCAAATAGTCATCGAGGCTGGTATGCCAAGTATGGTATTGGGTTTGGTCGTTTGCGACCGTTTTAAATTAGATACCAGTCTTTATGCAGAGGCTATTACGGTATCAACATTATTTTCGCTGTTGTCGTTACCGCTTTGGTGGTATTGGCTTGGCTGAATAACAACATACAAAACATAGGAATCTTTATGGCTAACACAACAATCTCTTACGGTAGTTTAATGGGTACTTTAAAAAATTATCCTGACCATGAGCAGCGTGTTTTTTATGCACTAGCTGTAGCCTATATCCCCATGAATATTACCCTATCTAAGGCTCTAATGAAGCATATGGAATGGGATGAAAAAGTTATCGCAACACCATGGATCAATGCAGCAAAAGGTAATGGATTGCTTATCAGTCATGATTTGCGTTTTCGCGTTAATAATGAAATTTTAGAGTATTGCAATCAATGCATGGTGCTTTCTGGCGACCACGAAAAACTTATTGAATGGGTGATAAAAAACATCCATGAAGCTTATAAATTCAGGGAATACCTTAAGGTATTACCGATTAGAAAAGCATTCTACGCGAATGATTTTTCACAGCTAAGAAAAGCAATAGGGAACGTTGATCCAGCCTTTACCCCATTGATCGAGTTTCCTGTTGGAACAAAAAACATTCTGTATAATTCATATAACGGCACATGGTTTGAGGCACTTAGCGCTGAAGTAAAATTTCAAATGCTTGATCAAATGAGTAAACTGATTATGAAGAGCTGCAAGTCACCACTTTCACTGCCTCAAATTGTAAGTTGTTTAGATCAATCAACGGCAATCATGGCACAACAAGAAGGGCAATACTTGCGTGCATCGATTGCCATGTGGCAAGGTGATATAGCACTCATGGCGCGACTCATTCCTGAGCTTGCTAACGAGCGTGTCTATGCACTTCGTGGGCGATTGGCTTTTTTGTATGGTCGTGATGATGAATCATTGGAGTATTACGAACAAGCCTTGACGATAAAAAAGAAACAATTAAAAAAACGGGTCGGCTGCTTAACAGGAAAAGATGCTATTTTTCACCTGCTGCTTTGTTTGCGCAGCAAAAACATGACGTTGTTTCATACATCAGTGAAAAATATATCCAAACATGCCAACGATAAAACTATTGAACTTATTGCCGAATGGTTTGCTTGGGTTATTGAAATTCAACAGCAACGAAAAACACTAAATAATAATCATCTTAAGCGATACGTTGATAAATTCCCTAACACTCCTTTTGCTTCTTTATGTGTTATGCTTGGTATTTTATGGTTGGATGAAAAACTATTGACTAAATATTTTTCATCCAGTGTTGTGGACAACGCCTTTTTAAAAAAACATGAATTATTTTGGCTATACAGAGAAGCAGAACACATATTTAAAAAGACAAAAATCAAGGGGACGCTCAAAAACGACCCTGTGTTCCCATTATGGAAAAAAAGGTCTGATGAACTAGAAGCTTTGGGTATTGTGCTTTGCGCCGATTGCATCGTAAAAGAGCCAGCATGGGAACGTAGTCTACGCGCCCTTGATGCATTGATGGATCCTAACTCAACGGAGTCAGTTGCAAATAGAGAGCAACGCCTAGTGTGGTTGTTTCAAGCGATTAAAAAAAGAAATAAAGCTTTAAAATTAAGCATTAATCTTGAGGTTCGTTTGCAGCTTCTTAGCAAAAAAGGAACGTGGAGCAAAGGGCGAAAAGTTGCTTTGGCACGTTTACAGCCGTCAAACAAACGCAATGAAGACTTCCCATGGTTGACCACACAAGATCAAGCCATGTGCAACCATATCAAAGAATATCAAATTAACGGTGGCTATTATCATTATTATGAGACCGTTATTGATGTTCATGCCTACGATGTTTTACCTGATGCCATTGCTTATCCTGCGTTGTTTATTGGTGATCTTAACACCCCCTTCCATATTGAAGAAGGAAAGATTACCTTGCAGGTGCTGCGAGAGAAAAAGAACATTCGGATTAAAATCACCCCATTCCCTGCTGAGGATGATATTAATGAAGAAGATGAAAGATCATCCACGGTGATGCAATGGCAAACGCCCCAACGGATGACATTTTATCGTTTTAACAAAGAACATCTGCGTATTGTGAATATTCTTGGTGAAGAAGGTTTATCTGTTCCACTGGCTGCCAAGACTCGTGCCTTAGAGAGCATCGCTGCCATTGCCCCGTTGTTGACGGTGCATTCAGAATTTGGCGGTGGTAGCCAGCAAGCTGCCAAAGATGTTGAGGGAGATGGTCGCTTGCATATGCATTTGCAGCCGATTGGTGATGGTTTACAAGTGAGTTGTTTTGTACGACCCTTTGGTGATGCAGCGCCGATGCTAACCCACCCCGGTGAAGGCGGAAAAAGCCTCTTTACCGAACATGACGGAGCAACATTGCAAACGCATCGCAATTTAACCAAAGAAATGAAACTGTCACAACAGATGTTCAATACCTGTACCCATTTGGATGCGGAAGAAGGATGGAATTGGCAGCTAGATGAACCTCAGCAAGCCTTAGAGACATTGGAACAATTACAAGCATTAGGCGATGATGCCGTCCTTGAATGGCCAGAAGGCAAGGGGATCAAACTGGTGCAAAAAATGGATGTGAAACAATTTGCTGTTTCTATTCGCAAACAACAAGATTGGTTTCAGCTTGAAGGCGATATTCAACTCGGTGATGACGATGTGATGGGCGTTAAACAATTGTTATCGTTGGTCGAAGCCTCATCGGGTCGTTTTATTCGCATGGGTGATGACCAATTCATGAGCTTAAGTCAAGCCTTGTACAAACGCTTACAACGCTTGCAAAAAATAACCGATGGTGGTCGTTTTCATAACCTTGCTGCGTCGGCGATTGATGATGCTACTGATGGCATGAACATGCGCAAAAATAAATCGTGGCAAGATCATTTGCAAAAAATATCTGATGCTGAAGCCTATCAACCTGTATTGCCATCGACCTTGCAAGCCGAATTGCGTGATTATCAAGTCGAAGGGTTTGAGTGGATGGCACGGCTCACCCATTGGGGTGCAGGGGCATGTTTGGCCGATGACATGGGGCTTGGCAAAACAGTGCAGGCATTGGCATTGATGCTGACCCTAGCAAAAGAAGGGCCGATATTGGTGATTGCCCCCACATCGGTATGCATGAACTGGGAGGCAGAAGTAACCCGCTTTTCGCCCTCCTTGCGCTTGCATAACTTTGCCGAAGGTGATCGTGCCGCGATGGTCGCAGATGCAGCCCCGTTTGATGTGGTGGTATGCAGTTATGCCTTATTACAGCGCAACGATGCGGTGCTGACATCGCGTGAATGGCGGATGATAGTGCTGGATGAAGCACAAGCGATCAAAAATGCTGCCACCAAGCGTTCGCAAGCGGCGATGGCACTGCAAAGCCCCGTGCGGGTTATTACCACAGGCACGCCCATTGAAAACCATTTGGGTGAATTATGGAACTTATTTCAATTTATCAACCCAGGTTTGCTGGGCAGTTTAGAGCGTTTTAACCAGCGGTTTGCTAACCCTATTCAAGTGCAGCAAAACGCTGAAGTTGCCAAGCACTTAAAGCAACTCGTACACCCGTTCATTTTACGCCGTTTAAAAAGCAATGTCTTAACCGAACTGCCGTCACGTACTGAAATCACCATCCATATTGAGCTGCCGAAAGAAGAAATGGCATTGTACGAGGCGGTTCGTCAACAAGCCTTAGAACGTATTGAAGGTATCGGCAACGAACACCCCGGTGCGCGACAAATCAAAGTGTTGGCAGAAATTATGCGCTTGCGCCGTGTATGTTGCCACCCCAGCTTGGTGATGCCCGATGCAGGTATTTCGGGTGCTAAATTAACGGCTTTTGGTGAATGCATCAAAGAATTGCGCGATGGTAAACACAAAGCTTTGGTGTTCAGCCAATTTGTAGGGCATTTGGCTATTTTACGCAAGCACTTGGATGAAGAAAAAATACCGTACCAATACTTGGATGGCTCCACCCCTGTGAAACAACGTAAAAAACGGGTTGATGCCTTTCAAGCTGGCGAAGGGGATGTTTTTTTAATCAGTCTGAAAGCAGGTGGTGCAGGGCTAAACCTTACCGCTGCTGATTATGTGTTGCACATGGATCCATGGTGGAACCCCGCAGTAGAAGACCAAGCCTCTGATCGCGCCCACCGCATGGGGCAAAAACGCCCTGTAACTATTTACCGTTTTATTGCCAAAAACACCATTGAAGATAAAATTGTGCAGATGCACCAACAAAAACGCGACCTTGCCGATACATTGTTAGAGGGAAGTGATGCAGGCGGAAAATTATCGTTGGCTGCGATCATGAAATTGGTTGAAGAATCTTCAGTTGAAGCATAAGGAATTTTTGTGTCCACTATTATTGACTTAATCGGCAATACGCCGCTTGTTCGTTTATCGCGTATTCCTGCGCATTTGCCCGATAATATTAACATTTACGCCAAATTAGAACGATTCAACCCCGGTGGTTCGGTGAAAGATAGACCCGCCCTGTGCATGATTCAAGAAGGTATTGATAAAGGTTTATTGACCGACGATAAAACCATCTTGGATTCAACATCAGGCAATACGGGCATTGCCTTGGCAATGATTGGTGCTGCTATGGGTTTTCGGGTACGTTTGGTGATGCCGGGCAATGTGTCGGATGAACGCAAACGTATCTGCCGTGCGTTTGGCGCAGATTTGATTTTCTCTGATCCTTTGGAAGGTTCAGATGGTGCGATTCTCCAAGCGCGTGATATTTATAGTGCTGATCCTGATCGTTATTTTAAACCTGACCAATACAATAACCCTGCCAACCCACGCGCCCACGAAGAATCCACAGGGCCTGAGATTTGGCAGCAAACCGCAGGTGAAATCACCCATTTTGTTGCCTCGCTAGGGACTTCAGGCACGCTGGTCGGCACAGGTCGTTATTTAAAACGGATGAACCCTGATGTGCAGATTATTGCCGCAGAACCCGATTCACCGTTTCATGGCATTGAAGGCTTAAAGCATATTGAATCCAGCATTGTTCCAGAAATTTATGACGCTTCTGTGCATGACCAAAAATTAGGCATTGATACGGAGTCTGCCTATACCATGACCAAGCGTTTGGCCGTAGAAGAAGGAATTTTGTGTGGTCAGTCTTGTGGTTGTGTGTTGCTTGCTGCTATAACCATTGGCGAACAATTGGCAAAAAACAAGCAAGCAGGTCACATCGTGGCGATTTTCCCTGATGGTGGCGAGAAGTATTTAAGCACGGCTGTGTTTGCAGGGGAGCGTGTCAGTCAAGGCGAAGGAATATAGCTTCAACGCATCTTGTATTGACGTTGCAAATCGCGTGATACATCGCGTTCTCGAATAGCATGGCGTTTATCATAATCTTTTTTACCGCGTGCCAAAGCAATGGATAGTTTGGCATACCCCCGTTCATTAAAATAAAATTTTAAGGGTACGAGGGTCAAGCCTTTTTCTTTAAGTTTGCCCAAAAGACGGTTGATTTCGCGTTTGCGCATCAATAGCTCACGGGAGCGAGCAGGTTCTAAGGGGTTGTTTCGTGCAGCGGGTTTGTAAGGGCTGATATGACAGTTGATTAACCAAACCCGTTCGTCACGAATCAAGCAATGCGCCTCTGCTAAATTCGCTTGACCATTGCGTAATGATTTCACTTCAGGTCCAGCAAGCATGATCCCCACTTCAAAGTTTTCAATAAAATGATACTCATACCGTGCGCGTCGATTAATAATAGCCATACGCCCATGCTATAAACAGGGTGAGAAATGGCAAATAGGATGTTTTTATTGATGGCATGGCATTTGCTAGTTTGCGCTAAGGAGTCTCCATGACCATGACCATGACCAAGACGGTAAACAGTGTTTGTTCCTATTGTGGTACAGGCTGTGGTATTTCTTTAACAACTGATGGTCAACGGATTATCCAGTTGCAAGGAAATCCATTACACCCAACCAATCAAGGCATGTTATGCTCCAAAGGTCGCGCACTGCATCACACCGTTGATACAGAAGATCGTTTGTTGCAACCACAATTACGCACCACTCGCACGGCTCCTTTTGCCCCTGTTGATTGGGGTACTGCCTTGGATTATGGCGCGACAAAGTTTGCCAACATTATCAAAGAACACGGCGCAGATGCGGTCGCATTTTATGTCTCAGGGCAGTTGTTAACCGAAGACTATTATGTGTTCAACAAGTTAATGAAGGGTTTTATTGGTTCTAATAACATTGATACCAATTCACGTTTGTGCATGTCTTCGGCTGTGGCAGGGTATAAACGGGCTTTTGGTGCTGATGGACCGCCCATTTGTTATGATGATATTGAACTTGCTGAATCCTATTTTATTATCGGCGCAAACCCTGCTTATGCCCACCCGATTCTTTTTCGGCGTATGGAAGCGGCAAAAGAAGCCAACCCCAACCTTAAAATTATTGTCGCTGACCCACGCCGCACCGATACTTGCTCGATTGCTGATATTCATTTGCCATTAAAACCCGGTACAGATGTGCCGTTGCTGCAAGCGATGCTCAATGTGATGGTGTGGGAAGATATGATTGATCACGATTATATTGCTGCCCATACGCAAGGCTTTGATCGCATTCTTGCCCGTATTAAGACCATGACCCCACGCAAAGCAGCGAATATTTGTGGCGTGAATGCGATGGCTATTATTCAGGCTGCGATGTGGTTTGCCGAATATAAAACATTGTCTTTTTGGACGATGGGCATGAATCAATCGACATCAGGCACTGATAAAAACAATGCACTGTTAAATCTTCATTTGGCAACAGGGCAAATAGGAAAAGCTGGGTGCGGGCCTTTTTCGTTGACGGGGCAAGCCAATGCCATGGGGGGGCGTGAAGTCGGTGGCATGGCGACCATGTTGGCAGCGCATCGTGATTACAATAACGCTGCACACCGCAAAGAAGTTGCTGATTATTGGGGAGTAAAAAACGTAGCCCAAAGCGCAGGACTCACTGCTACAGAACTTTTTACCGCGCTGGAGACAGGGCGTGTTAAAGCGGTATGGATCGTCTGCACCAACCCGATGGTGTCGATGCCTGATGGATCAAGCATTGAAGCAGCACTACAAAAAGCAGAATGGGTAATGGTCTCTGATGCTTACCATCCGACCGATACCACACGCCTTGCCCATCTTTTGCTTCCTGCTGCGGGTTGGGCAGAAAAAGAAGGCACGATGACCAACTCTGAACGCTTGATCACACACATTGAACAAGCCATCCCCGCCGCAGGTGCATCGCGCCCCGATTGGAAAATCGCGGCTGATTTTGCTCGTGTTCTTGGTGATAAATTAGGGAAATCATGGCAGCAAGCCTTTGATTACTCATGCAGTGAAGAGGTGTTTAACGAACACAGAGGCTTAACCCAAGGCACTACTATTGATATGACAGGGTTATCGTATGCCTTGTTGGATGAACAAGGTCCGCAGCAATGGCCATACCCTGAAGGTGGCGTGGCTGATGGCGCAAACAAACGCCTGTACCAAGATGGATGTTTTAACACCGCTAACCATCAAGCTAACTTTATTGATGTATGCTACCGTCCTGTCGCCGAAGCAACCGATGCAGCATACCCATTATCATTGACCACGGGGCGCATCCGTGATCAATGGCATAGCATGACCAAAACAGGGCATGTGCCTGAATTGATGCAGCATATGCCCATTCCTGCCTTGCAAATACACCCTGATGATGCAAAGCAACGCGGTATTGATGATGATTGTTTGGTTAATGTTGTTTCACGCCGAGGCATTATCCGTGTAGCCGTTTATATCAGTGCTGATGTGTCATCTGGGGTGGTTTTTTTACCCATGCATTGGGGGAAAATGACTGCTAGGTCAGGGCATAGCAACACGATTATTCCATCGTTTGTTGACCCTATTTCTAAAGAGCCTGAATTCAAGCATGCAGCGGTACAAGTGGCGCGTTTTGAAGCTGCATGGCGTGGTAGGATGCTGATCGCAGGCAAAGCCATCAAAAGTGGGCAAACCATGATCGAAGGTTATACCTATGGCGTGGTGACTTGCAGTGGTATTGATCACCCTGTCACCAGTATTGAACTCGCCTGCACCCAACCGTTGCAAGATGCGCAGTACCAGCGGCTCGATCACATTTTGGAGCAAGGCAAGTGTTTTGAAACATTGACCTATTCTGATCGCAAACATGGCATCAACCGCAAGGCATGGCTAGAAAACAACCGTTTGGTGGCAGTGCGTTGGGTGGGCGGTAACATTCATGATGCACAATGGCTGCAAAAACTCATGCTGGAAGACCGTGACATCACCAGCTTGCGCCCTTATTTATTGTCGCCAACCAGCCCGATTGATAAACAAGATACCAAAGGAAAAATTATTTGTGCCTGTCATAATGTGGGAGCGTTAGAGTTAAACGCTGCCATCAAGGAAGGGGCAAACACTCTGGCACAACTTAAAACATGTACCCAAGCAGGTACAGGTTGTGGTTCATGCATGCCTGAGATGAAAAGATTGTTGGCTAATTAAACCTGTATTCCTAACTGATGTTACGCACTAAGCACCTTCAACTTCTGTAATTCTTTGAAAGAGATTTGCTAAATTTAGGTGATTAAATAATCTATATAAAGATCAAATAGATTCATATTTTTCATGTGCTGAATTATATTAGATAGAGATGAAAATGCGTAATATCAGTAAATAACAATACGATGAACTACTTATTGACGAATTCCTTCAATGGATAAAAACAATTCAACATTTTCAGATGCAGCCCCTAGCTTGGGTGCAAATGGCATACCGTAATCAGAAAGGTGCAAGGTGGCATGCCCTTCAAAGCCGCGACGGTAACCACCCCAAGGGTCTTTTCCTGTGCCAATTTGATGGGTTGTTAATGCGATATCTTTGCTTATGCCCCGCAAGGTTAATGTACCATGAATGATGGCATCACCATTGCCTTTGTCTTCGTAGGAAGTGCTGACAAAGGTGATTTCGGGGTATTTTTTCACATCAAAAAAGTCTGTGCCTCTTAAGTGTTTGTTGCGTTCAGCATGGTTGGTATCAATGCTTGCTGCTTCGATGGTAACGCTAACTTTATTGTTTTTGGGTTGCTGTTCATCGTAACTGAAATGACCATCAAAGGTGCGAAATTCACCCAGTAACCAACTGTAACCTAAATGCTTTACCTTGAATTGAATAAAGGCATGCTGCCCTTTAATATCAATGGCATAATCTTCTGCCACAGCAGGTGTTACATACGCGAGCAGCAGTAACAGTGCAGCCGCCCATTGTTTTATGTTTTTCATGTAGTCTCCTCTACGTTGGATGGTTTTGGGCGTAACCCCAGCATACGCCGTAGCGTAAGATCGTGATCAATAACATGATGCTTCAATGCGGCAGCGGCATGAACGCCAGCTAAAGCCATCGTTGCCCAAGCCAGATACCAATGAGTTAATCCAATCAGGTCAGCAGTGTTTTTATTCAATGTGATGATGGCGGGCATTGTAAACCAGCCAAACACATCAACACCAACACCTTCAGCCGTTGGAATAAGGTAGCCTGTGATCATGAGTGAAAACAGCAAGATATAATGCATGCGATGCACTATCAAGGCAATGGTTTGTTCCCACACTGCACCAATCAGCGTAGGTCGAATGCTATAAATACGCCAACTAAAGCGAAACAATAACAGCAAGAAGAGCAATACACCCACCGATTTATGAACCCAAGGTGCATCATGGTACCAAGCATCGTAATAGCCCAAGGTACGCATCCATACACCAAGGGCAAACATGGCAACAATCAACAAAGCCATCAGCCAATGCATAGTGATACTGATCCAGCCATACGATGAAGGTGTGTTGCGCAATACTATCATCGGGGATGTAATCCCATGGTGAGTAAATCAAGTAAGCGATTTAAATCGCTTTGCAATAGTTTTAGCGGATGACTTTGTAGTGTGATGGGGTTGTTGTAACGCAAGGTGGCTTGGTGAATATCATACGCTGTTTGCTTGGCATCAAGGCATGAAATAAGATGCTCATCAATCCCTTGTTTAATCATATGAGCCATGGCATCAATCACCTTTTTTTCATAGCTTACTAGCACATCATGATGACTGGCATCAATCACAGCTATTAAATCAAACAAGTGACGCGAGCTAGAAAATTGTTGATGCCCTTGCTGCAATCGTGCTTGCAAAAAAGCACGTAAGGCATCAAGGGCATTGCAGTGATGGTTTGCAGCGGCATCAGTGCCAGCATCAAGTTTTTTTTGTAGCTGGAGGGTGAGGCAAGCAACCATAATGGCATGCTTATTATCAAAGTGACGGTAAAGGTTGCCAACACTCATGCCGCAATCATGAGCAATGGCTGCCATCGTTGTTTTCGATGGTCCATCGTGAGCAAAACGTTGGTGCGCTGCTTGTAGAATAACATCAGTGGTATCCGTCATGGATGCAGTCTAGGCATGGATGATAATGAATACAAGCTTGTATTATTCATTATTCTCTAGACTGGTTAACGGTAGACAATGATTAGGATTGTATCAGATTTGCCATCTTTGCATGTTTGATGTAATGTAAATCATCCCATCAACGACACAGTTGGCGTTAAAAAATTATACAATGAGGACTGCAATGCACGGTATTGTTCAACAGTATTATGGTAAAGAATTGGCAAGCACTGCCGATTTAAAAACAACAGCTTGCTGCGATAGCAGTGCTATGCCTGACTGGCTTAAACCTTTGCTGGCAAACATTCATGATGATGTCTTAACCCGTTATTATGGCTGCGGGCTTGTTTGCCCTACCGAATTAAAGGGCTGTCGTATCTTGGATCTTGGCTGTGGTACGGGGCGCGATGTTTATGCCTTGGCACAATTGGTGGGTGAAACAGGCTTTGTTGTCGGTGTTGACATGACCGAGGAACAATTGGCCGTAGCGCAAGAACATCACGCCTACCATGCTGAAAAATTTGGCTTTGATAATGTATCATTTTTACAAGGTTATATTGAACAATTAGACGCACTGGATTTGGCTGATGCGAGTTTTGATATTATCATTTCTAATTGTGTGATTAATTTATCCCCCGATAAAGATGCGGTGCTGCGTGGTGTGCATCGTTTGTTAAAAACAGGTGGTGAGTTCTATTTTTCTGATGTGTATGCCGACCGTCGTGTGCCAACGGCAGTGCGGCAAGACCCTGTTTTGTATGGCGAATGCTTGGGTGGAGCTTTGTATTGGAATGATTTTATTGCCCTTGCCCATGGCACAGGCTTTAACGATCCTCGCTTGGTAGAAAATCGTCCCCTTGCGATTACCGATAAAACATTGGCAGCCAAGATTGGCAATATACAGTTTTTTTCAGCAACCTACCGTTTGTTTAAACTGACTGACATGGAGCATGCCTGCGAAGATTATGGTCAAGCCGTGGTTTACCGTGGCACGAGCGAGCATGATGGTGCTATCTTTACCTTAGACCAGCATCACAGTATCGAAGCAGGTCGTGTGTTTCCCGTGTGTGGCAATACATGGCGAATGCTGCACGATACACGCTTTGCACTGCATTTTGATTTTATCGGCGATTTTTCTCATCATTATGGCATATTTGAAGGCTGTGGAAGCAGTATGCCTTTTGATATAGAAGCAATAATTACCCCTGATAATCAGGGGGGGTGTTGTTAAAGCGTGTAGGTTTTAATCTAGCCCCAGATCATCCCATTTTTCATCCACCCGTTGTTTGATGTCGTCAGACATACTGATCGGAACGCCCCACTCGCGGGTGGTTTCGCCTTGCCATTTATTGGTTGCATCAATGCCAACCTTAGAGCCTAGCCCCGCGACGGGAGAGGCAAAGTCTAAATAATCAATGGGTGTATGTTCTGCCATGGTGAAGTCACGCACGGGGTCGCAACGGGTGGACATTGCCCAGATAACTTCTTTCCAGTCGCGGCAATCAATATCACGATCCACCACGATAATAAACTTGGTGTACATGAATTGGCGCAAAAACGACCAAATACCAAACATTACTCGCTTGGCATGCCCTGCATAACCTTTATCAATAGAAACAATCGCCACGCGGTAAGAGCAACCTTCCATCGGTAAATAAAAATCAACAATCTCTGGGAATTGTTTTTTTAGAATCGGGACAAACAACTCATTAAATGCTAAGCCTAAAATAGCAGGTTCATCAGGGGGTTTGCCTGTATGGGTAGAATGATAAACCGCATCTTTGCGCATCGCCATCGTTTCTACCACAAAGACGGGAAAGCGTTCTACTTCGTTGTAATAACCCGTATGATCACCAAAAGGGCCTTCTGCGGCATATTCATCAAAAGAAATATACCCTTCTAATACAATTTCAGCACTGGCAGGCACTTGCAAGGGAATCGAAAGACAGTCCACCAACACCGTTTTTTCACCACGCAACAGTCCTGCAAATTGGTATTCGGATAAAGCATCAGGAATCGGTGTAACAGCCGCCAAAATAGTCGCAGGGTCAGCACCAATCACTACAGCACAGGGGAACCGCTCTGCACCTTGTTGTGCTGCTTGTTGATGGTCTTGTGCGCCACCACGGTGTTTAAGCCAACGCATGATCAAACGATTTTTGCTTAGTTTTTGTTGGCGATAAATGCCAATGTTTTGGCGTTCTTGATGAGGGCCACGGGTGACAACCAAGCCCCATGTTAACAGCGGTGCGACATCATCAGGCCAGCATGTTTGAATCGGCAAACGGTCTAAATCAACAGCATCGCCTCGCCATACTTGCGCTTGCCAAGGTGCTTTTTTTTGCACCTTGGGGTTCATGTTTAATACTTGTTTTAAAATAGGGAGCTTTTGCCATGCATCACGGATGCCCTTAGGTGGCTCAGGTTCTTTTAAATAGGCCAGCAACTCACCCACATCCCGAAGTTCATCGGCTGATGCGCGTCCCATGCCCAAGGCGATACGTTCTGCTGTACCAAATAAGTTACACAATACTGGAATAGTCGATAACACACCGTGTTCGTTGCGCACCTGTTCAAACAACAATGCAGGTCCTCCCGCACGAAGCACACGATCAGAAATCTCGGTCAACTCCAGTTTGCTACTTACTTCACAGGTGATTCGCTTTAGCAAGCCGCGTTCTTCTAGATCGGCCATAAAAGCGCGCATATCTTGATACACCATTAATCAATCACCGTATCAAATAAATCACTCACCCCAGCTAATTGCCATGCATTTCGTACACAGTCTGGTACAGCATCAAAGTGAACAGTAAGACCGCGAGTTTCAGCCAAACGCAATGCTTCAATCAAGGTGGCAACACCAGCATTGTCTAAGGCAGTCACGGCGGAAAGATCTATACGAAATACGGCATCAGGGTGTTGTAAGGCTTTTAATAATGCAGGGGAAGTGTGTAGGTCAACCGTACCTTTGATGAACAAAGATGATGGTGTGTGGGTTATAGCAAGGGTCATGGTTATTACCGTTTTTTAAGAAAGAAGGTCGCGCACAAATTCCAATTCTTTGCGAATATCACGCAATGAGCATTGCTGGTTGTGCTGGCTCACCCCATGGTTTAATTCACCACTCATCAAGCGTTTTTTCGCGCCACGAATGGTAAAGCTTTGATCATACAACAGGTGTTTAATTTGCAATACAGCATAGACATCGCTTTGGCGGTAAAAACGACGATTGCCGCCTTTTTTTACGGGCTTTATATGATTGAATTCAGTTTCCCAGTAGCGTAAAACGTGGGGTTCAACGGCACACATGTCGCTTACTTCACGGATGGAAAAAAACAAACGGTCAGGAATATCGGGGACTTCAACCCCCGCATCACTTAATTGACGGGCAGTAAGACTCATGATTCATCTACGGGCAAACGGTCACGCAATAATTGACTGGCACGAAAAGTCACGACTTTACGCGGTGTAATCATGATTTCTTCCCCCGTTTTGGGGTTGCGTCCACGCCGTTCGCCTTTTTGCCGAACCATAAAATGACCAAAGCTGGATAGTTTGACATCATTGCCTTGGGCAAGTTCTGCTTTGATTTTTTCTAGCATGGATTCGACCATTTCCATGGCATCTTTTTTTGAGAGACCAATACGTTCATTGATAATATCTGCAATGTCAGCTTTTGTCATAAATCTCTCCTCATGTGCTTAATTCCCGTTCCTGTAAATGCTGAAGTTTTAACGAAAGCCCTTGTTTTGTCAATGATTTTAGCAAGAACAGTTGCTGTTTGTTAGCGGTTTCCTTATGCCACGGAATCGAATAAGGCATGAATTTCTTCGGTGGTTAAATTACTGATTGCTGCTTCTCCTGCGGCATGAATATTATCGGCTAACGATTGTTTTCTTGCTTGCAGCGTAAGGATTTTTTCTTCGACCGTGCCTTCAGCAATCAATTTGTAGACAAACACGGGTTTGTCTTGCCCAATGCGGTGCGCCCGATCCGATGCTTGTTGCTCTGCGGCTGGGTTCCACCACGGATCGTAGTGAATCACGGTATCGGCAGCGGTAAGATTTAGCCCTGTGCCGCCTGCTTTTAGGCTGATTAAAAACAAAGGAATATCACCTTGTTGAAAGGTATCGACAAGTTCTTGGCGGTTGCGTGTACTGCCAATGAGTTTGACGTAGGGGATGTTGAGTTCTTGCACTAAGTCTTCAATCAAGCTCAACATGCTGGTAAATTGAGAAAACAATAAAATGCGGCGACCTTCTTCCAGCAGTTCGGGCAACATATCACGCAAGGCATCCATTTTGGCAGATGGCGGTATTTTTCCTGCAAAGGGCATGTTTTTTAATAAACGTGGGTCACAGCAGACTTGGCGCATTTTCATTAAGGCATCAAGTAACACAATTTGACTTTTATTCGCACCCGACAGCGAAATGGCTTCACGAATCCGTTTTTGCATAGCGAGTCGCACGCCTTCGTAGACTTCACGTTGTGCATTGTCCATGTTGACAGTGCGTAAAATCTCTGTTTTTGGTGGCAGTTCGGTCGCCACGTCTTCTTTTTTTCGTCGTAAAATAAACGGGCGAATACGCATGTTGAGTTGCTGCTGCTTGTCGATGTCACCCTCTTGTTCAATGGGGTTGCGAAAGTTTCGGCGAAAGGACTTTTTATCGTTTAAGTAGCCGGGCATCAAGAAATCAAACAGCGACCATAATTCACCCAAATGATTTTCCATGGGCGTACCCGTAAGGCATAAGCGGTGCTGGCTGGTTAAAGAGCGTACCAACCGTGAGCTGCGAGAATCAGGGTTTTTGACGTATTGCGCTTCATCTAATATCAACATATGCCACGGCCTGGCTTGCAATACTTCTGTATCACGCATCAATAATGGGTAGGTTGTAATGACGATATCATAGTCGGGAATATTGCTGAAATACAGTGAGCGCTCACTACCATGCAACACCAATACCGATAAGGTCGGGGTAAAACGCTGCGCCTCATTTTTCCAGTTATGCACCAAGCTGGTTGGGCAAACAATCAACGCTGGCTGGCGCAAGCGACCTGCTTCTTTTTCGATTAAAATATGGGCTAATGCTTGTACTGTTTTACCGAGACCCATGTCATCAGCAAGAATACCATGCATGCCAAGTTGCCGCAGCATTTGCAACCAGTGTAAGCTGTCTTGTTGGTAGTCGCGTAATTGGGCTTGTAGCCCAGCAGGCGTAGCAACTTTTGGCCATTGATCGGGGTAAAGCAAGGCGCGTGCTTGTTCTAGCCATAAATCAGGGGCGATATGTATTTGGGTATGCTCTTTTTTTAAGGCTGCGCGTAGGGCAATCAACTGTGGTGTGGTTAATTTTTTGCTTGCGGGGGTACTGCCGACAAAAATATCCAACATATAATGCAACACATTGGCTAACATGCTGCCTGAAATAGATAGCACCCGTCCCTGTGGCAAAGAGAGTGCCACCGTTGGTTTTTTTGCCAATTTAGCCAAGGCTTCAATTTGTAAGCATGCAGGGTTACTTTCTACCCACGTTGCAATGGCATCGTTTAAAGGCAGTTGTTCGCCATCGCTCAGTTTAACGCTTAAATGTGCCTGCCCAAGCCAGCCCTCACTTTCAGTGTCTAGCACCCATTCATCGACTTCAGCTAATTGATGGCGAAACGACGCATCCATAATGATTTCGATGGCATCGTTTTTTTCTAAGTCTGGAAGTGTCTCAACCAACCATTGCGGCCATTGGCGAGATTCTTCCAGCGTAAATTGATGAGGCTTTAAAGGGGCTTGCTGTAACCACAACACATCGTTAAACAAACCATGCGCTTGCAATAAGCTCAAGGCATCTTTCTCTACCGTGGCATCACGATGGTAATCAATGATTCCCTGTTCATTGATTACCCGCACTGTTGTTGCTTGGCTAGGAAAATAAAGGCGGCGGTGTCCCTCACCATAATCCAGCCATAAACTCGCCACATGCACGTATTCGGGTAAAATCCCGTGGTAAATATCAGGTGTGGGTATAGAGCTAAATGCCAACACAGGTCGCACATGGGCTTGCACCGTATGATAATTTAATACTTTCGGCAAAGGAATGCCTGCGGGTAATTGGGCGATAATAGCGTTTCGTTCGGCATCGCTGGCATCAGGCTCAACAACAGGTAGATGCAATAATATATCTACAGGATCATCGCTGTTTGCCGAGATCATTCGACCACAGATACCACGCTCTTGATCCACATACCATGGCGGTGATAATGGTATAATCACGGTATCTGCGGCATCCGCATCCAGCGTTAGTCGCTGTTGCCCTTGCGTGTTTAATTGCCAGTGCCAATACCCCGGCAGGGTTTCGCCAATTTTAAGTGGGCGAGAATCAGTGGTTAGCCAATGGCAGCGGGTAGTGCTGATGGCTTGCTTCAGCATCATCACATCATCTTCGCCATGTAAAACATAATACCGCCGCAATGATGCAGCTTGATCTTCTGCTGCCATACGCAAAACACGACGGTCTACCGCATGCATATAAGCAGGGCAATGTTGACGCATGGCATTGGCAGGTTGGTAAGGGGTCATGCGACCGTAGCCACCTTGTTTGCGGTAACTGGTTAAATGGAAGCTTAATACAATGCCATGCCGTGGGTGCTGTTGCAGCAAATAGACAATGCATTGACCCGCTTTTGGTACGCGATTGCTCGCTGTGCAAGGAACTTTATCCAGTTTTCCCAGCCACATAGAAAACGGCGATGGAGGTTCGTCGTTTTCTTCTTTATCGGCAGCATCATCAGTAGTGGTGCTGGGTTGGGTTAAATACTCAAGCTGAGCGAGTAGCAAGGCGGCAACATGCTTGCAGTTAAAACCAGCATCGCATGAACAATTGCCAACAGGTTTGCCTGATTTCCAACGTACCATAACAGTATAGCTGGTCTGCTGGTGATCCATTACATCGGCAGATAATATACCATCATCATCACGGATTTTACCGACGCATTGCAGTTGCAGGCTTTGCTTGCCACGGCGTAGTGTTGTCGCATCAAACACCGCATTAATCATGGCTTCCGTTAATATATTTTGGCTCATCGGGTGTCCTTTAGGGTATGCCATTCATCACGGTATTCGGTGGCATCTTCAAAACGTAGGTCAGCCGCTGCTTCTGTCATCAGTCGTTCAAGCGTCATGATGCGCGTGTTCTTTTCAGCGGTAGTTAGTGTTGGCGGGGCTTCATTGACTTCGACCACCGTACTGTAGTCCATATTGTAAATGGTTTGTAAAATATCGGGAATATCTTTGCAAATACTGCGTGGAATAATCCCGTGCTGCGTATTGTAGGCGAGTTGCCGTGTCCGCCGCCGTTCGGTTTCATCCATAGCAATATGCATCGAATTGGTGACACGATCAGCATACATAATCACCCGACCTTCCACATTGCGCGCAGCTCGCCCAATGGTTTGAATCAATGAGCGTTGCGACCGCAAAAAACCTTCTTTGTCGGCATCAAAAATACACACCAATGCCACTTCAGGCAAATCCAATCCTTCGCGCAATAAATTGATGCCGACCAAAATATCAAACGTACCCAGTCGAAGGTCACGCAAGATTTCTACCCGCTCAATGGTTTTAATATCGGCATGTAAATAACGAACTTTTAAACCCAAATCGTTCAAATAAGTGGCCAAATCTTCTGCCATGCGCTTGGTTAAGCATGTTACCAAAATACGAAATCCTGCATCAATGACCGCAGCAACTTCACTGACAAAATCATCAACTTGAGAACTTGCAGGACGTACTTCAATCGGTGGATCAATGAGCCCAGTTGGGCGAATCACCTGCTCAATAAACTCGCCGCCTGTTTTTTCTAGTTCGTAATGACCAGGGGTTGCCGACACATAAATCGTTTGTGGTACGATGGTTTCAAATTCATCAAACTTCAAGGGTCGGTTATCGAGTGCAGAGGGCAGGCGAAAGCCGAAATCAACCAAGGTTTGTTTGCGCGAGCGATCTCCTTTGAACATCGCACCAATTTGTGGCACGGTGACATGCGATTCATCAAGGATCACCAAGGCATTGTTGGGTAAATAATCCAATAGGGTAGGGGGGGCATCCCCTGCTTTGCGTCCTGTTAAGTGGCGAGAATAATTCTCCACCCCTGTGCAAAAACCAATTTCTTGCATCATCTCTAAATCAAACAAAGTGCGTTGTTCCAACCGTTGCGCCTCAACCAATTGGTTTTGAGCATACAAATCAGCCAAGCGTTCGGCTAGTTCTGTTTTGATATTTTCCATGGCTTTGAGCAGTAAATGGCGCGGCGTAACAAAATGTGATTTAGGAAACACGGTATATTTATGCAGCGTTTCCAAACGCTTGCCTGTTAAAGGGTCAAAACGACTGATGGCATCCACATCGTCACCAAAAAACTCAAAACGCACAGCAAAATTATCGGCATGGGCAGGGAAGACTTCTAATACATCCCCCCGCACGCGAAACGTACCCCGATGAAAATCAGTGCTGTTGCGCTCATACTGTAGTTCAACCAGTTTATTGATCGCTTGCCGTTGATCCAAAGTGCGCCCAACCTCAACATAAAGCAGCATATCAGCGTATGCTTCGGGGCTACCTAAACCATAAATGCACGATACCGAAGCAATGATAATAACATCTTCTCGCTCTAATAAAGCGCGGGTAGCAGCATGACGCATGCGATCAATATGTTCGTTGATCGACGAATCTTTTTCAATATAAGTATCCGATGCTGGCACATAGGCTTCAGGCTGGTAATAATCATAGTAAGAAACAAAATATTCCACAGCATTGTTAGGGAAAAACTGCTTGAACTCACTGTACAACTGTGCTGCCAATGTTTTGTTGTGCGCCATAATCAAGGTAGGCTTTTGTGATTGTTCGATCAAACAAGCCATGCTGTAAGTTTTGCCAGAACCCGTAACACCCAACAACACTTGATGCTGCACCCCCTCATGAACGCCCTTAACCATTCGTTCAATGGCCTGTGGTTGGTCACCTTGCGGGGTAAAATCAGCAGAAAGGGTAAAGCGCATCGCGTGCATGCTAACGGAAGGATAGGGTGTGGTGAACTCTTTGCGCTATGTTTCGTCGCTCAACATCATTCCAAACGCAATAATCCATTCATCACCATATCGGTGTAACTGACAATGCCAATTACTTTGCGACCATCATCGGTGACGACGGGGGCGCGGCTTAGTCCGACTTGGGCGAATAAGCGGCTGGCGTGGCGGATGTCCATCTCTGGGTGGACGGTGATGGCGGGTTTGGTCATGATTTCGTAGATTGACATGCGATCAGGCGAACGATTTTTGGCGAGTACATACTTGGCAATATCAGGCAGCACGACAATGCCATATTCATCGCCGTCGTCATATTTATCAACGATCAGGCATTTGGTTTCAACGTGTTTCATGGTTTGTAAGGCTTCGCGCACCGTGGCTTTGCTGCATACCAGATCAAATTCTGTTTTCATGACATCACGAACGGTGATCCGTGGTTGTGGTTTTACGTTAGTGTCGCCGTTCATAGCTCTCCCTCAACTTCATCCATTAATGTATTGATTTGTGATTTTAAGCCAATGGCATCTTCAACATCGAGTTGAAAGGCAACGCCGCTACCGGGGTTAGCTTCAAAATCAGCTTCTTTGGCGATGCGCTCTAAAATGCGGCGGCTTAGGTGTTCTTCGACTAAAAACATCAGCATATCGCGTTGGGTTTCTAGCGTTAAGCCAAAAAAAGTTTTTTTAGGATTTAAGCCCTCGCCACGGGCATCGCCAATCACGGTTGCCCCTGTTGCCCCTGCTTCTCTGGCAACTTCCATCAAGCGATTGGTTTTGCTTTTATCTACCAAGGCAATCAATAATTTAAAGTGCATGGTTATCTCCATTATGGCGATTACGCCATTGGCTTAGTTGGGCATAAGAAAGTACGCTGATAATCGGAAAAACACAGGCAAAAGCAATCAAGCCAAAACCATCAATCACAGGATCACGCCCCGGAATGCTTGAGGCTAGACCTAAGCCCAAGGCAGCCAGCAGTGGCACGGTAACGGTTGAGGTGGTCACGCCACCTGAATCATATGCCAGTGGAATCATCATTTTCGGTGCGCGCATGGTTTGCAGCAAGACGCAGGTGTAAGCAATGAGAATATACAACCATAAATCATTGCCACTGACAATGCGGTAACAACCAATACTCACGCCAACGGCAACACCCAGTGCCACCGCCAGCCGCAAACCTAACGAAGAAATCGTGTTGCCAGAGATTTGTTCCGCTTTCATGGCAACGGCAATCAAGGCAGGCTCTGCCATGGTGGTTGCCAGACTAAGAAAAAAGGCGAACACATAGACCCAACCATAATCCCAAGGGTTGACCGTTGTGGGAACTGCCTCAACACTGCCAAACAAAAACACAGGGTCGGTTAATTGCCTCGCCATGAGATCTCCTAATGGAAATACGGCTTGTTCTAATCCCATCAAAAACAAAACCAGACCTAATAACACATAAGCAAAGCCACGCAGCACTTGCCACATTTGAGGAATCCGCTGACGCAGCACCAGTAATTGAAACACCAACAGTATCATTATAATAGGAAATACATCCGCTATGGTTGCCACCAGTGTTTGCCAAAACATTGCCATCAGCCAACCCCCAATCGAATCATGCCAAAAACCATGACGAAAATAATTGGCAGCAACGAGGCAAAGGCAATCAAGCCAAAACCATCAAGCACAGGGTTTCGCCCACGAATAGATGAGGCAAGCCCTACCCCCAAGGCAGTCACCAAGGGTACGGTAATGGTTGAGGTTGTTACCCCGCCTGCATCATAGGCAATGCCAATGATCGCCGCAGGTGCAATCATGGTCATCACCATGACCAGCAAATAACCACCAAGGATACAAATATGCAAAGGCCAGCCAAATAAAATCCGCAACACGCCCAACACAATGGCAGTCCCTACCGACAGTGCCACAGTGTAGCGCAGCGCATCAGCATAGGCTTGCATGGCTTCTGTTGTATTCGCAATGAGATTACCTGCGGCAGCAATATCAGCGGCTTTGGCAGCAACGGCAATGAGTGGTGGTTCGGCGATGGTTGTACCAAAACCCAGTAAAAAAGAAAACATCAACAGCCAAAAAACATTCCCTTTTTTAGCAAAGGCATGTGCCATGCTTTCGCCCAACGGAAAAAGCCCTATTTCTAGCCCGCGAACAAACAATGCCAGCCCTAACAAGACAAACATTAGACCCATCAATATGTCGCCCAAGTTCGGAATAGGCTTTTGAAAGACGATTTCTTGAAAGAATACAATGACAACAACAATCGGCGTAAGGTCACGCATTGCGCCCCAGAGCGGACGAAAATGTTGCACACTGCGCCAAATAGCAGGAGGAATAGTCACGAAAAATCGTTACCGATAAAAAAATCAGTATGCTGGTGCAAGCGGCGGATGCGCACAATATCAGCAAACATTTTAAGCGGGTCAATGAGCATACGCACGGTTGAGTTCGGTTCGTTGATCCATTGCACGGGGATTTCGTTGATGGGCATATTCAACCGTTGTGCCAAAAAAAGAAGCTCCACATCAAAGCTAAAACCATCCAGTTTGGCGCGAGAAAAAATCGCGTCCGCCGCATGCGCAGAAAAAGCTTTGAAACCACATTGGGTATCTTGAAAAGACAAATCAACACAGTGATGCATCAACCAATTAAAGCTCACCCCCATGTGTTCCCGCAGCCAAGATTGATGCCGCGATATATCCGATTCAGGATGCTGCCGAGAAGCAATAACAACGGATGCACCGCCATCCATAGCCGAAAAAACTTTTTCCACTTCTTTAATATGGGTAGAATGATCAGCATCCATAAACAAACGAACAGCACCCGTGGCATGGTGCATACCACGCCGCACAGCCGCGCCCTTGCCAAGGTTCACATGCGGCGGCAACAAGGTAATAGAAGGGCGCGTAGCCAGCAGTTTTGCAACACAATCTCGCGTACCATCGCTGCTACCATCATCAACCACAATAATCTCAAAGCCATCAACGACATGCGCACTCAACCAATCGTAAGCATCACAAAGGGTGCATGGCAGGCGTTCCGCCTCATTGTACGCAGGAACAACCACAGAAAGCTGCAGCATCAAACATAACCAGTAAAATAAAAATACATCGCCCCATGCTAAAAGTTGTAACTATAACGGCAAGCATCAGAAGACAGAGGATCGTAAGGGCAAATACCATTTTCCCCGCCCATCAAGACCCTGAATGCAGGGATACTTAAGTTATTACTTGCTCTATCGAAAATTATTTCATTGCCTCCATCACTCTGCTGCGGTAAGTGGTATAGCAAGCCATGCATGCACTAAGCATTTGTGATTGACGCTTAATCAGCAAAGGCATGTCTTTTGCTATTGCTGCTTGTTCAATATCAAGGGCTAACTGGTGAACTTTTTGATCGGTGTTTTTAAAATCAACCATATCAGTGCCTAAGGTTGCCATGATTTTCATGCGTTGCCCCATAGATAGCTTTTCATGATCGCTGATCGCCTTTGCTGACACCATCGCTTGATCAAAGTCACCGATTAAAATGGCATGGTTAAGGGTCGTGTAACTTTGCCCTAATTGTTGCATCACTTCTTTAAGTGTTGCCGCGTGGGCATCTTCAGCATAGCCATTGGCAGATAATGCAATCACTGCACCCAGTAATAATTTTTTCATCGTTTAGCTCCTAAAATGTATATTCAAATTCTGTAAAAACACGGTCATTATTAGCAAACTGACCAAAAAATCCATTGTTGCCGCCTAACATATCCAGCCCTGCGCGAAGGGCGATGTTATCGTTCCATTCATAGACCACCTTTGGTCTGAACATCCAGCTACCATCTGCCCAGTCATACAATAAAATAGCATCGGGTTTTAACTTTTCATTCAAATAATCTGTTGAAACCATTAAGCTGACAAAGCCTGATGCCTGATCTTCGGCAATGTTAGGCTTCCATTTTGATAAATGACGGATAAAAAATTGCGGGCTGATACGCCAATTGTATTTGTTGTAATCAATCCCCACAGAGGCATTAAAGGTGGTCATCTTTTGGGTCGATGTGGCATGGGTAAAACCAATGGCATCAACGGTTTCACCAATATTGGCAGCGATTTCAGTACGCAGCACCATCGCACCAAACGCATTCGAGAACGAACCACCCACAGTGTGCATGCGGTGGTATGCAGGGGTAATGGTTAATAACCCTGGCACAAGTTTTTTTAGCAAATTGGGGGTATCTTTCCAGCCATAATACCAGTTAAGCGAAATATCCCAGCCTGCGATATTGCTGCGCCAAGCCATGCCTGCTTCAACATCTGACGGTCGCCACATGGGTTTGTTTGCTGCTGCTATGGCAACATTGATGCCCGCAGGTGGCAGCGGAAAACGGTATGCCCAACGTGAACCGCTAGGGGCTAACTTCACAGGGCGCGCATCGGGTACAACAATGAATTCAAATTCAGATTCCAGCCCTGCTATATCGGTATACCCATTAAGTTTTGCCGACCATAAGCCAATGCGCGAATCTAAAAAATCATCTAAAATAAATTCGCGCATATCCAAAGGGTTGATCACATCCAGCATGCGCAAACCATCGGTTTTACCCCAAACCACTTGTTGCTGCCCGATACTGAAGTCAAAGTCATCGCCACCGTAAAGAAAATACGCTTCTTTGCTTTGCGCGTAAAAACGGTAATAGTCTTTGATGCCTTTGGTTAAGCTTGTTTTATTGGCGGCTTCAACATCCATTGCGGCATCATACCATGCCAAAAACCGCCCTCTAAACTCCCAACGGTCGCTAAGTAAAGCCTCTGGCTTAAGATCAATGCAGTTTTGAATTTTATCAAAACGTTGCTGCCCTGAAATAAAATAAGCCGTTTCGTTTTTAAGTGAGCCATGGGTCGTCCACTCCACGGCATGGGCTGAAGATGAAACGCATAGCAGTAGCATGATAAAGAGATAATTCATGGCACCAATTTTTTCTTACCTAGCCCCAAAAGTACAGGGAACAAATAACAATGGTTGCTAACAGTCACAGCGAGGCTCACAGGAACCATGGCGATCAAGGCTATTTGCACACGACCGAACATCCACCAGCATAACAAGAAAATAGCCAAGACTGAAATCAGCAACGAAGTAATTTGCCTCGCGATAATCATATCAGACATACGGTTAAGCGTGAAAGCTGTACCTGCCCATTCTACTTTATAACCCTCAGATTCAGGAAACCATTGATCTGTTTTATCTTTTACTTCTGCCAGTAACAGTGCCACCGATTTGGTTCCATCCATCCTTATGTTGACGCATTAGCAATATTTTAATTCGTAATTTATCACTTTAAATCATTGCCATATTGTTGTCACATAAGATACGTAGGTTTACCATTGATTCATCTTTTACAAGATTTTATATAAAGTTATCAACATAATGTGTTTTTAGCATGAACTTATTTATATTTAACTTGAAAAAGAAAGGTTTTTAATGTTAGATTGATATTAGGAGAAAATTTACGATGAATAAAATGATTAAATCAGTGGTATTTCTTGCTGCAATTTCTTTTATTGCAGCACCTTCTTGGGCTGAAGAAAACGCTAAAAAAGAAGAAAATTTAAATCTCAAGTGCATTCAATATAAGCAAGCAGATTCAAAGGATGAAAAGGGAACCGTTTATCTGAAATGTATTCCTGCTAAAAAATCATCCGTACATGAATACCATGATAAAACAAGCAACCCATACGATTAGTTGCAGTTAAGTCTTAGCTAACCATTGCATCGAGAAGGATATCGGCTTCGCCGCTGCGAAAGCAGTGGCGAATAACGTGTTTACAGCGTTGAAAATCGTCCAATGCCCAACTTAGCACCTATGTTAGCATCTGGCTGGAGGACAGGAACCAATGTATCATCAAAAGAACTCATGATGGTCATCATGCCAGGGCCATGACCTGCCAGCGGTGAATCGGAATGAATAATCATGCCAATAGTCATCGCACCACGTCGGAAGGTGCGACCATAGCGATTATCATGATCTTGTACTGCAACAAAGTCACCAAAGCGCAATTGATCCAGCCCATGTTCCTTAACGACATCAGCATCATGGCAAAGAATATCATAATCACCCGTTGTCACCGATAATGCACCGATACCCGAACCCATGGCATAATTTGGCACAATGGCATGCACGGGAACTTCAATATGACCATCAGCACGTTCGATCAGCCCCCACTTTTCAAACAAGTCAGGGTCGATGTTATAAATAGCAATATCAGGGTAATCCAATAACTTCAACCCTTGACCATAACCACGCACCAAAAATCTATCATCGTAGGTTAATTGTTCGAGGACGGCATCAGAGAAATCAAGCATCAAATGATCAACACCACCATGATGCCCCAATACATGCCCCATGCTCCCTCGGGCAGAACCTGTAATAACACGCACCTGATTGCCACAACAAGCCAAAAACTGATAACCCGAGGCTGCTTTTTTATTGCTGTTTTTATAGGTGCTAGACACCCCCGGCTCAATATGTTCACCAGCCCAGCCAAAAACAGAGTCACCAATTTTTACATTATAGGTGATGCCACCCGTTGAAGGCCAAGCAAAGGTTTCACCTTCTGAGCCTACTTCAAACGGTGCCCACTGATGCGCAGGTGCAACACCGCCTTGCACCCCAGTCATCACCAATTCATTTTTATTTATGCGCAGGCTCATCGGTTTTCCTTATCATCAAAACATATTCATCAGGGTAGACGTAGCCTAATTCGCTGCGAATCACTGATTCTAAATAAGCATTATCATGGCGAAGCAATAAAATACGCTGGGCTAAATTTTCACGTGTGTTTTGAACTTGCTGTAAATCCAGTTTTAACAGATCCAGTTCTTGTTTTTCTTTCCAATACATGGGTAGACCATGATTGGAAAGAAAAACACTGTACGCCAACCAGATAATAATAACGCCACCTAAGGCAGTCACTAACCATGGTTTACGCTGAATCAGCTCAAGAATAACCAACATCTTATGCATGGGTTACACCAATAGCCATTTCTTTATGAACAAACAATCAAGAAAAAGCAGTTTTTCCTGCATAGCGGGCAGCCACGCCAAGCTCTTCTTCGATGCGCAATAACTGATTGTATTTTGCCATACGGTCGGTACGCGAGGCTGAACCTGATTTGATTTGCCCTGTACCCAATGCCACCGCAAGATCAGCGATGCTGGTATCTTCGGTTTCACCTGAACGGTGAGAAATCATGCAGCGGTAATTGGCACGGTGTGCCATGTTCACAGCATTCATTGTTTCAGTTAAGGTGCCAATTTGATTAACTTTTACCAGCAGTGCATTGGCAATATTCTTTTCAATGCCTTCGGCTAAAATGCTAGGGTTGGTAACAAACAAATCATCACCGACCAATTGAATGCGTTGACCTAATCGTTCGGTTAATAGCTTCCAACCATCCCAATCGTTTTCATCTAAACCATCTTCAATCGACACTAGGGGGTATTGACGACACAATGAGTCAAACATATCAATCATGCCAGCGGCATCCAAGATGCGATTTTCGCCCGCTAAATGGTATTGACCATCACGGTAAAATTCTGAAGCTGCAATATCAGAAGCAAGCACAATATCATC
>CAYWFG010000006.1:59452-75679 GCA_964458185.1 uncultured Zetaproteobacteria bacterium
GGGTCAGGGTGAACTTCCATAAACACTGCTGCCACACCCGTAGCAACGGCTGCCCGCGCCAACCCCGGTACAAAATCACGATTGCCACCTGTTGCACCGCCTAAACCACCCGGTTGCTGCACCGAATGCGTGGCATCAAACACCACAGGCGCACCAAATTCACGCATCACCAGCAACGAGCGCATATCTGAAACCAAATTATTGTAGCCAAAACTTGCGCCACGCTCGCAGAGCATGATGTCAGGATTGCCTGTGGCACGCGCTTTATCCAATACATGCTTCATATCCCACGGGGCAAGAAACTGCCCTTTCTTGATATTGACAGGTTTATTTGCTGCGGCAACGGCAGTGATGAAGTCGGTTTGGCGGCATAAAAAAGCGGGTGTTTGCAATATGTCGGCAACCTCAGCCACTGCGGCAATTTGTTCAACTTCATGCACGTCGGTGATAATGGGCAGATGAAGTTCATCGCGCACACGCTGCAAGATACGCAAGCCTTCATCCAGACCTGGCCCACGGAAACCATCTTTGCTGGTGCGGTTGGCTTTATCAAAGCTGGATTTAAAAATCACAGCCACACCCACATCCGCAGCCATCGTTTGAATGCGTGCTGCGACTTCAAGGGTAAAGTCTTCCCCCTCAATCACACAAGGCCCCGCCATGATAACAAGAGGGGAATCATTGCCAATCGTCATATCTGCAATGCAAATTTGCTGTGTCATGGTATGGATTCCTTCATTAAGCCTTACTGTAAAAAAGCGGCACGGTAACAGAAGGGATGATGTCTTACTAGCTGATGTTAAGACTATCGTTGATTCGTCTTTTGGGTTGAGAAAGATTGATTGAAAACAAAAATGCAAACATCAGTTATCAAATACCTTCAATCTTCCGAATCTTTATGTGCGTGTTAGGCTACGCCTTTTTTAACCAATAGGTGGATAAATGGAACGTATACTCATCCTTGATTTTGGCTCGCAATACACGCAGTTAATTGCGCGGCGTATTCGTGATGCCCATGTGTATTGTGAAATATTACCAGGCACAGTATCTGCGACAACCATTCATGACTTTCAGGCGCAAGGGGTGATTCTTTCTGGTGGACCTGATTCGGTGCTGGATGAAGGGTCATTGCGTGTTGATCCTTGTGTGTTCAGCTTGGGTGTACCTGTGCTTGGTATTTGCTATGGTATGCAATTGATGACCCACATGCTCGGCGGCACGGTGGGTAAAGCAACGCACCGTGAATATGGTCGCGCTCATGTAAATATTGATGACCATCAGGGTTTGTTGAGTTCATTAGCTGGGCTAGATGGCTTTGAGGCTTGGATGAGTCATGGCGATCGTATTGAGCAGCCTCCTACAGGTTTTGTTAACATTGCCCACACAGCCAATGCACCTCATGCGGCAATGGCAGATCATGAGCGGCGTTTTTACGGCTTACAGTTTCACCCAGAGGTGGTGCATACACCGCAAGGCGCGACGCTATTAACCTACTTTGTGCGTCATCTATGTGCTTGCCACGGCACTTGGACGATGGGTTCTTACCTTGATCAAGCGAAGCAAAGTATTCGTGCGCAAGTCGGCGATAAAAAAGTCATTTGCGCACTTTCTGGCGGCGTGGATTCTTCTGTTGCTGCGGTATTGATCCACGAAGCACTTGGCGATCAATTAACCTGCGTGTTTGTTAACAATGGCATGCTACGCCTTGGTGAAGCCGAAAAGGTTCAACAGGTTTTCCGTGAACAATTTAACATCCATTTGGATTACGTCGAAGCAGAACAGCGTTTTCTTGATTTATTGGCTAGCATTACTGACCCTGAAGAAAAACGAAAACGCATTGGTCATGCGTTCATTGAAATTTTTGATGAAGAAGCAACAGCTATCGGGCAAGTTGACTTCTTGGCGCAAGGCACGCTGTACCCTGATGTGATTGAATCGGTTTCTGTCAAAGGAAAATCAGCAGTGATCAAAAGCCATCATAATGTTGGCGGTCTGCCCGATGAGATGGCAATGGCATTGGTTGAACCCTTGCGTGAGTTATTTAAAGATGAAGTGCGTGAACTAGGGCGTGAACTGGGCATACCTGAAGATATTATCGGTCGCCAGCCATTTCCAGGACCTGGCTTGGCGATTCGTTGTTTGGGCGAAGTGACGGCTGAGCGATTGATTATTTTACGTCTCGCCGATGCGATTGTCTTAGAAGAAATAAAATCTGCTGGACTCTATCAACAAATTTGGCAAAGTTTCGCCGTCTTATTGCCTGTAAAGTCGGTGGGAGTCATGGGTGATGAACGCACCTATGAATCGTGCATTGCGATTCGTTCAGTGGAATCACTCGATGGCATGACGGCAGACTTTTCACCCCTTCCACATGAATTATTGGGTCGTCTATCGAACCGTATTATTAATGAAGTTCAAGGGGTGAATCGAGTTGTCTATGACATCACCTCCAAACCACCAGGTACTATAGAATGGGAGTAAACATGAAAAAACGTTATTTATTGCTGGGCGCGACTGCCGTTGCACTGATGCTGGCTAGTGGCTGCGATAAACCATCCGAGCCGGGGACACCTGCTGCTAAAGTTGCTGATCACGCAGCAACACATGAGCAAAAAGAAAGCACCCCAACACTGACATCCGATATGGATAAAGTCAGCTATGCTGTTGGCATGGATATTGGTAATTCATTGAAAACATTGGGGGCAGATATTAACCGTGAGGCCTTGTTTTTAGGCATTAATGGCGAACTTGATGGTACACCAGCCTTGATTAAGCCCGAAGAAGCAGCAGCTGCCAAACAAGCGTTTTTCAAAAAACGGGCGGATGATGCCAACAAAGAACGGCTTGCCGCAGCGAAGGGAAATATCGCAGCAGGTGAGAAATTCCGCGCTGAATATGCCAAAGGAGACAACGTGAAAACAACAGACAGTGGTCTAATGTATGAAGTATTAACAGAAGGCAAAGGTGACAAGCCCAAAGCAACTGATAAAGTAACGGTACACTACAAGGGTACATTGATGGATGGCACAGAGTTTGATTCATCGTACAAACGCGGGCAACCAGCGACATTCCCGCTTAATGGTGTCATTAAAGGTTGGACAGAAGGCGTGCAATTGATGACGGTTGGTAGTAAATATAAATTTGTGATTTCCCCTGAATTAGCGTATGGTGCTAATGGTGCAGGCAAGCTTATTGGTCCTGATGCAACGTTGATCTTTGAAGTTGAACTGTTAAGTATTGGCAATAAATAAACGTTAATCGAACGCCTTTGGAGAGTGGACTTTATCGCTCTGAAGGCGTTTGATTTTTATGAGATTATTGACTAAAATACGTCAAAGACGTATAGTGTGGCATATGGTTATTGTTGAAACTACGATTTTCACTCGAAAAATTAAACATTTAATGGATGATGATAGCTATTAAAAATTACAGCATTCACTTATTACCACGCCACATGTGGGGAAAATAATTCAAGGTAGTGGCGGAATACGAAAAATTTGTTGGAATAGTAATGGAAAAGGTAAACGTGCAGGATCACGTTTAATTTATTATTGGGCAGTAAATAAAAATCAAATTTTTATGCTTTTTGCTTATGCAAAAAACGAATGCAGTGATTTAACAAAAGATCAGTTATCGACACTTAAAAAACTTGTTGCGCAGGAGTTTGAAAATGAATAATGAATTATTTGATGAGTTATTAACAAGCGTACAAGAGGCAGGAAAGATAATGAGGGGAGAGCTTAAGGCTTCGCGTGAATATTCATTAGATGAACCTAATGTCCAAATTATTCGGAAGAATATTGGCTTTTCTCAATCAAATTTTGCAACTTTAATTGGTGTAAGTATGAGGACACTACAAAATTGGGAACAAGGACATCGGCATCCAACAGGATCTGCGAAAGTACTGTTGAGGCTTGTTCAGGCAGACCCCGAATTTGTATTTAAAAGCCTTCATATCAACCACATATAATCTATTGTATAAAGATGGATATAACTTCGCTCTTCTTCTCATTCAGGATAATAAATAAGCTATGAACCGTTTTGATACCGATGCCTACCGTGCTGTGATTGATAATACTCTTGATAAGCGATTATGCAGCATCAGCAGTCATGCAAAAGAAATCATGAAAACATCAGCAGAAAATGGCTACCCGCATGAGATCTGTGGCTTATTGATTGGAACGACTAACGATGAAGAGTGGAATATATCAGAAGCTCGCACCGTCGATAATCTCAACACCACAAGGGCTGCGGATCGTTTTGAGCTAGATCCTGTTGCCTATCAAGCCATTGACCGCAGTCTTCGCGGAACGGGGCAAGAAATCGTGGGTGTTTTTCATTCGCACCCCGATTGTTTGGCTAGGCCATCGCCGACTGATTTAACCCATGCTTGGGATATGTTTTTATACCCTATTGTTAGCGTTACAAATGGGGTGACAACAGAACTCAACTATTGGGCCTTGAATGATCAAGGGACGCATTTTTTAGCCATTAAATGTGATTAAAATGATTAACCCACGAGGCAGGATTATTTTTCATACGCTTAGGAACAAAAACCTCATGTCTAGATATACCATCGTTGCAGTATTACTGTTACTTTCAGCGTGCATTCCACCCCATCAGCGGGCTTTGTCGCCAAGCTTGGTAAAAAAACCAACAACGGCTGCTCCTGCGCCGAATAAACACGCCGCAGAACAACCCTCTATGACTGAGGTGTTACAAAAAAAATCTGATGCTTTTTTATACTTGAGTAGCAAAGCGGCACTGAATGATAGAAATTACCCCTTGGCACGTTCTTTTTTAGAGATCTTAGCCAAACGATCACAACAATTACTCCCTCAATTAGAGCTGGCACGTTTATATTTGGATGCAGGCAAAGCAGCAGAAGCAGAAACCTTGTTGACCCCCTTTTTAAAGAAAAACCCTATCCAACAAGCAAACAGTAATCATGATAGCAATGTGGTGTTGTATGGTCTGTATGTAGGCGCATTGTTGGGGCAACATAAAAATAGTGCTGCTATTACGTACTTAACAAAATCATTGACCAAAAATCCAACATTAACCCCCATTCGCGTTCGCCTTATTCAAACGCTGATGACACAAAAGTCTTGGCATAAAGCCGAAGCCTTAATCAAACAAGGTTTAAAGCAAAAGGCATTGCCTGTATTGTTAGGGTTACAGGCTGAATCTGCTTTGCACCAAGGGCATATCAAACAAGCACTGCGTAGCATTCAACGCTGGCATTTATTACAACCTGATAATGAAAAAGTTATTATTTTACAAAGCAATATTGAACTTCAAGCCAATCATGTAAAAAAATCAGAACAGATATTACAACGATTTATTAGTACGCATCCTGCGGCTTTGGAAGTTAGTTATCATTTAGGGCAATTACTCATTCGTCAAAAACGTTTGGCAGCAGCTACCCGCGTGTATGAAAAAATGCTACCCTATGGTAAAGCAAAAGTGGAGATATACTCCACGCTAGCCTTGTTATATTACCAACAAAAACAACACAGAAAAGCAGCCAATGCATTAATCGAAGGCTTACGACTCGCCCCCAATAATGACATGTTTCATTTTTACTTGGCAGTTAATCAAGAAATATTGGGTGAGTTTGATGCTGCGACACGGCATTACAAGCAAGTATCTAAACAACATGAGCGTTATGCAATGAGCAGGCTTCGACTTGCAGTGATGGCAATGAACCGCAATGAAGTGGATCAAGCGATTGCTATTTTAGAATCTATCCTCCAAGAAAAACCTGCCTTCTCTGATGCTTGGGAGGTATTGTCATCGTTGTATTTACAGCAAAAGACCTACCAAAAACTATTAGATAAAACCAAACCAGCCCTTGCTTTAAAAGAAGTCCCCAATGGTTTGCTATTAAATCGCGCTGTTGCATTGGATTATTTTAAACGTTTTGAAGACATTGATGCCACTATCGGAAAAATACTGGCACAAAGTCCTGATAATGCAGAAGCATTAAATTTTCTTGGTTATTCACTGGCTGAACGTGGCATTAGGTTGAATGAAGCCGAAAAATACGTGCGCCGCGCACTAAAGAGTAAACCGAACAATGGTTTTTATCTGGATTCCCTCGCATGGGTATTTTACCAACGAGGGGTATACCCAAAGGCAATTTCCCTACAAAGAAAAGCATTAAAAGCAGTCGATACCGTTGATCCGATCATGTTTGATCATTTAGGTGATATGTTATGGCAAAACGGTGATCGCATCGCAGCCATTGCAGCATGGAAAAACGCCCTCTCACGAGTAAAGGGCGATAAACAAAAAGATCTGGAGAAAAAAATAAGGCAAGGACTGTAAGAAATACGCGCAGTAAATAATGTTTACTTGGATGAAACACTGCCTTGCCATAATTTTATTGCTTGCATTCACAGCTTGCGTACCGCATCAATATCCAAGCAGCAGCAATAGCCCGCCCGTGATCGGTCCTTACCATGATTTTTCTGCCCGTTTATTGGTGATGGAACCCAAACATCGCTGGCAAGTGATGCTTCGCTGGGTGGGCGATGAAAAATCAGGTTATGCGAGATTAACCCATGGTGCTAGCGGCAGGGTGCTGCAAATACTTTGGGAAGGTAAAAGAACCACCTTGTTGGACAATCAACAGTCCCCGCCCCAGTGGAAAAAAGTCAGCCAACAAGAACTCATCCAACAAGGCTTCATTGTCTCCCCTAGTGTTTTGGCGGGGATTTTACACAATCATATTCCCAAAGCACTGCATTATAAACGCAACGGTAGATGGCAAGGCAGCGGCACATGGCAAGGCATCACCATGCGATGGCAACCTAAACGTCAAAACTTGCGTTTAACCCACATTGCCAAAGGGCGTGAAGTTCGTTTGATTATTATCAAAAAATATCTAAAGAAGTATCCAGCTTCGATTAGGTTACCTCGTTCATTGTAGTCTAAAAAAGCTACTTCAGTCGTTCAATACCCATCCGTTTCAAAAAAGCTTTTTCAATAAAGGGTTCTGACACGCCTGTTTTCATTTTTCGTATAAAATATTTTTCAAAACCTACTTTAGCCACATGAACCCATTTGCCCGACTTTGCCCAAACTTTATTGCGAGGAGGGATTTGCGGGTAAGCGACCAATGCCACGCCACCATCACCAAAGTCTGCCAAACAAATAGCACCCCAAGTACCGCATTGTTCAGGGGCTTCACCTTTGATCTCATGAATAATATTATGCACGATTGCCGTGGTCATGGATTCAATCATAAAACCTGTTTTGGGTGTACCAATTGGAATTGGTGTTTTCTCAACAGGAGGAATGGCAACAATTACTCCAGTACCATAAATATTTTTAAAAGTTGGGTTTTGTTGGAATTTATTGATGGCAACAAAGCCCATGGGATTAACCAGACCCTCACAATTAGCCACAGGACCAACACCACGGAAGGGTGGCATTAGCATGGCAAAACGATGATCCAAAGAACCAGAGACAATGATTTCACCATGACGATCAATTTCTTCGTAGTCCAGTGTATGTTCATGAATAGCAGTTGTTTTACAATTGGTAATAAACTTTATATCCCGTTTACGCAGTTCGGATTCTAACATACCTTTAGAATCTTCTACACCGCCTAAACCTAAATGACCAATATAAGGCTCTGGCGTAATAAAAGTCATCGGAACTTGATCACGAATTTTACGACGGCGTAGTTCGGTATCTAAAATCATGGCGAATTCATAGGCAGGACCGAAGCATGACACACCTTGCACCGCGCCTACCACAATCGGGCCAGGGTTTTTACAAAAGTCTTCAAAGGCGTGGTAGGTCTCAACAGCATGATCAACATGGCAAATGGAATGGCTATGCCCTTCAGGTCCCATGCCTGGAATTAACTCAAAAGCCAAGCGAGGACCGGTGGCAACAATAAGATAATCATAGTCAAGGTGTTGCCCATTACCCAATCGTAAACGATTTTCATCGGCTAGAATTTCGTCGATACCGCAAGAAAGAAAGTTGATACTCTTTTTATTTAAATAGGGGCTGCATTCAAAACTGATCTGCTCTTTATCACGCCAACCAATCGCCACCCAAGGGTTAGACGGTGTGAAGTGAAAGTAATCTACATTAGAAATGACCGTCACCTCATGGCTTTCACCAAGTTTTTTTAACGCTTCTTTCATTTCATAGGCTGCGGGCATACCACCAATGCCCGCTCCCATAATAACTACATGTGCCATAATATTTACCTCATTTTAATTGCAAGGGGGGAGACTCTTTTTTTGATATATCAACCCCATACAGCAATACTGTATGGGGTATTTTTTCTATTTGGCTGTTTTACAAAGGCTGCATGTCTTGATGCCAAGAACACTGTAGAGCATACAGTTTCCTGTTAGGGCTGTTATTACAAGCACAGCACCCACCCAGCCCCAAGGATAAAACCAGTCAGCTAATGCGGCAAAAATCAAACTCATGCCAATAAGTATGCGCAATGCGCCATCAATCGTTCCTACATTTTTTTGAAACATCTAGATACCTCCAGTATTAAGCTATAGTGTTATTACAACGATCAATAGCTCGCTGTAATATGATTTTAACTTCATCTGCCATACCTTGCATGGCTTCATTGTCGACAATCGAAAGCATGTTTTCTGGGTTAATGGCAGAAATCACGGTGTTGCCTTGATTGTTTTCATAGACAATCACATTGCAGGGTAACAATAGCCCAAGTTCTTCTTCTGTTGCCAATGCTTCGCCTGCAATACGTGGGTTGCACGCGCCTAAAATTACGTAGGGAGCGCGATCAAGATCAATCTTTTTTTTTAATGTGGCTGCAATATCAATGCGGGTAATAATACCAAAACCCTCGTCTTTTAATGCATCGGTAATCGCTGCTTCTGCGGCATCCATGTCACCATCAAAATCAATACGTAAACCATAGTCACTCATATTATGCTCCTTCTTCTATGGGGAAGCCAGCTTGCAGCCATGCTGTCATACCGCCTTCTACATTTATCAGTTTTGTATACCCTGCTTTTTCAGCCAGCCAATTAGCAGCTTGGGCAGAACGTATGCCGCCTTGGCAAATCAGGTAGATGGTTTTATCTTTAGGTATACGATTAAGATGCTTAGGGATTGTTTGCAATGGTAGGTGCAATGCACCAGCAATATGCATCGCTGTGTACTCATTATCTTCACGAACATCAATGATGATCGATGAAGATTCATGGGGTTGAGTTTTTAACCAAATAGGGTACAAGTTGAGAATAGTGATAGATTCAAACATTAGTTTTCCTGTGGGAAGTCATGCACACGCCATCCACGCATGCCGTCGCCCATGTTTTCAATGTTTTTAAAACCTGATTTAGCAAGTAATGTTGCTGCTTTTGTCGAACGAACGCCAGACTCGCAATAGACATAGACTTGTTTGTCTTTAGGCACTTCATTGAAGCGTTCTGCCAAGACCTGCACGGGAATATTGATTGCCCCTGGTACATGACCTTGGTTGTATTCCTTCACTGTGCGAACATCAAGAAACTGAAAAGGAATAGCCGATGATGCACCTTGCTTCCAGTGTTTATGGGCATGCTCAATGGGAACATTTTCATAGCCTTCAGGCGTGACTTCACCCATACCGCATGCCATCACCATCCACGGCATCAATAACCATACTAGGGCAATACTTAGATTTCTTGTTTTCATTATAACTCCTTTACTTTATTGTTTGACAGGTAAACCAGCAGCCTGCCAAGCACCCAGTCCACCTGAAAAATTATAGACATCAGCATGACCATATTTGGCAAGTTTGGCTGCTGCTGATGCTGAACGCATACCCGATGCGCAAATGAATACCACCGGTAATTCTTGTGGAATAGATGACATTTGGGTGGAAAAATCACCCAAGGGAATATGCCTTGCTGACGCAGGATGACCACTGCACCATTCTGTTTTACTGCGTACATCAACCAAGGTATGCGGGGTATGACGAAAATTTAGGTAGTCACTACCATCAATCGTTTTTACCCCAGCCAACCGTGGTGCAATCAAACGCTGCCAGAGCATCCAAGCAATAATAAGCCCTGCAATAATAGCGAAGGTGTTGGCTTGTAACCATGCCATTATGCGCAGCTCTTACAGGTAGGTTCTAGACCTAACTTTTGTAAAATAATGCCCATCAAACACCACTGGGTAAAGCCTGATTGAAAAAGATTTGCGCCGACAAATAATGTGAACCACAACCATGTTGGCTCTGCTAGATTTACCCCATTGTACAATGATGATAAAAACACTGACAGCATAATAAAGCTGCCTGCAATAATATGAATAACACGTTCTACAGTCATGATTTAATCCTTCCAGTTTAATGTTATGCCCGTAGGGCGGGGTAGGGTGGGGAACGTTACTGTTGGTTGATCGCCTGTTAGCGTGGTTAAAAATGCCACAATATCGTTGACATCGGCATCACTAAGGGTGGTTTGTAACTGTACCTTTGCCATGATTGTTACTGCCTCTGCCAAGGTTGCCGCAGAACCATCATGAAAATACGGGGCAGTCAATGCTATATTGCGCCAAGACTGTACACGGAATACATGGTTATCTTCAGCTTTTCCTGTCACTGATTTCAGTCCTTCATCTGTACCATAAGCAAATTCAACAAACTCATTGTTGCTAAATAATGCGCCACTGTGGCAACTGGTACAGCCCACTTCGGCAACCTTGTGCATGCCACGTTTGGCGGCCTTAGAAATATCACCTTTGCCCTGAACAAAACGATCAAATGGTGCATTAGGGGTAATCAACGTGCGTTCAAATGCGGCAATGGCTTTTGCCATATTATCATACGTTAAGGCATCTTTACCAAACACTGTAGCAAACAAAGGTGCATAGCCTGCTGCTGTTAAACGTGCGATGACCGCATCAGCATCGGCACTTGCCATTTCCACAGGGTTTAAAGGTGGTCCTTTTGCCTGATCTTCAAGCAATGGCGCACGACCATCCCAGAATTGCTTGCTCCAAAATGCGGCATTCAACACGGTGGGCGCATTGCGTCCGCCGCGTTGCCAGCGATGACCAATGGATGTTTTTTGATTGTCTACACCGCCTGTACCCAAGTTATGACAAGAGTTGCACGAAAATTGACCGCTGGCAGAAAGCGCAGGGTCAAAATACAATTGCGTACCCAACGCTACTTTGGCAGCACTCATGCTGTTGTTTGCAGGTATTGGCACATCGGTGGGCAATACGCCCATGCCTTCGGGAATATCTGCCGCTTGTGCGGTCATCTGAAACCCTGTGACAATGATTAGCCCCAGAATGGTTTTGATTGTTTTTTTCATGGTATTACCTCATTTTTATTTGTTGAAAAAATGGAATTTTATAATAGACCAATGGCACGATAAATAAGGTCAAGGCGGTAGATGCCAGTGTGCCAAACGCCATTGACACACCAAGCCCGCCAAACACAGGATCATTGATCATCACGCTACTGCCGACAATCACTGCCAGCCCTGTTAAAATAATAGGGCGTGTGCGCGCTGCACCTGCTTCTATGGCAGCTTCTCTGGCAGAAAAACCACGACGATGATAATCCACAATGAAGTCCACCAGCAGCGTAGAATTTCGCACCACAATGCCTGCCAAGGCAATCATGCCAATCATGGATGTCGCAGTAAATGGTTGACCTGTGATCCAATGCCCAGGGAAGATGCCAATCATGGTCAACGCGGTGGGTGCCATCACCAACATGGGCAATGCCAAACCACCATAATACGCCACCATCAATAAATAAATCAGCAATATGGCAACGATAAACGCCGAACCAAGGTCACGAAAAACATCCAAGGTTAAACGCATTTCGCCATCCCACAGCAATTGATAACCAAATAAATCATCAGGTGTGGTACGAACAAAACGCATGCCGCCTGTATGCAAGGCTTGTTGGGGTAATACCATTTGTTCATCAAGCTGATGATCCATTGCCAGTACAGGGTAAACTTGTGACCCTTGTTTGGGTTCAGCCATCACATAGACAACATTATGCCCATCTTTGGTCAACCGTGTTTTGGGTGTGATTTCTTGGTTGATGTGGGCAATGCTAGAGAGCTGCACTGCACCATGCATGCCAGAAACATAGATGCGATCCAAATCGCTTACCTGCATCCGTTGCTCTCTTGGTAAGCGGACGGTGATGCTGACCGTATGACGTGAATCATCAATATGCAGCGCGCCCATCGACCATCCTTGAAAGAAATCACGCAAGGCTTGCTCTAATTGCTTCGCCGATACACCCAAGCGACCTGCCTTTTCACGATCCAACACAATACGCCAACGCTGTACATCTGCGCCAATAGAATCATCGACATCGACAACATCCCATGTTTGCTCAAAGGTTGAACGGACATGGGCTGCAACCGCTTCTCGCCCTGCTTCATTCGGCCCATAAATCTCTGCCAGCAAAGTCGCTCGAACAGGCGGCCCGGGTGGGTCTTCGACCAATTTAATGTTAGCTTGAGGGTAACGCGCCATTACAGGCTTCAGCATCTTCCGCAGTTGCAACACGATAGCATCTGAGCGAATATGACGTTGACTTTTGTTTAATAAATTTACCCGAATATCTGCCAATTGTGTGCCTTTGCGCAATACAGCACCGCGTAACATACCATTAAAATCAATCGGTCCTGCTTGACCAACAAAGGTTTCATAATCAACCACCATACGGTGGGTGTGCAATACATCACCAATCGCACGAGCAACGGCATCGGTTTTTTCTAGCGGTGTCCCTTCGGGCATATCTAGGGTTATATTTAAAGTGTTGTTATTACCTTTGGGCAACATTTTTAGCTCAACGCTACCTGCGGTCATGGGGCCATTGATGCCAGCAGGGCGTATAAACTGCCATGCAGGCTCAAGCATGGCTGCGATAAACATCAGTAATACCACACCGCCAAACAACCAACGCAACCATCCATGGTTAAACAATGGCGTAGCTATACGTACATAGCCACGGTGCACCCAATCTTTAGGCTGTTCGTTTTTTTCATCCATGCTGGCTTCATGGCTATGAAGTGGTAGCCAGCGCAGCGCAATCCATGGCGTAACCATGTAGGCAATCACCAATGAAGCAGCCATAGCAATCGGTGCATTAAAGGGAATCGGCCCCATGTAAGGCCCCATCATTCCCGTAACAAAGCCCATTGGAATAAAAGCCAAGATTACGGCAATAGTGGCAATAATGGTCGGTTTTCCTGTCTCGTTGGTGGCAGCAATAATGACCGCAGCTTTATCTTTCACATCATGAACACCTTGGTGCAAATGTCGATGAATGTTTTCAATGACTACAATGGCATCATCCACCAATAAGCCCAATGAAAGAATCAATGCAAACAAGGTAATACGATTGATTGTTTGATCGGCAATCAAACCAATCGCCAGCACCATAAACAAAATGAGAGGAATGTTCATGGTCACAATTGCCGCTTCACGCCAGCCCAAAAAGAACAATAAAATAATAATTACAGAAATAATCGCAATACCTAAATGCTCTACCAACAGATTCACTGCATCGTTGGCGCGTTCGCCTGAATCACGGGTAATGGTGACTTGCACATCGTTTGGGATAATATCCCCTTTTAACTGCTCCAGTTTGTCGGCAATACGCTCGGTGACAAAAACTGCATTCGTACCACGTTTTTTTGCCAAGCTGATGGATACCGCTGCGAGTTCTGGTTCGCTGTTTGTGTCTGCCATGGTACTTGCCGCGCCAAAACCAATACGATGAACGGCAGTGACCTCTGTTAAGGTATCTTGTACGGTGGCAATATCGCGCAAATAGACAGCATTGCCTTGCCATGTGCCAATGATTAATGCGCCCACTTCAGTGGCAGATTGCAAATAGGCGTTCAATACAATGGGTTGCACACTGCCTGCCCCCACCAACGCACCCACGTCACCGCCTTGATTGGCAGCCGCCAAGGTTTGATGCAATGCATCCAAGGCAATGTGGTAAGCTGCCATCTTACTTGGGTCAAGGGTGATGCTTAGCAGACGGTCTTTGCCACCAACAATATCTGCAACCGATACACCCTCTAAGGGCAATAAATAATCACGCACCCGCTCTGCCAGTGATTTAAGCATCAAGCCATCGCTATCAGGCGACGATAAAGTAATCACGGAGACTGGCACATCATCCACGTCCAAAGGTTTGATCAATGGCTGCGAAGCACCCGCAGGAATACGATCCAAATTATGCATGATTTTATCGTAGAGCTTCACCAAGCTTGCTTCTTTATCTTCCCCTACATTAAACATGACCGTAACAACACCCATAGATTCTTGTGCCATGCCAAAGGTGTGATCAACGCCTGTCATGCTACGCAAAACCATTTCTAGCGGGCGTACCACTAAGTTTTCTACTTCTTCGGGGCTAGCCCCTTGCATTTGAATAAATATATTGGCGGCGGGTACATCAATTTGAGGGTTTTCTTCGCGTGGGGTAAGCATCAACGCCACCACACCGATAAAAAAGATTAAAATACTCAACATGGGGGTAACATGGCTATTCATTGCCACTTTCCCCAGTTTTCCCGCAATATTTAACGGTGGCATGTTAGTCATGACGATCGCTCGGCATTAATTGCACGCCGCTGCGCACATCAGGTGTGATGGGGGCAACAAGCAACGCATCGGCTTCCACACCGACACTGACCTCAACATCATTACCATGATTTTTTCCAAGACGAAGCAAACGGTAATGAAGCTGATTCTGATCATCAACCACATACGCGCCGACCAGACCAGCGTGGTGAACGAGCGCGCTACGGGGAACCATCAAAGCCTCTCGCTGCCCTTGATGAAATCCCACATGGGCAAACATACCAGGGCGCACGGCTGCATCGGCGGGCAATGATATTTTCACCAAGAACTGGTGTGATTCGGCATGTTCATCCACAATGATATGATTGATATGCCCGATCAATGGCATACTCAATGCGGCAAAGCTTAAGCGAACAACATCACCTTCATGAAACAAAGAGACACGAGACTCAGCCACCTTGGCTTCGACCAACAATTGCTGCGGGTTTTCGATCATCAGTACTGCTTGCCCCGGTGAAGCCAAATCACCATTGTGCATCAGTTTTTTTACCACGACACCATCAAGTGAGGCGCGCACATCGGTATAATGCAATTGATTTTTAGCTTGTTTCACCCGTGATTGTGCCAGTGTATAGCGTAGGGCTACGGTATCGTACTGTTGTTGGGTAACGGCATGGGCGTTGAGCAATGAACCAAAGCGTTGTTGTTCTGCATAAGCGTTTGCAGCATCGGCTTTGGCTTGTGCTAACGCTTGTTTGACATCAACGGGGTCAACACGAAACAATAAACCACCCTTTTTTACATGCTGCCCTTCACGCACTTGCAATTTGCGAATATAGCCCGACAAACGAGAACTCACGGTGACACGGTGATCTGTGATGACCACACCCCCTGTATGAAACCATACAGGTATCACGACTTTTTTTACCGCCGTGATGCTGGCATGGATGGTTTTCGTGGGGGGAGATTCAATCAACGCTGATTCATCCGCTTGGCAAGCAAGCAACAATAAGCTAGCACCCATCGCAATGATAATGTTCATGGGGTTATACTCTCCTGATTCAATACACCTGCTGCCAGCATTAACCCAACACGCGCCATTTGATGGTCAAAACGCGCTTGCACCACTGCCTCTGCGGCACGATCAACACGGGTTTGTGCATCCAGCATGGTGTTAATGTTTTCCATCCCTTGCTTGAAACGTAACGTATGGATGCGAAGCGATTCGTTGCTTTGTGATAAAGCTTGTTGGCGTACTTGCCAGCGGGATGCTGTTTCGCCTTGTTGACGCATCGCCCGTTTGATTGCAACCACAATAGATTGCCGCAAATCATCGAGCAATAACACTTGTTTGGCACTGGCTGCTTGGGCTGCTTGCTGGGCTGCACGGTCTGCGCCACCAGCAAAAATATTCCAGCGCAAGGCTGCAATGATGGTGGTATTACCATGTTGCGGTAATAGCGTGTTGTTGTTCCACTCTTGTGCCAGTTGCAGCCCTACTGAAGGTTTAAACGCTGCTAATGTAGCCGTTTCTTTGGCATGTAAGGCATTCAATTGCGCCCCCTGTTGCTGCAATTCAGCATGATGCTGCAAAGCACGTTTTATCCATACTGCCGCGTTATGACTATCTTTTTTTGATATTAAACCTGT
>CAYWFG010000007.1:0-75411 GCA_964458185.1 uncultured Zetaproteobacteria bacterium
GAAGGTCATGGTAGGCTTGGGCAACAGGGGTGACAACCTCACAATGCACCGTGGTAACGCCGTCTAGTGGGTGAAAATGTACCCCTAAGGCAGCAACCAAAGCCATCACGTCAGCGCGTTGCCCACCAATCACACACTCTTCAGGTGTATTAATTATTAACAAATAGGCATGGGGGAATGCCGCTAATTGCGTATGCACTTGTTCCGCTGTGGTATTGACTATGCCAATCGCCCAATCAACGGTGTGCGCATCATTAAGCTGCCATTGCTGACGTGCAGCCAAACAAGCACCAGCCAAATCTTCGGTAAATAATGTTGAAGCTTGCAGGCGTTGCACCATGGCATCACGATCTGACCACACACCCAACGAAAAGAGACTCGTCGATTCACCAAGGCTATAGCCCATTGCTGCTGATGGTTTTAACTTAAAACCCTGTAATATATCGCAAATGGCTGTACCCAAGGCAACGTGAGAAATCACCAGCGCATTATGATCTTGGTACATTGTATGAATATCATCTTGCCAGAGCGCATCGGGTAAGTATTGATCTTTTAGCCCAGTGCTGAATTGCTCTTGATGGGCAATTACGGATGACCAATGGGCTAATAATCCTTCCCCCATGCGTGGGTAATGATTCCCCGAACCTGAAAAAACAAAGGCAATTTTTCCTTTTTCGGCAAGTGGGGTGGGGGTGTAAAATACGCGGTCTTGTAGGTTTTTATTCGGAATAGGGAGGATGCTACCGTGCCCACCAAACGGCATGCTAGGGTCGGCTTGCAACGATTGTTGCGCATGGGCAAGTTGTTGCAGTAACATACTTTGATCGTCAGCAACCATGGTCACATGCAGTACGCCCGTCGATGTATGCTGATGCGCTTGTTTTGCCAGTTCATGCATGGAGCCATGCTGTTGGCTGACGCGCTGTTTGAGTTGTTCAAGTTGTTGCAACAACACATTCGCATTATCACCTACCACAACAAACAATCCAGCGGTAGGCATGATAGATGGTCGAATATCAGGTAGCGATACGCTATCTTCTTGCAATAAAACATGGGCATGGCTGCCATCCATACCGTGGGATGCAACAACGGTATGACGCGCACCTTCCGCTTCATTGTTGAGCCATGCTTGGGCATGGGGGTGCAAACGATGGTGTAACGATAATGCCCCGTGAATAATCGCAAGCACACCATTGGCTGCCCCTGCATCACCAAGGCGTTGCATGGTTTTGTGTTGTTCAAGCAGGGGGTGTGCTGCACCTTTTGCCAAGGAAATTGAGTCTTGTTGATTAAAACTTGTACCAAAACCATCCACAATAGCATAAATACGATCACCATCTTGGCGGGCATCGCTAAGGCGTTTTAATACCAATGCGCCACCACCATCAGCCAGCGGTGGCAACGCTGCATCATTGCCATCTTGCTGTGCATGACGGCTTAACAACGAACGAATATCCGTCGCCATTTCCACGGCTCCCACCAAGGCACGATTCACATCACCGCACTGCAAGGCATGAATGCCCACTTCTAAAGCGCGCATACCAGATTGATCTTCACCCGACACCGTAAATGCTGCCCCCCCCGTGCGAAATGCCTTGGCAATACGGCTTGCCACGGTGCTACCCAATGCACCCATGGTTCGTCCAGCATTCAGCGGTGGGGTAATGGCATCACGAAGGGTATTGATCCATTGTTGCTTTGTTTCATCATCGGCATTGACACCTAATGTGGCTAACCATTCAGCGGCATGGTTAGCCACATCCCATCGCGCACTAAAATTGGTTGCTTGCATATCCAAACCCGCGCCAATAAAGACCCCTGTATTTTGTACCGCATGATCATCGCCTGCATCTTGCAATGCAGCGACAGCAAGATTAAGCATCAATAATTGACGCGGTAACATCTCTGCCATTTCATGCGGCGGAATGCGGTAAGCACCAAGGGGTGCTGTCACTTCATCCATGCAATACCCCAACACATCAGCAGCTTGCATGCCCAATGCTACCAGCCATTGGCTTTTTTCTGCTCCCCACCAATATTGGGGTATTGTGGGGGACGTATCATCACCACCAAACAAGCGTTGTTGGATGCATGCCAATGAGTCCCAGCGTCCAACATGGGCTGCCATGCCAACAACGGCAATGGGTTCTGCTGATGGTTCGGCGTAGGGAGGGTGTTTTATTGTATGGCGTGGGCTGTACGATTCCACCAATAAATGGGCGTTGATGCCACCAAAACCAAAAGCACTGATTGCCGCACGGCGTGGTCGATTGCCTGCCAGCCATGGTTCGCTGTGTTGTAAAATTTTAAACGGGCTATCAGCGAGTGCAATGCCTTCGGCGGCTTGGTTGAAATTAGCGGTAGGTGGGAATTGTTGATGTTTCATTGCTAATAATGTTTTCATCAAGGCGGCCGCGCCTGCGGCAGTCAGCAAATGACCAATATTCGACTTGACTGAACCAATCACGCATTGCGCTGTTTGCCAATCTTCGTTTTGCCATAAGCGGGTCATGCTTTCAAATTCCACCACATCACCCACAGGCGTACCAGGTGCATGGCATTCGATCATGTCAATATCAGTGGGCGACCATCCTGCTTGTTGGTATGCCGATTGCATGGCACGTAACTGCCCTTCAGATTCAGGGGCTAGCAGTCCGCCTGTGAGGTCATTGCTCACCCCTACAGCATGAATCACGCCGTAAATAGTATTGCCCTCCGCTTCGGCATCGTCCAGTCGTTTAAGTACAAACAAACCGCAACCTTCACCCACCACCAGCCCATCACCTGCGGCATCAAAGGGCGCAGGCACACCGCTCGCCGATAAAGCTTGTAATTGGGAAAAACCCATTTGAGTATACAACGAATCAGGACGCGACAAACCGCCTGCGAGCATGACATCAGCGCGGTGACTGCGCAATTCATCCATTGCCAGTTTAATGGCATACAATGATGAGGCACAGGCTGCATCCAGCGTAAAGCACGTACCCCCCAGCCCCAAGGCTTTTGCCAGTACCGCAGCGGGTAAACCTGCAACATGGGCATTGTTAGCATCCAAGGGTATGGCAGAAGCATCTACCGATGCGCCAAGAACATGTTCTTCTAGCGTTCGACCGATCAATCGCCGTGCTAACGCGGATGATTGTTCGCTAGGCAACGCCAAGTTACCAATGATAATACCACCACGCGCCGCAGCATCTTCTTTCAAGCCTGCATCGCGCCATGCCGCACACCCCACACGCAGCAACAAATGAAACATAGCATCAAGCCCTGCCACATTAAGGTTTGGGAATGCCTCGCTAGCTAACCATGCATCATCAAGAAAACAGGCGCGTTTAGAATAGACATGATCAGCACGACCACGCTCAGGGTGATACACCGCATCGGCGTCCAATAGCCAACGGTTGGCAGGCGGCGTGCGAGATGCGGTGTGCTTATTGTTAATATTCTGCCAAAAATCATCCAGCGTGGGTGAATCAGGGAATAGACCATCCATGCCAATAATGGCAATTGGGGCTTGGCAATGATGAATCTTGTTTTTTTTGTCCATTATTCTTCATGCTCACTTTTTGAACGAAAACTATCAATAATCAATACGACCACTGCCACCGAGATGCAAGCGTCCGCAATATTAAACGTCGGCCAATACCAAGCCTTGCCATCCATCACAACATACCATTGTATAAAATCAACAACATAACCCAATTGAATGCGATCCCATATATTACCCGCAGCACCAGCAAGAATAATCACCAGCAACCATGATTCCAATGAATTATGTTTGCGCGATTGCCACCACATCCAACACACCAAGGCAGCAATCAATAAGGTGGCAATAATGAGCATACGGGTGCGCCACGCATGCGTCCAGTCGGCAAACATGGAAAAAGCTACGCCATAATTATGTGCCACAATAATATTAAAAAACTGATCAATCACAGCGATATATAAATCAGGTGATTGCTGCCCAATCCACCATTTGCTCCATTGATCGGCAATCAGCAAAAAAGCAAACAAAGCCCATTGAGCATAATGATGTCGTTGCATATAGATGATATTCCTGTTTAGTGAGCATACAATGCCCCTTCGGCAAAGGTGATTGCTTGCCCTGTTAATTCTACTGTATCGTCACGAAGACAGCAGTACACATCGCCGCCACGCGCTGATAACTGTCTCGCATGGAGGCTGTCACACTGCAAGCGTTTGCCCCAAAAAGGCATCAGCGTACAATGCGCTGATCCTGTGACAGGATCTTCTGGAATCCCTGATTGCGGGGCAAAAAATCGCGACACTATACCATAAGATTGATTCTTATCAGCAATTGCTGACACAATCACGCCGCGAGCTTCATCACACGCTGCCAGTTGTCGCATATTAGGCTGCATATTGGCAATGTCCGATTCGTTAGCAAAAATCGCCAAATAATCATCCACGCCTCGGTACAGTTCCAACGGCGCTTGCCCCAGTGCTGCCGCAATGCGAGAGATATTGCTAGATGCCACAACATCATCCATAGGGAACGATAAAGTTATCCAATGACCATCACGACGAACAGCTAACTCCCCGCGCAGGCTATAAAAACACAAGCTATTGCAATCATCACCATGTTGACCAAACAATATATGCGCAGCAGCCAAGGTAGCATGCCCACACAATGCGACTTCCATCGTTGGTGTAAACCAGCGAATATGAAAATCACAGTCATTATTGCATGAAAATGGCGAGACAAATGCCGTTTCCGATAGGTTGTTTTCTGCGGCAATGGCTTGCATCAGCGTATCGGGCAATGGGGTAGGGCAAAGCACGACTGCGGCAGGGTTTCCTGTAAAGCGTTCATGGGTGAATGCATCAACATGAAACAATGGGTATTTTATTGTTTTATTCATCTAAATGATAACTTCCTTATGCAGGGCTATTGCGCTTTGCAAGCGATATTATTTGAGACTTTAATATCTCTCGCTAAACTTCCGCGTCCTATTGGTGCATCGTTGGTGCATCATGGGAGGTTTTTCCTCCACATTTAAAAAAAAGGAATAGCCTATGAGTCGTAATTTTGTATTTACCTCGGAATCTGTTTCTGAAGGGCATCCTGATAAAGTTGCTGACCGTATTTCGGACAGTATCTTGGATGCCATTTTAGAACAAGATAAACATGCCCGCGTGGCATGTGAGACGATGATTAATACGGGCATGATTGTGCTATCGGGTGAAATCACCACTTCAGCCGTCATTGATTACCAGCAAGTGGCGCGTGATGCGGTCAAAGATATTGGTTACAACTCTTCGGATATGGGCTTTGATTATGCCTCATGTGCGGTGCTTGTTGCGATTGATAAACAATCGGTGGATATTGCCGCAGGTGTCAACGAAGGCGAAGGCATTGACCTCAATCAAGGTGCGGGTGACCAAGGCTTGATGTTTGGTTATGCTACCAACGAAACGGATGTATTGATGCCGATGGCGATTCATTTATCGCATCAAATTGTTGCCAAACAAGCGGAAGTACGCAAATCGGGCGTGTTGTCTTTTTTGCGCCCTGATGCCAAGTCGCAAGTCAGTGTGCGTTATGAAAATGATGTGCCTGTGGCGATTGATGCGGTGGTATTGTCTACCCAGCATAGCGATGATATTTCTCACGAAGACCTTGTTAGCGCTTGCATGGAAAAAATCATCATGCCCGTGCTAGGATCAACAGGCTTGTTGCATGATGATACGGCTTATCATATTAATCCAACGGGTCGTTTTGTCATTGGTGGGCCTGTGGGTGATTGTGGTTTGACGGGGCGTAAAATCATTGTTGATACTTACGGTGGTTTTGGTCGTCATGGCGGTGGTGCATTTTCGGGCAAAGATCCATCCAAGGTTGATCGCTCGGCAGCCTATGCAGGGCGTTATGTAGCAAAAAATATTGTTGCTGCTGGTTTAGCTGATCGTTGTGAAGTGCAGGTTTCTTATGCCATTGGTGTGGCACATCCGATTTCGGTGATGGTAAACACCTTTGAAACAGGGAAGATTGCCGATGAAAAGATCGCGGACTTGGTGCGTGAACATTTTGACCTTCGCCCCAAAGGCATTGTGCAATCATTGGATTTATTGCGTCCGATTTATGCACAAACCGCAGCTTATGGTCATTTTGGTCGTGAATTGGATGCCTTCACTTGGGAAAAAACAGACAAAGCTGATGCCCTAAAGGCTGCCGCTGGACTGTAAGGTCTATACCTGTAAACGGTTGAGGAGCGCTGCAACAATGTTCGATCATTGCCAGGCTCAACCACGTTTTATTTTTGATAAAACGGCGCTCATACCATATAACACAAGAGAGTTATTGTTATGAGTAACGATTCTATAATCGCTGACTTGTCCCTTGCTGATTGGGGACGGAAAGAATTAAACATCGCCGAGACAGAAATGCCCGGCTTGATGGCTATTCGTGAGAAATATGCCGATGAACAACCCTTAAAAGGTGCGCGTATCGCAGGTTCATTGCACATGACCATCCAAACAGGCGTGTTGATCGAAACATTGACCGCACTGGGCGCAGAAGTTCGTTGGGCTTCTTGCAATATTTTTTCTACCCAAGACCACGCTGCCGCTGCCATTGCTGCAACAGGCGTTCCCGTGTTTGCTTTTAAAGGCGAATCACTGGAAGAGTATTGGGAATACTGCCACAAGATCATGGAATGGCATGACGGTGGAACCCCCAATATGATCCTAGATGACGGTGGCGATGCCACGTTATTGTTGATCTTGGGCAGCAAAGCAGAAAAAGATATTGCTGTCCTCGACAACCCTGAAAGTGAAGAAGAAACCTTCATGTATGCTTCGATCAAAAAACGCTTGGCAGAAGATGCTACGTTTTATTCACGCACCACAGCCAACATCAAAGGCGTAACCGAAGAAACCACCACTGGCGTTCATCGCCTATACCAAATGCAAGAGCGTGGCGAATTGCCATTCCCTGCTTTTAACGTGAACGATTCGGTAACAAAATCTAAGTTTGACAACCTGTATGGCTGCCGTGAATCCTTACTTGATGGTATTAAACGTGCCACCGATGTCATGATCGCAGGCAAAATCTGCGTTGTGTTGGGTTATGGCGATGTCGGTAAAGGCTGCGCACAAGCATTCAAAGGCATGGGCGCAACGGTTTTGGTGACAGAGATTGACCCTATCTGTGCATTGCAGGCGGCGATGGAAGGCTACCGCGTGGTCAACATGGATGATGCCTGTAAACAGGGTAATATTTTTGTCACCACCACAGGCAACTTCCATGTGATCACCCACGAACACATGCTGGCTATGCCTGACCAAGCGATTGTTTGTAATATTGGTCATTTTGATAACGAAATTGACTGTGCCAGTCTGCGTCAATACGAGTGGTTGAACATCAAACCACAGGTGGATCAAATTATTTTTCCCGATGGTACACGCATTACCTTGTTGGCTGAAGGTCGTTTGGTGAACTTGGGCTGCGCTACAGGACACCCTAGTTTTGTGATGTCTAATTCATTCTCCAATCAAACCTTGGCACAGATTGAATTGTTCAACAAAACGGAAGATTACCCCGTGGGTGTCTACACCTTACCGAAAAATCTGGACGAAGAAGTGGCACGTTTGCACTTAGAAAAAATCGGTGTCAACTTGACCATGTTAACGGATTATCAGGCAGGTTACATTGGCGTTCCTGTGGAAGGTCCTTACAAACCCAACCATTACCGTTATTAAGATGATCAAGGCACGCTGCTAGCATGGTAGTTCGCCTGTGGTACACCGTGTTGATGTATAGCATCAGCACGGTGTTGCTGTTTTCTACCTTTGCCGAGGCGCAACAAAACCCGTGCGAGAATATTCTTGCCGTGGAACAAGCGTTTGATAAAAACAACGACAATTTGGTCGATGCCAGCGATTGGGCAATGATGAGCAAAGCAGAAAAAAAAGCTTATGCACGGCGTTCGGTGATCGCTGTCGGCGCTACACCTGATGCCGATGCTGGCAACGGGCATACCCGTGCTAGTCTTTATTTGTCTATATTAAATAGGCTTTATTTGTATTAAAGCCCACATTTCTAAGTGATCGAACTCTGTACACGATAAATAATACTCCTGAATTCAGCACTGATTATAACGGATTTAGGGTAGAAAACTTATAACCATTAATTGAACCAGAAATCAGCTATCAATCAATGATTGTCAAATAACCCTAACGCAGGCTGTTCAATGTATGCTTTAACAGCATTTAAAAATGCTACCGCTTCACGACCATCAATCAAGCGGTGGTCATAGCTAAGTGCGACATACATCATGGGGCGAATGATGATCTGATCATTTTCAACAATCGGACGTTTTTGAATGGCATGCATGCCCAAGATCGCACTTTGGGGTGGGTTTAAAATAGGTGTTGACAACAACGAACCAAATACGCCACCATTGGTGATGGTAAAGGTTCCGCCCGTTAAATCATCTGGTTGCAACTGTTTGTTGCGTGCTTTTTCTGCGAGTGCGGCAATACCACGTTCAATGTTAGCAAAGTCCATCACGCCTGCATCACGCAATACAGGAACCATCAGTCCTTTTTCGGTAGATACTGCAATACCAATATCCATGTAGTTATGGTAAACAATCGCATCGCCATCAATAAATGCATTGATGGCAGGCACTTGCTGCGCGGCATAGGTACAAGCGCGCACAAAAAACGACATGAAACCCAGTTTTATATCATGCTGACGGGTAAACTGCGCTTGCTGTTGCGCCCGAAGTGCCATGACATTGTGCATATTGATTTCATTAAACGTCGTAAGCGTCGCCGTTTCATGCTGCGCAGCCATCAAACGCCGACCAATACGCCGCCGCAAAGCACTCATCACAACCCGTTCTTCCACACGCTCGCCCCCAACATCAGGCGCAGGTGCAGCAAGCACATTCACATCTTCATTCACCCTTTCGTCTGTTGCTTTTCTGCCCTTGGCCTTCTGCCCTCTGTCTTCTGACACCTCTGATACCTCAAGAATCGCAATTACCTCATCAGGCGCAACCGTTTCACCTTCTTGTTTATGCACCGCAATTAGCGTCCCTTCTTCGACAGCAGTAATTTCCATGGTGACTTTATCGCTTTCAATTTCAGCCAGTACATCATCAACCATGATGGCATCACCAACATTTTTTAACCAACGCTCTAAAACTGCTTCTGATTCTGATTCACCCAAGCTGGGGACTTTGATTTCCAGTGTCATCGTTTTCTCCTTGAGCCTTCGAGCATTTAGCATGTAGTGTTCGTGTTGAAAAAAGAACAACGAAGGATTTCCAGATACTATGATTGATTCCCTACTGATTCAATACGAAGGCATGATTCGTTTGTTACCATTTTTTACGATCTTTATTATTATGGCATTATTAGAACGATGGTTTCCCCGCCGTTTATTGGATCAAAACAAAGCTGCACGGTGGTGGGGTAATCTGTCGTTAGTGGCATTGAATACTATTGTTGCACGGTTATTGTTTGTTGCCCTTGGCACATCCACCATTGCATTTTCTTATTGGGTAGGCGTGCAAGGGTGGGGGCTGCTGCCTTTGCTGCATCTTCCTGATGTTGCGATTTTTATCGTGAGTGTATTGCTATTGGATCTGGTGATTTATTGGCAACATCGTTTGTTTCATACGATTCCGTGGTTGTGGCAGCTTCACCGCGTTCACCATGCCGACCGCAACCTTGATGTCTCCAGCGGGTTGCGTTTTCACCCTGTGGAGATTGTGCTATCATTATTGATTAAATTAACGGCGATTGCATTGCTTGGTGTACCTGCATTGGCAGTGATTGTTTTTGAAGTGATGCTTAATGGCATGGCGATGTTTAATCATGCTAATATTCGGCTACCGTTGGCATTGGATTATCGTTTGCGATTCTTGTTGATGACCCCTGATGCCCACCGTATTCATCACTCCGTATTAGCCAAAGAATACAACAGTAATTATGGTTTTAATATCAGTTGGTGGGACCGTTGCTTTGGCAGTTACTGCGCACAGCCTAAACAAGGGCAGTTGGGTATGTCGATTGGTTTGCCTACGTGCCAAAATTCGCCCACAGAAAAGCTGATATGGATGTTGCATTTCCCTTTTTTAAAGCGATGAATGATGATGTGCCTACATAATGATTGTTTGCTACTTGGTCAACAGGCTTCTACAATGCCGCGCCCGCGTTATAGGGTTGCCTTTGGCATACACCCTTTAACACAATAAGGAGATGAAAACATCATGGCCGTTCAACGCACTTTATCTATTATTAAACCCGACGCTGTCGCTAAAAATATTGTTGGCGATATTATTCGCCGCTTTGAAGAAAATGGTTTGTCGGTGATTGCTGTTCGCATGCAGCAATTATCAGCGGTTGAGGCTGGTCGCTTTTATGCGGTGCATGCTGATCGCCCATTTTTTGGTGACTTATGCAGCTTTATGTCATCAGGTCCTATCTTGGCGATGGTGCTAGAAGGGCAAAATGCCGTTGCACTTAACCGTCAATTGATGGGAGCTACCAACCCCAAAGATGCTGAAGCAGGCACGATTCGCGCTGATCATGCTGATTCTATTGACGCTAATGCTGTTCATGGTTCTGATTCTGCTGAAAATGCTGCCACTGAAATTGGTTTTTTCTTTGCTGATCTTGAGCTAAATAGCCGTAACGTGTAAGCGATTCACCATGAGCGAAGAAACCACCACCCCTAAGCCTGCGCCGCTGAAGCAGCCTGAACAAATCGCTGTTCGTCGAGCAAAACTGCAACAGATGCGCGATCAAGGTCAAGCCTACGCCAATCATTGGCGTAATACGATAGGTTTGCCTGCATTATTGGCACAATATACCCCCTTAGATAACGATGCGTTGACTGCGGCTGAAGCGGTTGTTCAAGTCTCTGGTCGCATGGTTTCACATCGTGTGATGGGACGCTCTAGTTTTATCACGATTCAGAGTGATGATGCCCGTGTTCAATTATTCCTTAATCGAAAAATCTTATCGGATGAAGCATTGTATGATGCGACCAAGAAATGGGATTTGGGTGATGTTGTTGGTGCTACGGGGGTGGTGTTTCGTACGCGAACAGGTGAATTATCGGTGCGTGTATCACACACCGAAATTATTGCTAAATGTTTACGCCCATTGCCTGAAAAATGGCACGGTCTGGCAGATAAAGAATTGCGCTACCGTCAGCGTTATGTTGATTTAATTGTGTCAGAAGAATCGCGTTATACCTTTCGCACCCGTTCAAAGATTTTGTCGCTGTTGCGTAGTTCGCTAGAATCGCGTGGTTTTATGGAAGTAGAAACACCGATGTTGCATACCCAAGCAACAGGGGCAGCAGCCCGCCCTTTTAACACCCATCATAATGCATTAAACATCCCCTTGGTGTTGCGCATTGCGCCTGAGTTACACCTCAAGCGTTTGTTGGTGGGGGGTTTTGAGCGGGTATTTGAAATTAATCGTAACTTTCGCAACGAAGGCGTAGATGCCACGCATAACCCTGAGTTTACCATGGTGGAGTTTTACGAGGCTTATGCCGACTTTCAAATGGCAATGGATCATACTGAAGGACTTTTGCGTGATATTGCCGAAGGCATTAATAAAACCCAAGTGGCATGGGAAGGCGTGAATCTTGATTTTACCCAGCCGTTTAAACGCATGCGTTTGGATGAAGCGGTGTTTGAAAAACGCCCTGATCTGCGTGGTCATGCAGGCGACAAAGCGACGCTGGCAACAGTGTGCTTGCAAGTTGCCCCTGATATTAAACCGTTAATAACGTGGCGTGCAGGGCATTATTTATTGGCATTGTTTGAAGAACTTGTTGAAAAAGAATTGACACAACCCACATTTATCACCCATTACCCCGTTGATGTATCGCCGCTTGCCCGCCGCAACGATCAAGAACCGAATGTGACAGATCGCTTTGAGTTGTTTGTCGCTGGACGTGAAATTGCCAATGGTTTTTCTGAACTCAATGATCCTGACGATCAACAATCGCGTTTTTTAGAGCAAGTAAAAGCCAAAGCTGCAGGCGATGATGAAGCCACCGATGTGGATCATGATTATATTCGCGCCTTAGAATACGGTATGCCTTGTGCCGCTGGGGTTGGCATTGGTGTTGACCGTGTGGTGATGATGTTTACGGGGCAACATGCAATTCGTGATGTGTTGTTGTTTCCGCACATGAGACCTGAATAGGAAGAGTAAAATGCGCGCAGAAAATATTATGAAAACCGAGGTTGTTTCAGCCCGTAGTAATGAACGATTAAGTGACCTCATGCAACGCATTCATCAATACCATGTTCGCATGCTTCCTGTGATTGATGATGCAGGGAAAGTCTGCGGCGCGGTATCGACCTTTTCCATTATGGAACACATGCTGCCTGCGTATGTGACATCGGGTGATTTGGGTAATTTATCGTTTGCCCCTGATATGGATTTATTGCGCACCCGTTACAAGGCGTGCCACGCCAGCCGTGTCGCTGACTTGATGGATGATGCTTTACTGGTGGAAGGCAATGATTCAGTGCTGGCAGTGGCAGCGGCATTGATTGATTGCGGTAAACATGAATGCGCCATCGTGGTGGATGATGCGCAACAATTATTGGGCATTATCTCTGCCGAAGATGTATTAAATAGTTTAAGTAAAAAATTGGAGTTTCAATAATGCATGGTGAAGAAGCAGCACTGAATACCGTTGTTTTTGGGCTGAATCCATTGTGGCTTGCGGTGAGTATTTTGCTGATCGTCTACGGTGTGATCATGATGGAGAAATTCAATCGTGCGGTGCTAGCCTTGCTTGGTGCTGGCTTGATGATTCTCTGTGGTATTATCACCCAGCAACAAGCCGTTGCAGGGATTGATTTTAATACCATTGGTTTGCTGACGGGCATGATGGTGATTGTGGCAATCAGTCAAAAAACAGGCATGTTTCAATATGTTGCCATTCGTGCTGCAAAATCGGTCAAAGGTGAGCCTTGGCGGGTATTGTTGATGCTGTCTATTGTGACGGCAGTGTTTTCTGCCTTTTTAGATAATGTGACCACGGTATTGTTGATTGCGCCTGTGACCTTGCTCATTACGGATGCCTTGGGTGTGCGTCCTTACCCTTATTTGTTTGCGCAAATTTTGGCATCAAATATTGGCGGTACAGCGACGTTGATTGGTGATCCGCCCAATATTATGATTGGCTCGGCAGCGCATCTTAGCTTTACTGATTTTATTGTTAATCTTGCCCCCATTATCCCTGTGATTTTTGTTGTCACCATGGCAGCTATTTGGTGGATGTTTGGTCGTGATTTATCTGCCAGTGAAGAAAAACGACAGTTATTGATGTCATTTAATGAAAATGAAGCGATCAGTGATGTGCCATTGTTGAAAAAAAGTTTGCTGGTGCTGGCGTTGGTGATTGGCGGCTTTTCAGTAGCGCATACGTTACACTTAGAGCCTGCGACCATTGCCATGTTTGGTGCTGCACTGTTGCTACTGTTGCAAACGTGGAGCAAACCCATTGAAGACAAAGAACATGCTTATGAAAAAATTATGGCTGAAGTAGAATGGACGACCATTTTCTTTTTTGTTGGTTTGTTTGTGGTGGTGACAGGCGTGGAGCATACAGGCGCCATTGGTTGGCTGGCAGCACAAACTTTGGCACTAACGAATGGAGATTTTAATGCTACGGTTGGGGCTGTGCTGTGGATTTCTGCGATTGCCTCGGCAATGGTCGATAATATTCCTTTTGTAGCCACCATGATCCCCATGATTACGGATATGAGCAGTACCTTTGGTGATGGCGATGCCTTGCTTCCTTTGTGGTGGGCCTTGGCATTGGGTGCATGTTTAGGGGGTAATGGTTCGCTCATCGGTGCATCGGCAAACTTAATTGTGGCAGGCTTTGCCCAACGCGCAGGGCATCCGATTGCTTTTCTCACCTTTCTTAAACATGCTTTTCTTTTAATGCTGATGAGCGTTGCTATTGCCCATGTTTATATTTATATGCGTTATTTATGATTTCTTCCCATGAATGGATGCTTGCCTGTCGTTATTTGCGATCTCGGGGTGACGAACGTTTTGTATCGTTGATCAGTTGGAGTTCGGCGATGGGCGTGGCGATTGGTGTGGCAGCGTTGATTGTCGTATTATCGGTGATGTATGGTTTTGATGTGGAGTTGAAAGACCGTATCCTTGGTTTTTCATCGCATATTGATGTGCAGGGTCCTGATAACACTTTGGCACATTGGCAAGGCTGGCTTAAAATTAGCGAAGCGACTGAAGGTGTGATTGCCGCATCCCCTTATTTAAGTACACAGGTGCTGGCAAATCGTGGTTCAGCCTCCAGTGGTGCGATTCTTAAAGGTGTATTACCAGCGAGAGAAAAGCATATTGCCAGTCAAGTTACGGCGGGGCGTTTTCTTAGTGATGATGCAGGCGTTCATTTTGAAGTGGTCATGGGCAAAGACTTAGCGCGAAAACTGGGCTTAGATATTGGTGATCAAGTACGTTTATTGTCGCCTGCTGGTGGCATATCGCCTGCGGGTATGAGTCCTCGCATGCGTGCTTTTACCCTTGTCGGGGTCTTTGAATCTGGTTTTTATGAATACGATATTGGCATGATATTGGCACCCTTGTCGGCGGTTCAACGCTTGGAACGGGCAAAGGGTCGTATTACGGGCATTGAATTAATGCTACAAGATCGAGAGCAAGCCACAGTCATTGCCATAGGCTTGCAAAAAACACTGCCTTTGGGCGCGTGGATTACCGATTGGCGGCAACGCAATCGTTCTTTTTTCCATGCCTTAGAGATGGAGCGAGTGGTAATGGGGATTATTCTTTCGCTGATTGTACTGGTGGCTGTTTTTAATATGATTTCTTCATTGGTGATGGTGGTGATGCAGCGGCGTAAAGAAATTGCTGTGTTTAAAACACTGGGAGCAACCCATGCTTCTGTCATGCGCGTCTTTTTGACCATGGGCGCATTACTTAGTGGACTAGGAACCTTAGTCGGCGCAGTGTTGGGGCTTCTTCTGGCGTGGAAGTTGGATGTTATCCTCGCAACATTTGAGCATATCACCAAGATAAAAATTCTCTCCAAGGACGTGTACTATATTGATCATGTGCCTTCGATTATTGATCCTGTTTCTGTTACAATTATCATTTGTCTTAGTTTTGTTTTGGGTATTGCAGCAACGTTTTACCCTGCATGGCGTGCTGCGGGCGTACCCCCTGCAGAAGCCTTGCGTTATGAATAATCATGTCACTGCCTGATTTAAGAAAAAAAGCCAAGCAGGCTTTGCTTGGCGGAAAATACGATCAGGCACGCGACTTTTTTGCCGAGATTCATACGCAAGACCCCTCAGATATTCGCTCTTTTGTAAAATTAGCAGAAATGAAAGAAAAAACGGGCGATACCAAAGGCGCAGTGGCAGATTATATTCATATTGCCTCCACTTATGCAGAGCAAGGTTTTGTTGTTCAAGCGATTGCTATCAATAAAATCATTTTGCGACTAGACCCTAATTGCACCGATGTCAAAGAAAAATTGCAAGCTTTATCCTCCGAGCGCGGTGAAGAATGGGCAACGTCTACTGCCACCGTTGAGACGGCAAGCAAAGCAAGCAATCCATTGGATATGTCATCAAGTGAACGGTTTAAGCTGGGTTTTACCCGTACGCCATTATTATCAGACTTATCAGGTGATGAACTCAATGGTTTTATTGAGTCGCTGGAGTTAAAACAATTCTTTGCAGGTGCTGTGATTTTCAAAGAAGGGGCAACGGGTGACTTTTTGTATTTGATAGGCATGGGATCAGTGCGTTTGCAAACACAGTTGCAATCAGGGGAAGTCCGTGTGTATTCTCATTTGAATGAGGGTGACTTTTTTGGTGAGCATGCTTTTATGTCGCATTTGAATCATGAAAGTTCTGCCATTGCAGAATCTGAAACCAGCGTGCTGATGGTTGACCGTGGTACCTTTGAACAATGGGTGAGGAAATATCCCCAGATTAAAAACACCATTGAAGAATTCTACCGTCAGCGAGTGTTGGCAAAAGTATTGGCCGTGACCCCCTTGTTTCAAGGTGTTCCTGATAAAATTCGTGTCTTATTGGCAGCGCGTTTTAGCGTTTGTAATTTTGCCCGTGGTGAGATTATTGTTCGTGAAGGTGAACAGGGTGAGACTTTTTATTTAATCCGAAGTGGCCGTGTATTGATCACAACCAGCAAAATGGATGCCTCAGGTGGGCAAGTGGCACTCAGTGAAATGGGCGCAGGTGATTTTTTTGGTGAGGTGTCGTTGCTTACCAATAAACCACGCACGGCAACGGTTATTGCAGGGCAAAGCGTGGAACTGATGGAGCTAACCCGAGAGAACTTTAATGTTATCGCCAAACGGTTTCCTTCAGTTCGAAAAATTGTTGAGGAATACCAAAAATATCGGGTCAAAGAAACCATTAAAACACTGATGAAAAAGCGTTAGGCACGTATGTTTTTTCAAGTGAAAAACTTATCGAAAACTTACCATACTGCATCAACAGCCATCACCGTGCTCAATAATCTTTCCATGTCTTTATCACAAGGCGAGTTTCTTTCTATTGTCGGAGACTCAGGTTCAGGAAAAAGTACATTATTACAAATTTTAGGCACTTTGGATCATGCCGACCACGGTAGTGTCGAATTGGATGGCATATCGGTACTAGGGCTGACCGAACAACAACGTGCCAAGCTACGTAATACCCAGCTTGGTTTTGTTTACCAAGCCCATCATTTGATTCCTGAATTGACCGCTATTGAAAACATCATGCTACCGTTGATGATTCGTGGTGAACAAACCAAAATAGCACGAAACAAAGCCATGGCATTGCTAGAGCGACTCCACTTAAGCAAGCGTGCTAGCCATATTCCAGCGAGATTATCAGGTGGCGAAGCGCAGCGCGTCGCTGTTGCGCGTGCATTGATAGGAAAACCACGCCTTCTGCTTGCAGATGAACCCACAGGCAACCTTGATGAAGATACAGCAGAAACCGTGTTTGAAGCCCTGCGTCAATTGTGTAGCGAAGAACAGGCAGCCGTTATCATGGTGACACATAGCATGCCCTTGGCACGAAAAACAGACCGCATATTGCGCTTGCAGCATGGTACGGTTGCGCTGGATGAATACCATCGCTTTTAAAGCGTTAAGAAATGCGTTCTTTTCTAAGTTCAATAAATTCTGCTAACCTACTTGAATTTTACAAGAGCCATTTGTTTTGTCCCGTCTTAAAAGGGAAGCCCTATTATTCACTGTCTTGCCCATGGAGAAAACCAAAAACTTGCAAAACCTAGCGTTTCCCCTTGACCTTAACATTCCTGAATGCCTACCTATTCACGCTAAGTCAGAAGCTATTATTGATGCTATTTCAAAGCATCAAGTGATTATTATTGCAGGGGAAACAGGCTCTGGTAAAACTACCCAATTGGCAAAGCTTTGTCTGCTAGCGGGCGTTCGAGGCACAATAGGGCATACCCAACCCAGACGCATGGCAGCGCGCAGTGTGGCAACACGCATTGCTGAAGAAACAGGATGCAACTTAGGCAAGGGCGTTGGTTATCGGGTACGCTTCTCTGACCACAGCCACCGTGATGATGCCATTCAACTGATGACCGATGGCATTTTACTCAACGACATCCACCATGATCGTTTATTACAGCGGTACAAGGCACTGATTATTGATGAAGCCCATGAACGAAGCCTTAATATTGATTTCCTGCTCGGCTATATCAAAAACATTCTGCCAAAACGCCCTGACCTTAAGCTGATCATCACCTCTGCCACCATTAATACGGCGCGTTTTTCTGCCTTTTACGCTGATGCACCCGTGATTACCGTAGAAGGTCGTGGATACCCCGTCGGTATTCAATACTACCCTATCGCAGACAATGAAGATGATCGGGAACGTGATTTGCCACAAGCCATTATAGATGCTGTTGATGAAGCTGCGAAGATGGATCCTTTGGGTGATATTTTACTCTTTCTCTCGGGTGAGCGCGACATACGCGATATTAGTCACACATTACAACAACATGCCATGCGCGACACAGAGATTTTACCGCTTTATGCTCGCCTCTCTGCTGCTGAACAAGACCGCGTATTTAAACCACACCGTGGTCGCCGTATTATACTGGCAACCAATATTGCCGAAACGTCATTGACTGTGCCAGGGATTCGTTTTGTTATTGATGTTGGGCTAGCACGAATCAGCCGCTACAGCAGTCGAGCGCGGCTGCAACGGTTACCGATTGAACGCATATCGCAGGCGAGTGCCAATCAACGTGCGGGGCGTTGTGGTCGTGTTGCTGCTGGTGTTTGCTTTCGTCTTTACAGTGAAGATGATTTTGAACGCCGTTTGGCACAGACCCAACCTGAAATTCAACGCACCCATCTGGGCAGTGTGATACTGCGCATGGCAGCTATGGAACTTGGTTCGCTAGCAAGCTTTCCACTGATGGATGCACCCGAAGCCCGTGCTATTGCTGATGGTCACGCCTTATTGTTTGAACTGAAGGCAATGGATGAATCACAGCATATTACTGCTGAGGGTCGGCGTATGGCACGTCTGCCACTTGATCCACGCTTCGCTCGTATGTTGCTAAGCGCAGAAAAGACACGAGTCTTGGATGAAGTGATGATTATTGTCAGTGGGCTTTCTATACCAGATCCACGCTTACGCCCCACCGAAGAACAGGCAATGGCGGATGAAAAACATCGAATTTTCGCCGATCAAAACTCTGACTTTGTTAGTCTATTAAAGCTATGGCAGTGGTTTCATCAACAGCAGCAGCATGCAACCCGAAGCAAGATGCGTCGATTATGTAAGCAGCATTACATCTCATGGCTGCGTATGCGAGAATGGCATGATTTGCATCAACAACTGCACCAACAATGGGTAAATACCGACAACCATCATCAAAAAGAAAGCCATGAAGCCCACGCCAGTGAACAGGACTCTACTGCTATTCATCGCGCCTTATTGAGCGGGCTACTATCACAAACGGGCATGAAACTTGATGATGGTCTCTACCAAGGCGTTCGCGGTTTGCGCTTTGCTATCATGCCTGGTTCAAACCTTCGCAAAAAGCCACCACCATGGCTGATGGCAACAGAACTGCTAGAACTGCGTCAACGTTATGGCAGCACCGTAGCCACCATTGACCCAACATGGCTACCACAACTTGCCGCGCATCTATTATCACACAGCCATGGCGAACCCTATTGGTCAAAACGCCGAGGGCAGGTATTGGCACAAGAGTCATCCACATTGTTCGGGCTTCCACTTGGCAGTAAACCTGTTAACTGGGGTACAATCAACAAAGAGCAGGCACAGGGAATATTTATTCGTGAAGCCCTCGTTGAACGACAACTGAAAGCTAAATCACCCATTATTCAGCGGTTTGTACAGCATCAAAAGGCCCTGTGGCAGCAGGTAGAGCAATGCATCGGGAAATCACGGCGACTAGATTTGAATGATGCCAAAGCAGAAGCTGAATCCTTTTATAGCAAACTATTACCCCAACACATTTGTGATCAACGTGCGTTGGAACGCTGGGGAAGAAAGCACAACAACGATGCTATTCCCGTGCCAACACTGGAACAACTGCTACCAGAACATAATGACAATGGCGTAGACTTCCCCGAAACATTAAACATTGGACGCGAACAAATCTGCATTCGCTACCGTTTTGATCCACAGCATGGCAGCGATGGCATGACGCTGGTTTTGTTGCCCGAGCAGTTGCCATTGATCAGCACGAAACGGCTGGCTTGGCTGGTTCCTGGGCTTCTCTATGAAAAAATGGTCTATTTGTTCAAAAAACTTCCTTCCTCGCAACGACGGCGTATTGCCCCTGTCCCCCAATTTGCACAGGCGTGCCTAGAAGCGATGACCTTTGGCGAGGGCAACCTTTATGCCAATCTTAGCCGTGAACTTCGGCGCATGGCTAACCTCATGGTTCCATTAGAACAATGGTTGAATACGCCGCTCCCCAGCCACTTATGCATGCATATGCAGTTGATCGACGAGGCAGGAAAGCCTATCGCCAGTGGTGACGATCTGGCAACACTGCAACATCACCACGGAACAAAAGACGTTCACAGCCAGCCGCTTTCACGCCGCGAGGGTATTCATCAATGGGATTTTGGTGATTTGCCACAGCAATGCACCCAGCAGCATCAAGGGCGCGTGTTGACCATGTACCCTGCGCTCACTGATGCTGGTGACAGTGTACGTTTAGAGCTCTGTGACCGTGAAGATGAGGCAAAAGCAGCCACTCGATCAGGGCTATCACGATTGTTTGCGCTACAACTAAAGCAACAGGTGCAATGGGTTAAGAAAAAACTACCGCAACGCCAAGCATTAACCATGCACCATGCTCTCTTGCACAGCGATCAAGCAGTTACAGATCAACTTATTAACGCTTGTATTCAACACCTGTTCATGGCTGAACCATGGCCATGCAATGCAGATTCTTTTCAGCAAAGGCTACAACAATACCGTGCTGCATTTGTACCCACCGCAGAAACCACAGCCAAGCATCTACTGAATGCATTGCAAGTCTACAATCAATTGAAGCAACAACTTGAGACTGCCCGCGCCGCAGAAAAACAAACCATTGCTACACAAATAAAAGCACAGCTAGAAAAGATCATCTCGCCCACTTGTATTGAAACCACCCCTTTCACCCATCTGCAACATCTACCACGTTACTTACAGGCTGCTAGCCACAGACTAGAACATGGCCCCCGCCGTTTTATTAAAGATCAACAGGCACAAAAAAGTTGTGAAACCCTATGGGATGCCTATCAAGCCTACCTCAAGCAATACCCCGAAGCAACGCAAAATCCCAACATTGAAGCTTTTCGCTGGTCACTGGAAGAGTTAAGGGTTTCTTTGTTTGCACCCCACCTAAAAACAGCCGAAACAGTTTCTATCAAACGGCTGCAACAACGCTGGCAGGCGGTGATCTGTGAATTATAATTATCCAAAAAAAGAGGTGCATCGTTCGCTCTGGACAGTACGATTTTTTAATGGCTTTTCTCTGCTAGCTATTCATTATGGCATTGCGTCATACTTGCTACTCGCTAGGCTTCAAGCCTTACCAAAGACATGAAACCTATCCTAACCTTAACCTCCATTATCACCGTAAACTTCAACGGTGGTGAGCTCCTAACCGAATGTATTCGTGCTGCATTGACCTCAACCACCCCCGTTGAAATCATCGTCTCAGACAATGGCAGCACCGATGGTAGTATTCATTACCTTAAAAAAAACATCCAAGATGTTCGCTTAACGATCATCAAAAACAACAAAAACCTTGGTTTTTCCAAAGCTAATAATATTGTATTGCCGGGTGCTCAAGGGCAATACATACTCTTTCTTAACCCTGACTGCCTTATTCAACCAAGCACCATTAAAACGATGCTAGAAGAAATAAAAAAGCACAAAAACATCGGCATGGCAGGTTGCCTTATTCGAAATTTAGATGGATCCGAACAAGCAGGCTGCCGCCGAAGAGTACCAACACCTTGGCGAACATTTGTTCGCGTATTTCACTTACACCGATTGTTTCCATCAAACAAACGATTCCAATGTTGCTTGATGCAGGAAAGCCCATTACCTAAAAAATCTATTCCTATTGAAGCTATCTCAGGTGCCTTCATGTTGGTTAGCCGTGAAGCCCTTGATGATATTGGCATGATGGATGAAGGCTATTTCTTACATTGTGAAGACTTGGATTGGTGCATGCGTTTTAGACAAAGGGGATGGCGGATTTTATTTGTTCCCCATGTTGAAATAACCCATGCCAAAGGTGTGTGCAGCACAGGTCGCCCTGTTCGTGTTGAATGGCACAAGCACAAAGGTATGGTTCGATTTTATAAAAAGTTTTTTCGTCATCAATACCCTCTTATACTAATGTGGGGCGTTATTGTGATGGTATGGGTTCGTTTTGTTACCATTGCGATGGTCGAAACATTTAAAAGGTTAAAATTTTAGTATGATACAAAAAGTCATCGTCACGGGTGCAAGCAGTCAAATTGGTGACTTTCTTTTGCCCTTATTACAAAAAGAACACCATCATGTGTATGCGCTGAGTCGAACGGTGCAAAATAATACAATGGCTACATGGATTCAAACCAATATTAGCCAGCCAGAAACGATTGCCAAGTCTTTACCTGAAGCCGATGTACTGATTCATATTGCACCGATTCCTTTATTGCCGCCATTATTGAAAATACTGAAGCAAAAAGGCATCAAACGAATTATTGCCTTTGGCTCAACCAGTATGTTTGGCAAACAACGTTCACATACGCCAAAAGAACAAACCATGGTAGCAGAATTTTTAGACGCTGAACAAGCGATTGAAAATAATTGTCAGCGCGAAGGAATCCACTGGACTATTTTTCGTCCAACACTGATTTATGGTTGTGGCAAAGATAAAAACATCACCTTTATTGCCAAGAAAATGAAGCAATACCATTTTTTTCCTGTCGTGGGGAAAGCCTGTGGTTTGCGTCAGCCCGTGCATTGTGAAGATTTAGCGAAGGCTTGTGTGCAAGTGCTGAACACTCCCCGCAGTTACAACAAGGCTTACAACTTAAGTGGTGGTGAAATCCTTAGCTATCGCAATATATTACAACGTATTATGACCGTGGAACAAGTGCGCGTTGTGCTTTTGCCTATGCCTTTACCTTTATTCCGCATCTTCATAAGACTGGCTAATATGATACCAGCTTACCGTTATTTAACCCCTGATATGGCGAACCGTATCAATCAAGATTTGTGCTTTGACCACCAACAAGCCAGCGATGATTTTAATTATACGCCTCGAACATTTCAGCCGCCAAAGATTTAAACATGGCGAATAAGCTAGCCATTATCGCCCTTGGTGGAAATATAGGCGATGTTGTAGCGTCTTTTAAGTATGCTCGATCGGCATTAAATGCCATGGATGATTGCAAGCTCCTTAACAGTTCCGCGCTTTATCAAAGTGAGCCTTTGGGGGTTGCAGGGCAAGAGCCTTACCTCAATGCCATGCTATCGTTGGAGGTTTCATGTGCGGCATACAGTTTGCTTGTTCGTTTGCATGGCATTGAAGATGCGCGTGGACGCAGCCGTGGGCGCGTCCGTTGGAGTGCTCGCACGTTGGATTTAGATCTCATTGATTATGCGGCTAGTATTGTAGCGACGGAGACACTCACCTTACCACACCCAGAGGCACACCATCGTGCTTTTGTATTGTTGCCGCTACACGGTATAATGCCGACATGGCGGCATCCTATTTTAAAAAAAACGCCGCAACAATTGCTTTCTTTGTGCGATTGTAACGGTATACAACGTATATCAGAAACTTGGTGAAATATAAGGATTTATTCATGCTTTTAGGCGTTAATATTGATCATGTTGCAACATTGCGTCAGGCGCGCTTAACCCCATACCCCGACCCGATTGAGGCAGCAAGACGATGCATTGCAGCAGGTGCGCATGGTATTACTGCGCACCTGCGCGAAGACCGCCGTCATATTCACGATGCTGATATAGAAGCATTAGCTGCCATGGACTTGTATCTCAATATGGAGATGGCAGCCGCACCTACGATGGTCGCCATTGCCTGCCGTTTAAAGCCCGAAGCAGTATGTTTAGTGCCAGAAAAACGTGAGGAATTAACCACCGAAGGTGGTTTAGATGTTGCGGGACAACAAGATCGTTTGCGTGATGTAGTCAGTCAACTGCATGATGCAGGCTGTCGTGTGTCGATGTTTATTGACCCTTCAGCAAAACAAATTGATGCCAGTGTTGCTATTGGTGCGCCCGTTGTTGAATTGCATACGGGGCATTATGCCAATCTCCATGGTGAGGCACGAGCGCAAGAATGGGCAAGCATTGCCGCCGCCGCCGTCCATGCCGCAACAGCAGGCTTAGAAGTGCATGCGGGTCATGGTTTAACACTAGAAAATACACCTGCTATCGTTGCCATTAAAGACATTGTAACCTTAAACGTTGGTCATGCTATTGTCGCTGATGCCCTATTTAAAGGGCTTAGCCAAGCCGTAGATGATTTTAAAACTTGCATGAAACGGTAACCACCTTGGCTGAATTTGACATGATTAGCGCGCATTTTAGTAGCCATAGCAGCCATCATTTGACAACATCTGTAAGTAATGGCGATGATGCTTCTGTTCATCAGATTCCAGCAGGCTATGAATTGGTGGTTAGCACGGATACTGCTTTGTCTGGGCGGCATTGGCCTGAAAATTTCCCACTTGATGATGCGATGGATCGTGCGGTATGTGCTGCATTATCTGATTTAGCAGCGATGGGTGCAAAAGCTTGCTGGCTATGGACAGCAATAACTTTGCAGCATCAAGGGCAAGCAAAACTTATCGGCGAAGGGATACGACGAGCTGCCTCGCGCCATGCTGTCGAAATAGCAGGTGGTGATACCACTTGTGGTCAATCATGCGCAATTACCGTTACGGTTGCTGGTGTGATCTTGGCAGGAAGCGCAATGCGCAGGGATCAAGCCCATATTGGTGATAATGTTTTTATTGTGGGAGCGTTGGGGCAATCGGCATTGGGTTTGGCAGCTTGGCAAGCGGGGCAATACGGTAGCAATTATGCAGCAGCTTTTGACCATATCACCCCTCAATTATCGGCAGGCGAGGCATTATCTCAAGCGGGTATACGTTGTTGCATTGATGTTAGTGATGGTTTATTGCAAGATGCTAATCATCTTTGCAGGGCTTCACATTGTGCCATGCAACTCAATATAACGTCTTTGCCTGATTACCATGCATTGAAAAAAAACATGGATGCAGACACCTTGATACAAGCCATGCTGACAGGGGGCGATGATTATGCTTTGTTGTTCACCGCCGCACCATCAATGATTATCCCTGATGTTGGTGCGGTGCATATTGGTCAATGTATCACTGCAAAAAATGCTGCTGGCTGTATTAGCATACCATTGATTGATCATCAGCCTTACCCGATGCCGCATCAAAGAGGTTTTAATCATTTTGCCTAAAACGTGGGAATACTGGTTATTATCAGGCTTTGGCAGTGGCTGGGCAAAGGTCGCTCCAGGTACGTGGGGAACATTAGCAAGCTTGCCAGTTTTTTATGCAATAAACGAAGTCTGTGCTGGCAATCTATTGATTTTGAGCCTTGCCATTGTGGTAGTAACGGTCTTAGGTTGCATGCTTTGCGTCCGAATATTGCCACAGTTAGATGATCAAGACCCTGGTTGGATTGTGATTGATGAATGGGCAGGGCAATGGTTATGTTTAACCCTTTGTTTGATCATTTACCACAGCATACAACCAATATGGGCTGAATACTGGGTTTGGCTAATGGCCTTTTTATTATTTCGAGGATTTGATATTTTTAAACCTTACCCGATCAATGTGTGTGAGCATGCAGGTCCTGCTTGGTGGGGAATTATGGCAGATGATTTAATGGCAGGCGCAATGGGTACGATTGTTTTTTATTGCCTGTTACTGCTCAACGCCTTCGCTTTTGGCGTGTGACGCTTTCCAATCATCCAGCGAACGATGCAACTGCCAGTTCAGTGATTGATCCACCGCTAATACGACATCACTCCCGCGCAAACGTAGGTAAGTAGACAGAAGGTTTGCACCTTGTTTGCCGACCATTGCATCAAAGACTTTGCGCCCATCTGCATTGAATAATAATACATGAATGCCTTTTTTATCCAACCGTAATGCCTTATCATGTTGGTGTTTTCGTGTTACGACACGCACAGGGCGCATGCTACTAAGATCATTGAGTAATCGTTTCACAGCTTCGGCATCGGCTTCATTTTTACCATTAAGTTGCCAACCGTTTTTTGTTTGCTGAAGTTCAATAGTCTCGCTGGCAGCCACGGTGATGTTAATGCGAGCAACATGGGATGATTCAACCTCTGACCACAGGGGCATTGCTTGTTGCACTTCTTTGTGGTCTGATTTTTGCACAAAGAATGCTGTCGCTAAGAGCAATAGTATGCTGGCTGTGATCATATATTTAATCATTTTTTATCTTTCTTCGGTGCAACCACCACCACCGTGTCACACCTAAACACAATAACAATAAGGGTAGCCCTATCATCCAAAAAAGTTTGAGAAACAAACGCTCTGAACTGTCTAACTTAACCAAAGGACGATGGGTTACGCCGCGTGAGCGAAGGTTAATCAATGCCTCATCGCCCGCTAGCCAATCCAACATATTTAATACAGGGGTGATGTTGCTACCCTGCATAAATTGATCATCCAACAAAGCCAATGAACCCAGCACTAACCAACGACCATGAGGCGTTTCTGTTATTACTGGTTCATCGTCGCTAATGCCTTCAGGTGGTGCCGTAAAAGCACTGTGTTGCACGCCTTCATCAACCAATGCCAGCACAGCAGGATTCAATAACAAGCCTGAAAAACGATCTTGAATAGAAACCATTGGATTTACATCAAAAGGCGGGCCTTCTTGTATTGCTGTATATGCTGATGAGCGCATCAACACTTCGGCTTGAGCATCGCGCGTCGCTAAAGGAGAGGCAAAAGGGATACTGATACCTTCAATATGTTCGGTAATGATATGATGATCGTTCATGCCTGTGACATCAGGAATGAATGGGTAATCGACAGCCGAACGAAACGAAAATCCGCCTTGCTGCTGATTAACGGTGATACGGCTGGCTTGTTGATCCATCACTAAGCCAGATTCTACTAAGACACCTAAATCATCCAACAACCAATCGTTAGCATAAGGGTCAACAGAAACAACCTCAAAGCCATAACGCATATCAGGGTAAACATTCCCAGCCAGTACCAATAACCCGCCGCCCTGCATGCGGAATTGATCCAAGTGGTAACGCCATATAGCAGAGACTTTTTCTCGCAGGCCTGCAACGATCACGACCTGCGTACCATCAGGTACGCTCTCTGTTGCAGGGTTAAAGCTGGACACCTCATAATCTTCATGGATAGCTGCTGCAAATTGTTGCATCTTATTGAGATCATTGGCACCAAAGCCTGTGGCAACGGCTAATTTAATGCGACCTTTCCCCGTAAGTTTTTTTATTTTTCGCATTAAGGCATATTCAAGCCCTTGTTCGCTTTGCACCACAGGTATGATTTCTTTTTGATCCAAAAACTCAATCACAATGGCAAGGTAGCCTTGCTTGACTTGTGCTTGATCATCTTCAATCACTTGCACTTGCACTTTAGGGATTTGCAAAGCCGCCAGTGAAGCCGCCGTATTAGGGTTATCTGAAGGATCAGTCATGTCATAGCCTATATTGCCATCACCAACTTCATGCATTGATTGCAATAGGTCTTCAATAGACTGTTCCAACTGGGCATAAGGTTGGGGCATACCACTGGTGATATAGGCATGAATCATCAATGGTTCATCCAGCATCGATAACAATGCTATACTGGAGGGAGAAAGTGTCGCCGTTTCATCTTCTGTCCAATCGCTGCGCCAATGGCTGGCATTTGCCATGACATACAATAAAATTAAAACAATCATGGATAACAGCAACCGTCCCATTGCCTTCATACGAATACGTATGCGTTGATCCGCAGGCATCAGTTCCACCTCCGTCGTTCTAGTTCAAACCAGCATAGGCTGATAAATACACCGACCACCATCAGTAAGTACACCACATCGGCAAGGTTTAATACGCCACGCAATAGCGATTGATAATGAGCAACAGGGCTTAACGTCATCAAGATATTTTGCATCACAGGGGGGAATAGCGTTGCCGCTTGCAACAATAAAAATAACACCAGCAACAACACCAGCCCCAACACATAAGCCACCACTTCATACCCTGTTAAAGCAGAGGCATACAAACAAATAGCAGCATAAGCAGCGGCAAGCAAAAGCACCGCAATGTATGAGACAAAGACCTGCCCCACATCCAATGAACCAAGGCCTGATAACACCCACGGGTACAACAACGTTAAACCAATCAACACTGCCAACTGGGTAAACAACGCCAGAAATTTTCCGATGACAATAGTTAAAGTATTCACAGGAAGCGTTGCCAATAACTCAAAGCTGCCACTTCGGTGTTCATCAGCAATAAAACGCATTGCCATGGCTGGAACAAAAAAGATCAACAGCAAGGGCAACACAGCAAACCAACCGCGCATGTCTGCCTCATTAACCAAAAACAATGTATTGCTAAAAAAGAAACCCGTAGTCACCAAAAAAGCAATGCCAATAACATAGGCAAGCGGCGTATCAATACTGATGCGCCATTCTTTACGACACAAAGCAAGACTTTGTTTGACCATTAATCCTACACTCATGCTTTGGCTCCTGTTAATGCATGAAAGACATCTTCTAAGGATGTTTGCTCGGTACGCATTTGCAATAAAAGAACATCATGGGCAACAGCCGTACGAAAGGCAGTTTCAGCCAATGGTGCATCCACATCAGCATCGTGCAACGACAGGTAAAACAATTCGCCTTCTTGCTTGATTTGATCAACCGTACAACTGGGCAAGGCAAGCATCATTGCTTGTTCAAAGGCTGCAATATCACCACGCAACTGAAGCTGCAATACAATACCGCCGCGTGCTTGTTGCGCCAGTTCTTGTGCTGTGCCAATGATTTGTAAACGCCCACCGTCAAGAATCATCATGCGATCACACACTGCCTCAACCTCTGACAACACATGGGATGATAATAAAACAGTTTTTTCTTCGCCTAAACGACGAATAAGGTGACGGATTTCAACGATTTGATTGGGGTCTAGCCCTGTGGTTGGTTCATCAAGAATCAGACAAATAGGATTATGCAACATGCTTGCCGCCAAGCCAACACGTTGACGAAAACCTTTAGATAATTCATCAATGCGTCGATGCAATACAGATTGTAAGCCACAGACATCAGACATGGCAGTGATTTGATCCGCTAATGTGCCAGCAGGTAAACCATGCATCCGCCCGATAAAGCGTAAATGGTTGATGACATCTAAATCACGGTAGGAGGGTGCGTTTTCAGGCAAGTAGCCTAAGCAGTGTTGGATCGCTTGAGAATGTTCTAAATCAATACCATTGATGGTGGCAGTACCCGATGATGGTGGCAAAAAGCCAGTGAGCATTTTCATGGTGGTGGACTTACCCGCACCATTAGGGCCCAATAACCCTAAAACCTCACCACGGCGCACATGAAAGCTAAGGTCACGAACCGCATAACCTTGTTGTAAATGCTGCCCGCCAAATTGACGGTTCAGTTGTTTGGCATAAATCATAATGCCAGCATCATAAAAATTACATTATCATGGTCAAGAGGAGAATTTTAACGGTCTATAATCCATTATATAATACCTTGAAGAAATGAGTCCATTGCGATTATTTTTTCACCACAATAATAGCTTTATCAACACCCGATGCTTCCAGTGTATCAATCATTGCACTAACCTTATGCATATCAGCAATCGGGCCTATTTGTACGCGGTAAATACTAGGGTCGCCTAATTTAGGGCGATACACTTGGGTGCTGGCATACTGTGAGGCGTAACGGTCACGAACCACTTGCGCGCGTTTGAACGAAGAAAAAGCACCAATTTGCACATAAACCCCCGCTTTATTGGTGCTAGTCAACGATGTTTTTGCGGCAGTGACTTGGGCAGGCTTAGGCATCGTTGTCTTGTTACTTGCAATATCACGCTCACTGATGGGCGATGGTAATCGCATGGCTAAACTGGCAGAGCGAGCTTCATCGTGTGCCAAACTAAGGTGTGGAATGCCTGCCATTTCCATGCGGCTTGCCATCGCTTCGGCTTCATTGCGGTTCACAAAAGGCCCTTGTCGCACCTTATACATCACAGGGACTTGCCCCAGCGTGCTAAAAATTTTCAATTCAGGAAATTTACCAAGGTAGGTTTCGCGTAATTCTTTCGCACCATCAACCGTTGAGAACGCACCCAGTTGAACATAATGATGCATCCCTCTTGTCAGTACGGGGGTAGATTTTAATGGTGCTATGGTGGTGGTTGGCTTGGGTTTCAACTCAACCATGGGGACTGATACTTGCGGTGTAATACTTACCACTTCTGCCATACCTCGAACGGGGGTAATCGTAACCTTCCGCTGTTTTTCAATTGCTTTTACTGGTTTGTTTGGTTGATAACGGGTTACACTTACTTCTGTTGCAGCTTTATCGACCACTTGAACCCGCACCCGCGTTGTTCCTTTTCTCGCATAGCCCATTTTTTTTGCAGCAGCATACGATAGATCAATCAGGCGTTCTTTCACAAAGGGCCCCCGATCATTAATGCGTAAGATCATGCTTTTATTATTTTCTAAATTGGTCACCCGAACCTTGGTTCCCATGGGTAATGTGGGATGAGCTGCTGACATTCTATGCATATCGTAGCGTTCACCATTGGATGTTTTTTTACCATGAAAATCTTTGCCATACCACGAGGCAATACCTTTTTCATCGTAGCCATCGGCTTTAAGCAAGGGGTAATACCATTGACCTGAAATTTTATAGGGTTTATTGGTTGCTATTCCTGTTTCATCAATGAGTTTTTTTTCACCACAGGAAGTAATGAAAAACATCAGCGATAGCAGTATAATAAGACGCATGATTATCCTTTTTTGCCTGATGGTCGTTGTTCAATGGCTTTGAACATACGCATACGGGCTACGATTTTATTCGAATATTTACTACGCCCTAATGAGCCATTGTAGGCCTGCAAAGCGCGTGCGCGATTACGGTAACGATCCAAGTAAAAACGTAATACGGCGCAACCATAACGAATATTCGTTTCAATAACGAATAAGTTGTCGTGTGGCGAGCCAAGTTTTTTCTTCCAAAAAGGCATCACTTGCATTAACCCTCTTGCCCCGACATTGCTTACTGCAAAGTGATCAAAATTAGATTCTACAGACATGACACCGAGTACAAGCTCAATAGATAAATCAAAGCGTCTGCTGTAATGGTAGGTCCAGTGGGCAATTTCTTTGGCTTCATCATCGTTAGCAACCCAGCGAGAAATCAATTCTCGAATGTCCGACTCCCAAACCACTTGATCAAAATTAAGGTGTTCCTGTTGCCCCGAAGGCGGTGCTTTTAACATATCACGCAATGCCGATTGATCATCGCTTGGCATTGCAGGCAATACCATAGCTTGCTCTTGAATAATTTGAGCCGTCGTCGTTGACTCACGCAGAGACTGTTGTTTTTCTGGCGTACTACGAAGCCAAAAAGGAAGGGTGAAAAGAAAGCCTAACAACAATACAATGCTTAAAATCCCTTTTGCTGATGCGCCGCGCAAGTAAGTATGACACCATTGCCACATGCGTGTGATCGAATTTTTAGATCTTGCAGCAAGAACGAAGCAATGAGATTGCTTCATCAATGGCAATGATCTTTTTCTCGCCACAACGCGCTGCAAGTGCAACATTACCTTCTTCTAAATCACGATCACCAATAATAATTTGCCAAGGAATACCAATTAACTCATGATCACGAAACTTCACTCCAGGGCGTTCTTTGCGATCATCCCAAAGCACCTCAAAACCCGCTTCTTGCAGGCGATGGTAAAACGAGCGTGAAGCATCCATGACTGCCTCTTTTTTACCCAACGATACAATGGATACCTGAAAGGGTGCTAAATGCTCGGGCCAAACAATGCCTGCATCATCATGACACTGCTCAATCACAGCCGCCATCAGCCGAGACACACCAATACCATAACAACCCATAGTGGCAATACTTCGCCGACCTTGTTGATTTTGAAATTGTACATCCATCGCTTTAGCATAACAATCACCCAAAGCAAAAACATGACCGACTTCAATACCACGCCGCCATTGCATCACACCATCATCACAATGACTGCATGTATCCCCCACCTTCACCGTGCGTACATCCACCCATTGTTCAATGGTAACATCACGCGCCAAATCAACCCCAGTTAAATGAATACCCATCTCATTGCTGCCAGCTATCAGCCCTGTGCCATCACGCAAGGCATGATCCATAAACACAGGCACAGATAATCCACATGGACCAACAAAACCTGTAAGCCCACCTGCGGCTGCAACCATGGCATCATCTGCCAAATTTACCGTCTCTGCTGCCAAAGCACGCGCAAGTTTAACTTCTTGCACGGTATCATCGCCACAGACACATATTGCCACAACGGTAGCATCATGGATACCCCCTGTGACACGGTAGACCATCGTTTTAATAAGTCGTTCAGGTTGCACATTCAGTAATTTAGCGACATCTTCAACCGAACTTGACAATGGTGTGGCTACTTTCTTCATTGCTTCTTGGTATGCCGTTAAAGGTGGATGCGTGGCTTTTGCCTTTTCTAGATTTGCGGCATAATTGCATGCCGAGCAATGGGCAATCAAGTCTTCACCTGAATCAGCCAATACATGGAACTCATGCGAAGCAAGTCCACCAATGCTGCCGTTGTCTGCTTCCACGGCGCGGTATTCCAGTCCGAGGCGGTTAAATATACGCCCGTAAGTTGTAAACATATTATCATATTCTTGCTGCAAACAGGATTCATCAGCATGAAAAGAATAGGCATCTTTCATGATAAACTCACGGGCACGCATCAAACCAAAACGGGGGCGAATTTCGTCACGAAACTTAGTTTGGATTTGATAAACCGTTAAGGGTAATTGCTTGTACGAACGCAGGTCTTTGGCAATTAAATCGCAAATAACTTCTTCATGCGTAGGGCCAAGGCATGATTCGTGACCATGACGGTCATTAAACCGCGTTAATTCAGGACCATATTTTTGCAAACGCCCTGATTGTTGCCATAGCGCGGTAGGTTGCACCATCGGCAGCAATAGTTCTTGCGCCCCTGCACGGTTCATTTCATCACGGATAATAGATTCAATCTTGCGTAATACACGCAAACCCAGCGGTAAATAATCGTAAACACCGCTAGTGACTCGACGGATAAAGCCTGCACGAAGCAATAACTGATGGGATACAACTTCAGCATCGGCAGGGGTGTTACGCATGGTAGGGGCAAGAAAACGTGAATATCGCATGGTAAGAACCCTAGAAAGCTATGGTCAAATAGGCAAGTTTAGACGTGGTTACTAGGCGTGAGCTATGCTATTACCACATTATTGCTCACCGCTGCCAATAACTCATACACTCCACATGACCCGAAAAGGGGAATAAATCTAATCCTCGCACCGCTTGCAAATGAAAGCCTTGTTGTGCCACCAACAAAGCATCTCGGCTGGCAGAAGCAGGGTCACAATGAATCATGATAATACTTTGGGGCAGCAAATGATGCAATTGTTGGCATACTTTTTTAGCCCCTTTGCGAGGAGGGTCAAGAATAAGGCAATCAGCACCCACCATGGCATCAGGGGTGTGTAACATCCGTCCCATTAAATCTGCCACCGCATAATGAGCGGGCAGTTGCAACCGTTTTGCACTGGCATTAGCAGCCCTTACACTGGTAGCATTCATTTCAAAGCCTGCCACTTCACAGCCACTTGCAGCCAATGGCAACGAGATATTGCCAATGCCAGAAAACAAATCGACCACCCGCCGCACATCAGTGCACCAATCCAACACCTGTTGTACCATCTGTATATTGCCCGCTTTATTGCCTTGAACAAAATCATCAGGTCCCACCAATAAGGCAATATCAGCTTTTGTTGTTGGCACAGCATCAAAAAATGGCACGACAGGACGAGATAAAGGACGGCAGAGCTGTGAATCACGCCACCACCACTGCACAGGAAGTTCCCTTGCATGGGTGATGGCACTTACATCAGGTGGTATCTTGGGGAGGGTGGTGTATTCTAAAACAGCATGAATACCATCATCTGTAACCATAGCATACAAGGCATCGGGTGGTGTTTTGGTCATGCCTATTGTGTTGATTAATTCCCATTGATGGTACAAAGCCTGCAATGCAGGCACTATTGCCATGCACAATTCGGTAGTCACAACAGTATGAGAAGCCGTTGCATAAAACCCTAGATTACCTTCTTGATCCATATGCCAACGCACCCGCCGCCGTTGATCGCTGGCAGGTGACATGGGCAACCAATCAACATCAGCCCGATCAACTGCAGCAAAAGCACGGCGAATCCAATCCGTTTTTATAGCGATATGTGCCGACAGTTCAACACATTGCAAGGCGCAGCCTCCGCAAGATAGTGCTACAGGGCAAGGCGGTGTGACGCGATGCGGTGATGATACGACCCACTCTTTTACTACTCCATGGTAGATGCCACGACGTTGCCCCGTAATCACACCACGGACTACATCACCTGCAACGACATGAGGCAGCAGTACTGCCCCATCATCTAAAGGCAACCACCCTAAACCACCAGCAATCAGTCGTTCAACCGTACCCTCAAACGTATGCATCAAGAAACCGTACAATATCAGAGACAATCATCTTGACTCGGTATTCCCCTGTATTGATATGAAAATCGGCACAGCGCCGATAATAACTTCGCCGTTCTCGATCTAAGGCTTGGGCTTTATGCAATGGATTAACACCATACAACAAGGGACGATTGCGGTCGCCTGCGGTGCGTCTGGCAAGAATATCAGGTCTCGCATCCAACCAAATAACAGGGCCGCCTTGCGCTAAACGTTCGCGGTTCGGCGCACGCATCACAACCCCGCCACCCGTAGCTAAAACGCAAGGTTTAGCTTGAGTAACATGGTATTGTAAACATTCACCTTCCAGCGCACGAAAGATACATTCACCATCTTCAGCAAAAATACGAGGGATTGTCTTGCCTGCCTTGTGTACAATGGCAGCATCAAGATCAACAAAGGGTAAACGCAATTCTTTAGCAAGTCGTTCACCAATACTACTTTTACCCACGCCCATCGGGCCAATCAATGAAATAATGGTTGGATCATGCATTTCGCCATGGTATAAAAAAAATATTTTTTTTCCACCGAAAGCTATCAGGCTTTCTTTTTAAGACGGGACAGAAATAAATTTTTTGGATGATCAATCATCTTGACGAAAATAAGGTTTTTTCCAACGATCTGAAAAAACTAACGATGCCATAGGACGACGACTACGACCTTTATTTTCAAGCTCTCGAAGTTCATTATTAAGCACTGCATCATCACCAATGTAACCCAATGCGGTAATACTCATCGGCTGAATATCTTTAGGGATACCCCAATGACCGCGTGCCATTTCAACGTCAAAGCCACCCATTTGATGGGTCACTAGCCCCAATGAAGTTGCCTGCACAGCAAAAGCCATCATTGCTTGCCCTGTGTCGTACTCTGCCCAGCGATTTGATTTATCATTTTGCCGAAAATGCTTGCTTGCACACGCCATGATCAATACAGGGGCATGCTGCGCCCATTCTCGATTTTTAGCACCAAGGCAATCCAATAAGTTTTTCCAATTGCTTAATTCATTGTCAGAAAAACGATCGGCGACAATAAAACGCCAAGGCTCATCGCCAAAACAACTCGGCGACCAACGGGCAGCTTCAAGGCAAGACAATAACCGCTCACGCTCTATCGCACGGTCTGAAGCAAACGCTCTGGGACTCCAACGATTGGCTAAATGATGATCAATTTCAGCATTAGGATTGGCTTGTTTTTGGCTCATGATTGACTCCTTTTAGGGGCGGGAATTAGGTTGTGGCGATACAGGGGAGCGCACATCAGGTAGCCGATACTTGCGGTCAAGGATTTCATAATCAACATCTTGCTTCATTTGCTCCACCCAATCACGAAATCGTTGCTGCTGAAGCTGGGTAGTGATTTGTACCTTCATACCATTAAAAGGACGTATACCCGCAGGAACTTGATCAATCCATTGAATAATATGATACCCTAAATGAGAATGAATCACGCCTGACAATGGATTGTTTGCATTGAGTTTTTGAATCGCCTGTTCAATGACTGCGCCCATTTGACCACGACGAAAGGGTGGTAGTTCACCGCCATTTTTGGCACTGGCAGTATCTTGTGATACTTTTGTTGCCAAGGTGGCAAAATTCGCACCTTTTTTTAATGACGCTAACACTTTTTTAGCAGTGGCTTCATCTTTTAACAGAATATGCCGAATATGCCATTGCGGCACTTGTTGATACTGCTGTTGATGTTCATCGTAATACTTGCGCACATCATCATTGCTGGGGGCAAGTTCTTTACGCATACTTGTGTTCAATGCCTGAATCAAAATGCTGGCTGTCATGCTGTCAATACGCGCTTTGATCAAGGGATCGTTATGGATGCCTTTTTGTTTGGCTTGTTCCACCAAAGCATAACGGGTCATGATATTTTTTAACAAATTAGTGCGCATCGCTGTTTGTTGTTGCATCTTTTTCACGCTGTCAGGCATGCGCAAGAATTCGGCATCAATATCAGCTTCGGTAAAAAAGTGTTCGCCGACTTTTGCCACAGCATCTTTTGGTGGCGCTACCTTAGTGCTTGCTTGAGGCTGTGTTATTGGCGGAGGTGTAGGTTGTTGCGGCGACGATTCACAGCCCAATAATAAAGCAGCGATTGCAATGATTCCAATGATTAATTTCATAATGAGACCTTCTCTAATTAAGCGGTAAGCCGCTCACAAAACATGGCATCGCCATAAGAAAAAAAGCGATACTGCTCAGCAATAGCGTGAGCATACAATTCACGAATACGCCTCGTGCCTGCGAAAGCAGAGACCAACATCAATAACGTGGAACGCGGTAAATGAAAATTAGTTAGCAATGCATCAACCACTTGAAAATCATAATCAGGGTAGATAAACAAACGACTTCGTGCAGCACCCATCATGACCATCCCATCAATAACGGCAGACTCCAAACACCGTAGGCTGGTCGTACCAATAGCAACAATGCGCCGCCCTTCTTCTCTGGCACAATTGATCGCATCGGCTGCCTGCATTGATATATGGTAAGACTCTTCATGCATCTGATGATCTCGGATGTTTTCTACCTGTATTGGCTGAAATGTACCTGCCCCCACATGCAATGTTACCTCAACAAAAGACGCACCAGCTTGGCGCATGGCATCCATCAAAGAATGGGTTAAGTGCAAGCCTGCCGTTGGTGCTGCCACGGCCCCATCATGGCGGGCAAACACCGTTTGATAACGTGTTTGATCACCCACTTCATCAGGACGCGCAATATAAGGCGGCAAGGGCATGTGACCGTGGGTGTTGATCGCTTGCGGCACATCCTCGGCCAGCAACTGCACCACCAATTCACGTTCACGTTTGGCAACCACCAACACCTCAAACCCTGCGGCAATATGAATGATTGCACCAATACTTAAAGGTTTATTCGCCTTCCCCCATGCCAACCATTGATGATCATCTTCTAGGGGCTCTAGCAACAAAATCTCAACCTTGCCACCTGTCGGCTTATGCCCCAACAAACGTGCAGGGATGACTCGCGTATTGTTAATCACCCATACATCACCCGCTTGCACCCAATCAGCCAGCCCTGCCACCGTGCGATCAAACAAAGCATCATCAGTAAGATGCAATAAGCGTGAAGCATCGCGCTCTGGCAAAGGGTGATTGGCGATTAAATGGTCAGGCAGGGTGAAATCAAAATCAGCCAGCGTCAAGTTATCGTTCAATGACTTCCACACCCGCTGGCGTACCCATTAATACCACATCGCCTTTGCGACTAAAACGCGAAAAAATACCGCAAGTAACCACACCGGGGACGTGATTCAAGCGTTCTTCTAGCGCAGGCGCATCGGTGATAACCAGTGCATGGACATCCAAAATGATATTGCCATTATCGGTAGTGAAACCTTCGCGGCGAATCGTTTTTCCACCTAGTGCGTTGGCAATGCCTGTGACATACGATTCGGCCATAGGAATGACTTCAATCGGCAAGGGGAACGCACCCAAATGCGTCACTTGTTTACTGGCATCAACAATGCAGACAAAACGTGCCGAAGCACAAGCGACGATTTTTTCACGGGTTAACGCACCACCGCCGCCTTTGGTGAGGTTATTGTCGCCATCAAATTCGTCTGCACCGTCAATGTATACCGATAATTGTGGCACTTGTTGCAAGGCATCATTGAGTTCTAACACGGCAATACCATGGCTGCGCAAACGTTCTGCGGTGGCTTCTGAACTTGCCACTGTGCCAATAATACGATCTTTCATGGTTGCTAAGGCATCAATAAATTTATTGGCAGTCGAACCTGTACCAACCCCCACAATGCCCCCTTCAGGCACATAGGTTAAGGCGGCTTCGGCAACTTTTTCTTTCATTTCATCTTGGGTCATGATGTGGGCTATCCTTGATTCCTTACAAAATATAACGCGATAAATCTTCATCTTCGGCAACCTCACCAAGCTGCTGTTGCACATAAGCTGCATCGACAGCGAGTTGAATACCTGTGCATTCTGCCGCATTGTAGCTGATGTCTTCCAGCACCCGCTCTAGCAAGGTATGCAAACGTCTGGCACCAATATTTTCTGTTTTTTCATTGATCTGTACGGCAAGTCGCGCAATCTCGGCAATACCATCTTCAGTAAAATCAATAATGACGTTTTCAGTTTGTAGCAATGCTTCGTATTGACGGGTTAATGATGCTTCAGGTTCTACTAAGATGCGGCGAAAATCATCTTCTAGCAATGCTTTTAAATGTACCCGAATAGGAAAGCGACCTTGCAATTCAGGAATCAAATCAGAAGGTTTTGCCACATGAAATGCACCCGAGGCAATAAATAAAATATGATCGGTATTGATCGTGCCATGCCGTGTACTCACGCTGGTGCCTTCGACCAAGGGCAATAAATCACGTTGCACACCCTCACGGGATACATTGCCTTCGTTACCGCCTGCGCGATGGGTCACTTTATCAATTTCATCAATAAATACGATACCACTGTTTTGCGCACGAGACCGTGCTTCTTCATGAATGCGATCATTATCAATCAAGCAATCAGCTTCTTGTTGCTCTAACACACGACGGGCATCGACGACATTCATACGCTTCTTTTTAGCTTGGTTGCCACCAAGAATACTGCCAAACATGGCTTTGATATCAATATCATCGCCCCCGCCTTGACCTGGGAACATTTGCATCATGGGCATGGCAGGTGTTTCGCGCACTTCGATTTCGACTTGGCGTTGATTGAGTGAACCTTGTTGCAGTTTTTGGCGCATTTTTTCACGGGTTTTGCACTGCCCCTCGCCTGTTTGGGCTGGTGCAATATTGGTGGTGTTATCCACCGCATGAGGAATCAATATATCAAGCAAGCGTTCTTCGGCGGCAGCTACGGCTTTTTCTTTGACCCGTTGCACATGTTCTTCTCGCACGATACCAATCGCAGCATCCAATAGATCGCGGATGATCGACTCTACATCGCGCCCAACGTAGCCAACTTCAGTGTATTTGGTTGCTTCAACCTTGATGAAAGGCGCATGCGCCAAACGCGCCAATCGACGGGCAATTTCTGTTTTCCCCACGCCTGTGGGACCAATCATCAGAATGTTTTTTGGGGTTATTTCTTCACAAAGGGGGGATAACACCTGTTGCCTGCGCCAACGGTTACGCAGCGCAATGGCAACTGCCCGTTTGGCATCGTGTTGCCCCACGATATAACGATCCAGTTCAGCCACAATATGGCGTGGGGTTAATTCAGTTGTCACGATGATACTCCAGCGTTTCGACGCGAATATGGGTGTTGGTATAAATACATATATTGGCAGCTACAGCCATGCTTTCTTGCACGATTTCAGCGGACGTTAAATCAGAATGGCGTACCAGCGCAGTCGCAGCAGCGCGGGCATAGCCACCACCTGAACCAATAGCTGCGACATCTTCATCGGGCTCTAGCACATCGCCATTGCCTGAAATAATCAGTGTGCGTTCATGGTCGGCAATAATCATCATCGCTTCAAGTTTACGCAAGTAACGATCCGTGCGCCAATCTTTTGCCAAGGCTACTGCGGCACGGGTTAAGTTATCGCTGTGTTCATCCAGTTTATTTTCAAAGCGTTCAAATAAATTCATGGCATCTGCTGTTGAGCCTGCAAAGCCACTGAGTATAGTATGGTTACGAATACTGCGAACTTTACGCGCGCCATGTTTGATCACGGTATCGCCCAGCGTCACCTGACCATCGCCAGCGATACTGACGCAATGACCTTTTCGCACACAACAAATGGTTGTTCCTCGCATGATGACTGACTCCCTAGATTATAGCGCGTTGCAGTCTACCGCCGAGTTACAGAGAGGCTAATGTTTCATCACCACAGGTATTCTTTAGGTGTTATTTTTTTCACTCAAGCGAAGCAAGCGATCCGTCAATTGATGGCGTAAAGATTCATGGGTACGGTAATAAGCGCGGTAATCTTCTTCTGACCAGCAAAGAAGTTGCACGTCAGAGATCGCACGTACTGTCACTTTACGTCTATTTTCTAAAATACCCAACTCACCCACAACAGAATGGGCTTTAGCGGTATAAAGCAATGATTCCCGATTCTTGGTGACGGTATTAATGGACAACCACCCTAAAATCACAATATAAAAATTCAGTGCATGATGCTCACCTACGGTGCATAAAGTTTCGCCACCTGCAAGTTTTACCACCGTCATCTTTTCTGCAATATCGCGTCGTTCAGTTACCGACAATTCGCGAAAAAAAGGTGATTGAGCGACTTGCCGTTCAGCAAGATGACTATCATAATAATTCTGCAAATGTGCTTTTACACTGGGGTATTGATCGGTAATGCTGTGCAATGCCTGATACGATAAGGTATACACTTCTGTTTCATCAATGGCGATTAAATCTGCGGTTCGTTCTTTTGTACCAATCAAAAAAGGTGTTTCACCGACCACACCACCAGCTTCGGTAAGAATCAAGCCATAACGTGTACCATCGTCTTCTTCAACCCAAGGTTGAAGCGCGCCTTTGACGACAATGAAAATCACATCCGCTTCATCCCCTTGCCGCACAACCACATCACCATCATTAAAACACACCCGTTTTAATGATGTGAGCAAGCTGGTAAAAGAATCGCTGTCTACATGACGAAACATAGGGTTCTCATGAAATACAAAGGTCAATCGGTCTTGCTGATGCAAAAAAGGAAGGCTGACTTCAGTCGAAAGGTCTTTGGTACGGCAAAGATGATAAAGTTCTCGCCCAATCATCGTTCCACGGGGGCAGAGTGTGTAGTATTCTGAGATGGCATGCATTCCTTGCTGTATCTTGCCTTGTTCAATACAAATACGCGCAATATTGGCATAATGCTGTGCTGCTTGCTCATCGGCACCAACTTTTTTACTCATATCAGCAGCAAGCTGAGCACAAGCTATATTATGGGGTTCTAATTTTGTTAAGGTATTAAGCGAGTCCGCAGCCATAATGAAGTCACCACGTCGCACGGCAAATTTTACTTTTTGTTGATGTTGTTCTTTAATCATTGTACTGTACCTTTATGTTTTTCGGCATCATAATGAAAAAAACTGTTTTCAACATGACAAAAGTCACAACCACCCCATCATAACAAAGGAGTTAAAACACATGCTCGATGTTTTTCCATGCCGTCACCAAACGGTTTACTACCTTGGGTTCATACTATTAATTCTTAGTACGCTACCATCTTGTGGCTCTCGTCCCTTACCGCCACAATACAGCGAAGCAAGGTTTGCTTCAAGACCAGCCTTATCAAACAGTGTTTGCGGTACGCCTTACCCGATTTCTTTTGCCATGCAACAACGCATGCAGCGACCGTATAAGTTCAATGGAAAAACCTTTTATCCAATCAAAAATATAGCTGGTTTTCAACAAGAAGGGATTGCTGTATGGTATGGTATTCCCTTTCAGGGGAAAACGACAGCCAGCGGTGAAATTTTTGACCGCAATAACATGACAACATCTCATCCAACACTGCCCATGAATACCTGTATCAAAGTCACCAATTTAGCCAATGGCTATTGGCTAGTATTGCGAGTAAACGACCGAGGTCCTTTCAATGATAACAGAATACTTGATGTGTCTGAGGCTGCGGCACGATTTTTAGGCTTTCTGGCTGAAGGAACAGCAGAAGTGCGCCTTGAGGTGTTGCCTTAACATCACCCATGTATAGGTAAGCACACAATGATACGGGTTCCTTGATCTGATGATACTACCTCTAACTCTGCGCCAATGCGCTTGCTCCGCTCTTGCATGTGACCCATCCCCCGCCCTACAAGTGCATTGTTAATGCCGCAGCCATCATCAGCAACCTCAACCACCATGCCCCCTGAACGCTGGCACACAGCCAAGCGCAGTTGAATATTGCTAGCATGGGCATGACGCAACGCATTGGTGATGGCTTCTTGCACGATGCGCAAAGTGTTCAAGCTTACTTTGTAACTTAAACCTTTGGTATTGACATCAGGGCTGATATCCCATGCCAGAGCGACCCCATGCGCTTTTAACTGCGATGCCAAACGCATACGCAACATACCCAACAAGCTGCTTAAGTCACGACCATCTTCGTCCAGTGAATCAATCACTAAGCGAAGATCCAATAAGGCATCTTGTAGCGTTTGTTTTAATGCTAGGCTTTCTTCTTTTTTGTCTACCAGCGCGATAGCAGAAATTAACTGCCCGCCAATGCCATCGTGCAATTCTTGCAAAATGCGTTCACGCTCATGCTCGATGAGTTGCTTGTCTTCTAGCGCTTTACATTGATCATGTTTGGCTTCTAATGCTGCGGTGGCTTGAACGACCTTTTGTTGCAACTCAACAGCAAATTGATCGGAGCGTTTATGCAACTGCACAAAATGATGCACCAAAAAACCACTGATCACCATCAACATCAAAGGCTCGCCCAAGGGCATATAATAATGATCGTTATTGGCTGTACCATTGATCAATTGCAACCAATCGTGAATAGACAGTAGCACATCCACCAGCAAGGCTGCCAGCGGTAATAATAACCAATGATTTTTTTGCTGAAACCATGTTTTCAACAATAACCACGATACATAAGCACCAATACCAATAAAAACGGTATGATTGGTATTAAAGCCTTCCATCATCCATGCTTCAGGCAAGAAAAATAACGCGACCATGGAGACAAAAAGATACAGTGTTGCATACCATTCAAGCCGTTGCCGCTTAAGCTTCAACCACCTATGGGTAAAAAACATCAGACATAATGCAAACCCATCAATAGAAAAATGAAACGCCCATTCCCATAAATGACGCGATACAGGAATATGTTGAATAAAGTGATTGGATAAATAAAATGCTGATAAAAAGTTTGCCAAAGAAAACCATAAAAACATCTGCTCTCGGCGTAAGTACCAAAACAAGAACATCGCCAAACCTAACGCTACCGTCATGGAGCAAGAAATGATCGTGGTTGAGATAAAAAAACGATAATGCCATCGGTAATCGTTCTTTAGCGCCCTTGCATGACCAACATAAACACGACCAAGCCCACCACCACTATTCATATAAGCTTTCACATGAATAACGATATGATTCACCCCATCATGCAACACCCCTTCAGGAATCATAAAAAACAAAGGGCGATTCCAGTTTCTTGCCATCGGTTCTTTAAACGTACCACCACCATTGAGCAATGCACCATTAATATAGACAGCAGTATTCATATTCAAACGGGGTAAATAAATCGCATAGGCTTGATCAAGACTTGGATCGGGCGTGTAGTGGATATGGTACCAACCATGCCTAGCGTGGATAGCATTGGTATTATCCCAGTTGTGGGGCAAAGTAATCGCATCCCAGTTTGTTGCTGATGGTTCTTCACGCTGACGTTGTAGATCAGCATAGGCATCAGCGATAAACATGGCTTGGTGCATCTGGTATGCAGCAATCGAATGGGTATTGATGGCATTGGCAGGGCAGGCAGCGCACGCAATAAAAACAAGCGTAAAAAAAAACTTTACTAACATTGCCATAACCTCCATCCCATATAAAATAAAACCAGAGCCTCGGATGAAGCTCTGGTTTTGTATCAAGAAACCATTGAAGTAACCACGCTTTGCCCAGACATGGTTACAAATAAAGTGAACTACGGTGTTGCCTCACCGCATGTGTATCAATTTACCTCAATTATTCTCCTGCTTTTGCTGTTTTCACACAACACACTTCTTTCATCCGTTGCTCGCATGAACAACCGATGGGCGAATGATAGGACATTGTTTGAGTAAACATATCACAAAGTCTTGGGATTGACTTTTATTATTTTTATGCATCCATCCAAAAAACACTTATTCTGCTGGCGTTTTTAAAAACCGCATCGCCTCAACATGGGTAGGGAAACGAATCAATACCCGCGCATAAACATCGCCTGCCTTTTTGCGTTTGCCTTGCCATGCATAAGCCCGTGCCAAATACACCAATGCGGTGGCATCGGTAGGGTAATAAGCCGCTATATTTTTAGCATGGGTTGCCAAAGTCTCCCACTTTCGTTGCCCTTCTTCGCAAATCATTAGGCGAATATGAGCGGTATAATTAAAGGGTGATTGTGCCAACACTTGATTGAGGTAACGACTTGCCTCGCGCCAGCGTTTTTGTGCCAACAGTGGCAAGCTAATGGCAAGCCTTGCATCAATCGAGCGATTATTACGCTCTAAGGCACGTTTATAAGCGCGAATGGCATCGTTGTAATTGCCTTGCAGGTAATTCAACCAACCATAGCGTAATAAGGCAAATTCACTCGCTTTACCATGATCCATTTGGGGTACCATAAGCGCGGCAGCTTGCTCATATTGACCATTCGCTTCCAGCGCGTACGAGGTTGCCCATTGTTGTTGAGCATTGTCAGCCATGGCGATGGTTGGCAACAACAGCACCAGTAAGCAATAGAGATATTTATGGATGAGATTCATTAGATTTCTTTCTTACCACGCCACTGAAATATTGGTGTAAACAAAACGACTGTCGTATTTATTGTTGATGGTCTGATCAATATAAGATTCTTGCCCGCCAACAATCATCCAACGCATGGTTTCAGATAATTTCCATTGCAATGCCAACGAACCACTGCCTTGCTGAATATCAGCAAGATTATACACCGCTGCAGCATCGCCATCGACGGCATAAATACGCTCGCCACCTAAAACACCGATGCTCATTTGATCCAGTGCTAACCAATTATCAGGGGCAAACCAATGCGTCCACTTGGCATCAACGGCTGCCGTACTGCTTTTACCTTGCGAGCGCAATGCATTGGATGAGCGAATAAAATAACCACGCAACTGCAACCAATCGGCTTGTTCATTAAAACCAAAGCCCACCGTGGGCGTAAACTGGTCAACATTCAATTGATTTTTGTAAGTAGAACGTGCATAACCAAAGTCCAAATAATAGCTTTTATCAAAATCAACGAATGAAATTTGCGGCGCAATCACACGCACACCATCGGTATTGCCCGTAACATCATTATTATTGATCAAATGACCATCCAATCGCAAGGTAAGCACACCAGGTAATGCATCAAAATAGGCTTTGTAGCGAAGACTTGCAAAATACGATTGTTGATTGATCGCAGGCCCTACTTTGTATTGAATATTAGTGGTATTTGCAGCCAGCGAGAAACCACCCAAATCAAGGTAATCGGCAGAAAGAATCACCCCACTGCTGGTAATATTATTGCGTAATGTTGATTTATTGTAGGAACCATAATTCGCCTGAACGTCGGTTTTTACGTCCCAAGTGCCTTCTTCAGCATAGCCCGTAGATGCAGCCAAAACCATCGATGCCAATGCCAACACCATATATTTTTTCATTCATTTACTCCTTTTGTGTACTTATCTGCCATGCAGGAATGCCTGCATCGCCTTGTTGCCCAAATTCTTGCAATGTCGTCCGTAGACTGTTCGCTTCAGTGTGTAACACCATATCAACACAACCCAGCAATGGCACAATCTGCGCTTTACTGTGCATGATTGATGATTCCCCCAAGGGGTAATGCAAGGTATGAACGCCTTCTTGCAACCAAGCTTCACCTTGCCACACGCGTGTATAATGGCTATGCAGTCCCCTGCCTAAAGGGTAGCACAATGATGCCCATAGTCTATGAACAGGTGTCAATGGCATCAAGGTCATACTGGGTTCATCGTCCCAACACGCGACATGCTCACCAAAGGGGGTTAAACCCAGTGCTAAGATCAAGGCATCCAACACAGGGTCTTTTACCCCTTGGCGATCAAAAAAAGCCAATACCTGTTGCCCATCAATAAACGCTACGCTCGCGCCTGTGCTGCTTTGCAATCGAAATTGCCCTGCTAAGGTCAACACCACAGTAAAGCGTTGCACAAAAGGCTGATCCACATGATTATCAACACGGTAATCAAATACACGCCCAACACGAAGGTCGATACTGTTACGCAACGATTGATTGATCTTTGGCAAAATCACTTGATCGCCTTCATGGGGTCTGGCATACAATGTAAACACAGGAGTATTTTGCGCTGTCGTTTGGTACAACAAGGTTGCCAAATGAAAGGGCATGGTCGCGCTCCCTAACACCACCCCCGATTGCACATGCATATGCAAATGCGGTTGCGGTGAACGCCCTGAACTGCCACATTGTGCCAGTGCCTGACCGATACCCACATAAGCACCGATCACCGTCTCAACGCTGTATTGTTTTAGATGCGCCAGCAACAAATAGAAACCATTTGGCATGCGAATGAGAATGTAATTGCCCCAATTATTATCTGTATCCACCTCACCAGGGGGGTTATCGGGCAAGCTTGTTTCCGCAGCCACCACATAGCCTTCAACAGGGGCTATAATCGGCAGTGAAAAACAATAATAATGCTCAAGCGCCGTACCCAAGCCTGAAAAACTTTTCCCATCTTCGGTAATGTAAAAATCAAAAGCATATTGCCACGGTGGGCGGTGAGTGTGCGCGCCATCAAAGCCTTGGTACACCGTCCAACGACCATAAAAAGGCAGCAATACAGGAATGCTACCAAACGCACCATGGCGAACGGCTGCCATCCGCGCCCGCTCATAACTCACTTCTGGCAATGCAGGGGCATCGAGCAATAATTGCAGCCTTGCCGATGCAGGGCGTTTTTTTAATGCCAACAATACAATCAAAGAAGTCATCAAAAACGGCAATGCCATCACTGGCAAACCATAGACCAACATAAAGGTTTCCGAGGCAGAGGTCACGAGGGCTGCCAGCACTGCACCGACCATTGCCAAGGCAAAGCTTTGTTTATCTGGCACGGTAAAAATACCACCGATGGCAATCGCGGTAAGAATAAAATTAAAACCATTCCAGCTAACCAAATCAGGGTGAGGGCTACCCGTCAACAAAGAATAACAAGCAAAACCCACGGTAAACCCTGTCACTGCCAAAAAAGCCAAATAGCGTGAGGTCAACAACAAGCCGATAAACATCAGCACACCCGGCAATGGATGCGGAATAAAAAATGCCGTTCCCAACGCGGTGAAAAATTGATCCACCCACGGATGAATAAACACACCATGCGGGGTCATCGGTAATAAATAACGGCTTAACGTACCATAACTGTGCGCTGCCAAGGTTACTGTCAACGCCACTAACACAAACGGCAGACTCAATGCAGGCAAATGATCCAGCCGCCACAACATATCGGCAATGGCAACCGTGGAAAACACTGCCATGATCGCACCTAACACCACCAATAAACCTAGGTATAAATCAAGTTGGTAATACGCGCCTAAAGCAAGCCCTACCAACAAACTGTTGTACACATGCAAGCCACTCTCTAGGTGGCTAAAATTTAACAGCCGTGCCGTTAAAATACCCACCAAGGCAGCCAACAAGCCACTTAACCCTGCATTAGGGAACCAAAAAGTAGCAAGCAACAACACTGCCCCCACCCACGGCTTTTCGGTAAACAAAATAGAGGCATAAGCCCGCAACAAACCTGTGAGCATGGTCGATGGGGTTGATGTTATGATAAACATTGAATCCTTTTGTTGGCTCTCATGCCAAGCATGAGAGCCAGATAAAATCAGCTAAACCTTAAAACGCATAATGCACGGTGGCAGTAAAGCCATTGACATCCAAGCCTTTAAAGTTGGTGTTTTTGCTAGCAACATCAGCTTTGCTTGAGTAACGCACCCATTCTGCGCCAACACGCCATTCTGGTGTGACTGCATATTCACCGCCTAAACCAAAGGTTAGATTGGTGCTGGTCTTGCCTTGTTTGATACCTGCCTTCGCACCCGTTGCTGCAGTGAAACTGGCTTTTAATGAAGTAACACCTAACAAGCCGTACACTGTCACATTATCCATCACTTCATACTGGGGTTTCGCCAACACCGAGGCAAACCAGTCAACTTTGCTTTGTTCAATAATAGGACCAAAGTCAGCATTATCGGTTGAACCCACACTGCCCAAGCGAATTTCTGCTGCAAAATGGCGATGAAACTGCATGCCTGCCAAAGCATAGCCACCCAGAGCCGTTTTTTTGTTTTTACCTGGATCCATCTCAAACATACCAAGACCAGCCCCGACATAAAGGTTTTGCTCTGCTGCTTGGGCAACCCCTATACCACTGCACGTCATCATTACGGCTGCAAGCCATATTTTTTTCATTATGTTCTCCTTGTTGAAGTATTCAACAGGCGCATACTAAAACCCAATAGCTTAAACAGAAATTAAATGTGCAGGCAAACGCTCTTGCGCTGTGACTGCTGCCAAGTCTTCGGCTTCACGAATCACATGCACTTGTTGCTCAGTATCAATCATGATTACATTGGGGCGGTATTCGATAAACTGCATCCATTGGGTATTGTTGTATGCGCCAACAGGGCTGAATACCAAGGCATCGCCCACATTGAGAGGGGGAAGCATGATGCTGGCACGCATCACATCAATGTTCATGCACAACGGACCATACAATACGGTATCTTCAGCAACGCCTTCTAAGGGCTGGACGGGCGTGACTTGATGGTTGTACCAAAAGCCTGTAAATAACAGGTTTACCCCTGCATCAATCACCGAAGAACGGCGACCATCGGGCAATCGTTTGTTGGCGATCACCGAAGTGACCAAAATTTCTGCATCATCCACCACGCCACGACCACTTTCCATAATCAAGCGGGGTTTATTTTTACCCTGCGCGACACGGTCTTTGGTGGCATAATTCAATGCCGTGCAAATCGCTTCGGCATATTGGTCGGTGGTTGGCACGACTTGTTCGGGCGGTAAATACGTACCATGCAAGGTATTGAGCGAGGCAAAACCACCACCTATATCAATGCTGTCAATCTCACAACCTGTCGCAGCTTCGATTTGTTCCATAAAGGCACACATGATATTGATCTGTGCGGTATAGGCGCGAGGGTCTAACACAAAGGTTCCCAAATGACTGTGTAAGCCACACAAATTTAACTGCTTGCTTTCGGCAAGCAAACGCGCTGCATCCATCGCTTGCCCTGATTCAATATTAAAACCAAAGCGCGTCCAAGGGTCGGTAAAGCCTGTATCAAAATTAAGCCGCATGGTCACATTGACCAGTTTATCTGCTTTTTGTGCCACATCATCAAGCAAGTATAATTCATCCAAATTATCCAGATGAATACGCGCCCCTTCAGCCACCACCAATTCCAAGGTGCTGCGTGATTTATGTGGACCATTGAATAAAATCTTTTCCGCAGGCATGCCTAAGCTGCGCGCTTTTTGGTATTCAAAAATAGAAACGACTTCTGCCCATGCCCCTTCTTGATGCAATATATTGCACACAGCTCCCAGATAATTGGTTTTATACGACCAACTGTAGACAACATCACTGTAGCGTGTTTCAAAGGCGCGGAGCAAACGGCGAACATTGTTGCGTAAGCGTTTCTCCGACAAAATAAATAACGGTGAACCGTAAGTTTTAAGCAGCGGCGCAATGGCTACGCCTTCAAAATCTTCGTTGTATTGGGTGGCTGCCGTGCTACCAAACTTATTCAGCGCACCCAAACGATGGGGCGTTAAGGTGGGTTTTTTCCATGCTTTTTTTTGTGCTGTCATTGGACTTGTCCTTGTGTCTTCGTTGCGCCAGCAATTGCTATGGCTTCAAATGTTTCAATATCAATCACGGTTTCTAGAGCATAGCGAATCATCATTTTGCCAACATCGGGTGGCGATAACGATGGCGTATCCCCGTTAATGAGTGCCACCAATGCCGCAGGTAAATTCACCCCTGATGCGGTTGCCAAATAGACCCAAGCAGGAAAACGCGGATTAATCTCAATCAATAAATAGCGACCCGTTTGTGCCTCTTTCATGATCTCTACTTCCAAAGGTCCCGGCCATTTTAGCGTGGCAATCAATTTTCGTGCAACCGTTTCAAGCTGGGCATCCATGATGGTAATACCCGACCATGCTTTGCCTTTGTCAGTCACCGCTTGCTTGCGCATCATCACCGCTCCCAGCATCTCGCCTGTGCCATCGCCCACGGCAACCAGATTGACTTCATGCCCCTTGGCATAGCGTTGCACCAACACGGGTAAGCCCCATTCTGCGGCTATCCGCCGAAACGCTGCTGCACCTTCATCGGCATTAGCCACCACTGCGGCATCATAAAAAACGCCTTTGACCACCATTGGGTAATGCCAGCCTTGTTCATGGCAGCTATAAAAAAAATTACTGCTGGTAATATTGGTGGTTTCGGGGTAAGAAACACCTGCATCTTTTGCCAAGGCATCAAGGCGATCTTTATTACGTGCCAACAATTGTTCACGGTCAGGCAACAACATACGAATGCCAACGCTGGCTAATTCACTTTGCAAACGGGTGAAGCTCATTAATTCCGCATCAAGACAAGGAATCAATACATCAATATGTTCCAGTGATTGAATATATTGCAACCGCTCTAATAACTGTTGCTCCCCTGCCGAGGGGTAAGGCAATAAATACCCCGCATCACAGAAATCAGACAAATACAAACCAGGGTCAAGCACATCATAGCCCATGCCAATGATACGCGCCTGCTCACCATACGCCTCACGAATACTCCGTGCCACGGCAAGCCCTGGCCCTGGATTTTCGGGCTTGGCATTCATGCCTGTGATGGCAATGGTAATCGATGTTACGCACTTGTTCATGCCAGCAGCTTCCGCAACTGCCCTGCAAATTCGGTAATATCGCGCGCTGCTGTTTGTGCATCCACGTCAAAGGCTTCGCTCACAGCGGTGAGCAGCGCAGGCATATCGTATTGTTTTTGCAACAAACGAAGCAAAAACAGACCTATGGCATTGGCTGTAAAGCTGCGCCCATTGACGGGGTCAAAAACAAAGCCACTGTCATTCAATGCTAATTGCTGCAACGCTTCATAAGCGGGAAAAAGCTCTGCCGTTGCACTTGATTTTTCCCAAGGTAAACCATCCATAAATTGCTCCTTTTGTTCTTTTCGACGGGGATTTTCTGGGTTCCATGCTCGATACAATGAAACCATCAAATGATCGCCAAGGATAGCCGCCGAAACCATCGCAGGGCGATCGTGCAAACACGCAATACGCGCTTGAAACTGTTGTTGCACATCCATACGGATGTGTGCCATCTGCTGCCGCAAATGCGGCACATCCATGGTTTGGCAACAGATAAAACTCAATAAGGCATCATCATCCAATAATCGCTGAATGGTATACAAAAAACCATTGCGACCTGCGGGCATACCAGCAAGCAGGGTGTTCAGTTGCTTGTTTCGGCTCTCAACCCATGCCGTTAACATCGCCTCGCGGTTGGCAAAATGCCGAAACAACACCCCATCTGACACCCCCGATTCCCGCGATACACGCTGCGTGGTCAAAAAAGCCAAGGCATTTTTCATGGCTATGCGATCTATCGCAGCAAGCACTTGCTGGTAACGGCGGGTCGCAACGGCAGTTTTTTTAGGCGCGTAAGACATGGGTGCGAATAAGAAACGAAAGTAAAGACTTTCACAACTGTTTTTTATTATTGGCGTTCAATGTATAGCCTGCCAACCCTCATGCGTACATTTTATTTTATCTATTTTTCTATCATGGGCTTGATGCTGCCCTTTTTCCCTGTCTATTTGGCAGCACTGCACATGAATGCTGCCACCATTGGTTTTATGGTGGGTTTATTATCGGCAGCACGCATGCTTGCACCGCCCCTCTTTGGTTATTATCTGGAACAACGGCAACACAATGCAGCGGCAGTACTCGCCGTGGCAGGCGTGGTGGCAGCCATCAGCGTCGTGCCGTTAAATCATACGGTTTCATGGCTGCCCTTGTTTGCCTTATTGGTGCTATTATTTTCGGTGTTATGGGCTGGCATGCTTCCTGCTGCCGATAGTTTAACCCTTGCCATGACAAAACAACAAGGTAGCGACTATGGACGTATTCGTCTTTGGGGTTCGATTGGATTTATTGCCAGTTCAATGCTCGCTGGCGCATGGTTAGAAGGGCAGGCGATTGATTATTTACCGTGGATTGTTGCAGGCTTGATGCTTTTGTTGGCAGTGAGTGCATGGGCGTTTCATGCGCCTAGCCATACGGCAGCGGCGCACAGCAAACAGCCAATAGCTGAAAAAAAATGGTCGCCAGCATTGCGCCGTTTGATGATCGGTGGTCTGCTGATGCAATGTTCCCATGGTGCTTATTATGGTTTTTTCAGCCTTTATTTGATTCAACTGGGCTATGACCATCAAACCATTGGTTTGTTGTGGGTGGTGGGTGTACTGGCTGAAATTGTATTGATGGCTTATGGCGGCACATGGTTGCAACAATTACCACTGAACACTTGCCTGCGGGCGTGTTTTTTGCTCGCTGCATTGCGCTGGTTAGGCATTGGCATGGTGGAAGATTATGTCTTACTGATTGTATTTCAATTGCTACATGCTGCCAGTTTTGCTGCTTTTCATGTTGCCAGTGTCACAGGTATTAGCCGTATTTCACCTGCCTCACAGCACATCTCAACCCAAGGGTGGTTTGCTGCGATGGGGTTTGGTTTAGGGGGTATGTTAGGGATTATGTTAGCAGGGCAAGTGGTTAACACGATCGATATTCAGGCAGCGTTTTTATTGTCGGTATTGGTTGCACTGGCTGGGGTGTGGTTGTATCGGAAGTAACTGATACTACAACACCTCTGGTCGAATTACTGTATCGTGCGCTTCGTCGCTATGGCTTTGAGGGAAATCTGTTGAATAATGCAAACCGCGTGATTCTTTTCTTTGCTGGGCAGAACGAATAATCAACTCAGCGACCAAACAGAGGTTGCGTAATTCAATTAAATCGCGGCTTAATGGGTGTTGCCAATAGTAACTGGATATTTCTTCTCGAATCAAGGTCAGACGACGGCGGGCATTGCGCAATAAATGACCAGAACGAACTATGCCCACATAATTGGACATGGTCGCACGGATTTCGTCCCAGTTTTGTTTGATTTGCACACGATCCATTTCAGGCATGACCCCTGAATCATCCCAACGGGGTAAATGCATGTGAAAAGATGGTGCAGGTGCATGCATAATAGACGCGCAACAGGCATCTGCCATCACCATGCATTCCAGCAGCGAGTTGCTTGCCAAGCGGTTTGCCCCATGCAAGCCCGTGCAAGCCGATTCACCAATAACATACAAACCATTGATTGATGTTTGCCCTGCCAAGTTGGTTTGTACACCACCACAAATATAATGGGCTGCTGGAACAATTGGAATCGGTGTTTGCAACATATCAATAGACAAATTGAATAAACGCTGATAAATATTGGGGAAGTGGCTAAAGATTTTGCGCTTGCCCAAGCCTCTGGCATCAAGGTACATGCAGTCCTTGCCTTGTTTTTTCATCTCATGGTCAATGGCACGGGCAACAATATCACGCGATGCTAGCTCACCACCAGCATCATAATCAAAAACAAAACGATGCCCTTGACCATCAACAATGTGCGCCCCCTCACCCCTTAATGCTTCGCTCAACAACATGGTAGGGGCAGCTGCATGAAACAAACACGTTGGATGAAACTGAATAAACTCCATATTCATCACCGCACACCCTGCGCGCCATGCCATAGCAATACCATCGCCCGTGGCAACATGAGGGTTTGAGGTATACATATATACTTTACCAGCCCCACCTGTAGCCAACACCGTTGATTTTGCAGCGACAGTAATAATGGAGCCTTCAGGGGTCAGTAGGTAAGCGCCAAGGCAGCAGTTGTGATCATCATGGCGACCCAAACGTCTGCTGGTGATGAGATCAATGGCAGTGTGTTGATTGAGGCATTGAATCTGCGGTGCAGCTTGGATATGCTGATGCAATGTTTCGCTGATGGCACGACCTGTTGCATCTTGTGCATGGGCGACACGGCGATGGCTATGTCCCCCTTCTTTAGTCAGGTGTAAGCCTTGTTCATCACAATCAAACGGCGTACCCAATGCTTGCAACCGTTGAATCATTGCACCACCTGCTTCAGCAACATGGCGCACGACATCATCATGGCACAGTCCTGCACCAGCTTTTAGGGTATCTTGAATATGATTATCGGCAGAGTCCGAAGTATCGGCAACACCTGCAATACCACCTTGTGCATGGTAGGTGTTTGATTCAGAAAACACCCCTTTATTGACCAATAATACTGTGCCATACTGTGCCAGTTGTTGTGCCGCAAGCATACCCGCTGCGCCGCTACCAATGATTAAATAATCACATTCTAAGGAAAAATCAGTATTCAAGAGCGGTCAATATGCCAGCCATCACATGGCAAAATTATCGCCAAGATACAAACGGCGGGCATCAGGATGATGGATAATATATTCAGGCGTGCCGTGGACGATGATTTCTCCTTCGCTCATCAAATAGGCTCTGCTACATATTTTTAAGGTATCACGAACATTGTGATCGGTGATCAATATGCCGATACCTCGGTCGCGCAGTCTGGCGATGATTGCTTGAATATCTTCCACAGCAATGGGGTCAACACCAGCAAAAGGTTCATCGAGCAATAAAAAATGCGGGTGCGTCACCAAGGCACGGGCGATTTCGGTGCGCCGCCGCTGTCCTCCAGAGAGTGTGTATGCCTTTTGATGTTGAACGTGTTCAATACCCAGTTCCAACAATAAAGATTCTAATTCTTCTTCTATTTGAATAGTAGGCATCGACAAGGTTTGAAAAATAGCGAGTAAATTTTCACGCACCGTTAATTGACGAAAAACACTCGCTTCTTGGGGTAAATAACCAATCCCTTTGCGCGCCCGTAGATGCATGGGTAAAGGGGTCATGTCTTCACCATCAACCACGACCCGTCCTGCATCAGCGCGAACCAGTCCGCAGACCATGTAAAAACTGGTTGTTTTTCCTGCACCATTAGCACCCAACAAGCCAACACATTCACCTGATTTTACATCTAAGGTAACATGATGTACCACAGTCTTGCGACGGTAGGATTTTTTCAACCCTTCTGCTTGCAGGTGGTGGTCATTCACTTTTTGTTTAACGTCCCTGCCTCATCAGCATCAATGGTCACATGCACCCGACCATCAGCAGTTTTATTCACGCGGGTGGTTTCTGTTTGAATATTGTGGGTTATTTTTTCGCCACTGACCGTACCTTCTGGGCTTTTTACGGTTGCTTGTTCAAACAGTATTAAAACGCCTGTTTGTTTTTGGAATGAGGCACGTTTGGATGCACCATTGATGTCCTTTCGGTGAAAGGTCACGTGACCAAAAGCCTCAGCATGATCAAGATCACCTTTAACATACCAAGCCTCTAAACGGTCGCACTTCAAGGTGAAATCACCTTGCTCCAAGACAACCGCTCCTGTAAATTCAGCGCGGCTGTGTGCATGGTCAACATTCACCGATTCTGAAGCAATATCGACGGGTTCAGCAGCAGCAACGGTTGCCACAAGCATCATCATCAGGTATAATATAGAAGTCTTTTTTTTCATTGGCTATTTCCATGTTGCGGTAGTGGCGTAAAATCAAGAGTGGGCTGCCGCTGTAAATCGCGTACACGCACATCATGCTCAATATACACTTTCTCAGTTTTTCGGTCTGCACGCAAGCCACGTCCTGATATTTTGGCATCAACACCATTGATATTAAATGCATCAGGAACCAATACCATGTCTTGCCGACTAAGGTAGAGCAAGCGTTCAGTGGTTAACAACCAATCTTGGTAAGTGGTTTGTACATTGTGACGAAAATCAATATTGCGTTTTAATGGATCAAACACTGCCATATCACTGCGGATCATGACCACTTCACCACGTCCTGTAAACAACTCAAGGGCAGGGTTTTGCAAACGCATGCCTGAAGGCAATTGCTGTGCTTTGCTTGCGCGTAAACGCCAAACAATACGTTCGCCATCACGCTCAACAATCAGTGGTGCATCAATCGCTACGGATTTAGCAGCGTGTTGTTCATCAGACTCGCTTGTTTGTAGCAACAATGCTGTGTTTTGCCATACAAACCATACTGCCAAACCGACACTGGCGAATGCCAACGCTAAACAGCTCCATTTTAGGCAATGCCAGCGAAAGGTCATGCGACGTTGTTACCCGTTACGACTTATTTTCTTTTACCAAGCCTGCAAAACGATCAAATAAATAATCTGCATCATGAGGACCAGGACTCGCTTCTGGGTGGTATTGGACAGAAAAAACAGGGTGATCTTTCATTTTCAAGCCTTCAATCGTGCCATCAAACAATGAACGATGGGTCACTTCAACCCCTTCAGGAATGATTGCATCACTGACGGCAAAACCATGATTTTGGCTGGTTATTTCAATTTTTTGATGGTGTTCATCACGCACAGGGTGATTGCCACCACGATGACCAAATTTTAATTTAAAGGTTTGCAGCCCCAAAGCTTGCGATAATAATTGATGCCCCATACAAATACCAAACATGGGAATATCACTGGTGATAAGCGTTTTAATGGTATCAACAGCATAAGTAACCGCAGCAGGATCACCAGGCCCGTTGGATAAAAATATGCCATCAGGGTTCATCGCCAATACATCGGCCGCAGCGGTGGACGCTGGCACAATGGTTAGCTGTAAACCACGATCTGCTAATTTCCGAAAAATATTACGCTTGCAACCAAAATCAATAGCAACCACATGCGCCGTATTTTGTGCAGGCATACGCCACTCGGCAGCATCAAGGTCATAACTACCACCATCGTTCCACGTACTCACATCAGCACAACTTACTTCGCCCACCAAGTCACGACCTTCCAAGCCTGACCAATCTTGTGCCATTGCCAAGGCATCTTGTTCATTCATGCTATCTGAAGTAATAACACCATGTTGCGCCCCATGGGTGCGTAAGTGACGCACCAATGCACGGGTATCTACCCCTGCAATCGCCACCACTTTATTCCGCTCAAGCCAAGCATCAAAATCTTCTGAAGATCGGTAATTTGAAGCAATCCGCGCAGGCGCACGCACCACACAACCACGTACCGCAATACTATTTGATTCCTGATCATCCACATTGATACCCACATTACCAATATGCGGCTGGGTAAAAGTCATGATTTGTTCGGTATAAGAAGGGTCGGTAAGAATTTCTTGGTAGCCCGTCATTGAAGTATTAAAACACACCTCGCCAACAACATGCCCCGTAGCACCCAAAGCAGTACCACGAAATACAGCCCCATCAGCCAAAACTAACATTGCTTCAGTTTGTTTCATATTTACCTCGTTTTCAGAGGACAGATGACAGAGGACAGATGACAGAAAGAATAGTTTTTCTGCCTTCTGTCTTCTGTTATCTGCCATTTATCACCTTGCTTGCGCGAGAATAGCATTAATTAATGCTCCATGGTAAGTCTGGTGCCTTTTTATTTGTTGTTATTTTAAGCCTTGGGCTAATTACTTTTAATTTATTTCTTAGTTTTATCTCAATGTTTTGCAAATTAAAGTTTGATTGCTTAAGCGTCTTTCGGGGAGGGGAAAGCTCTATATGAAGAATAATTCTTATTTCATTTGCAATAGATGTTTTCCGTGCTATTTCTCGCTCGATTTCAAGGCTCGCATTATTTTTCATTGGTAACATTGCAGCTAGAGAAAATATTACTTTGTTAATAATAGTTGTTATTAAATCACACTGATTTATACTGATAGTGTTCGGATGAGTATAGTCTTTCACCTCAATCAAATAAACATTTTTGCTTTCTACTGCAATCATATCTACAGCCTTAATATTATTTTTAATTTTTGAGAATTTCTTTCTATAGAAAACCGTATCATCAAACTTTATTGCATCTATTTTTTCTGAAAAACTAAACGTTAAACGCCCCTCAACTATATCGACCACTTCTAATATTCCTTATCTAAGAATCTATCACTTTGATTTAACGCTTCATCTAAAATAACAAAAGAATCAAGGTCTTCAAAAGACTCACTTTGTGATACTAACACTTGAGATTCATTATTTAAATAGAAACTGGTATAGTTAACATTGTTTGATTTTTTTCTTAGTATTTCAATTTCTTTTACTAAAAACAGGCTGTGCGTTGAGATAATTAATTGCACGCCAATTGATGATAGCTTTAATAATACACTGGCAACTTCTTTTATCAATTTGGGGTTTAGGTTTGATTCGGGTTCATCCCAAAGAAGAATACTGTTTTTTTGCAATGAACCATTGGCTAAAAGATAGGATACAGTCCCAATCTTTCTTAAACCTTCAGCAACCATGGATATAGGTATTATCTTATTATCGTTTCTACTTAAATAAAACTCCCCATTTTGTTTGAGTATTTCACCATCTAATAAGGATTCCAATTGATCCTTCACTTCAGAATGACTATTTTTCAACAAGGGGGCATCAAGAGCCTTGCATAGATCATAAAATGTTTGATCAAAGGCTATATGACGCTCTTCATACAGCCATGAAAATCCTTTGAAATGAGATAAAAACTCTTTTGCGGGCATAAAAACTATGTTTTTACTTTTTAGTTGGAATGGTTTATTTGAAGGCTCAAAATTAACTTGTGATACTGAATGCTCGGTAAAATTAAATTTCAAATCATAATCAGAAAATTGCAGATGAACAAAACATTTTTCATGCCCAAATGAAATAAGGTTCTTTAATCCTTTCCCATTAAAAACATTATACATCGTATTGTATGTATTTTCCGATAATAATTTTGTTGTAAATGATGTTTTCTTTGCTGTATTATTATTAGATTTAATGATTGAATATATTAATTTTAATATATGCGTTTTAGCCGTTCCATTTTCACCTAGAATAATATTCAATCCAGAAAACAGCTTTATTTCTGAATCCTTAAATAAAGTGAAATTTTTGAGTGAAATTTCTTTTGCTGTATTTTCATGAGGATCATCATCAATTATATCAATTCGTTCTTTTATTACTTTAAGCAACTCTTGGTTAGCAACCCTAACTATAGTTTTACTGTATGCGCCTTTTGCAGGAAAATCCACTCTCTCAGAGAATTCAACCCACTTTTTCACAAAAACAATTTTACCATTGTTCTTATTTTTTTCGCATATGCCGTAATACTCCAAGTATGATTTTTTTGCTAGAAGTAGTATATCCCCTGCCACTATTTTGTTGACACTCGTTTGATATTTTAAATCATAGCCATTCTCCCACAAGTTTTTTTCAAGAAATCTACTTGTTTGATCTACATGATCATGACTTGCTCTAACCAACCAATAGTTCACAATTATAGTCCTAAGGTAACTCGCCACGCTAACAGTGGCGAGTGTCGCGTTGCCTGAAACCTACCTCGTTGCTCTTTTGCGTTCGTGTTCTTTTAACAGACGTTTACGCAGACGGATCGATGTTGGTGTGATTTCTACCAATTCATCGTCGCCAATAAATTCAATGGCACGTTCCAACGATAAGTTCAACGGTGTAATCAAATCAATGGCATCATCTTTGCCTGATGCACGTACATTGGTCAGTTTTTTCTCTCTGGTTGCATTGACAACCAAATCGTTATCACGGGTATGAATAGCAATAATCATGCCTTCATACAATTTCACACCAGAACCAATAAACATACGACCACGCTCTTGCAATTTCCACAAGGCAAAGGCTACCGAATTACCTTCCGCCATAGAAATAAGCACACCATTATTGCGTGCAGGAATAGCACCAACATCAGGGCCATAGGCATGAAACACATGGTGCATTACGCCTGTGCCGCGTGTATCGGTTAAAAACTCCGAGGTATAGCCAATCAAACCGCGTGTAGGGCAAGTGAACTCGATACGGGTCATGCCATCAGGGCTGGTTTGCATGTGCGTCATTTCAGCACCGCGCCGTCCTAGTTTTTCAATAACCGTACCTTGGTACTCTTCTTGCACATCAACGGTGACTTGTTCGTAGGGTTCTTCTGTTTTACCATCGACTTCACGGGTGATTACTGTTGGGCGAGATACTGCCATTTCAAAGCCTTCACGGCGCATATTCTCCAGTAAAATACCGATGTGTAATTCGCCACGACCCGAGATTTTATAGACTTCTGCCGAGTCAGTTTCTTCTACACGCATGGCAACATTGGTGCGTATTTCACGAAACAAACGCTCACGAATCTGGCGTGTGGTAATGAATTTTCCTTCGGTACCAGCCAAGGGTGAGTTGTTGACGTGCAATTCCATGGTTAAAGTGGGTTCATCGACATGAATCACAGGCAGTGGGATCGGATTGTTTAAGTCAGCAATGGTTTCACCGATTTGAATATGCTCAATACCTGCAATAGCAACAATATCGCCCGCTTCGGCGTTTTCTATTTCTATTCGCTGTAGACCTTCAAAACCAATCAAACGTGTGACGCGGTATTTGCTAAGTTTGCCATCAGCATGCGCCACCGCAATATTCTCGCCCGTTTTAACACGACCATTGGCAATACGACCAATAACAATACGCCCGATGTAATCATCCCATGCCAAGGTCGTTGCCAACATTTGCAGTGGTGCATCAGGGTCGCCAGAAGGCGCGTCAACACTGGTTAAAATGGTATCAAACAAGCAGATTAAATTATCTGATGTTTCTTCAGACGACATCATGGCATAACCATTTTTAGCGGAGGCGTACACCACGGGGAAATCTAATTGCTCATCCGTCGCGCCAAGGGCTGCAAACAAATCAAACGTCGCATCAACACATGCTTCAGGGTCTGCGCCATCACGATCAATCTTGTTCACCACCACAATCGGTTTTAAGCCCAGCCCCAATGCTTTGGCAGTAACAAAACGAGTTTGCGGCATCGGGCCTTCTGCGGCATCAACCAGCAGGAGTACGCCATCAACCATGTTTAATACACGTTCAACTTCGCCACCAAAATCAGCATGCCCTGGGGTGTCAACAATGTTAATGATCGTATCATTGTATTTTAACGCCGTGTTTTTGGCTAAAATAGTGATGCCACGTTCTTTTTCCAAATCGTTGGAATCCATCACGCGCTCAGTCATCTCTTGATGCGATGTGAATGTACCTGATTGTTTGAGTAGTTCATCAACCAACGTGGTTTTGCCATGATCAACATGGGCAATTATGGCAATATTTCTCAGCTTGCGTGACATCAAGGAACCTCTATTATCGAAAAAATACAATGACTGTTCCATTGTAACCGTTCCATTGGGCAACCCATTACGCACCCGATGGAAAAATGGGCGCGCATAGTAACAAGATTGACAAAAATAGACAGTTAAAAAACACTAATGAGCAATCAACAAATAACTAGGGAGTAGATCGCGCAATACATAATTTCTATGGGTGGAGGCAGCTTGATAAAAACAATAAATATTTTGTCCTATCGCTTCACTGGAATCATCCGTGCTACGCAGTGCTTCCCATTGTTGCTCCCACGCTGCTAGATCATATTCAGGAATCGTTTCTTTCCCTGATGCAAACAACTTGCCAGATGTTGCAGCATCCCGCCATGCTTGACTTCGTTCTTCTTTATTGCCTTCAACGGCAAGCACGCGACGAACGACATCAGCAATTTGATCAAAGGGCAATCCTTGATCGCCTTTAAAACCTTCGTTGCGCGCACTAAACTCAATAAACATTGCATGCAATGCTTTGCATCCATCAAAAAAGTCTTTGGGGTTATCTCTGAATGCTACTCGCCCATTTTCATAGGTGAAACGCCATTTTAAATAGGGTCTATCAGGGTAAGTTAACACCGCACCATGCCCCAAGCCTTGCGAAAGATTCTCGGCTGCTTCTGATTGCAGGCGATCAATGAAATGTTCTTTCTTTTTTTGAATGTAGTCCATTAAATTTACACTGAGTTGGCTTACGACCTTCAGCGTGTCGTTATCAATTTTGTTGACTTCAGAGCTAAAACCAGAAAAACCATGGTGTGAAAAGGTATCAGCATATACATGTGCGGTGATACCAATCAATTCTCTGGCATAAGCACGGTTTGAATAACTCAAGTTGTTTTTTACCATTTCTCTGGCAATATCAGAATCTTTTCTGCAAATCATGTTTTCATGGTAATGATCGCCTTCATTACCAGGTAAAAAATGAAAGGGAACCCATACCTTTCGTTGATTTATTTTGTCGATATTGGCACCACTGATGGTGTGGTGGGCTGTGGCTTCGGTATCTATACGTCCACCGTCGAGAAATTCAATATGATTTTCAATGGCATTATCATCAACGAATTGTGATGCCGTGGCAATGATTTTTGCCGAATCTTGCTCAATTCCTGCGGCTCTTGCCATGGCGTATGTGCCATAATAGTGCATATCTTTTTGCATAGTATTTTCTCTATTTTTTTAAAAATTTAGCCATTTAATAGAACAGCCAATGGTCGGGTGTTGGGGTTGAGGTGCCAGCTTTTGTGCAACCATAGCATCAACAGCAGGCAATAACTCTTGGCTTTTAACTTTATTTTCATCTTTCCAATAATCATCCATGCGACCATGGTAATACAATGCTTGCTGATCATTAAAAAGGTACAAGTCAGGGGTACACTGTGCCTGAAATACTTTAGCTACGGATTGATCCGTATCGCAAAGATAAGGGAAATCAATACCCCATTCAACCATCTTTTCTTGCATCGCAGGGGCAGCATCATCAGGGAAGTCAGGGTGTATATTGGGGTTGATCGCAATGGTGTTCACCCCTTGTGCGCATAACCTTGCAGCATGCTTAACTAAACGCGGCCATATGGCAATTGCATAAGGGCAATGATTGCAGGTAAAGGCAACCAATAAGCCGTTTTCACCCATAAAGCTTTGCAGCTTAAGAATTTCCCCCTCTGTATTTTTTACCGTCATATTAGGGAGACTCCACCCCTGATCAACGTGAATAGATGCAACCAGTGCCATACCAACTCCTTTTTCAACCGATAAGATCTTCTTCATACACTGTATCAATTTGATCTGATGCTACAAATTTTTCTGCATAATCCAAATAAACTTTTTCTCGAACAAAAACATTAAACAAATCAGGGTCAAGATGCTGAGTGTTTTTCATCTTTGCCATAATTCTTAAACATTCAGACAGCAACTTTCCCTTTTTGTAAGGGCGGTCACAAGCAATTAATGCCTCAAAAACATCCGCAACTGCCATCATACGTGCAGGAATGGATAATTGTTCGCGGGTTAATCCTCGGGGGTAGCCTGAACCATCCATGTGTTCATGATGACCACATGCATACTCAGGTACTTGCTGCATATGCTTAGGAAAGGGCAATGCTTCAAGCATTTGAATAGTGACATCCATATGCTGATTGATAATGAGACGCTCTTCAGGCAACAGTGTGCCTTTGGCAATCTGTAAACAACGTTGTTCATCATCTGTTAAAAAAGGACGATCTTTACCTTCAATACAAATACTTCTTTGCCCGATATTTTCCACACGCTGTTGATCTTTTTCATTCATAAACTCGCCACCAATATTGCTATAACATAAAAACTGGCGATCTTTCTCTAACAATCTGACATCATTTGCTAGTGCTGCTGCTGTTTGTTGTGCGATAGTATCGGCGGTGGTATTTGTCTGTTGCGCCAATTGCTCACGCAGCCAAGTAATTTCTAAATCGCGTTGGGCAACCTCAAAACGGGTATGAATGGTTTCAATGCGATCATAAATCGTGGATAGTTTGGTTGGTTTATCCATGATATGTTCAGGTGTAACAATTTTACCACAATCATGCAGCCATGCCGCTGTTTTTAGCGTGTAAACATCGTCATCTGTCATGGTAAAGTCTTTTAACGGTCCTTCTTGTGTGTTGATGCAAGCTTCCGCTAACATCATGGTTAATTCTGGCACACGGCGGCAATGCCCGCCTGTATAAGGTGATTTTTCATCAATGGCGAGGGCAATCACTTTGATGAAAGATTCAAACAGATGATGCAAATCATCAATAAGGCCTTTGCCCGTTAAACTAACGGCGGCAGTCGCAGTCAATGATTCAACAAGCTGTTGATCCGTGTTGCTAAAGGCAATGGTCTTATTGTTTTTTTCATCCCTTCGGTTGATCAATTGCAATACGCCAATAATATCATTTTCATGGTTTCTCATCGGCACAGTAAGAAAGGATTTAGATCGGTAATTGCTGCATCGGTCAAATTCTCGGGTTCCCGAAAAATCAAAGCCCTCTACTAAATAGGCATCCTCAATATTGATAACTTTAGCGTGCAAGGCACAATAACTAACAACAGTCGTTTCATTTCGTTGGCTATCAATATACAACGGAATCGCTGAAAAGGTCATCGGCGAGGATGAAGTACCACCCAAGTGGATCTGTAAAGAGTCATTCATCAGCACTTCAAATTGCAGTAAGTTTTGATCATCTTTAAGGTATAATGTGCCACCATCAGCATTCGTCAGCTCTTTCGCCCCCAATAAAATCTGCTCCAACAAAGCAATGTTATCGCGTGAAATCACCAAGGATGTGCCAATTTCGGTCAGCTTATGAAGTCGCTGCAACAGCAACTCATAGTCATATTGGCTAATTGTCTTTTCAGGCATTCAAGCATCTTCCCTATTCATTGGCTTGCCGTTAGCTTTCTTTATTCAACTATCATACGCCACCATAATAAAAAATCTAGCATAAGAGTAAAGAGAGTCCTATTTTTGCATGCAAAACAAAAACTGTGATAAGTCTCTCGCTTATGGCTAGCTTTGGCAGTTAAAATAAAATACTGAAGGATTAAATATGAAAATACTACAAGATCATAAATTAACATTACTGGCTTCTTTTGCGCTAACTGCCGTGATTGTTGCGATTGCAGCAGCAACAGGTGGAACTATTCCAACGCTATTTGACAGTGCGCGATGGCTGCATGTGTTAGCGGGCATCCTGTGGATTGGGCTATTGTATTATTTCAACTTTGTACAAGTACCCGTGATGACATCGTTATCAGCTGACACTAAAGCTGAGTTATTTAAAGAGGGTGGGCTTGTGCGCTCTGCTTTGTATTGGTTTCGTGTTGGGGCAAACCTTACTTTATTATTTGGGCTGGTATTGTTTGCTGAACTCGGTGCCAATGCTGGCTGGGATATTCGCATTGGCGCAGTATTTGCCATCATTATGTGGGCAAATGTCATGTTTATTATCTGGCCTAACCAGAAAAAAGTTATTGGTATGGTCGATGCAACAGCGGATGAAAAAGCAACGGCAGGTAAAAAAGCCTTGCTGGCATCACGCATCAATACATTATTATCCATTCCAATGTTGCTACTGATGCTAGCATCAGCGCATTTTCGTATGTTTGGTTAAAGCACTCACTCGCAAGGAGATAAACATGGCATCCATTCATGATGGTAAACAATACCGTGAGCAAGCACTAAAGATGTACCCATGGGTATGTGGCCGTTGTGCGCGTGATTTTGAAGGTAAGCAGATTCGAGAATTAACCGTGCATCACCGCGATCACAACCATAGCAACAACCCTTCTGACGGCAGCAACTGGGAGTTATTATGCGTTTATTGCCACGACAATGAACATCAACGTTTCTTAGAAGCTGATAGCCAAGGCAGCATCCGCAACGAAGAAGAAGCGCCCGCGACCTACAATGCTTTTGCTGGATTAAAAGACTTATTAAAAGCGCAAGATAACCCGCAAGAAAAAAATTAAGGAAGTTTTTATGCCTGCATACCGTTCACGATTATCGACCCATGGTCGCAATATGGCTGGCGCACGCGCCCTCTGGCGTGCTACGGGCATGACTGATGATGATTTTGGCAAACCTATTATTGCCGTAGTGAATTCATTCACACAATTTGTACCGGGTCACGTTCATTTAAAAGATGTTGGGCAATTGGTTGCCCGCGAAATTGAATCGGCAGGCGGGGTCGCCAAAGAATTCAACACCATTGCCATTGATGATGGTATTGCCATGGGGCATGCGGGTATGCTGTATTCATTGCCCAGCCGTGAGATTATCGCGGACTCGGTGGAATACATGGTCAATGCCCATTGTGCTGATGCGATGGTGTGTATTTCTAACTGCGATAAAATCACCCCCGGCATGTTGATGGCTGCGTTGCGGTTAAACATTCCTGTGGTGTTTGTTTCAGGCGGCCCTATGGAAGCAGGCAAGGTTGTCATCAACGATGAAGAAAAACATTTAGACCTTGTTGATGCCATGGTGATGGCAGCTAACCCTAACGAATCGGATGCCGACGTGCTGGCTGTTGAGCGTTCTGCCTGCCCAACATGTGGCTCGTGTTCGGGCATGTTTACAGCCAATTCAATGAATTGCCTCACCGAAGCGTTGGGCTTATCGCTACCGGGGAATGGTTCCTTATTGGCAACACATACCGATAGAAAAGGATTATTTTTGCAAGCTGGGCGATTGATTGTTGCACTAAGCAAGCGTTATTACGAAGACGAAGATGCAGCGGCATTGCCACGCAGTATTGCTAACAAAGCCGCGTTTGAAAATGCTATGATGCTTGATATTGCCATGGGCGGGTCAACCAACACCGTATTGCACTTGCTTGCCTCTGCACAAGAAGCTGATGTTGATTTCACCATGCATGATATAGATCGCCTTTCCCGCCTTGTGCCTAATTTATGCAAGGTTGCACCTGCAACGCAAGACTACCACATGGAAGATGTCCACCGCGCTGGCGGTGTTTTTGGCATTTTAGCAGAACTGCATCGGGCTGATTTATTGCATAGCGAAACATTGACCGTTCACAGCAAAACAATGCTAACAGCGATTGAGCAATGGGACATTGTAGACAGAGCCAACAGCGAAGCACACCATCGTTATGCTGCCGCGCCAGCGGGAATCCCTACGCAAGAAGCCTTTAGCCAATCCGTGCGTTGGTCATCGTTGGATATTGACCGTAAAACGGGATGCATTCGTGATCGTGCGCATGCTTATTCGCAAGAAGGCGGACTTGCCATTTTGTATGGTAATGTTGCCGAGCGTGGTTGTATTGTCAAAACAGCAGGCGTTGATCCTGCTATTTGGGTATTTCAAGGAACAGTGCGTGTCTTTGAAGCACAAGAAGATGCCGTCGATGCGATTCTTAACCGCAACATTCAAGCAGGTGATATATTAATCATCCGCTATGAAGGACCAAAAGGCGGGCCTGGCATGCAAGAAATGCTCTACCCTACTGCCTATTTAAAATCTATGGGCATGGGTGCATCCTGTGCTTTGTTGACCGACGGTCGTTTTTCTGGCGGCACATCAGGTTTATCTATCGGGCATGTGTCACCAGAGGCGGCAGAAGGCGGCGCGATTGGCTTGCTTGAAGACGGCGATATCATTGATATTGACATTCCTGCCCGTCGTATTCATCTGACCATCAGCGATGATCAATTGGCAGCGCGTAGAGCCCGAATGGAAGCAAAAGGCGCATTAGCATGGCAACCAGTATCACGAAAACGCATTGTTTCTAAAGCACTGCGTGCTTATGCAGCCATGACCACATCAGCAGATAAAGGGGCAGTTCGTCAGTTGTCAGACGAATAATCATTGCCAAAAGTTGATATATTATGGATTGTTTTTAATAATGGGGGGAAATTTTAGTCCCTTTGAGAGGAATTATGGCTCGTGTAACCATTGAAGACTGTATCAGTTATTACCCTAATCGTTTTGAAATGGTCTTGTTGGCTACCCGCAGGGCAAGACAATTGGTTGTTGGTTTAGAGCCAATGTCAGAAGAAGAGGAGTTGTACAAGCCTGCTGTACAAGCCCTGCGCGAAATCGCTGGTGGCTTGATGAACTGGGAGACTTTGGAAAAGATTGATGAAATAGAGCTACAGCGTTTACAAGCAGAACAAGAAAATACTGACTGATCATTGATTGAATTAGATTATAAAGATGTTTTTCGTGCCAACGTTACCTATGCAACGCGGGTTTTCGAGATTCTTGAGCGCGTTCGCAATTATGCACCTGATGCTGATTTTGATTTAATCAAACGCGCTTATGTCTTTGCGGCTCATGCCCATGGGCCGCAAAAGCGAAAGTCGGGTGAGTTATTTATCACCCATCCATTGGCAGTGGCAGGGCTGCTGGCAGAAATGGGGCTAGATGTAGAAACCGTCGTTACAGGCTTGTTACACGATACCGTAGAAGACACTCAAGCATCATTGATGGATATTGAGCATCACTTTGGTTCTGTGGTGGCTGACTTGGTCGATGGTGTCACCAAATTAAGTGGTGCTGGCATTGAATCCAAAGAAACCAAAGAAGCAGAAAGTTTACGAAAAATGATTTTGGCGATGTCAAAAGATATTCGTGTGCTGTTTGTTAAATTAGCCGATAGATTGCACAATATGTCAACCTTAGGCTCGATGCCACTTCATCGTGCGAAGGTAAAAGCTGATGAGTGCCTGACTATTTACGCACCATTGGCCAATCGTTTGGGTTTGTATTGGATCAAACAAGCACTTCAAGACCTTGCTTTTTTCACCCATGACCGTAAAACTTTTTGTACATTGCAGCAATTACGCGACGAAAAAATCACAGCGTTAAACCACACCCCCACAGAAATGGCAAATATTATGCGGTCTATTCTTGAAAGCCACGATTTAACAGCCAATGTAACATGGCGTGCCAAGCATATATATAGCCTCCACCAAAAAATCCAATCAAAAAACTTAGCTTTTGATCAAGTCCATGACATGCTGGCTTTTCGCATTGTGGTAAAAGACCGCGCTGCTTGTTATCAGGCATTGGGGATTATTCACGAACTGTATCAAAACAAAATGGGTCGTATCAAAGATTATATTGGCACACCCAAAAGCAATGGCTATCAATCGTTGCACACTTCAGTTTATGATAATGACGGTTGCTTGCTAGAAGTTCAAATTCGCTCGCAAGAAATGGATCACCGTGCAGAAAATGGCTTTGCTGCCCATTGGTTGTACAAAGATAGCGCAAAAGAACTCAATCATCAGACCATGGCTTGGTTAAGAAACCTTGCTGATTTATCTAAAGAGGTAAGCAGTCCCGCAGAGTTTCTTGAAAACGTCCAGCTTGATTTGTTTATTCAAGAAATTTTTGTTTTTAGCCGCGATGGTGAACTTTATTCTTTGCCGCGCAATGCTACAGCATTGGATTTTGCTTATGCTGTTCATTCCGATATTGGTCATCAATGCATGGGCGTGATCATTAACAATAAAAACGCCTCTTTATCGCAACGATTGCGTAATGGTGATCGCATTGAGGTGATCACCAACCCTGAGCAAGGGCCTTCATTCACATGGTTGAAACTGGTGAAAACACCACGAGCGCTTCGCAGTATTCGCCATTTTTTCAAAAAGCAAAACCAACAAGATAGCATTGCATTGGGTCGTCGGATGATCAAAAACATATCTAAGAACCCTTTGTCTGATCAAGTTTTATCAACCTTGAAGTGCCCAAGCATAGAAAGCCTTGAAGTACAGTTGGGGCGTGGGGAAACATCATTGGGTCAATTGTACAGTGCAATGAGCAAGCATCAAAACCCACTAGATATCAGTGGTATTGATCAACGGATGTTATACCCTGCGTCTTGCTGCCACCCTGTCCCTGGTGATGCTATTGTGGGTAAAATTGTAGCAAACCGTGGTTTTGAATTGCATTACTACCGTTGTCATCAAGTGCTTACCAAAAACCATGAAGATTGGCAAAACTTTGAATGGCAAGGTGAGAGCAAACAATTATACACCACAGGCATTGAACTCACCACGCAAAATAAACGTGGCATGTTAGCAGAACTATCCATCCTTATGACCAAAGCACATGCGGATATTGAAGACCTTCGCATGCATCAATTAAGTGGTGGTATCACCCATTTATTGTTCCTTGTTGATGTTCGGGGGCGTAATCATTTGGCAGATATTATGCGTTTGTTGCGTAATATTGATGGCGTGAATACAGTTAAGCGTGATAATCATGGCGATACAGAGACCCGTGAAAAAATGCAACCCATTCATCATGCCGTGGCGAATATGATAAATAGGTCTAAAGAAACGATTTAAAATAGAGGTGTTACCATGTCAGATTGTTTGTTTTGTAAAATAATATCTGGAACTTTGCCTGCTGATATTGTTTATGAAGATGATGACGTTATTGCATTTAACGATATTCAGCCTAAAGCACCGACCCATGTACTGGTTATCCCTAAGCTGCATGTTGCGACATTATCTGATGTTGATGACCCCACATTGCTGGGCGTATTAATGAATCGGGTGCAACATATCGCTGATACAGTGCTAAAGCTTGATGCAGGCTACCGCGTAGTCATCAATGTTCGAGAAGGTGGCGGGCAGGTGGTGTTTCACTTACATGTTCATATTCTTGGCGGAAAAACTTTACCGTTTTAAAGAGCGTGCATGGTGCTTTGGGGAGAAAGAATACGATGATAGATGAAAAAACTCAGTCTGATATAGATACTGATATGCCAGCATCGTTGGTTGCTGCGATTGATATTGGCTCCAATGCCATGCGCTTGCGCATTGGTGGTTTAAACGCCGATGGAAAAACAAAATTGGTTTATTATCAGCGTGAGGCCGTCCGCTTAGGAAAAGATTCATTCACCTCAGGGGTTATTTCTGAAGCCACGATGACACTCGCTATGGGCGCATTTGAACACTTCAAAGCTGCCATTGCGCGCTACCCAGTAGGCAGTGTGCGAGCAACAGGAACCAGTGCGCTGCGCAGTGCCAGCAATGCTCAAACATTGATTGAGCGAATTGGCAAACAAACCAATATTCATATCGAACTCATCTCTGGTGAAGAAGAAGCGCGGTTGGTGCATACTGCTATTCAATATGCGCTGCCAGCATTGGTGAATAAAAAAACCTTATTGATTGATATTGGTGGTGGGAGTGTCGAGGTTTCATTGTCTAATCATGGCAATATTGTGGCATTAGAGAGTTTTAAAATGGGAACGGTTCGCTTGCTAGAACGCTTCTCTGATGCTAAAGATGAACATGAACTGGCAAACCTTGTCGAAGAGTACGTAGCTTTTATGCAACGCAAGGTTCAAGAGGAAATTCTGGATGCCGAGGTCGATCTATGCATTGGCACTGGCGGCAATATTGAATGCATCGGATCTTTAGGCGTTGATTTGCTGGCTAACCCATCGGCAGGAGAAATCAGTTACCAAGACTTAAAAAAAATCGAGGCTCATCTTCGTAGCATGAGCTACCAACAGCGGGTCGATACATTAGGATTACGCCCTGATCGTGCTGATGTGATTATTCCTGCCTTACTGGTGTTAAAATCAGTGATGGCATTGGTGAAGCCTGCTAGACTGGTGATTCCTGCAACAGGTCTGGCTGAAGGTGTGCTGATTGATTTGTTGCATAAAGAACAAGGCGTAAGCAAAAAAGCCTTGCGTCATCAAGCTGTCTCGTGGGCAGTTGCGATGGCAAAACGCTTTCATGTTGACCTTCAGCATGCCAAACACGTCAGTATTTTGGTCAAAGTATTGTTTGACGAATTGGCTGATGTCCATGGTTTATCAGCGCGTCACCGCTTATTGTTGCATATTGCCAGTCTGGTTCATGAAATTGGCATCATGATTCGCAGTGATGGTCATCATCGTCATGCAGCATATATTTTGCACGCCTCACCGATGATTGGTTTGTCAGATATTGAGAAAGATTGGCTTGCCGTCATGGTACGTTATCAACGTAAAAAAATGCCCTCGCTATCCAATACTTTTTACAGTTCATTATCAACCAGCGAACGTAAGCAGATGAATGCCTTGGTGTTATTGCTTCGGCTTGCTATTGCATTGAATAAAGAACGCAAAGGCGATGTACAAGATATCACGGTGTTTACACGCCATGATCATCTGGTGTTGCAGTTGCATGGCAGTGGTGAATTATTATTAGAGCGTTGGGCGACACAAAAGCAGGCAGAGCATGCTGTTGAAGTTTTTGGTCAAGCTATGCTGATTGAAACGGCGGCAGCGTAACTTTATGGCGACGTTATTGTTTCGTTTGCGCGATGTCTCCGATGAAGAAGCGAATGCCGTGCGTGATTTGCTTGCCGAGGCAACGATGGATGTTTATGAAACATCCGCAGGAACGTGGGGCTTAGGAGTTGCTGCGATTTGGCTGCGTGATGCTGCGCAACTAAAAGCCGCGCAGGCCTTGTTAGACGACTACCAACAACAACGGCAAGCCATGCCACGCCCTCCTACGGTAAGTCACCTGCAACACTGGATACAAAACCCAGTGAGGTTTTTAGTTTTTTGTTTCTTGATTGTATTCATGTTGACGGTGACTTTATGGCCGTTTTTCTTTTTTTAGGGAGGGATGATAATGCGTCGTGATATTATTGTGTTTGATATTGAGACTGTTCCTGATGCTGATGCCAGCCGCCGAATGCTAGGCTTGACTGATTTAAGCGATAGTGAATCACGGAATGCGCTGAGTGATTACTTTTTAGAAAAAACGGATGGTCGGAACGATTTTCCCCGTCAACCCTTTCACCAAGTGGTTGCTATTGCTTATGCGCACTTTTGTATCGAATCAGGTGAAGATGGTATTGAGTTAATGGTGAAAAAAATCGCTGCTGGCGGCGATGAAGCAAGCAATGAACACGCTTTGCTGCAAGGTTTTTTTCACTTGATTGAAAAACGCGCACCCACCCTCGTTACATTTAACGGTCGTGGTTTTGATGTGCCTGTGATGAAATACCGAGCAATGGTACATGGTCTCTCTTGTCCGCGTTGGTTCACTGAAGGCGATAAATGGAACAATTATGATAGTCGCTACGGTAAGCGTTACCACCTTGATTTATTAGAAGCATTGTCGGATTATGGTGCATCGGCACGGTGTTCGATGCATGAAGTGGCAACGGTGTTTGGCATCCCTGGTAAGCTTGATGTCGCAGGTGATAATGTCCGTGCCATGTTTGAAGCCAACGAACTGGTAGCCATTCGGAATTATTGCGAAACCGATGTATGCACTACCGCGTTAATTTACCTTCGCTGGGAATATTTTAATGGCACATTATCAGAGTCTGCGTATGCCAGAGCGGTATTGGGTATGCGTAATTATATCAAAGAAGAAGGCAATGATCGCCCCCACATGAACGTATTTCTTGCGGCATGGGACGCTTTTAGCATAGCAGAAGATTCTTCAGTGGTTTCTTAAGCTCCGCCTATGCTGCGCTATTCGCTTCACCGTTTATTTGCCATGCTGCCCCTACTTTTGGGGATTACGCTTATTTCTTTTGCCATGATGCACCTTGCTCCAGGGGAGCCTTCGGTGGTGGGTCAACAATTCAACCCTAAAGTATCGGCACAAGATATTGAACGATTGCGTGAATATTATGGTCTCAATCAACCCCTTCATGAACAGTATTGGATCTGGCTCAAACACCTTGTAATTCTAGATTTTGGTCACTCCCTTTCAGGCGATGCGCGTCCCGTGTTAGACAAAATCTTGGAGCGTTTACCTGTCACGCTGTGGGTGAATATCCTCGCTATGCTATTGATTATGTTGGTGGCTATTCCTGTGGGCGTCTTTTCGGCAGTTCACCGTGATAGCCTGTGGGATCGTGGCATGACGGTATTGGTGTTCATTGGTTTTGCCATCCCATCTTTTTGGCTAGGGCTGTTGTTAATGCTGGCTTTGGGGGTCAATCTGGGTTGGCTGCCTATTTCGGGCATGCATGATTATGATTGGCAACAAATGAGCGTATGGCAACAAGGCGTTGATTTTTTAAAACACTTATTGCTCCCTGTATTTGTCTCTGCCATTGGCGGTGTTGCAGGCATGAGCCGTTTTATGCGTTCTGGTATGCTAGAAGTAATTCGTGCAGACTATATTACTACGGCAAGGGCAATGGGCTATGCTGATACCGATATTCATTACAAACTGGCTTTGAAAAATGCCATGCTACCGATTATCACCCTGCTGGGGCTTTCCATCCCAGGTTTGATTGGTGGTTCTGTGATTGTGGAGTATTTATTTTCTCTGCCGGGTATGGGGCGTTTGTTTTACGAAGCCATTTTAGCGCGAGACTATACCGTGGTGATGGGAATCACGGTGATCGGCGCGGTATTGACGCTTATCGGTAATTTGTTAGCAGATATTGCCTATGCATGGGCTGACCCTCGCACCCGTCATCAGGTGACAACATGATCGCAGCACTTCGCCATCAACCCTTGTTTACCATTGGTTTATTGATTGTCATCAGTGTGGTGATACTGGCTATTTTCGCACCGATTTTAGCGCCTTATAACCCAACCCATGTGAATGTCCGTGAAATTTTATTGCCACCATCATGGGTACATTGGTGTGGCACAGATACGCTAGGACGCGATGTCTTTTCGCGCATGTTGTACGGTGCGCGGGTATCGTTATCGGTAGGCTTAGTTGCCGTGGGGATTAGCATGGCAATGGGCATTGCATTAGGTGCGATTGCAGGCTTTTATGGCGGACGAATCGACGCATTATTGATGAGGGTCACCGATATGGTGTTATGTTTCCCCACCTTCTTTTTAATTTTGGCAGTTATTGCCTTTCTTGAACCTTCTATTTGGAACATCATGATTGTCATTGGTTTAACATCATGGATGGGCGTGGCGCGGCTTGTTCGGGCAGAGTTTCTTAGCCTTCGGCAACGTGAATATGTACTTGCATCTGAATCATTGGGCGTTTCACCGCTGCGCATGATTTGGGCATATATGTTACCCAATGCTATGGGCCCCATATTGGTTTCAGCCGTCCTTGGTGTAGCAGGGGCAGTATTGGTTGAATCAGGATTATCGTTTCTTGGTCTAGGTGTGCAACCGCCTGATCCTTCATGGGGTAATATTCTCACTGACGGCAAAGACAATATTCAAATTGCATGGTGGCTATCATTTTACCCTGGCATTGCAATTTTAATCACCGTGTTGGGGTATAATCTATTGGGTGAAGGCTTGCGTGATCGCTTTGATCCACGTTTGCGTTGATGGTGCAATAAACCTCACCTGAATTCGTATCATAAGTGCAATTCTTGGCTTCCCTTTTAAGACGGGACAGCAATAGAATCAAGGGGTTACAGCATGTTA